>CAKPRO010000026.1 GCA_934182615.1 uncultured Bacilli bacterium | reverse complement strand
ATGTAAAGGATAAGTGTTGTTGCGTGTAGTTTTAGGAGTGATAATTATGATTTCAAGTAAATCAATGTATTCAAAGTACTTTTCAGAGTATCGTTTGTCAATGAATCAAATAAAGGAATTGCAAAAAACTCTTTTAGAAATGTTTATAGATATAAAAGAGGTTTGCGATAAATATCAAATTAATTATATGTTGTCAGGGGGAACACTTCTTGGGGCAGTTCGCCATAAGGGATTTATTCCGTGGGATGATGATATTGATATTATGATGTTACGCAAAGATTATGAGCGATTTGCAGCGGTATTTCAAAGAGAATTGGCAGAAAAATATGAACTTGCTGAGCCATTAAGTGATTCAAAATATGTGTCTAAAGCCCCAAAGATTTTTAAAAAAGGAACAACATATGTTGAGGTGGCGAGTTGTGGAATTCAAAAATTTGATATGATTTTTATTGATGTGTTTATTATTGAGAACATGGCTGAACCTGGATTACAAAGAAAAATTATATCTAAAATATATGATTTTGCATTTAAAGCAGCTAGTGTGTGCGTTGACTACAAATACCCATCATCAGTAATTATTGAAAAAGGAAAAGTAGAAAAGGATGTAAAAGAATACTATACGCTAAGGAGAAGATTAGGTTGGATCTTTTCTCATGTGGGCGGTATGAGATTTTATTTGAAGTTAGTAGATAAAATTGGAAAAAAATATAAATAAAGCAATTGGATAGGTGTACCTTCTGCCATAAGTTATAATCGTGAAATCTTTGATAAAAAAGTATTTACTGAATTGACAGAAGGTGAATTTTGTGGAATTGCAGTAAAAATTCCAAAGCAATATGATGTATATCTTACTAATTTGTACGGGGATTATATGGAGCTTCCTCCTGAAAATAAACGAGAGGTGCATGTTGCTTATAAATTGTTGCTTTAAAATATGAGATGAAAACTTGGGTGATGGATATGAAGGTTTTGGTAGTAGGTATTTCAGGAATATATGGAGGTGTTGAAAAGATAGTTATGGGCATTGTCTCACGTTGTGTAAACGTTGAGTTTGATTTCCTCTGTTACGGCAATGAAACCGAAAATCGAAAAAAAATGCTTATGGGAAGAACTGTTTATTATATTTCTAATCGTAAAGATGGACTCCGTAAAAGTAATTCTGAGTTAAAGAATTTTTTTAAAATTCATTGTAATGATTATAAAGTTGTATGGATTAATACGGGATCAGCAAGTAATATTACTATTCATAAATATGCAAAAAAATATTCACACGCAAAGATTATAACTCACTCACATAGTAGTCAGATTGAACATAACAATAAGGTACTACAATTAATACATACTGTAAGGCACGTTATTAATAGAGGGAAAATTGTTAAATTATCTGATTGCTGTATTGCTTGTTCAGATAAAGCTGCTCAACATTTATATGGAAATACGAAAGATGTAGTAATATTAAATAATGCTATAGAAACGCACAAATATTATTTTAATTATGATAAACGGATAAAAATTAGAAAAAAATATAATATAAGTAATGATGAACATTTACTCATTATGATAGGACGAATTGAATATGTGAAGAATCCAAATTTTGCATTAAAAGTGTTGCAAAGTTTACTTTTGGAGGATAGCGACTATAAATTAATGTTCGTTGGAATTGGGAGTATGAAAGATACTTTGATTAATTATGCAAAAGAAGAGAAAATGGAGGACAAATTGATATTTGCGGGGTTTCAAACGGATATTGAACAGTATTTGTCTGCTGCTGATTGTTTACTATTGCCTTCATTCTTTGAGGG
>CAKPRO010000025.1 GCA_934182615.1 uncultured Bacilli bacterium | reverse complement strand
TCTGTCTTCTCTCTGATGTAGATTGTTCGTTAATTGTTGCAAATTATGTGTCAGGCAAAAAAGCTCAGACCACTCGTTAGTATAGCACTACTGATTCTTGCCTGCAAGAAATATTGATACTTTTTTATAGTTTTCTGTGTATGACATATTATATATCTGTCTTCAAAATATATTCCCATATCGGAATCTTTTCTTTATTTCCCGTAAAAAGATTCCCATTTCGGAATTTATTTTTGCCATTTCCTGTTTTTGATCCAGATTCAATCATGGACGAAGCCCTTTTACAAGAGTACAAAACTCCTGCTCCGTGTCCACAAAATAATAAGGAGCATATTCACCATACGCTGTTGGTCTGCTGATCGTTACAAGTTGTACTCCCTTATAGCCAACCGCTCTGTTCAACTCCCTTTTTAATTCTACCAGATGCTTTCCATGATTTGTTTTTAAAGCAAAACAACCATGTGCATCACGATCTTTCGCTATCAGGTAACACATTATTCAACACCTCCTTAAAATCACTCTCATTATGAATCAGTCCATTTTCATATTTATCACGCATTATCTTTCCCGTTTCTATTGGATAATTCTTCTTATAAAGATAATCATGAAGCCAGTTATTAAACTGTCTGTCAAAAAACGTATTAAACTGAATTTCTATAGGATAATATCTTCCACTTTTCTGATAGTATGCATGAACTCCCCGGTATCCATCATCTAACGCTTTTCCATTTGTCATATCAGCAATTCGAAACTGATTATCATCATATCCAAGTATCTGATCATAGCTATCACAAAATGCCCGGAATCCCAAAATATCATTAAATACTTTTCGTGTCTGATGATCCGGATAATAACGACTGTACTTTAAAAGTATAGAATCCAGGCTCTTGATTCTATAATCCAATGCAATATCTGAAAGAATTTCCTGCTGATCCAGCCAATCCGTCATTGCAATCAGTTCTGTAATCAACTCATCTTTATCAAAATAATGCAAATTCTTCTTCAATGGAATGCCAAGATATGATTCAAATGACAATGCATCCAAAATTTCCACTGATAAACCATTCATTTTCAGTAACTGTTCTTTCATAAGGATTTCTCCTCTATCTATCAGGACGATTAGCCACCGCTATCATCGTTATCCTTGTCTTCAAAATATATATGAATTAGGTTCTGTTTCATATTTATCACGTACATTATATTATTACCCACGCATTACTTTTCTAATGAATTTCTTAGTAAAGCATACGAAAGATTTTTAAAATTATTTCTGGAATTGAAGCTATGCTTCTTTTCTAAATCTTCAATTTTATTATACGCCTCTTCACATGCTTTTCTATGTATATCTCTTAACCCTTTCGAAAAAAGATTCCTTTTTACTTGATTTTTAGTGTAAAAAGAAAATGTACTGATTTGTTTAACGGGGTCATCTTTATCAGACACAATTGGCTGCATTAATAACCTATGCGCCTCCATAAATGTTTCTTTCACATTATCACATTCATTTTCCCTTATAATCGTCAAATACAAACGCGCCTGATGTGTATCTAACTGAAATGGCACTACAGTACTTGAGGATCTAAAATAACTTTGTGCACTGTCAAGATAAGTCTGTGCCAAATCATATTTTCCAATATTCATACAAGCAATTGAATACTGTAACCAAAAGAAAGAATTTTCCCGATAATAACTCAATTCTTTTAATGCATCATAGTAACGTATAAGAAAGTCTCCTCTCGAATCTGATTCTAAAAAAGTTTTTACATGAGAATATGAAATAATATTTTTCAATACATTTTCATAC
>CAKPRO010000024.1 GCA_934182615.1 uncultured Bacilli bacterium | reverse complement strand
AGATAGCATAGTGGTTCTCACGCATAGCGTGGGCTGCTATTGTTGCATCTATGAGTATGGGCTATCCTAGGGCCTCCAGTATTGAGATGTGGGCATTGCAGTTCACGCTTCTCTGTTTAACAAAAAGACCTAATGGGACTGAAAAGGCCATAAAAGAAAAATTGATTATGAGTTTTTTAAAGAATTTATTTAGCAAAACTAAAGTTGTTCAAAGTTTCAACTCTGAAATGATGATAGAGACTGCTATAAAATGGACTGTGGATTTTATGACTACTGCTCCAAAACTTTCCCGAGCAACATATAATCAAGATGAGGTTTATATGTTTTGTGCTTGGGTAGTTCTAGATTATGGTATGAGTTTTGGCTATTTAGATGAGAAAGCATCAGTAGAAGGTTTTTTCTTGTCTATATTTAAGGCTGTGAGGAATACGGGAAAATATCAACAATCTGAAATGGAACAGTTTACATTTAGAGTAGGGCAATATCGAAGTGAAATGACTGATTTCTTAAAATGTGACTATCCTAAGACTAAGATGTTTTTCCCTGAAACTCTATTTGCAAGATTCACAAATATAGCTCATGATAATTTTCCATCTTCGCGGGAAATGGAGGTCAATTTGTTTGAATTTACAGATTTCTTTGGTGAGTTTTGGAATAAAATAAACAGAGAATTGATGGCAAAGTTTCCTAGAAAAAAATAACTTTATCTAAATTGTCTATTATGAACTATTTTAAAATTGTATTGGCAGTTTTACTGCTTTTGTGTTTATTGGATATGCCGTATGGTTTTTACATATTGATAAGATATGTAGCGACAGTTGTGTTTGGTTATATGGCATATTCCTATTACCAAGAAAACAAAAACGAGTTGGCTATTGCAGCTGGAGCTTTGGCAGTATTGTTCCAACCACTTGTCAAATTTGCTTTAGGCAGATTTGTATGGAATGTGGTGGATGTTGTTGCTGCTGTCGCTTTAATTGTGTTAGTATTTGTTGAAACTAAAAATAAAAAGGAACATTAATTATGGGATGTACAAGAATATTTGTGTTTATCTTTGTGTCATGTTTTATAGGATGGCTTTTGTGTGATATAGATCCTAATAAAACTTATACGTGGTATTCTGGTATTTGGCATGGCATGTTTTTTATTCCGAATTTTATACGTAGTTGTATTGGAGATGCTTTGTATAAGGCTAATGAATATACAACTGCATACAATGTATGGTGGTGGATAACAACAGTGGGAGCTGTTGGCTCTACTGTATTTGGCTATTGGGGTAATCGTAGAAGTGGGTATTAATTGGTATGACTATGAAACAGGTCGGATTTTACATTTTAAGAGTAGTGGGAACTATAGTCTTGAGCTATTTGATAGGTTTTGGGCTAGCTTTTTTGGCTAAGTTCGTGTTCTTTTGTATTATGATTTTAGTGCCAGCTTTGTTACATACAATGTTTGATTTTAGCTTTGATGATATAGCAAGGGATACGATAATAGGTCATGTTACAGGGTTAGGCCATTGGGTAGCAGTAGTTAATGGAAAAGATTTTCCCGTTAGGTTGGCAATGCTTGCAGCAACTATCATGACTATAATAGTAATAGGTATTATAGGTTATGTTTCGTATAAACTTGTACAAATAATCAATGGTCGAAAAATCCTGTCTTTGATTACTGCGTTTTTCTTTTTACTATGGATGGTAAGTTTGGTTGTGGATTTTTATGTGACAGATTTTATGACCGAGCCAGGTGTTGTAGATAAGAATTTCTGGTATTATGGTTTGTCTGGAATATTATTGCTTATAGTACTTCTTATAATGGCTTTAATTGTTATGTGTAGTTGGACAAGACAAGATATAGACAAATAGGTGCAATATATAGTATGGTATCCTTTGAATGCTTTTAATAATGATAGATGGTACTAAATGAAATGTGATTCTGAAAATATAAAGATATTGTGCATCGGTGTCGGTGGGGCTGGCACTAATGTAATCAATCGTATGAAGGATATTGGTA
>CAKPRO010000023.1 GCA_934182615.1 uncultured Bacilli bacterium | reverse complement strand
GTGTTTTTCACGTTTATTTCTAGACGATAGATACTTTTGATATTTGTTGTAACAGACATCGTATTCGTATTTTCATCCTGTAGAACAATCGTTCCATTATCCAGAAAATTCTTATACGATTCCTTACACTCATCTGTAAGACTCAGATTATATCCGTCTGGAGATGTTATAGTCATCGTCGCAGTGCTCTTGTCATTACTGTATTTGATATCTGTGTTTAATTTGGTTTTATCTTTAGAGGCTGTTTGTCCTGTTGTTACTTCAGATGTGAATCGTAGGTTTCTAACAGGATTGAAGGTCTCATTTACCCTTGCATTTATAGGTGTTACTACGGTTGAAACTAGGGTTGTGCTTAGAATACAAGGCAACACACATTTCTTAATCGCTTTTTTCTTGTTTATCATAAATGCCTCCTTCTTTTGTATACACTATACAATTAACCATAAAAGGAAACACAAAGTATGCATTAATTATTCGATGCTATGAAGTTCTGTATCATCTGATTATTTCTAGATGGATATTGAAAAGGGATTGTCTCGTTTCCTCTGAGGACGCTCTCACAAGATAAAAAGAAAGGACGGTGGTGAATTCTATATCACTCCCAGAGGAATAACCGATTTAATGACAAACCAATCACTGAAAACGGCGAAAACCCATTTGAGAAAATCTTACGCAACACAATCAGTAAATGAGCAGTAAAGATCGATTGGATTTTGTCCGTTTATCATGATAAGAACGTTGCAAGTGTATTATATTATGACAACTCAAAAAGGTGTCTAAATTCAATATATTACAAATTTATAAACATTATAAAAGGATTCCGTTTCAAGAATCCTGCTTTTTTTCGATGTGTTTTATGGGTTAACTAAACTTAGATGCTTTACGATACACGTAATAATATAGAAGCACAACAAACCCTGTCAAAACGTCTGTTCTATGTCGTGTTGAACAGCACATTTAACCATATCAATCAGAAACGCTAAAGTCACCAGTCCAAGAGAACACACTCTTAGCTGTCTTTTTTTAGAGAAAGCCATAGGAAAGCCGATGCATATTAAAATCACAAGTACAATATTAATCAAACTCATCTCAATTTCCTGCCTAAAAGTAGACTCCAACAATCATATAATCTGTTGTATCTCCATACAGTGTTCCATATCCGTATCCAAATCTGTCTTCAGATGTTTGTCCATGAAGAACATAAGGACGTTTAAACACGTATAGTTTTTGAGGTTTTCCGAAAGTATTCATATCATAATCGATTCTTTTAAGACTCTTGACTAGAGGCATCACTCTTTCATTTGCTTCATTATCTGGGATGTTGCTTAGCACTTTTCCTGAAACGAGTTTTAAACCGCTCATTACAATATCAGTGTCATCTACGATTCGAAGTCCAGAACATCCCTGAGTCACCACTAAAGAACAATACTTCATGTGTCTTTCCATAAGGAATATGTTTCTAAGCATCATAAACTCTTTTTTTGATGTCGAAAAATCATCCAGAATTTGTATGGTTTTTGATTTTGAGTCTAGACTGACCATATATGCATCGTCCGCTTTAAACGTTTTCGCCACATGTTTCTTGTATATTTTGAGTTGTAACGCTTTTAGCTCATCTAGATAGTCGCCTATTTTTGCGTCGATTTTATACATTCTGTCTGTTTCATTCTTGTCATGTGCATCGCTCATTTCTTGCTTCAATGCTTCTAATTTAGCGTATGCTTTTTTGTATTCTTTGGTATTCGTTGGGTCAAAATGCATTGTCTTTCTCCTGTATTTTACAATATGTATAGTAAAGGACTGCTTTGAAACAGTCCATTTATACTATAATTCTATTTTTGTTTGTTATGTTCGTCAAATGCTTTTGAAAGAATACGTTCAACAGCAACAGTTTTGCTTTGTCCCATTTCTTCGCAGTATTTTTCCAACTGTTCATAGACAGTTCTATCCAGCTTGATGTTCAAAGCTTTCCAGTCTTTATTCTGTTTTGCCATTTTCATCACCTTCCACATTTACAAAAGATACTTTTCCACCGATTCCAAAGTACTTTTCAAAGAATTCTTTTAGCTTATCAATGACTGTTTCTTTCTTCTTGGCACGAGCTCCACCTCCGCCGAAT
>CAKPRO010000022.1 GCA_934182615.1 uncultured Bacilli bacterium | reverse complement strand
ATATAAGAAAATGTGCAAAAGAATATATAAAAAATAAACATAATTAAATTTTGAGAAAATTTTTTTATGAAATATCAAATTTTGCCAATGTTATTGGCAAAAAACAAAGGAGGGTATTGAATGGCTGATTTAATAGAACAAAATAATCAAGTATTTGGAAATTACTATGATAGAATAAATAACTTAATATTAAAAACAAAGCAGAATGTTGTGAAAAATATTAATTCTGAAATGGTAGAATTATACTTTGAAATTGGTTCTACTATAAACGAATTAATTGAAAACTATAATTTAGAGGCATCTCAAAATGAAATATTAAAATTGTTTTCAGAAAAGTTAACTCGAGAATTTGGACAAGGTTTTAGTGTTCCCAATTTAAAGAAAATGAAAAAGTTTTATTTAACGTATAAAGGTGGTTCCACACTGTGGAACCAGTTGAGTTGGAGCCATAATCGTTTAATAATGAATATAGACAATGAGGCTAAAAGAAATTTTTATTTAGAAGAAACAATAAAGTCAAATTGGAGTGTTAGACAATTAGAAAGGCAAATAAATAGTTTTTATTATGAAAGGCTTTTATCAACAAGTGAAGAACATAAAGAAGAAGTAAAAAATGAAATAAATATTTTAGAGAAAAAGGAGAAAGTTCAAGACTTTATTAAAGACCCTTATGTTTTAGAATTTTTAGACATAAAAGACAGAAGATTTTTAGAAAAAGACTTAGAATCTAATTTGCTTGAACATATATCAGAATTTTTACTAGAATTAGGTAGGGGATTTTCTTTTGTAGCAAGGCAAAAAAGAATTGATGTAGATGGCGACAATTTTTATATTGATTTAGTGTTTTACAATTATGTGCTAAAATGTTTCGTTTTAATTGATTTAAAATTGGACAAACTAACACATCAAGATATTGGACAAATGGATTTTTATGTTAGATATTATGATAATGAAATAAAAGCAGAAGATGATAATCCAACAATAGGAATTATATTGTGTTCAGATAAAAAAGATACAATAGTAAAATATTCTGTTCTTAATGATAATAAGAATTTATTTGCGTCAAAATATCAATTATATTTACCAACTGAAGAAGAATTAGCAAGGGAAATAGAAAAACAAAAGGAAGAATTTGAAGATAAAGAATAGAATGGTTCCACAGTGTGGAACCATAATATAAAAGTAATATGGAGTATATATTAATATGGTAATAGATAAAATAAAAGTGAAGAATTATAAAATATTTAAAGAAAAAATTATATACTTAAATGATAATGTGAATATTTTTGTAGGTGAAAATGATGCTGGAAAAAGTACTATTCTAGAGATTGTAAATTTAATAACAACAGGCAAAATCAATGGCTATTTTATAGATAGGCAAATTACAGCTAATTTTTTTAATTATGAAGTAAGAAAGAATTATATAAAAAATATAACAAGTGGAGAATATGCCGAATTGCCAGAAATAATGATAGAAGCTTATTGTAAAAAAGAAGAAAACTCAGAATTTAAAGGAACGAATAATTCATTAGGAGAAGATTGTCCAGGAATAGCATTTTATTATAAATTTAATCAAGATAATGCAGATATATACAAGAAAAAATTACAAGAAGGCGAAATACTTGATATTCCACTTGAATTTTATAAAATTGAATTTATCGGATTTCATGGAAGTAGCATTACTAGTAAGTACTTACCATTTAAAGTTGCAACAATTGATGCATCCAAAAGAGATTATAATAATTTATTAAATAGATTTGTTTCTGAGAATATGGAACAATTTTTATCTAATGAAGATAAGGTAATGCTTAGATCAGAATATAGAAAAAGTATAATGAATTTTAATAAAATGCCAAATATTCAAGAATTAAATTCGAAATTAAAACAAAATGTAAAGTTGAATGAAAAAAGCATAAGTATTAATTTAAAAGAAGAAAATGTTGATAATTGGAAAGAAGACATTGAAATAGCAGTTGATAATATACCATTTGACAATATAGGATTTGGAAGTAGAAATTCAATGAAGATAGAATTAGCATTGAAAAATAATAAAGATACAGTTAGTACACTTATTATCGAAGAACCAGAAAACAATTTATCTTATACCAATATGGCAAAACTAATTTCTAAAATTGAAGAAAACAAAGATAAACAGATTTTTATTGCAACACATAGTAGTTATATAGCCAATAAGTTGGATTTACAAAATATACATATAGTACATAACGGAAATGTGAATAGTTTACAAAATTTAGATGACGATACAAGGAATTATTTTAAAAAATTACCTGGATTCGATACTTTAAGAGTTATTTTAGCAAATAAAGTAATTTTAGTTGAAGGACCAGCAGATGACTTAATTATACAAAGAGCATATAAGGATAAGTATAATAAATTACCGATTAATGATGGAATAGACATTATTGCTGTCAATGCATTAGCTTTTAAGAGATATTGTGATATTGCTATATTAGTAAACAAAAATATAACAATCGTTACAGATAATGATGGTAATATTAATGAAAATATTATACAAAAATATAAAGGATATATGGATAAAAGAAATATAAAAATTTGTTATGAAAAAGATCAAACTTTAAATACATTAGAACCTAGTATTTTAGCAGCCAATACTATAAATGGTAAAATCTCTGAAGATTTCATAGATGGAATATCCAAGAATGATTCAATGAAAGGAAAATCTTACGAAGAAGTAAAAAAGTTTATGGAACATAATAAGACAGAATGGAGTATGAGGATTTTTGACTATGAAAAAAATATAAAATATCCTCAATACATATTAGATGCAATTGAATAATATTGTTATTATGGCTGCTGCAGGAGCTGGAAAAACTCACGATATATGTAAAGAGGTAATAGAAAATGCAAAGACAACCAATAAAAAAATTTTAATTACCACTTATACTAACAAAGGTATTGAGTCGATTGAAAAAGAATATAAGAAGCAGAATAATGGAGTAATAGATAAGAATGTTGTAATTTTGTCTTGGTTTCAATTTTTATTAAGAGAATTAGTAAAACCATATCAAAGTTCAATATTAAATAAAATTAATATAATAAACTCAATAGATTTTAATCATCAATATGGATATATTAATTTTAATTCTAGAGGAACTCCGAAACATTATATGCTTACTAACAATATCTTATCTAATACTGTTAGTGAATTTGCAATAGATAGTAATATAAAATCAAACAACAAAGTTATACAAAGATTGGGAGAAATTTATTCTCACATCTATATTGATGAAATTCAAGATTTAGCAGGAGAAGATATAGAAATATTAAATTTGCTTTTTAATTCTAAGATACAAATAAAATGTGTTGGAGATGTTAAACAATCAACTTATACTACATATAATGCTAAAAAGAATAAGAAAATAACGGGAATACATCTTATAGACTTTTTTAAAGAATTAGAAAGAAAAGGTATAATAACATTACTATTTAATAATAAAACGAGAAGATTTGGAAGAGAAATATGTGAGTTTTCAAACAGTATATGTACTGATAAGAATAATAGAATAGAATCAGACAAAATATACAAAGAAGAAAATCAAGGAGTATATCTTTTAGATAAAAAAGATTTTGAAAATTATTTTAAAATTTATAAACCAACAATATTAAAATTTAATGCAAAAACAAAAATAGATTATGATTCATTAAATTTTGGACAATGCAAGGGAATGACGTTTGATAGGGTTGCAATATTTCCAAATAAAAAATATAAGGAATTTTTGCAAAATGGAACTAGTTTAGATTCTCCTTGTAAATATTATGTTTCTGCTACTAGAGCAAGATATAGTATAGTATTTGTAGTAGAAAAATTATTTGAAAACGATAATTTTAAATATACGAATATAAATCTAGAAGACAACAGTATAAAAGTCTCAAAATATATGGTATAGGAAAATTGTTGAAAAGGCAAATTCAGGAGTTTTAAAAAAGTAAAATTTCTATTGCAAAATATAAAAAATTATGTTAAATTAAAAATATAGTTAATAGCAAAAAAACTCACATTTGTATATACATTATTTTTAAACAATTGCTATAACTGATTTTGAAACGGATTACAAGGTGCTTTTTTGCAAGGCGTTTTTCGAATACGTCCTCCGCTAAGGCACCAAAGTTAGTAATATCAAGGTAGCTTCAAAATCAGCCTTGGTATTTTTTTAATTTGAATGATACCTAAACAAATAGCAAATTATTTTATGAATAAATCAGATATATTACTCAAGGAGAGAAAAAATGACAAAAATACCAATACAAAAAAATAAAGAATATATAGTAAATATAATAGATAATGGCTTTGAGGGAGAAGGAATAGCAAAAATAGATGATTACACAATATTTGTACAAGGAGCAATAAAAGGAGAGAAAATTAAAGTATTAATAGTAAAAGTTAAATCTTCATATGCATTTGGTAAAATAATAGAAATAATAGAAAGTTCAGAACATAGAGAAAATCCAGATTGTGTAACATATAAAAGATGTGGAGGATGTAATTTAAGACATATAGATTATGAAGAAACATTAAATATGAAACAAAATGCAGTTCAATCACTTGTAAATAAAACATTGAAAAATCCAATAG
>CAKPRO010000021.1 GCA_934182615.1 uncultured Bacilli bacterium | reverse complement strand
TGGAAGTGAGTCATTCGATAAATATAAAGCGAATAAAGACTACTTTAAGGATGTGGAAGAGTTCATATCAGATTCAAAGGCAAGCATACAGCAGTTTGCCAACTATCTTGAAGCAGTAAACAATAAAATCAAGACATTTCCTTTAGAGAAGAGATATCTTACTGATGATGGTAAATCATTAGGAGCTGTCAATGAGATGATGACAGAAGTAAGCTCAATGATACAGACAACAAGAGGAGTTGGAACCAGATACATACAAGGTTATCTAGATTTCCTGCTTCTTAAGAAGCAGGCTAAGTATACATTCAAGAGAAAGGAAATGGCATCTGAGATTCTAAGAATGATGATGGATACTGAGGCTTTCAGTAATGAAATGGTAAGAGCTACACCTATGCCTATTTCACTTAAGGAAGCATATTACGAATTTAGTATGGAAAGATTTTGTAGATTACAGAAACAAAAAAGACCTTAGAGGCAAGATGTCAAATTCTATTAATTTAAAGTAACTCAAAAGGTAAGTGATTTTACTTAATGGGATTATTTTAGTGTTTGGAATCAAAGTTTGGAAATGGATGATAATAAAGGAACATTTTTATTATTAGCACATTCTATTAAGGGAAATAAGATATTGGAAGCTATTAGCAACCAACAGGATTGTGTTAAGTTAGATTTAGATGAGTCATCTAAAGAGTATCCTAATAGTATTAAAAGTACTTTAATAAATAAAACTAGAGTTTTATTTATTGTTAATGTATTTAAAGAAGGATTCAAACAAAAAATATTAATTAATTTTGGGTTGATTTCTAGGATATCTAAAATAGAGGAGATAAAATTCTTTTTTGTTAATTGTAAGAACAAATTTATAAGAACTATGTTTAAAATATTCTTAATTGATTATTAAAAGGACAATAATATAGTCATAGTTTATTTTGAAGAAAAGGAGAAAATGGCATGGTGTGTAATGTAGAAATACAAAAATTCCATAAGAAAAAGGATGTGTATTTTCCTTTAATTGATATAATAAAGTTATTTTGCGCTTTTTTGGTCGTTATTATTCATAGTGGCGGAATAGTGTCTAATAATTCTTTAAACGATTTTATTATTAAATGTTTTACAGGACAAGCAGTACCTTTTTTTATGATTGTTTCAGGTTATTTTTCAGTTTACAAATTGTCACAACTTGATAATAAAAATCTTATAAAAGTATGCTTTAAAAATTGGATTTACTTATATATCGTTTGGAGCGTTATTTGGTTTCCATATTACATTATAACTTATCGAATGTTATATCCTCGACAAACTTTTGGCTATATTTTTATTCTTATAATTAGAAGATATATATTTGCTGGTCATGGTGTATACTGGTATCTTTTAGCTCTAGCAGAATCAGTTTTTCTATCAGCGATACTGGTACGCAAAAATCATGAAAAAACATTATTGGGAATTGCAATATTAGGATTATTGTGGGGATTTGTATATGATGCTAATGTTATTTTTCCCGGTATAACGGTTATAAATAAATTGATTTATGTAGTTTTTAGTTGGAGTAATAATTTTATTATGAAAGGAATACCTTATGTTGCTATAGGGTATTTTACGAAAAAGTATGCCTTACAGTATAAAGTAGGTATAAAAAAGAGCGTATCAATATATGTATTTAGTAGCATAATAATGATGATTTTATATATGGTAGGAAAATATAATTTATTAATTTTATACCCACTTCAAGCATTTTCTTTATTTTTAATAGCGCTTTATAAACCACATAAACATATAGAAACTAGAGTGACTAAAACATGTAGAAATTTAAGTTCATCGATATATTTTTTACACACGTTGTTTATTTACATAGTCTTTAACTTGATTTTACATAGTAATATTCCAATGTTTTTGAGATTTATGATTCCAATAATTATAAGTATATTAATTTACATATTTGTAGAAAAAAAGAATATTATGAAGATGAAATGGTTATTAGGTATAAAATAGTAATAATTTATTAATATATGTTCTTGCTAGAAAAACAGGAATACTCTTATATATTTTAGTTTGATTTTTTATGATAGATTTATTGCATGAAAAAGTTAAAGAAAAGTATTAACTATATTTATACTTATTGTTTCAATAAGTGCTTGTGGTGGTAATACGAATAAATCAGTAGCTGAAACAAGACTCAATATTGAAACATATTATGCAGGGAAAAACCAACCTACACATCCATCTGTTATTTCTTTTAAAAATGAATGGCATGGTTATAAATTTTGGATGGCTTATTCACCATATCCAGAAGCAGATGGTGAAGAAGAAAATCCATGTATTGCTGTTTCAAATGATTTATATAAGTGGACTACACCTAAACATTTAGCTAATCCTATAGGAGATAATGAAGAAACAGGGTGTTATGAATTAAAGGATCCACATATTCTTTATAGAGATGATCTAGATAGAATTGAAGTATGGTATTTGGGACGATTATCAAAGAATTTAGGTGGTGATGGTAAGTCATTATTGTTATTTAGAAAGTATTCATATGATGGAGTGAATTGGAGTAAATATGAAGTTATGAAGTCTATGAAACATTTATCTCCTGCAGTTATTTGGTCTGATAACAAATATAAGATGTGGGCTATTGGTTATGATTTATATAACACCACTGGTCAATTTGCTTATCAGGAAAGTTCTGATGGAAAGAATTGGTCTGAAACTGAAATATGTAGTATTGATGGTAAAGATAGTGATTTGAAATTATGGCATGGTAGTGTTGATTACGACATTGATACAAAACAGTATCGTTTTGTTTATATTCCAGATAGTGGAAACAGTCAGGATGTAAGATATTGTATTAGTAATGATGGTATACATTTTAAAAATGATAAGAGTGCTGTACAGAATAGTAAGAACTCTTTATGGGTTAGATTCTATCGTCCTTGTTTATTAAAATATAATGATGTGAATTATTTATTCTATGGCGTTATTACAGAAGATAATAAATGGTATATTTCAATGAGTAAAGGAAAGAGTTTAGATAATCTCAAAGGAATTACTGAAGAAGATCAGAAAAAAATGGTTAACTTAGCGGATACAGTTGTAAATACTAAGAATGTTAAGTATAAGATTAAAGCTATTTATCATGCAGTATGTGAACATATTAGACCTGAAATTGCAATTGTAGTCTTTATTATTTATTGTTTATATCTAAAATTATGCAATAGAAGAGTATCAAAAATGATTGAGTTAGCAATTGTTATTTTATTATGTGGTGGACTCACATTTGTTCTATTTAGATATTTAGATTTTGTTAATGTTTTATCTATTCTTTTGGCAAGTATTCTAGAAGGGGTTTCAGTGTTTGGTATAGGTAATTCTATCTTTGATAGACGTTCTTAATAATATTAAGTAAATATATATTTTGAGTATTCTACTTTAGTTGATTACTCATTCCAATCATGTTGAACAAGTGTTCTAATACTCTTAACTAATTAATCAGTTAGTAAAATTCTGACGAAGTTTATTAACCTTACCGATGAATTTGACCAAATAAAAAGATAGGATTTAGAGGTTATAGGATAAGTATTTGTCTTATTCTAGTTAGAGTGGTATTATAGTCATATGAAAATGGGGTGTTATATGTATGATATTAGTAGATAAAGATATAATTGAAAGAAGTAAAGAGATATTTATTAGTGGATATAATGAAGAATTTGTTAAACCTATATCTTATGATATCCATATAAAAGAAATAATTACTGATAATGGTAATGTTGATGAGTACAATCTAGAGCCTCAACAAGCTATCATGGTTAAATGTGTTGAAGAAATAAGTGTACCAACTGATTTATTGATAAGGGTTGAAAATAAGAATTCTTTGATTAGACAAGGTATTACTATTGTTTCACCAGTATATAATCCTGGACATAGAACACCTATTTATATTAGAGTTGAAAACATTTCTCCTAATATATTTAAAATATCTAAGAATCTATCTATTGCTCAATTGGTTTTTGAACAATTATCTTCAAAACCAAATCATCCTTATGATCAGCAAGTAAATGCATCTTTTAATGATGAATGGAAATATAGAGGTCTTTCTAATTATAAGGATTATTATGAACAAAGAACTACTAAAGCAAATAGGGCAAAAAAAGAATTAGAAGACAAAGAATCATCTATCTATACAAATATCCTTACTATGATGGGAATCTTTGTTTCTATTTTCTCTTTAATAACTGTCAATTTTAATCAGTTAAATTCAAAGAATTTAACTGGAGATTTTATCTTAAAAATGAATTTATCGTTAGGTATTATTATTACATTGTTTATTGGCCTAATAATGATATTTTTAAGAAAAAGAGAAGATAATAAAATCATGAAATATTTTATTGGTTTATTAGTCATAATGCTTATTGGTTTGTTAATTGTTTTATCAAGAGGTATTGTATGATTAATTGAATCAAATAAGCTTAACTTATATCAAATCCTGATTGTCATATTTTGACAATCAGGATTATTCGTTTTGCTTGAAATTTGAATATTGAATTATATGTAATAATATACTTAATAAATATAGCAATTTTAGAATGCTAAAATCACTATATATAGTCTTTTTAGTCTCTCCAAACACTCTATATAGCAATTAGAGAGACTCAATTAACTATATTGTGCTAATGGTCAAGTATTAAAGTGATTAATGTATTTTTATAAGTAACGGAATCTTGTCTATATCTGAGTAGTTATTATTGAATAGAATTTATAGTTTAGCAGCAACTGCACCACTTTGATTGGTTATTTATGAATAGGGTCTATAGTTTAGCAGCAACTGCACCACTTGTATTAATAAGTACCATTTTTATATGATAGACTTATTTGCTTTATCCTACTACTAAATAGTCCAGCACTAGTTATATCATTATTTGTACTTATAGTTACTAGTGCAGTTTTAGCTATAAGCTATTTTATGATTCCGATTCAGTTGATCAACTATTCCGAAGGGATTGACCAAGCATTCCGATGTGCTTGATCATATCAATAATATGATTTGCTGTTACTTTAGTTAAAGTATTGCAAGTGATGAGGTTAGTTATCCAACTTGCTAATAGAAGTCCATACACTACGATAGGGAAGTCCACTTAATACGTTAACAAGTCCAGTGCCTATTAATTCTGATATACTTGATTAACTAAATAAGTGGTTACTTGTTAATGTGGGTATACAGTCACAAATAACCTATAAAATTCATTCAAACAAAAACAAGCCCCCCAAAACTGGGGGCTCATTGTGCGACAGGCAGTCGCTTATATGTCATGTCAACAGGGGCATGGCATTTTCTACTTATAAATGATTATTCAA
>CAKPRO010000020.1 GCA_934182615.1 uncultured Bacilli bacterium | reverse complement strand
TTTCTCTGTCGTTGTGATTTGATACATGTCAGCATTCCCGTTTCCTCCATCTTTTCAATTTTATCAAATCATTTTTTAGTTGCATTTGAATTTCTATTACAATTTATCCATTGTCCTTCTACAAACAACGCCAGTACTCTTTGTGCTTCCATCATAACATGGTCGTATTTGTTTTACAAGAAAGAAGAACCACAGCGACACTGTGAATTTCAGTGGCTGTGGTTCTTTTATACGTAAATACAAGTTTTTACTCTACATAGAAATGTGATTGAGGATAAAATCCATGTGTAATCGTTACATTAATTTCATCATTTAAGGAATATCCAATAAGTTTCTGATCACAATATGACTTTTCTGTTACTTTGATTCCATTTCCGGAAATAGTAAATACTAATGAATGTGTTTCACCATCTGCACAAGTAAATTTCGCTGTTGCTTTTTTTCCACTTGAATCAATGGTTGCAGATATGTTGTTTTTATCCATTTTCGGCATGTGGATAGAAGCCTTCATTTTATTCCCCTGGATACTGGTAATTTTTAAGTAAAATCCGCCATTAGAAAACGCCCATAATCTTGTCTTTTTGAATTTCACCTTAGAAGTCGTTGTCTTTCCTTTTAACTTTGCATTTCTGTTTGCCTCAGTATTGTCATACATTTTCGGCGCAGTTGTATATCCGGCTCCACCCAAATACCGTTCCAGAATGCTGTTATATGAGCTTAAACTGATTGTTCTTCCAGCCCCGTCCCAATAAGTAGTTCTTCCGTTATATCCTGAATACAGTCTTTCTGCCACTTTTGACACCTTACCATTGGCGTATTTGAAATGTGCACTTGCGCTACTTCCATATTTCAGGCCTGTAGCACTGTCAGTAAATACACCTTTTGAAGAGTACACTCGTCCCATTTTGTAATATCTGTTAAAAGAATGCAGACACTTCACTTTTCCATTCACATAGCCATATAATTTATAATCATAATGATAATTCCATTTCTTTGTATATACATAAAGTTCTGGAACCTTGTCATTATTGATGTCAATCAATCCAAACTTTAAATTGGAAGGTGCAAGATAAGTACTTCCATCCCAGTTTACTGATTTTGACAAAAATGTTGCATACGCATTCTTAGCTGTTGTTGCTGAAGCAGCCTGTACTTCCTGTGAACTGACCTGGAGTATTCCGGATAATGTTAAGATTATTACTGATACCCATATATAAATCTTTCTTATAAAATTTCTTTTCATAGTCTCGTTCTCCTTAAACTTAAATATACAATCCCTTATCCGTCAAAAATGTCTTTGCGTCTTGCATTGTTTTATTAATAGCGTATTCATTGACGATATTGCTATCCGTAACTTCATCTTTAAATACCAATTTTGTCTTACACATTTTAAAGAGTAAACCTACAAGCAATGCCGTATTTTCTGTAATAATCTTTTCTTCCTCTGTAAAATCATTCCAAAGTATTTTCCCTTTTCCAATTACAATTCTCTTTAATTTTTCAAAATGTCTCTGATAGCAAGCATTTACTGTAATCAAGCTATTATTAAATTTTGATGCGGCTGTATAAAGTTCATTTAAATAACCACATATTTCATTTATTTCGTTTTCTGCTTTTAACATCTGTGCCCACGCATCATCTGCTTTATCCGATAAAGAACCACCTACAATGTTGAAAATAACTCCACCTACAAGCAAACCAACTCCTAATGTTGATGCACCTAAAATTGTACTTCCAAGAGCCATTCCACCGCCGCCTGCTGCTAATGATCCACCACCAATTGCCGCCAAAGTAGCATTTGTTGCAGCTACACCAGAAAGACTTGCTATCGCAGTTCCTGTAGACGCTGTTCCCAATGCCATCACTGCTGCTGTAGTTGCACCTGCTGCGGCAAACCCTCCTGCCGTTCCAACTGCTGCGCCTGTAACACCACCTAAAAGAACTCCTGCTCCAACAGATACCTCTTTCAATTCTTCTGCATCATATTTAGGTAATTCAACATCATTTTTTCTATAGCCTCTAAATTCTGGTCTTCCCTGAATTCTTTCAACAACGTCAGCAAATTGCTGAAAACTTTTCAAAATCGTCAGTTCTCTGGTTCCTACCTCATCCATTTTACTGCATGTAAGTTTATTTTTATTTTCAAATTTTTCAATATTGCTCTTATGACGAGTTTCAGCCCTTTTCATAGTGTCATTTGCATCCTTCATCTTTGATGCGCCTTTTACTCCATTCACAACTCCTGCTGCCCCTGTAATTGCAGCTAATCCTCCTAAAATTAATGGTAATGGCATCTCTTTATTCCTCCTTCATCTTCTCATTTTATTACAAGCATTATAATTTGCTTTATAATACTCTTCTAATGACATCAAATTCTCAAAAAATTTTTTGTAACATTCATCAACTCTACACAATAAAGGTCGAGTATCATATATCGAACATAAATTTCCTCGTAGATATCTGCATACCCCATCTCCTCTATCTAATTCAATATATAAATTTGACTTATCCAGATTCCTGCAACAGCACCCACAACAGTCACACTTAAACACTATTCAAATACCAGCCTTCCTTGTTTATTCGACATATGTTCATTAAAATCTCCTTCCCATGGCTTCTTAATTCCCATTTCTTCAAATTTTTCAATCAATAAATTATTCAATTCTCTTTCGGAATCAGCCTGTGCAAATATAGTTACAACTTTCTCAAATTCTTGAATTTCTCTTTTATATAATTCCAAATCTATCTGCTTTAACTGATTCAGATATTGTACTAGTAACTCATTGATTCTTTGATACGCATCAAGCTGTCTCTGAAGCGCATTAGATAAGCCAACTCTAATACAAACTTCTTTTAAAACCAATGTTGCAAACCTTACCCATGCACATAAGTTCATACGCATAAAAAACGTTACGAAATTGCCACCGGATCTAATTCCTGCATCAACACCATCCATTATACATAGCGTCCCATTTCCGATAAGAAGCATCACTCGTAAATCTGCATTTTTATTAGACGGAACACACTCTTTAATGGTTTTATGATATTGAATATATCTTCTTAATACCCAGACAAGTCGAATTGTAAGTTCGGTAACTACCACTGGAATTGCCTGTGTCATTCCAAATCTTAAATCATATCCCTGTGTAAATGCCAGCTGTGCTATTTCTGCCAAATTTTTTTTTTCATTTTTGTAATTAAAGTTTCCAATTCTACAATATCCAAAAAACTCGTAAAATGGCATTACAATACCAGTTCCCCTATTATGTGCACCGGAACTTCCAGCTATATCAGACATCAAATGTACTATCCAATTAGATATTCCACACATAATTCTCATCACAAAATTTCCACCTTGTAATTCAAATGTATCTGTGGAAACTGTAACCAATTTTCCATTCGCTATAAATGTCGATGTTGATGTGAATTGATTTAAAATTGAAAAAAATAATCCCACAATATCCGGAGAGTGCGCTAATGACATCATATGATGGGTTTTAGGCGAAATATTAAACAAATCATTAACATCTCCCGGCTTTCTCTGATCATAATTCACTTTTGAATTTCGTTCCAAAAATCCAATTGCTGATTTAACATTATTTATATTTTTTTCTTTTGGATTCCATCCCATTTTTCTTGAAAAAGCCATTACTGCTTTATCAACTTGTTGATCTGTCCATTCTGCTAGAGTACTTTCTCTAGGCGCTCCAACCAGAAAAATGTCTATCATTCCTCCAATAGCTCCACAAGCTACCGCTGCAATATAATCGTACTTATCGCATTTATCTTCATTTTGCAATAGCTTTCGATTTGTTTCACTTGCATCAATTTGATTTTTTTTACTATTCATATTGATTCCTTTACATAATTAATAATCGTGTATTTGTCATTTTAATATACAGTTCAGCTTAAAATGCACAGAATATTCTCCATAAATACGATCATCATATTAAATAGAATAATTTTTTCTTTATTTTTATATATTGTACTATTCATTTCAATAATAGGTCAATTCATCCCTAAAGTCAATAGGTCATTATGCCATAATCTTGTAAAAGGAGGCGTCTATGTCACGTTTGAAAGAACTGCGCCGCGAGCGGGGCTACACACAGATAAAGATGCAGCATCTCACAGGTATTGATCAAAGTGATTATTCCAAGATTGAAAATGGTAAACGCTACTATACTTTCGAGCAATGCCGCCGGATTGCTCTGGCTCTTAATACAAGTATGGATTATCTGGCCGGGCTTACGGATGTTAAGGATGCTTACCCGCGGAAACCTTCGAACTCTTCCGCGGGGGCTGCATCAGCAAATCAAAATTCATAAATCAATGCTCACAGTAAGCAAAGAACCTATGAATGTATTTATTATACATTCATAGGTTCTTTCATTTCGCCCACCCGCGGTGGACTTTTTATTTTCTACTGTCTTTTATACATCCCATCAAACCGCACATTCAACCCACCGAATTCTCCTTTCAGCGTTTCTGCATATATTTTCCCATCAATTACCACCAGTTTCAACTCCGCATAAATTTCTCCATCTGCGTCATCCTCTGTATATAAATACTGCTGGGAGTTGATCTGTGTCAATGGACCATCTATCTCTCCTGTATTGACGCTCCATGATGCGCCGCCCTTTACAGAGTATGTTCCGTCCTCTGACCTTTCAAATGTGAGATAAGCTGACGAGTCCTCTCTGGTATATGTTCCGGGAACAATTACATCTGATGTAGCATTCTTTTCCGGTTCTGTTATTTCAGAATCAGTGTCTGTTACATCATCATCTGTATCAACCCTGTTCAAATCATCTTTATGGAATTGAATCGTATAATCTTCATAGGAAAATATCCATTCTCTCATCTGCTTTGACGGAGTATCATATAAGTCTGCTGTGTTTGTATAATAATGACAGATGCCATCTTTAAGAAATGCACATTCAAGCTCCCCTGTTTCGCTTAAGGAAACTGCTGCTTCCATAATTGTGTACATTCCCGGCATACCGCCTTTCATAAAATACCTGCCGTCCAGATAACTGACATCATCGCTGATAGAATACAGGCATTCCTTAACATAAGAATACTGTGTTCCCAGAAGTTCTTTCAGCATTTTATTGACTTTTTTATTTTCCAGCAGAAGCTGTGGTGATTCCTGGTTTTCATATGCCTGCTCTAATCCGGGCCACTTTTCCTGCTTTGCATTCCAGACAGCTGCACCGATGGCAAATACACAGACAATTCCACAAAGCACTCCTAGCTTTCTCTTGTTTCTGCTTAGCACTCCCCATGGTTTCTCATAGGTCGCCAGCATTTTTTTCAGTTCTTCTACTGAATGAAATCGTCTTTTGGAATCTACCTGAATACAGCGATTGATCACCGGCAAGAGGCGTCCTTTATATACTGTTTTATGATTCTCCAGTATTTTTCCCGTGAGCATTTCATGCATCATAACGCCGACGGAATAAATATCACTGGTAATTCCCGTCTGCCCGTATCCGTAATGTTCCGGAGATGCATACTCTTTCGTTCCGAGCAATACAGTGTCCTGGTTTTTTGTATCTTTGTAACCGCGCACTGTGTCAAAGTCAATCAGTTTCACGCTTCCATCGCTTCGAAGCATCACATTGCCTGGCTTTATGTCTCTGTGAATCAGTGGCGGATTCTGGCTGTGAAGTTTTTCCAGACCATCACACACCTCTTTTATAATAGAAAGCACTTCTTTTTCTGTAAAAAGCCCTTCCATCTGTATATATTCGGCAAGCGTCTCACCATCTATAAGTTCTTCTACGACATAAGTATTCCCGTCACAGAAAATAGCATCATATACTGCTGCAAGATTTTTATGATGAATATCCTTCAGTCGTCGGTAAAGCTCTTCCAGGTTTCGGTTATAGTAAGTTTTTACCACGCATACTGTCTGCCTGGGAGTATAAAAGACTCTTTCTACTTTACTTTTCTCTGATTCCGCAATCACATCCAGGGATTGATACTGGGAAAAGAAAAACTGTTTTTCCAATGATTCCATATCACAGTCACATCATTTCACTTTTTTTCTTTATCAAGAAGACTCATTTTCAGGCCACGCTTTTTCAGAAGTTCCTCTGTCTGGTAAACGTCCAGATGATTTCTGATTGCAAACTCTATAATGGCATCTTCCTCCCGTCTGGGATAAAGTTCTTTGTTTCCGGACGCCTTCAATAAAAGGTTGGTTTCTTCCAGTGTAGCATTTAATACAAACGCTGCCTTAATCGCGGTTT
>CAKPRO010000019.1 GCA_934182615.1 uncultured Bacilli bacterium | reverse complement strand
ATATAATTCCGATACGTGTTTTTCCTCTTTGTCAGACAAAATACGTTTCCAGATATCTTCCATATCCCATTCAAGAATTTGCAAGAGTCGATCAAACTCCCTGTTACTATAAAAATAACTTCTAGTATGCCCAATCAACCCAAGATTATATAACACAAACTCCCTGTATTTCTGACAAATTGTTTCAAAAATTTCCCTTGAAGAACTGTCATCAATAAATTTAATACAAAGATGCAGTGTCCAATTTGTATAAGTTTTTTCTACAGAAGACATATATGAGTTTCTGACAATTTCATTTTTTAACTTTAACACCGGCTCATAAAACCATACATCACTGTTATCTGTTGGTCTGTCACCTTTAGTTATATTTTCCCAAAATATGTCAAAAACCGGCTCTAACTTCTTTTCATCTGTTCTTTCTGATAATTCTGCGGATGTTAATTTTTTTCCCAAACAAGCAATTGCTTTTTCTACAGAACTGTCAAACCAACTTTTCTTTTCAGTTTCCATTTTCTACTCCTGTCCAGCTATTTAACCAGCACAATCTTCGAGTTCATTATCAGTATCTTTTTACTTCACTATGTTATCCCCACTTCACCACTACAATGCCATCTATCACTTTAACGGAACCAGAGTCAGAGTATGACAGCATGTCTTTTATCTCTATTTCCAATTTTTCTATACTTTGTCCGATACTGTTTCATAAGAACATCCCAGATAAGCATATTTCTTACTCGTATCTTCTCCTCTTTTACTCTATAGATACCCTTATTATAGTTCCTTTGATTTTACAGTTGTAATTTCATTTTTCCGTAAAAAAAATAATATATTTGATACAACATGCAAAGGCCACTGCATTTCATGCAGTGGTCTTGAACTTATTATGCATTCCATTAACGTATTAGGAATTTTTCTTTGAATTTCTTTTTAACATTTTTTTAATTTTAATTGGAATATACATAATTGCGCGTCCCACTTTAAGACTGGTGGAAGTTTCCAAATCATTTACTTTCTTTTCAAGTGCAAGTTCTCTTGTGCTCTGAAGATAGAATTTCGTATAGAACCCTTCCGGATCTTTAATGAGAAACATTAATTTTTCCCATTCTTTTACTCCAAATGTTTCCGGCACTAACTCGCCGTTTTCTTTTGCACGTTTGAATTCCTTACTGATTCTCTGAATATATTCCTTTTTAAATTCATCGCCGATTCGTGTGAGAGTAAAATTATAATTGTGAAACTTTTTAACTGAATACATGTACTTAAATCTTTCCCAAATAGACTGATCTTTCATCAGTATTTCACGAATATAATCATACTCAATATTACTGCAATAAACTTTTTCTCTGTTATTTACAGAAGAATTAGGATTGTCTCTTCGATTCATATAATACGGTTTATCTAAAATCATTGCACGTTTTGCATATATAAATGTCTGAAAATAGAATCCATTATCCTGAAAAGATGCCCCCGGAGTTTCATTATGTCTGATATGATGTTTTTCAATAAATTCTCTCTTATAAATTCCACTCCATGTATTCATTATAAAGTTGAGTGTTTTCGGCTCCTGACTCGGATTGAATACCTTATTATACCATTCCCCGGTCTTATCCAGATGATTGTATACCAGAATCATATCACCATTTTCTTCACTTCTCTTAAAACGATAAAAGTCTGCCTTTACCATATCGAGATCATTAGTTTTTGCTATGTTATATAAATCCTCATACATATAAAGCGGAACAAAATCATCTGGCTCAACAATACCAATATATTCACCGGTTGCCTTGTCAAGACCTACATTCATAGCTTTTCCATAACCACCGTTTTCTTTATCTATGATGATAAATCGCGGATCATCTTTCGCATATTTTTTTATAATTTCAAGTGAATTATCCTTTGATCCATCATTTACACAAATAATTTCAATATCCTTCAATGTCTGTCGTTGTACACTCTCCAAACATTCATCTAAATACATTTCCACATTATATGTTGGTATAATAATTGATACTTTTGCCATTTTTATCCTCATTTCTGTTCTTTATTAAATTTACTATCTCAATTTTCTTTTAAGTTTCTCTAAAAATAATGCTTCATTTTCTTTCTTACTGTTTGCAGTTACAGTCTTTCCCATAATTTTCTGGTACTCATCAAACTCTCGTTTATTATAAAAATACGCTTTATTTTTATCATCAATTCCCAGTTCTTTAAACCATTCATTTTTTAATTTATCTTTTAATTTGCTTTTTGTCGGTTCTGATAACGTATTATAATTCCATAAAGAAAAATGAAGAGCATAATTTATATAATCTCTCTCTAATTCTTTATACAGATTTTCTTTTATCAGTCTTTCTTTTAGTGCATTTAAAGCAAAGTAAAAGCAATCCCATGAGTGCTCTCTTGTTTTTGAAAGAGAATCTTTTGCATCTCTTCTCTGATGCGCCAGCACCTCCGGTACAACGGAAATTCTTTTTGCCAATGCGACTGCGCTGAATACAAATAACATATCATTGCTTGTACGCTGTTCCTGAAAAGTCAGTTCATATTTGTCTATAAAATCTTTTCTGAATAATTTATCCCAGGCCCAGCCAACAAATACTTTAAATACATTATCTGTCATCTGACGATGATTAAATGGCTGATATGGCGGAAGCTCTGCCTGTCGCACTACCCAGCTTACATTTACAAATTCATCTTTTTCAGTGTGATACTGATCCGATTTATAAACAACAAAATCGTCCTGATCCTTTTCAGCCTGCTCATAAGCCTTTTCAAGCATATCTAATTCAAAAAAATCATCTGAATCTAAAAATGACAGGTATTTTCCCGTTGCATGCCGCATCCCGTTATTTCTCGCAGCTCCTGCTCCTGCATTCTTTTGTTTTATAATCTGAACACGCTGATCCTTTTCCGCATATTCCTGCAAAATCTGCAAAGAACCATCTGTCGATTCATCATCTACACAAATAATTTCTATTTCTTTCAGTGTCTGTCCTGTCACACTGTCCAGACATTGTCTCAGATATGTTTTTACATTATATACAGGAATAATTACTGATACTTTTACCATTTTCCTTCCCCTAATAAGCATTTTTTGATATTATAGCATATTTTTCTAGTTCGTTGCAAATTTAACTTAATACTTACCCCCATCCTATTTTTTATTGTCACATATTTCTTTATATGTTACTATACATTTACTTAATATATACAGATTGGAGAGTTATCATGAAATCATTTATAATGCCCCCTAAGAAACGAATTTTGTATTTTGATTATCTCGAGATACTGGCAATTTTTTTAGTCGTATCTATCCACCGTCCATGGTTTGATTGTTCATATTCCTCATCTTTTTTATCTATTATTTGCAGTATATGTGTACCACTATTTTTCATGGTAAACGGAGCACTTTTATTTCATAAATCTTTTAATCTCCCAAAACATATGCATAAAATTTTATCACTATTTATTGCTGTAGAAGGATGGCGACTGCTCTATCTTATTGTCAGCCTAATAACTAAGCAAGTAAGTTTTGATAATTTTTCAAAGTCTGAGCTTTGGTATTACTTTTGTGGTTCACAAACTTTAAATCATGTTCCAACAGCTCATATGTGGTTTACTTATACATTACTATTTTTATATATACTCTTTCCCTTATTAAAAGTATGTTGGGATTATAATAAACCTGTTTTATATTTTTTTACTACCATGTGTGGGATTTTTTTTCAGTTTTCTGAAGAAATAAATGTTTTACTTTTTCAAATAACTTCTGCCTTACATATAAACTCAACACTCACCATTGATGGTTTTCGTTCTACATTAAGCCCGCTGAATTCAAATGGACATTTTTTAGTTTATTTTGTTCTTGGTGCAATTTTGCATGATATATTTTTTGTTCATCCTATTACTTTAGCCAGTTCAAAGAAATTCCGTCCCATTTGCATTCTTTGTATTGCTCTTGGTCTTCTATGGGATTCAATTGCCAAATATCTGCAATGCGGAACACTTCTGTGGACCGGAGAATCTTTTAAGAACGGGTATTTAAAATTAGGTACTGTTTTTATGTGCATTGGTATTTTTGCATTATTTTCAACTTATAATTTTCATAAATTTTCACCAAAATTAAATGCCTGTGTTTCTTTCGTTTCGTCTCGTACACTTGACATTTATTATATACATATGTTCTTTGCTGCAGTTGCCTTAGATTATATATATCCTCAATTGCATGTGACCAACATTATCATAAATTCTCTGCGTACCCTTGTTATTATTTTGATTTCTCTGGGAATTGGACATGTATTCAGAAAACTTCCTATCTTCAAACATCTTTTAAACGTCTGAATTTCATTTCTGCTTTTTGCCAAATTGCAAAAAGCAGAATACCCAGCAAAGAAATTAATATCCCCTCATAAATTCCTGGCGAAACATATGTCATCTCAATTTCGTTAACCCCCTTTTTCATTTTAAGGACAGTAAATGTTCTTTCTGAATCTGCATTTATAGATTTTCCATTACATTTAATTTTCCATCCCTTATCATATGGAATCGTCAACATTAAGTTTTCATTATCCTCTGAAGCTAAATATGTTCCAACCAACTTGCCATCTGTACAGTTCTCTATCTGAAATGTATTCTTCTTCAAATTATCAACTACACTTTGCAATTCTTTTAAATCAAGATAATAAAATACACCTTCCAACTCATCTTTATTTGAAATATTCCCAGTCGCCTCTACCGTTGAAAATTTTGAGTTCTCCTGATCATCAATTTGAAACATTTTGTAAGACGTTGTTCGCGAATAGTTCGTTCTCGGATTTCCGTTTATAACTATATCCACTTTATCATTATTTTTTCTCACATGATTAATATATCCATACATAACATGATCATTTTCCGGTATTTTTACAGAAAATGTAACATTATCTTCCCCTATACTTTTTTCAGTTTCAATTTTCTTATAACATTCAATATCATATCCCACTAACTTAGAAATCAGCTTATTTTGATATTCAAACGGATTATCTGCTACAATATCTTCTATATCTGTATTTTTCACTTTATATCCAAGACCCAATGCATATGGATTCTCATATACATATTTATTATTTTTCGGTTCAAACTGAAGATTCAAATCACATCCCAAAATCTTATGATCACTTGCTATGTATTTTATTCCCCATAAAGAATCCGTTAATAAAATTGGTTCATTATACTGTATAAATCTGTAATAATCATGGTATCCACATTTATTGTATAGACTCGTAATCCTGTTGTTTATTGTTGATGTATATGTTGCAAATGAATGATAGCCATACTCTAAGCCTTCATTAAAAACACCTAAATAATTTCCACCCCTGTCGCCACCATCTAAAGATGCCTGCTCAGTTCTATAAAAGTCACTTGAAGACAAATCAAAATTCTCAAACAATTCTCTTTGCGCCTTATCATATTTTTTATATTCATGCGCGCCCAGTGGAGCAAATGATTTTACAATACTCCAAGCATTAAAAATTAATTCTATCCCCACAAATACGCATATAACACATTTAAATGTCTTCCTCTTAAACACAGCCGGACTATTCTCAAGAAAAGAAGCCGCAAGATATATGATAAAAAAACTAACCAAAAAGGAAAAACGACAATAATATGAATTTGCTTTTCTAAAACCATTCCATATATTTTCCAATGGTACAAAAGTGACCGAAATAACAAGAAATAATAGTACTATTGCAGACATGCTTTTTTTTCTTCTATTTCGTTTTAATAAGAAATATCCAGCAGCACACACCAGCACAAAGCTACCACAAAATAATAAGACACCCTGAGATTCAGTTCCAAAAGCTTTTTGTTGCAATATTCCAGGTAAAAAGCCCTTTATTAACGTTTTGATTCCAACATGAAATCCTAGTGTATAATCAGTTGAACTTTCAATTCCTTTTCCTTGAAGTAAATTTACTGCGGTAGGTAAAAACAAAAACATTGATCCCATAACCGCCAAAAACATAGTTACTCCATATTGTATTGTTATTGAAAAATACTTCTTTTTCTCACCACTGCATAACATTTCAAAAAAGAAATACAAAATTGAAAACAAACAGCACATATATGCCATGTACCAATTACAGATAATCATTACTAAAACAGCAAGAAATAAAGAGCACTTTTTCTGCTCCTTAATCAGAAGATACACTCCTCTGGTAATTAATGGCAATAAAATCAGTGCATCCAGCCACATAATATTGCATTTCTGCGAAATACCATACGACATCATACCATAGCAATTTGCTAAAACTATAATCCACCCATTATCAATAGCAGGAAATCTAGTTTTCATAAAAAGAGCAATCGCTGATGCCGCCAATGCCAATTTCAGGACCGTAAGAACTAATATAAATAATTGAATGTCATCAAAAAATAATACCAATAAATTAAGCGGACTCGCAAGGTAATACGCAAAAAGACCAATCATATTACTTCCCATACCCGCATTAAAAGAATAAAATAAATTCCCACCTTCCCCCAGTACATTTTTCAGCCATGAGAAGAACTGAATATACTGCCATCTTAAGTCCCATATCAATAAGCTTCTGTCTCCAAAGGGATAAATTCCCACCATATAAAAAAC
>CAKPRO010000018.1 GCA_934182615.1 uncultured Bacilli bacterium | reverse complement strand
TAGAAAAATGCAATAGTTGATTAACAATAACTACTTTTCTTTTTTATGCTATTATTGTAAAAGACAAATTACAATTTGTCTAGGAGGTAACAATGAGCAAGTACGAACCATTATGGAAGTATTTAAAAGAAAATAATAAAGAAAATTATAAATTATCTTATGAAGAAATCAAAAATATTATAGGATTTGAAATAGACCATTCATTTTTAACTTACAAGAAAGAAGCAAAAGAATTTGGATATGAAGATGGTAAAGTATCTATGAAAGAAAAGACAGTAATTTTCAATAAGATATAACGAAAAATTACAATTTATTAGAAAAAAGGAAAATATGTTAAAGTGGATTAAAGATTTCAAAAATAAAGAAATGTGGTATTTAAAATGAACCAACTAAAATAGGAACATTCTTAATTGTTTTAAGAAATTTATTATATTTAGCATTTACATTTTTTTCAGGAAATGAAACAAGTAATTTTGGAAAATTTAGTAGTGGTTTATTAGTAGGGTTATCAATTGGATGTAATTTTATTGGTATAATTTTACTAGTAGCTTATATGTCTAAAAATAATAAAGATAAAAAAAATAAGAATTAGTAGAGGAGTGAATATTATGGGAGGACTTAGTGTTATAGTTCTTATGAATATATTATTATTTTTATATATATTCTTTATTACTATTTTTGTAGCTATTATATTATATATAGTAATAAGTTATACCTTTGAAGGTATTTCAATTATGTGTATGAGTAAAAATATGGGATATAAAAATACTTTTACTGCTTGGATACCTTTTTATAATAAATATTTATTAGGTTCAATAGCGGGTAATAAAATAATGGGTATTATATCGGGAATTTTATCATTTGTATCAATTTGTTTAGGTATTTATTTTTATATTCATAAAGAATTAGAAATAGTTTTATTTATTATATTAATAATTAGTTTAATAATTACTTTTATATTAGATACAATAATATCACATAAAATATATATTAGTCATACAAATAAATATGGAGATATATTAACTATATTTAATATCTTATCTTTTGGTTTATTAAGACCGATATTTCTTTTTATAATTAGAAATAAATCTAGGTATTAATAAAAGGAGAAAAATAATGAATAATAATTGTAATGATAGTTATGATAAAATAAAATGTAGAAAAGTTTAGTGAACAATCTAAAAAACAATTACAAGAATCTTAATACTCTCTAGTAACTTTGTTATTATTATGATATACTAGTGATATATAAAGGAGAAGTAAAATGATAACGATAGAGGATTTTAAAAAAGTAGATATGCGAGTAGGTACTATAATAGAAGCAGCAGTTAATGAAAAAGCAAGAAAACCTGCTTATAAATTAACAATAGACTTGGGAGAACTAGGTATAAAGAAAACTTCTGCTCAAATAACTAATGTCTATAAACCAGAAGATTTAATAAATATGCAAGTAATAGTGGTTACTAATTTTAGTCCAATGAAAATAGGAGATGTTACTAGTGAAGTGCTTGTACTAGGGGTAGATACTAAAGATGGAGTAGTTTTATTAAATCTAGAAAGACAAGTAGAAAATGGTAGAAGAGTATACTAAGTTTTACTACATATTATAAATAAAATATAAATTAATTAATAAAGGAAAATAAATTATGAAAAGAGAAGAAATAGAAAAAATAAGTATGGAAAGATTATATATGCTAGGAGGAGCATTATTAAGATATTTTAATGGTATGGAAATAACAGATGAAGAAGCATATATAATTTCTAATTGTCAAGATAATGAAATAGTACCCGCAATTAAGATGGTACAATTACATAATAGCAAAAATAAAAATAACCATTTTGCAGAATCTACTACTAAAATAAAGTTTGCAGGTTATACAGATAAATTAAAAAAGAGTAAATAAGGACTAGATAATAGTTCTTATTTTAATCCTAAAAAAATTATAAATTACCATAAATTAATTGATGCTAATAAAAAAATAGATAAGTATGTTATAATAATTAATGACAGGATTATATTTTGAAGAGGATGAAAATAATATAAAAAAAGATAAACTATCAAAGGAGAAGAGATATGAATAGATGTAAATGGTGTAATTTAAATAATCCTAAATATATAGATTATCATGATAATGAATGGGGTGTATTAAATCTAGATGATACTTATTTATTAGAAATGTTAATCTTAGAGATGTTTCAAGCAGGATTATCTTGGGAATGTGTTCTAAATAAGAGGGAGGCCTTCAGGACTGCCTATGATGATTTTGATATAGATAAAATATGTAATTATACTGAAGATAAAATAAAAGAATTAGAGGAAAATAAAGATATAATAAGAAATAAACTAAAGATAAAGGCTAGTATTAATAATACTAAGATATTTAAAGATATCAAAGAAGAATATGGAAGTTTTAAGAATTATCTTTTAACTTTTACTAATAACAAAATATACTATGAAATAAATATGGCAAGTTCTGAATTGTCTGACAATCTATCTAAAGATCTACGAAAAAGGGGTATGACATTTGTAGGTACTACGATTATATATTCATATCTTCAAGCTATTGGTATAATATATTCTCATGATAGGGATTGTTATTTATATAAGGAGGAAGCTAATGAAAATAGTTAGTCCTAAAATAAAAAACTGTGTAGAATATAGTATTATAGATAGTATAAAAGATAATGATTTTAGTAATAAATTATATAATACTAATATAAAAGAAAATATTATAATTAGTGATATAACTTTTGATAGTTGTATTTTTAATAATATTAATTTTAGTAATATAAAATTAGATAATGTTGATTTAATAGATGTAATATTTAAAGACTGTGATATATCTAATCAAGTATTTGATAATAAATTACTTAGTAGAGTAGTATTTGATAATTGTAAATTACTTGGTACTTCTTTTGTTAATAGTAGTTTAAAAGATGTTTCTTTTAGTAGTAGTAATTCTAAATATACTAATTTTTTTGCTAGTAGTTTAAATAATGTTGAGATAATTGATAGCAATTTTAGTAATAGTATATTTACTGAATCTAAGATTAAGAATATAAGTTTATATAATAGTACTTTTAATGAAACGGAATTTATTAGGATCAATTTAAAAGATGTTGATTTTTCTACTTGTAATATAGAAAGAATAGTTTTTGATATTAATTCATTAAAAGGTATAAAAATAAATGTTCTTCAAGCTAGTGATATTATATCATTATTTGGAGTACAAATAAAATAAAGAAGAAATTAATCTTCTTTTTATTTGGTACTTCATCATATAGTATTTCGTGGTATGAGAAAGACTCAGGTCTTTCTCATAAATATTTTTAGTATTGACTATATATATAATAGATAGTATAATTAGTATGAAAAGTATAACTAGTATAACTTTAGAAAGGAAATAATATAATGAAGAAAAATAAATATATGGGTATAAGTAAAGTAGGAGAGAAAGGACAAATAGTAATACCTAAAGAAGTAAGAGATATCTTTGATATAAATCCGGGAGATTCTTTAATAGTACTAGCAGATTCTAAAAAAGGAATAGCTTTAGTAAAGTCAGATGTAATTGAGGCTGCTACTAATAATATATTAGGAGGATCTAATGATAAAGATAAATAATTTAACTAAGAAATATAAAGATAAATTAGCAGTAGATAATTTAAATTTAGAAATAAAGACAGGGGAATTATTTTCTTTACTTGGAACTAATGGAGCGGGTAAGACTACTACTATTAAGATGTTATCTACATTAATATTACCTACTAGTGGAGAGGTAGATATAAATAATTTAGATTTAGTAAAAGATAGTAGTAAAATAAAAGAAATAATAAATATATCTCCTCAAGAGACTGCGGTAGCATCTAATTTAACAGTATTAGAAAATTTATATTTTATGGCAGGTATATATCAAATACCTAATAAAGAAGATAAAATAAAAGAGTTAATAAAATTATTTAAATTAGAAGAAGTATTAAAACAAAAGGCTAGGACATTATCTGGTGGTTATCAAAGAAAATTATCTATTGCGATATCTTTAATAAATGATCCTAAAATATTGTTTTTAGATGAACCAACTCTAGGTTTAGATGTAATATCAAGACATGACTTATGGAAAGTAATAGAAGCATTAAAAGGAAAAACTACTATTATACTTACTACTCATTATATGGAAGAAGCTGAAGTATTATCTGATAGAATAGGTATAATGAATAAAGGTAAGTTAATAGAACTGGGTACTTCTAAAGAATTAATAAAAAAAGCTAAAACTAAAAACTTTGAAGATGCTTTTATAAAAATAATAGAGGAGGATAATAATGAGAACACTAACATTTGCTAATAGGAATTTTAAAGAAATAATAAGAGATCCGCTTAGTATTATCTTTTCTATTATTTTACCATTATTTCTATTATATATATTTAAGCAGTTTAAAATACCAAATGAAGTATATAATATAGAGAATTTTACTCCTGGTATTATTATATTTAGTTTATCTTTTATAACAATGTTTACTTCTTCATTAGTAGCTAAAGATCGAAGTACATCTCTTACTACTAGACTTGGGGTATCTCCAATGAAGAGTATAGATTATATCTTAGGATATAGTATATCAGTATTACCAATAGTGTTAATACAAAATATATTATTCTTTATGACTGCTATGTTACTGGGATTAAACTTTAGTATAAATATTATTTATACAATATTAGTATCAATACCTATATCTTTATTATTTATATCTCTTGGTATATTAATAGGAACAATAACTACTGAAAAATCATCTTCAGGAGTATCTAGTATAGTAGTACAGTTAGTAGCCTTTACTAGTGGTATGTATTTTAGTACTGATATGGTTGGTAATACTTTTAGTACTATATGTAAAATATTACCATTTCAAAGTACTTTAAATATAACTAAAAGTGTATTAAATAATAGTTGCAACAATATATTAACTAGCACTTTAATAGTGGTTATATATACAATAATAACTATAGTATTAGAAATATTTTTGTTTAAAAAGAAAATGATAAGTGATAGCAAATAATATGCGTTTGTATGTATATAAAAAGTATAAATAAATAGCCATATTATATTGACTATTAAGTATAAATATAGGGGGGTTCTAGGTAATGTCAATAAGGTGCGTCTCTCCTTTTTTAAGTATTTAAGGAAGGAGTGATGCTATGCTGAAAAAGCAAACAGAAATGAGGGTTTTAGTAAGTGAATGAAATCATACTAATAATATGGTTTACTTTAGTTACATTATACTTAATAGATAGTCGTAACCATAGATAAAAAATGAGCACCCTTCAGGGGTGCTCTATAACAACATTATGGAGAGAACACCTTTTGAGACTAGGTGTTACCCATTTTTATTATGGATAAATTTCTCTTCCTATAAGTATTCTACTAAAAAATTATAAAAATATCAATAACTATATTTAAATTTATTAAAAGGGTTTAAATACTTAATTTTATTATGTTGATAAATAAAAAGATATTGATATTAAGTATTTTGATATGGTATAATATATAAACAGAGAAGGTAGTAAATATGAAGAGAAATGATGTAGATAGAAGTAAATTATCTCCAATGATGAAACATTATGTTGAATTAAAAGATAAATATGAAGATGTAATAATATTATATAGATTAGGAGATTTTTATGAAATGTTTTTTGAAGATGCTGAAGTAGTAGCTCATGCTTTAGAACTTACTCTTACTGGCAAGAGTGCTGGATTAGAAGAGAAAGTTCCTATGTGTGGAATACCACATCATGCTGCTGAAATATATATTGATAAGTTAATTAAAAAAGGCTTTAAAGTAGCTATATGTGAACAGTTAGAAGATCCTAAGAATGCTAAGGGAATAGTTAAAAGAGATATAATTGAAGTAATATCTTCTGGTACTATTATTAATGCTAATTCATTAAATGAAAAAGAAAATAATTATATAGGTAGTTTATATAGCTTTGGATATGGATATGCTTTTACATATTCAGATATTACTACTGGTGATATATATTCTTCTTTATATAGTAGTAATTCAGATATTATATATAAATTATTATCTTTAGAGATAAAAGAATTAATTGTAGATAGTAATGTAGATAAAGAATTAATATCTAGTATAAGGAGTCAAAAGATACCAGTAACTATAGAGGATTCTTTTCTTACTGATAATTATAATGATATATATAGTAATATAGATGATGATAGAATAATAAAATCTATACAGTTATTATTATATTATTTAAGTGTTGTACAAAAAAGAAATCTATCTCATTTTCAAAAGGTAATAATTAAAAAAGATGAATCATCATTAATGATGGATATTCATACTAAGAGAAATTTAGAATTAACTGAATGTTTAAGAACTAAGGAAAGAACATATTCTTTATTATGGCTTTTAGATAATACTAAGACTGCTATGGGAAGTAGAAAGTTAAAATATTTTATTGAGAATCCATTAGTAGATATGTCTAGAATAAATGAAAGATATAATATTGTTACTAAGTTGCTTGAAGAATTTATATTAGCTGAAGAACTTAGAAATGATTTATATGAAGTATATGACTTAGAAAGATTATGTGGTAGAATATCATTTGGTTCTGCTAATGCTAAAGATTTATTACAATTAAAGAGTTCCTTAAAAGTACTTCCTAGTATTAAAGATAAATTAGAGAAAATTAATTTTTATGATGAAGTACATCCTTTAAATGACTTATATGATCTTTTAGAGAAGGCTATTAATGAAGATGCTCCAAATGGTTTAAAAGATGGCTTCTTAATAAAAGAGGGATATTCTAGTGAGTTAGATGAATTAAAGAGTCTAAGTAAGGGTGGAAAAGACTTTATTAGTAATTTTGAAAAAGAAGAGAGAGAAAGAACTGGTATTAAAGGATTAAAAGTAGGATTTAATAAAGTATTTGGCTATTATATAGAAGTTAGTAATTCATATTTATCTATGATTACTGATGATATGGGTTATACTAGAAAACAAACACTTGCTAATTGTGAAAGATTTATTAATCCTATACTAAAAGAAAAAGAAGATATTATTTTGTCTTCTGAAGATAAGATTATTAATTTAGAATATAATTTATTCGTAGAAATAAGAGATAAATGTAAAGAATATATTAAAGTATTACAAAAGAATGCTAAAGTAATTAGTGAAATAGATGTCTTACAATCATTTGCTTTTGTTAGTGAAAAGTATGGTTATGTTAGACCTATATTAAATAGTACTAATGAAATCAAAGTAATATCTTCTAGACATCCAGTCGTAGAGAAAGTATTAAAAGATGCTGAATATGTACCTAATGATATTATTATGGATAATAATACGGATATTTTACTTATTACTGGTCCTAATATGGCTGGTAAATCTACTTATATGAGGCAACTTGGTATTATTGCTATTATGGCTCAAATAGGATGCTTTGTTCCTGCTGAAGAGGCTCATTTGCCAGTATTTGATAAGATCTTTACAAGAATAGGAGCAAGTGATGACTTAGTAAGTGGTGAATCTACATTTATGGTAGAAATGATGGAGGCTTCTCGGGCTATTAAGAATGCTACGAAAAATAGTTTAATTCTTTTTGACGAACTAGGTAGAGGGACCGCTACTTACGATGGTATGAGTTTAGCTGAAGCTATTCTAGAATATATAGCTAATAATATTAAATGTAAAACATTATTTTCTACTCATTATCATGAGCTTACAAGTATGGAAAATACACTTCCTAATTTAAAAAATAAACATGTATCTGCGATTGAAGAGAATGGTAATATTACTTTCTTACATAAAGTAAAAGATGGATCAGTAGATAAAAGTTATGGTATTAATGTTGCTACATTAGCGGGTCTTCCTAAAGAAGTAATTGATAGAGCTAATGTTATCTTAAATGAATATGAATCTAAAGATAATAATAGTAAGAAAGATTCTTCTATGCAAATGATGTTACCTCTTAATTTTGAAGAAAAGAAGAGTATTGTTGAAGAAGAACTAAAAAAAATAGATGTTCTAAATATAACACCTATTGAAGCTATTAATATATTAAATTCTTTAAAAGAAAAAATAAAATAGAGTTACTATAAAAGTAATTCTATTTTTTAAATAGTTCACTATGGCTACATGTTTTCATTAGCAAAAGAATAAGTTTCTCGTCAATATATTTATAAATAAGTAACCAATCTGGTTCAATATGACATTCACGGCATTCATTAAAATTTTTGTTATCTATTAAACTATGGTCTTTATATTTTTCTTCTAAAGAGTTACCATTAGATAAAGTTTCAACAATATATCTTAATTTTTTTAAATCTTTATTTTGTTTAACAACTTTTTTATATTGTTTTTTGAATTTCTTTGTGTAGTGAATCTCATACTTGGTTTTATTCATTTATTCAAATCCTCAAATAATTCGTCTATATTGTGATAACCTTTACTTTTAATTTCCCCGTTCTCAATTTTTTTTGCTTCCTTTAAAGCCTTTTTAAGTTCTCTAGTAGGTTTAGGATTTTTTTATTTCAAATGGTATACCGCCTTCATTAATAGACTTTCTTAAAAATAAATTAATCGCAGTACTCATGTTTAATCCTAAACTATTAAATAGTTCTGTTGCTTCTTTTTTTACATTAGAATCAACATTAATATTATATGTAAAAATAAAAAAATAATTAATAAATATATTCAAAAAGTATTGATATAAAGATAAAAATACTTTATACTTAACTTAGGTGAAGCAAATGAAAAAATTAAATAAAAAGGGATTTACTTTAGTAGAACTATTAGTAGTAGTCATTATATTAGGAGTTATAATGTCAATAGCCATACCAAGTATTACTTCTTCAGTAGAAAGAAGTAAAGAAAAACAAAAAAAACAGATAGAAAATATTGTAGTAGCGGCCGCTAAAATATATGTATCCGATCACGAAGATGTTAGTGGAATGATAACATTAGATAAATTATATTGTTCTAAATTAATAACAAGAGAAGATATAGTCGACCCTTTTAACAAAAATAAAACTATCTGTGGATATGTAATCAGTAACAGACAAGCATCAATGTGGGTAGAAGTAACAGGAAGTACACAATATTGTCTTCCAAGTAATATAGATTGTAATAATATATCAAATTAAGATTAAGGAGGAATAAGAATGCAAAAATTAAATAAGAAAGGATTCACCTTAGTAGAGTTATTAGTAGTTATCGTAATATTAGTAGTCATAATGGCAGTAGCAGTACCGAGTATAACATCAACTTCAGAAAAAAGTAAAGAAAAACAAAAAAATAAAGAAATAAACTTAATTATTTCAGCGGCGGAAAGTGAAGGTAAAAATCTTTACATACCAGAAGGAGAAAAAGCAGAATATAGTTTATTATGTCTAATATGTAATGGCAAGATTACTAGAGAAGAAGTATTAGATCCATTTGATAGTAGCAAAACATTATGTGGTTATATTGAGGGAACAAGAGAAAGCATTAAATGGGTTGAAGTATCTCCTGGTGATGCTAGATACGAATCAAGTTGTGTTCCTGAAAATTATTCTTGTGAACCATGTAAAAAACTATCTTAGGAGCAAATAAAATGCAAAAGTTAAATAGAAAAGGTTTTACCCTAATAGAGTTATTAGCGGTAGTAGTAATATTATTAGTCATAATGGCAATAGCTATACCGACAGTTACTTCAACAATAGAAAGAAGTAAAGATAAAGAAAAGAAAGAAAAAATAAATCTAATTATTTCGTCAGCAGAAACATATACTAATAATCATAAAAATACCTATAATCCTTCTGATGAAATAACCCTTCAAAAACTATTTTGTGATAGTTTAATAACTAGAGACGAGATACTAGATCCCTTTAGTGACACTAAAACATTATGTGGCTACGTCCACTACGACAGTAGTCAAAAAAAATTAATATGGCAAGAAAATAATGATACAAAATATTGTTTATCAGAAACAATAGATTGTAGTAGCATAGAGAAGTGAGTGATGTAAATGAAAATAATATTAATTAAATATGGAGAATTAACTACTAAGAAAGATAATAGAAAAGTATTTATTAATATACTATATAATAATATAAAAAAAGCTTTAATAAATTATAAAGTTAATATTATTAAAACAAGAGATAGAATGTATATTGAGACAGAAGAAAATATTGATGAAGTAGTTGATATACTTAAAAATATTTTTGGTATTCATAGTATAGTAGTAGCTACTCGTGTTAATACTAATACTGAGGAAATAGAAGCTAATGTACTTGAAGTAGCTAAAAATATAGAATTTAATACTTTTAAAGTAGAAACTACTAGAAGTGATAAATCATTTCCTATTCCTAGTATGGATTTTTCTAGAAGGATTGGTTCTTTGATATTAAGAAATATTCCTAATAAAAAAGTAGATGTTCATAATCCTGATTATTTATTACATATAGAAATAAGAAAAGATTATACTTATATATATCATAAAGAAATAAAAGCATCAGGCGGTTATCCTGTTTCAGTAGCAGGTAAAGGTCTCCTTATGTTATCAGGAGGAATTGATTCCCCAGTAGCAGGTTATCTTGCTATGAAAAGGGGAATCAAGATAGAATGTGTTTATTTTGAATCTCCTCCACATACTAGTGTAATGGCTAAGAATAAAGTCAAAAAACTAGTGGAAGAACTTACAAAATATGATTCGAGTATTACTTTAAATGTGGTGAAGTTTACTGCTTTACAGGAGGCGATATATAAAAATATCGACCCTACATATATGATAACCATAATGCGTAGAATGATGTATAGGATAAGTGAAAAAATCATGGAAAAAACTTCTTGTCTATGTCTTATAAATGGTGAAAGTGTTGGACAGGTTGCTAGTCAAACTTTAACTAGTATGAGAGTTATTAATAGTGTAACTAATGTACCTGTTATTAGACCAGTAGCATGTTTAGATAAATTAGAAATTATAGATATATCGAGAAAGATTGGTACTTATGAAACATCAATACTTCCTTATGAAGATTGTTGTACTATCTTCTTACCTAAACATCCTGTTATTAATCCTAATATGGATAAAGCTATACTATATGAAAAGAGTTTTGATTTTAATTCTCTTATAGATGAAGCTGTTGATAGTAGAGAAGTAATTGAAATTAAAAGAAATAATACTAAGTTTGATATTTAGTAAAAATTACCATTAAAATATATGTATTAAATACTTAATAATTCACAACCTATTAGTGTAGGAGGTGAAACATAATGAGTAACAATACAAATAGCAAAATGGTAGTACCTGGAGCTAAACAAGCTATCGATAAAATGAAATATGAAATAGCTAACGAGTTTGGTGTTAATTTAGGACCAGATACAACTTCAAGAGCTAATGGATCAGTTGGTGGAGAAATTACTAAAAGATTAGTAAGATTAGGACAAAACCAAATTAGTGGATCTAACTACCAAAACAAGTAGTTAATATATAGAAAGTAACCTTAGGGTTGCTTTTTGTTTTACCTCTAAGCTATAATCTTAGAGGTTATTTTAAACCTTATTCTAAGTTTTAAAATGGATATCAACCATATATATAATATTCGGGGTTAATACATTTTTTAATAAAAATATTTCCAAATATATTGAATTTATTTTTTATTTATGATATCATTTATTCATAAGTAAGAGAATTGATTTGTAATTGAGATCCCAAATAATTTGAGAGCTTTCGATCCCAATTAATTCGCAAATCAACATCACGATTGAGAGGAGGTAATAAATATGAACTTAACAAGCAGCATACATTCGTTTGTAGAAAATGGGGGGGGGTATTTATTACCAACTTTATATCTAAAATCTAACTTAAGTATAAATAAAAATAATAATATAGATAAAGACTATGAAGTAACTAGTAGTAATACTAGTCTTTCATAGTCTTTTACTATGTCAGAAAGGAAGATATCATGGAAAAGAAAAAGAAATTAATAATACTAGGAGTAACAATATTAATACTAGCTATATCAGGATTAACATATGCTATACTAACATGGACAAGTAGTAAGATAAATATAGGATTAACAAGTGGTTGTTTTACTATAGATTACACTAAAGGACAAGATATAAGTGGTAATTTAAAATTAATTAATGTAAGAGAATCATTTGATGGTAATGATAATTTCGTTATAAAGGAAGGTATGGGATTATCTTATGCAAATTTAGGTATAAAATCTTCATGTACCATTGAAGGATATGGTTCATTATATTTAAATGTGACTACTTTATCTGATTCATTTAAAGAAGGCGGAGATAGTAATGGTGCTTTAGGCTATGCATTATTAAGAAATACAAGTAATCTTAGCAATGATAAATTAACAATAGAAAATTTAAAAGGGCAATCATTTGAAATGATTGATTCTAAGCCAATTACTAATACAGGTACAATAAAATTAGTAACAGAGCAATTATCAAATACTGAATTAAATAAATATTTAATTGTAATATTTGTAGATAGTGTATCTGCAGGTAATAGTATAACATCAGCAACATTTCAAGGAAATATAAGTGCTGATGCAGAACAAGGAAATCTTCCTACACCTGATTATTGCTTTACACTTAGCAATAAAGACGAAACAAATAAAACAGCATCTTTAGCCAACTATAATTGTTATAGTGGTAATTCAAATAATTATGAAGTCATAACTGATGTTAAAATTCCAGAAGAAATAGATGGTTACAAAATCACTAAAATAAATGCTGGCTTCGCGTGTGAAAATTACCACTATATATCGAATGCCGGTAGATATGTTTGTGAAGGTATAACCGAAATATCTAAAATTTCAATTCCAAATACAATAACTTCAATTGGTGATTCAGCTTTTGAATATAATAAATTAACGACAGTAGTGATACCAGACTCAGTAACATCAATTGGTGCAAAAGCATTTTACAACAATCAATTAGTAAGTATAACATTAGGAAATTCATTAACTTCAATTGGCGTTGATGCATTTGGCAATAATAAATTAACAAGTGTAACAATACCAGATTCAGTAACGGATTTGTCCGGATTTTCCGGTAATCAATTAACAAGCGTAACAATACCAGATTCAGTAACAACGATAGGAACAATTGCATTTCAAAGGAATCAATTAACAAATATAGCAATACCGGATTCAGTAACAACAATAGGAGGTAATGCGTTTAGCTATAATAAATTAACGAGTGTAATAATACCTGCTTCCGTAGTAACAATAGAATATTATGCTTTTAGATATAATAATTTAAATTATGTATTGATAAATTCAAATTCAAAACTAACAAGTATAGGTACGGGAGCATTTGAATTAACAAATAAAACAGGTACATATAACGAAATAACATATGTAAACAATCCAAATTTAAAAACTATATATAATAATACCGGTAAAGCATTTGACTGGAATAATGCAGTAAATGGTAATTCTGGTACTACATTTGTAACAGGTACTACTAATGTTAGAAACGATGGAAAGATAACATACAATGCAGTAACAGTAACTACAGGACAACCAAGTTAGGGGATAGATAGATATGAAAAATAATAAAGGATTAATAATAGGAATAATAGGGTTAATTGTTGTTATGATAGGGGGTACTTATGCTTATTATAGATGGAGTAGTAGTGATAATATAAATATTAATATTAGTATTGAAGGTAGTACTGT
>CAKPRO010000017.1 GCA_934182615.1 uncultured Bacilli bacterium | reverse complement strand
GATGCTGTAAGTGGTATAGCTTTTAATCTTTTACCAGAAGCAATTCAAAGTAGCAAAGAATATCTAGAAGGATATAAAAAAGGATTAGAAGAATTAAAAACAAATAAAAAAACAAGATAGGGGATAATAAAATGTCAAAGCAAAAAACAGGAACACCAAAAAATCCAAAAGAAATATCAAGAATAATAGCAGATGATATCTTTTTCAACAAAGATAAAAGAACTAATTATCAAGAAAAAATAAAAAAATATGGTAGTAATTATAAAAAAATTCAAGAAGGTAAAAACGCTAGACTAGCGGGACTTGCTTCTCTTGGAAGTCTATATGATATTGAAGGTATAACTAAAGAATTAGATTTAATATCCTATAATTATGGTTATATTACCTTAGCAAGTAGAGTAGTAGCGGGTGGTGCTATTGGGGGATTATATACGAGAGAAGAATTAAATATGTTAGGTCAAAATGATGCTAATGATGATAAAATATTATTTGACGAACTACCAAAGGCCTTGAAAGAATGTAAAGAATATCTAGAAGGTTATAAACAGGGATTAGAAGAAATTCAAAAGAAAAATAAACATATAAAAAAGAAATAAGAAAGGAAAAATCAGTCTAAAAAAATAAATTATCAAGATTGATTATATATGATAATATGAAACCAAAATATCAAAGATATAGAACTAAAGAAGTAATAGGTGAAATAGCTTTTGAAGAAGAGTTAAAAGAATTAAATGCACACAAAGAAAGAACGGGAAAGTTAAGTGCTAATGAACTAGCATATAAAGATGCCATCGAGTCAGCAGGTAGATTATCATATTTTACCGAAGTGTTCGAAGGTACTTCACTAGAGGAGCAGCAAATACAAGTTGAAGGCTATGGTGATCCTAAAAACTCATTACTATTTAAAAGAGGTCGTGAGATTGCGGAGAGATTAGTAAGAAATAACATAGCTAATATGGAAAACTATGCCGATTTTTGCAAAGTAGAAACTGGCATTTATAGAAATGGGAGATAATTATGAGTGTAAAATTAGATAGATTAGGACACATCTTTACTGAAGCAATATCAAAAATAATAAATGAAGAAGTAAAAGATGACGATATCAAATTTGTAACCATAACAGCAGTTGATATAACAAATGATTTATCTTATGCTAAAGTATATTTTACTAATTTAATAGATACCGATAGAGAAAAAGTAACTAAAGCTTTAAATAGAGCAAGTTCTTTTATCCGTGGTAAACTATTTGATGAAGTAGAAATAAGAAAAATGCCTGAGTTAACATTTGTTTATGACGAATCAATTGAATATGGTAACAAGATAGAAAAGATAATTGATGAAATAAATAAGGAGGAGTAAGTATGAACAATATTATTGACAAAATACAAAGTAGCAATAATATTGTTTTACTTTGTCATAATAATCCCGATGGTGATGCTATCGGTAGTACTTTAGCTATGTATCACGCCTTAAAGAAATTAGGTAAAGAAGTAGATGTAGTAATTAAAGAGCCTCCTAAAAGATTTAACTTTCTTGAAGGATTTCAAGATATCAAAGAAGAAAGTAATAAAGATTATGATACCGCTATTATATTAGATACTGCTAATATTGATAGAGTAAATGATCCAAGTGATATCTTAAATAGAGTAAAGAAAAAATATGTAATTGACCATCATATCAGTAATACTAAATATGGAGATGAAAATCTAGTTAAAGAGCGACCAGCCTGCTGTCAGATAGTATATGAAATAATAAAAGCCTTAAATATGGAGATAACCAAAGAACTAGGAGAATCCCTAATGACTGGATTACTTACTGATACAGGCGGTTTCTCTCACCAAGATATTTTACCGAGTACTTTTGCTATGGCTGAAGACTTAAGTAAAATAGTAAATATATCTCTTCTTTATGATAAAGCCTTAAGGACAATAACAAGAAATCAGTTTAATATTAAGAAAATAGCCCTAGATAACTTAGAGTTCTATTACGATGGCAAGGTAGCCATATCTTATATAACTGAAGAAGATATGATAAATACAGGAGTAGACCAAAATGACTGCGGTATTCTAGTAAATATTCCTCTAGAAATAGAAGGAATAGAAGTTTCCATATTCTTAAGAAGATATAAAGAAGAAATAAGAGTATCACTTCGTAGTAAACATGTCAATGTAAATGAAATAGTAAAAGTATTTGGTGGAGGAGGTCATATCAATGCTGCCGGTATAACAGTAAAGATGCCTTATGAAGAAATAAAAAATCAAGTACTAGAGGAAGTAGGTAAGAGTATCAATGAATGGAGTATTAGTAGTAAATAAACCAAAAGATTATACAAGTAGAGATATCGTAAATATCATATCTAAAAAGTTCAATACCAAAAAAGTAGGCCATACTGGAACATTAGACCCATTAGCAGAAGGTGTTCTAATAGTACCAATAGGCAAAGCCCTAAAAGTCTCCGAACTCCTAACCTCTGAGACTAAAGAGTATGTAGCAGAAGTCATACTAGGTTATGAAACAGATATGTTAGATATAACAGGAACAGAAATAAAAAGAAATATTCCCAAAGTAACTAAAGAAGATATTGAGAAAACACTAAAAAAATATACTACCAAATATCTTCAAGAAGTACCCATGTATTCAGCAGTCAAAGTAGGAGGGAAAAAACTCTATGAATATGCTAGGAATAATATACCAGTAACTCCACCTAGTAAAGAAGTAGAAATATATTCCCTAGATTTACTAGAAGGACCCCACTTTCTAGCAGATACTATTGAGTTTAAAATAAAATGTAAAGTAAGTAAAGGAACATATATAAGAAGTCTAATTAGAGATATAGCCTATGATTTAAATACTTATGGAACAATGAAAAGCCTAGTAAGAACAAAGCAAGGCCCCTTTTCCCTAGAAGACTCCTATACACTAGAAGATATTCAAAACGATAACTATAAATTACTTACCATAAGAGAGGTACTACCAAATATTCCCGTAACCATAATAGAGGGAAATACCCTAAAGAAAGTTCAAAACGGTATGTCTCTTCCACTATTCTTTACATCAGAATTATCTTTACTAATAGATAAAAAAGGAAGAGAAATAGCCATCTATAAAAAAGAAGGAAATATGGATAAGCCATATAAAATGATTGAGGTAAACAATGAATAAAATAAGAGTAATGAATGAACTACTATCCAATAAAATAGCGGCAGGAGAAGTAGTAGAAAAAGTCGTATCAATAGTAAAAGAATTAGTGGAAAATTCTGTCGATGCCAAAGCAACAAGTATTAAAGTAGATTTAAAAGAAGCTGGTATTCGTGAAATCGTCGTAACTGATAATGGTATAGGAATGAGTAGAGAAGATGCTCCATTAGCCTTTCAACGTCATGCAACAAGTAAACTATATACCGATGATGACTTATGGAATATCTCTTCCCTAGGTTTTAGAGGAGAGGCTCTTCCATCAATCGCCGCTGTATCTGATGTCGTATTAAAGACCTGTGAAGGTGAAGTAGGAACTATGGTGCATATCAAAGGTGGTAAAATAGAAAAAGTAACAAGTTCCGAGGCAAGAGTAGGTACTCAAATAACCGTAACTAGTATGTTCTATAATACACCGGCTAGATTAAAGCACCTAAGAAGTCCTTATGCTGAACTAGCAAATGTTGTTGAATATGTTAATAAGATGGCTCTATCATATCCCAGTATCAAGTTTAGACTAACTAATGATGATAAAGAAATCCTAAATACCGATGGTAGCGGTAATCAGTTAAAAGTAATAAAATCAATCTATGGCTTAGATGTTGCCAAGAGAATGTTAGAGATAAATAATGCCAATGACGACTATGAACTAACCGGTTATATATCCCTACCCGAAGTAACGAGAGCGAGTAGAAATCATATGACTATTCTTGTCAATAATAGAGTAATCAAGAATCAATATCTAAATAAAATAATTAATGATGCTTATTCTTCTTTTAAAGAAGATACCCGTTATCCAATCGTTGTCATAAACATAAATACCGACCCATCACTAATCGATGTCAATATCCATCCCTCAAAACAAGATATCAAGTTTAGTAATTTTGAAGATTTAAAAGTCCTAATCGAAGATACCATCATTAGTACTATTAAGAAGAAAATACTAATACCAAAGATAGAAACTAAAGAAGAGGGACCAGAAGTAACATATAAAAATCTGACTTTAAATTTAGATAGAAATAATCTAACTCCAAAGGAAGAAGAAAAGACCTACTCAGATGAAGATAAAGAAAGACTAAATAATCTAGTTAACTTTGTTGAAGAACCAAATAACGAGTATGATACCGAAGAAGAAAAAGAAGAGTATGCTGAAGAGATAGTTCATGATAAATTACCAGAGTTATATCCAATTGGACTAGCCTTAGGTACATATATCGTTTGTGAAAATGAAAAAGGAATCTATCTAATTGACCAGCATGCCGCTGAAGAGAGAGTAAATTATGAGCGAAATTATTACTTATTATCTCATCCCAATAACGATATCATTTCTCCGTTAGTTCCGATAGTGGTAACATTACCCAATAATGAGTATATCAAAATAAAAGAGAATCTAAATATAATGGAAGAATTAAACTTTGAAATAGAAGAGTTTGGTATTAATTCCTTTAGAGTAATATCTCATCCAACTTGGGTACCAAAGGGTAGAGAAGAAGAGATAGTAAGAAGAATATTTGAAGAAATACTAGCTAAAGGTAAAGACTTTACACTAGGAAAGTTTAGAGATAACCTAGCCAAGTTAGTAAGTTGTAAAATGAGTGTCAAGGCTAATACTAGAATAACTAAAGAAGCTCAAGAAGAGATTATAAACAAATTAAGAAAGTGTAATAATCCATATAATTGTCCTCATGGTAGACCTACGATAATTCACTTTACCATATATGAAATAGAAAAAATGTTTAAAAGAAGTGTTTAAGATACTTCAGAGCCCAAGGTCTCTTTCGTGTTATAGAAAGCCAAATGTCTTTCTATAATAATTTAGAGCCTTATAAAATAAGTCTCCAAATTAAAATATGTTTGACATACATCATAGATTATGCTATTATAAGTGGCAAGTGGGGTGATATTATGTCATATGAAACAGATGTAATGAGAAATCTAACATTAGCCTTAAGAGATAACAACAAAAATATCGAAGTACTAAAATACTTATCATTAGAGTTAAGAAGAGCTAATGAATTAAAAGAAATAGAACTAGGCTTAAGAAAAGTAGAAGATTATTCATTTAGTCAAAATAACAAAAGAAGATAAAATAAACATCTTCTTTTATTTAAAGAGGAGGATATATGCATAAAATAATTGTCATAACAGGACCAACAGCAGTAGGCAAAACAAAATTAAGTATTGAACTAGCCAAAAAATATAATGGTGAAATAATAAATGCTGATGCCGTTCAAGTATATAAAGGCTTAGATATAGGTAGTGCTAAAGTAACTGAAGAAGAAAAAGAAGGAATTCCTCATCATTTATTAGATTTTAAAGAAGTAACCGAAGACTATACCATCTATCATTATCAAAAAGATTGCCGTGAAAAAATAAAAGAAATCCAAAGTAGAAATAAAATTCCTATCATAGTAGGAGGAACAGGTTTATATATCAAAGCAGCCTTATATGATTACAAATTATCTGAAGAAAAAAGTACCAATACTTATGATAATCTAACTAATGAAGAATTATATACAGAATTAAAAAAAATAGATAAAGACATTGTAATAGATAAAGATAATCGTCGTAGATTAATAAGAGCTATCAATTATTATAAAGAAAATAATGAATCAATAAGTAAAAACAAAACTAATAAATTATTATTTGATGTAATCTTTATTGGACTTACTACTGATAGACAAGTACTATATGATAAAATAAATAAAAGAGTAGATGAAATGATAAGTCAAGGCTTACTCGAAGAAGTAAAATCCTTCTACGACAAAGGTATAAAAACAAAACCATTACTAAATGCAATTGGATATCGTGAACTATATAACTATTTAGATGGTAATTGTACTAAAGAAGAAGCAATTGAAAAAATAAAACAAAACTCTAGACACTACGCCAAAAGACAATATACTTTCTTTAACCATCAGTTACCAGTAGTATGGTTTGAAACTGATTATAATAATTTTAATAATACAATAGAAAAAGTAGCTAGTTACTTAGATAGTAATTAACTACTTTTATTCTTTTTCAATTAAAAATCTTTTAAGTTCACTAGGTTCTTTATCATTAATAATAATATCATAAATAAGATCAATAATAGGCATCTTAATCTTTTTATTCTTTAATAATTTCTTAATAGATTTAAGAGTATATAATCCCTCAATTGTAGTACTTTCAATATATTTATTAATTTCTTCTTTACTTTTTCCTTCACCAATAATTTTTCCTAAAGTATAATTTCTACTCTTAACCGAAGTACAAGTAAGAAGAAGATCTCCAAAACCTGCGAATGAAAGAATAGTTTTTTTATTTCCTCCCAGAGCCTTAATTAAAGCTTTAATATCATGAAGTGATTCAGTAATAAACATACTACTAGTAGATATAGGATATCCCATCCCATCTAACATACCCGAAGCAATAGCAATAACATTTTTAATAGCTCCACAAATTTCTGTACCTACAATATCTCTAGTATGTCTTAACTTAACATAATCATTTTGCATATACTTTAATAAAATATCTCTAGCAGCATTACTTCTAGTAGCAAGGGTAAGACCAATAGGAACTTTATATACAATATCAACCGCAAAAGTACCACCCGAAATAATAGCAATATTATTAGTATTAATGTTCTCTCTAACTACATCATATAAAAATCTACAAGTATTCTGTTCAATACCTTTAGAAGCAATACAAATAACTTGATTATTATTATAATATTTTTTTAACTCTTTACTAGTACTATCCAAAAATTTAGCCGGAATAGCAATTATAATAAGTTCAGAGCCTTCTACAACATCTTTCATATCAGTACTAATAATAATATCTTTAGGTATAGTAAAATCAACTTTATCACTTTTACCATTTTTAAGTAGCATCTTTTTTTCATCTTCACTATTAGTCCACATTTTAATTTTACATTTATTATTATAAAAAACACTAGCAAGTGCCATACCATAAGCACCAGTACCAATTATAGCAACATTCATTTAATTATCATCCTTTCATTAATGTTAATATCAAAATATCCACTAGGAGTTTCGAATACTTTTCTAACTCCTTTTTTAGGAAGTATTATTTTATTTTTGGGTAAATCTTTATAAAAGTATAAAATATTATTATCATTATCACACATAATAACATCAATATTTTCTTTCATAAAAAAAGTATGAATACTATTACATCTATCAAATAAAAGTGCTTTATCAATATTTCTAGTAAACATAAATCCTCTTAATCTAGAAAAAAAACTTTTACATTCATATAAATCAATATCTTTATCACCATATAATAGTTTCATTGTACCACCTACAATAATTATATATATAAATAATTAAAATAGCAAGTACAATTTTACTCAATTCTTGCTAAAAATAGTCATTTATGATAATATATATGTGGAGGAAATAATATGAATAGAAAAGGGTTCACTCTAATAGAGTTATTAGCAGTAATAGTAATACTAGGAATAATTTTAACATTTGCAGTACCAAGTATAATAAATATATATAAAGAAAGTAAATTAAAAACAGAAGAAATGTTTTTAAATGAATTGTCTAAAAGTATAGATAGTTATGTAACATTAAACAGTGGTGATATAGATTTTAATACTTCAGTTGATGGCTTAAAAAATACTAATGGTACCATATCTTCAATAAAAATATCCAAAGGTGAAATATCTATAGATGATTTAATAAATGATCAGATAATAGAAGAAAATGATTATATAAATCCCGGTAATAAAAGTGCTAATTGTAATAAGAGTGATAAGATAATTGAAGTATATAAAGATTCAGACTATGTATATTGTCATAAAATAAAAAAAGAAGCATTAAATTGTTTAACTGATGAATATAAAAATAGTCTTGATAGTAAATATGCAGTTGATACTTGCACATGGAAATAGGAGAATAACATGACAACAATAATAATGCTTTCAATAATATTTCTAGTAATTGATCAAATATCTAAAATACTAATAATTAAATTGCTAGAACCTAATGAAGTAATAACTATTATAAAGAACTTTTTCTATATAATATATACTAATAATACTGGAGCAGCTTTCAGTATTTTACTTGGTAAAAGAATTTTCTTAATAGTAGTAGCTATTCTTATAATAGGAATATTATTATATTATATTAAGAAAAATAAAGTAGATGGAAAATTAAATATTATAGCTTTCTCATTAATAATAGGAGGTTCACTTGGTAATTTAATTGATCGTATAGTAAGAGGCTATGTTGTAGATTTCATATCTATAAGATTAGGAAGTTATAATTTTCCAATCTTTAATATAGCAGATTCTCTAATAGTAGTAGGAGTATTTCTTCTACTAATAGGAAGTAAAGGAGGTAATAAAGATGATAATAGATGAAAATAATGTAGGTATTAGAATAGATAAATATTTAACAGATAATACAGAGTATACAAGAAGTAAAATAAAAAAGATGATTGAAAATGGTAATGTATTAGTAAATGGTAAGCAAATAAAATCAAGTTATACATTAAAAGAAAACGATAAGATTGATATAGAAGAATATAAGGAAGAAGTAGATATAGTACCAGAAAATATTCCTCTAGATATTTATTATGAAGATGATGATTTAATTGTAGTAAATAAACCAAGCGGTATGGTAGTACATCCTGCTCCTGGTAATTATACCGGAACACTTGTAAATGCTTTAATGTATCATACTAACAACTTAAGTACTGTAAATACAAGTATTAGACCAGGAATAGTTCATAGAATAGATGCTGATACATCAGGATTGTTGTTAGTAGCAAAAAATGATAAAGCTCACAATATTTTAGCAGAAGCCATTGCTAAAAAAGAAGTAGTAAGAGAATACATAGCCTTAGTAGAAGGCGTAATTCTAGAAGATACCGCTACTATTGATGCTCCAATTGGTCGTGATAAAAATAACCGAAAGAAAATGGCTGTAACCAGTGAAAATTCTAAAGATGCAGTAACTCATATCAGAGTATTAGAAAGATATAATACTGCTACTTTAATAAGATGTAAACTAGAAACAGGCAGAACCCATCAAATAAGAGTACATTTAAATTATATAGGTCATCCAGTCGTAAATGATCCCGTATATGGTTATAAAAAATTAATAGATAAAGATTTTGGACAAATGTTACATGCTGAAAAATTAGGTTTTGTTCATCCAACAACAAAAGAGTATATGGAATTTACTGCTCCATTACCTGATCGTTTTAAAGAAATATTAGAAATATATAAAAATAAATAAAATGAATAAAATTCTTCTTAAGTATTCATAATGAATACGAAAGGAGAATTTTTAATATGTCACGCCATAAGGTAGAAATAACTGGTGTGAATACTGCGAATATAAAAGTATTAACAAATGAAGAAATGTTAGAATTATTTAAAAAAATGAATGAAGGAGATCCTTTTGCTAGAGAAGACTTAATAAATGGTAATTTAAAATTAGTTTTAAGTATTTTAAGAAAATTTACTGGTAAAGTAGATAACCTAGATGATTTATTTCAAGTAGGATGCTTAGGCTTGGTAAAAGCAATTGACAACTTCGATACATCATATGATGTAAAGTTATCAACATATGCTTGCCCAATGATTGAAGGAGAAATAAAAAGGTACTTAAGAGATAATAATACTCTTAGAATATCTCGAAGTATAAAAGACTTAGCCTATAAAACATTAAAACTAAAAGAAGAATTATCAGTAGGAGGAAGAGAGCCCACTAATAAAGAAATAGCAGAAAAATTAAACGTAACAGAATATGAAATATCTGTTGCCCTAGATTCCTTAAAAGAACCAGTAAGTATGTATGAACCAATATATAATGATGGAGGAGATACCATATATCTCTACGATCAAATAGCGGTTAAAGAAGATGAATATGGTTTAGATAGTAGGTTAGCATTAGATAGAGCAATGAAAAATTTAAAAAAAAGAGAACTAAATATCCTAAAAGATCGTTTTATAGTAGGCAAAACCCAAATGGAAATAGCGGAAGAATTAGGAATATCACAGGCTCAAATTTCTCGTATTGAAAAAAATGCCATTAATACTATCAAAAAGAGTATTAAATAAGCATATATTTAACTAGGTGATATAAATTGAGATTATCTGATTTACAAACAAAAGAAATAATAAATATGACAACAGGTAAAAGATTAGGCTTAATTATAGATGTTATAATAAGTACTGATGGCAGTATCAAATCATTAATATTAGAAGAAAAAAAGATGAAAAGATTAGCCAGTCGTGAAGAATATGAATTAGATTGGAAACAAATAGCCAAAATAGGAGATGACATAATACTAGTAAAAGATAAATATGCCGAATAAAGCCTTGTTAAAAAATAATATTTATATTATAATTAACTTAAGGTGATATAAGTATGAATAGAAAAGGATTTACCCTAATAGAACTATTAGCTGTAATAATATTAATAGCTTTAATAGCAGTTCTCATAGTACCAAATGCACTAGATACAATGACCAAAGGTAAAGAAGCGTCATATCAAATATTAGTAAAAAATATTGTAACATCCGCTAAAACATATTATGAAGAGTGTGAATATGGTGATTTATCAAATAGTACTAAATATGGAAGTTATGCTTGTCAAATAAATAATAATACCATAACAACAACTTTAGGAACACTTGCTAATACTGGTATGCTTACCATATCAGATGTTGATTCAGAAGATAAAGATAAAAAAGTAGTATTAGATCCTAGAGATACTAAAAAGGACATGAGTGCTTGTCAAATAAAAATAATTAAAGTAAAATCAAATGTAACAGATGATAATGGAATTACTTCTAGTAAGGTAACATACAAAGTAGAAGCGTCTTCTGGTAGTAATTGTCCAACAACGGAAGAATATGGAAGTGAGTAGTAATGAATTTAATAGGAAATAAATGGGATGAAATATTAGATGAAGAATATCATAAAGATTATTTTAAGAAAATAGTATTATATATAAATAAAGCATATAAAGAAAGACTAATCTATCCGCCCAAAAGTTATATATTAAGAGCACTATCATTGACTGACTATGATGATGTTAAAGTAGTAATATTAGGGCAAGATCCATACCATGGAACAGGAGAAGCTAATGGCTTAGCCTTTGCAGTAAATCCTGGTGTTAAATTACCACCATCACTAAAGAATATCTATAAGGAACTAAATAGTGATTTAAATATTCCTATATCTGATAAAGGTGATTTAACATGTTGGGCTAAAGAAGGAGTACTATTATTAAACTCTGTCTTAACTGTAGAAAAAGATCGACCAGCCTCTCATAAAAATTTAGGTTGGGAAAACTTTACTGATGCCATCATCAAAAAGATAAATGAAAAAGATACGCCAGTAGTATTTATTCTATGGGGAAATTTTGCTAAAAGTAAAAAGAGTTTAATAACCAATCCTAAACATTTAGTTTTAGAATCTTCTCATCCATCTCCATTTTCATGTAATTATGGTTTCTTTGGTAGTAGACCATTTTCTAAAACGAATAAATTCTTAAAAGAACATAATCTAAAAGAAATAGATTTTACTGTAAGATAGTATAAAAGAGTAAAATATAGGTACCATATTATTGGTGATAATATGTACTATATAAACTCTTTTTTCTTATATTCATTACTAGGCTTTATAATAGAAAGTACTCTTTTCAAAAATACCATTTTAAAACCAAGTGGTGTTTTAGTAGGCCCCATAACCTTAGTATATGGAGTAGGAGGCTTATCTCTATTATTAATAAATAAATATATATTAAATAAAATTCATATCAATAAAATAATAAAATTAATAATATCATTTATATTATATACCATAGCATTTACAATAGTAGAATTCGCTTGTGGTCATTTATGTCATTTAATATTTGGTGTAGATATGTGGAACTATACTAGTAAAAAACATAATATTGGAAAATATATATGTTTAGAATATATGCCTATATGGGGACTATATGGCCTAATAATAACATATATATTAAAACCATTTCTTGATAAAATAATAAAACAAATACCTAAAGAAGTAACCTATCTATTCATAATACTTCTTTCTCTAGATTTAATAATAACTATATTAACAAAATAAAAAGATTATAACTTAAAATCGTCATAATCATCATCATTCATATCTTTTCTATCAAAGAAAAGTTTTTCTTTATATTTACCAAAAGTAGCAACTATATTACTAGGAAATTTCTTTAACAAAGAATTATAAATAGTAATATTATCATTATAATATTCTATGGCATTATCTATTTTAATATCAATATCCTCAATTTGTTTACTTATCTTTTTAATTTCATCGCTATTATCAATATCTTTATATTCTGTTCTTAATCCATTAAGTTCGTTTGAAGCCCTAGTAAGAATTCTATATAATTCAAAATTACCAATCTTTCTACTTCTAAGTTTAACAATTTCTCCAAATATTTCTTTCTCACCTTTAATATTTCCTTTTATAATAGGAATACTCTTATTAATTAAATCATATTTATTTCTCAAATAAGTATCAATCATACTTTCAACTTCATTAATTCTAATAATATATTCTTGAAATTTATTATACACAGTAGCATAAAAAATAGCTATAACACAAGCAAGAACAATAATAATAAAAATACAAATCATTAAGCCTTCCATAAACTCACATCCTAAACAAATTATATCAAAATAATATAAATTTTTCAATATCAAAAATAGATAAAGAAAAAATAATACAAATATCGTATTATTTATGTAAAGTCTTTAATAAAATTAATTGATTCATCAAAAGTAACAAAATCAAGATAAATCATAAGTATTAAATACCATTCACCAGTAGTAGGATTAGATACAATAATATGGTCTCTTCCTGACTGCTCTATAATTCCCTCAAAAACTCGATCCTGCCATTTCTCAGAACCAGGAACAGTAATATGAAATTTAGCTTTTTTACCTCTATTTAATCTAAGAATATTCTCAATATAAGATTGTTCTGATGTAATAGGGTTAACACTAGTTTGTGACTGCTCATAACTTGGAACAGATTGTTGATTAGGAATAGTATTATTATTAAGTCCTACTCCTGGAAAAACTGGATTTTGATAATATCCATTATTCATAATATCACCCTCTCTATTAATATATATGAATAAACTTTTACACTATAACTAAAAAATATGTCAAGTATAAATTAGTTACTTTACAATAAAAGAAAATCTAATTATAATGAAAATGAGGTGAAATGAAGTGAAAATAAAGATAGGACTTTCTAATAGACATGTTCACTTAACTAATGAAGATGTAGAAATATTATTTGGTAAAGGATATAAATTAACTCCAAGAAATTATTTATATCAACCAGGGCAATTCGCTACTGAAGAAACAGTAACACTAAAAACCAATAAAAATATCAAAGAACATGTCAGAATAGTAGGACCAACTAGAAGTTATACTCAAGTAGAAGTATTAGAGGAAGATAAAGATTATTTTGGAATAAATCCTCCCGTAAGAAATTCCAAAGACTTAGAAAATTCCGAATCAATGACTATAATAGGTCCAAAAGGAGAAATAACAAAAGAAAATATATGTATAATTGCTAATAGACATATCCATATTAATACTAGAGATAAAGGAAAATTCAAAGAAGACGATATTGTCACAGTAGAAGTAAACTCTACCATCTTAGATAATGTTCATATAAAAATTGATGATTCATTCAAGACAGAATTACATATCAATAAAGATGATGCAATAAAACATAATATAACAAATGAAAGTGTGGCTATATTAAAGGAGGATTAAAATGTTCTCACAAATAAAAAAAATAACCAAAATAGCAAAGAAAGAAGTAATTAATAAAGTAATTACTTCTCTTTTTATTCAAGGATTAGCCTTAGTAATACCAGTATTTTGGAGTAAAACAATAACAGAAGTAACAGATACAAATTATAAAGTAGGGTATTATTTAATAATTATAACTTTATTATTATCTTTATTCTATTACTTATGGTCCTATCTAAATCAAAAAACATGGTACACATTATATAATAAAATATATATAGAATATACTAATGCTACTATATCAGAAACCAAAAACATAAATAAAATAAATTTAGGAGAATATACTAACATATTAAATAATGATATAGATATAATATGTAATTTTTTATGTAACTTAGTAACTAGAATACTTCAAATAATAGAATTCTTTATTATATATGCCTACTTCATAAGTTTTAACTTTCTTATATTTATAGTAACAGTAATAGTATCAATATTAATGTTAATAATTTATATAAAGGCTGGAAATGTAGTTCAAAAACTAAATATAAAAAGGAAGGCAACACTAGATAATAAAACCATCATGTTACATAAATTATATTCTTCATTAGCCAATAAAAAGAATGACATAAATAGTATAATGAATCTATTTAATAAAGATAATAAATCATATCTAAAATATAATCATAAATATAATGTAGTAATACAAGGAATAATATATCTAGTACTAGGAATAATAGAAGTATCCAGATACGCCATAATATTTTATGCTATCTACTTAGTAAGTATAGGAAATATAGAAATAGGTACAATATTATTAATATATAGTTATTATGATAAAATATTAACAAACTTTGAAGTATTAGGAACAATAACTGCTGATTATCAAAGTTTTAATGTATCATTAAATAGATTAAATAAAGTAACAATGAGAGAAGTAATTGCCAAATAAAAACAACTATGATAAAATTATAGTCGTGATGTAAATGAAAAATATATTAATAAAAATAATAAAAAAATATCAAAGTGTTCCCTTTAAATCTCATGATAGTTGTAAATTTATACCAACATGTTCTAACTATATGATTGAAGCATTAGAAGAATATGGCCTAATAAAAGGCTTATTTTTAGGGACAAAAAGATTATTAAGATGTAACCCTTTTACTAATAAAAAATATACTTATGACCCAGTACCAAAGAAAAAAGCAAACTATAAATAGTTCGCTTGAATATCATATGGCAGGGGATGAGAGAATCGAACTCCCAACAGTGGTTTTGGAGACCATTATTATACCATTTAACTAATCCCCTAATAATTGGTACAAATAAATGATATCATAATTTAAATCATTTGTAAATAAAAATAATAAAAAAAATATAAATAGTTAAGAGCTATTTATATTCAATATTAATCATTTTAGCATGTACTGCAACTCTTTTAGTACCAGTATTATCACAAGTAGATAAAGTAAGAATCTTATCATTTTCACCGACATCGATACCAAAATTATATATACTTCTACTTTTAAGAGTAGATAAAAATGTACTATAAGGTTCAGACTTAAAATTAGTTTTTAAGTAATAAGTCTCTGGTTCTATAGTATATATAGAAAATACTTTCCAAACACTATTAGAAGTAGGAGTGGATATTTTAATATAATAATTACTACTATTGCTTAGGTAACCATTATATAACATATTAGGGATAGAACCAAACATTGTTTTATTATTCATATTATGTCCATATATAATAGTATTTCTTCCGAAATCTTTAAAATTAACACGATAATCAGCAAATATCCATCCTCCCTGATTAGCGGATTTATTAAAAGCATGTGATAAGTAATAGTCGTTGTCTGTTGATTGAACAATAGGGTAATTAACTTTTGTACCTTCGACTTTAATCCAGCCAACAGTATCAGGATTCTTTTTAAGTAGTTCGTTAAAGTCAACATTCATAAAAGGCACATTCAAGTAATCCCAGTAATCATTAGGATAATAAACATAATTATTATTATCACTAGGTTCTTCCGGTGAAGGAGACTCTGTATTATTATCAATTTGCTCATCCTTTTTGGTTTCTTCTTCAATTATTTCAGTAGAATTAATTATATCGTTAGATAAATATTTAATTTTAAGTCCTTGAACATACCATCTACTAAATAAAAATACACATATAAAATATACACATAAAGATGAGCCAATTATTGCCCATGATAATTTCTTATTTTCTTTAGTTTTATTCTTTCTTTTTTTTCTACTAAAAATAAACTTAATACCAACCATAAAATAATATGGAATAAATATTATAATATTAAATAATCCAATCAAAAAGTATTTAAGTAATTTTATAAGAATGGTAATAATAGAATAAATTCCAAGACCAAAAAGTTTAAAAAAGTTCATTTCATTTATCCCTCCATCTTATTCTTTGATATAATTATAACACATAAAGATAAAAAAATATATTATTATTGTAATTATAATAAAAATATTGTATAATACTTTTGAAACGAGGTTATATAAACATGGATAATATAAAGATAGGAGATAGACTAGAAATACATTGCTATAAACATAATGGAAAATTACATAGACAGTGGGATGAAGCAATAGTATTGGAAATCAAAGACGATTATATTGTTTTTGGTAACAACAAAACAACGGTGGTAGATTCGGATGGTAGAGTATGGAAAACAAAAGAACCAGCCATAATGTTTTTTTATAAAGATAGATGGTTTAATATAATAGGCCAATTAAAAGATTATGGAATATATTTTTATTGTAACATAGCAACCCCATACATAATTGATGAAAAGGTAATAAAGTATATAGATTATGATTTGGATTTAAGGGTTTTTCCTAACGGTAGTTTTAAAATACTAGATCGAATGGAATATCGTTATCACAAAAAACAAATGCATTATTCTAGTAGACTAGATTATATTTTGCGATATGAGTTAGGCAATTTAATAGAAATGGTTAGAGCTAAAGAAGACCCTTTTAACAAAAAAACAATAGAATCATATCATCAAAAGTATGTTGAATTAACAGAAAAACAAAAAAATTAAAAAATTTCAAAAAAAGACTTTACAAGTGGGTAATTAAGTGGTAAGATATTATCTGTCGATGCGAAAGAGTGTCGAAGTTGTATCTTTGAAAGAATTTGGAAACATTTTAATAGTCGGTGCATAATATAATATGTATATAT
>CAKPRO010000016.1 GCA_934182615.1 uncultured Bacilli bacterium | reverse complement strand
AATCCAAATACTATGCAGAATAAAACATTATCATTTGATTTATATGCTACTGGTAAGAATGCTACATTAAAGAGTTAAAGAGGATACTAGGTATCTTCTTTTACTTTGAATTATCTTAGTTAGGAGGCATTTCACCCTGGATATAATATCTTAATGTTATTTCTTCCTAGACTATAGGCTAGGAAGAACATGAAAATACCTTGGATTTTCATGAAAGGTATAGTAATTTTAATTAATTTATGATAAAATTAGTAGTGATGAGGTGAAAATAATGAATAATAAACAAAATAATAAGATAACAAGTAGAGATGTTGATTTTGCTAAATGGTATACTGATGTTGTAACAGCAGCTCATTTAGCTATGTATTCTAATACTAAAGGATGTATAGTATTTGAACCTAATGGTTATGCTTTATGGGAGAATATGCAAAGAGTATTAGATAATAAGCTTAAGGAAACAGGTCATGTTAATGTATATATGCCTTTATTAATACCTGAGAATTTACTTAGAAAAGAAGGAGAGTTAGTTGAAGGATTTGCTCCAGAAGTTGCTTGGGTTACTGAAGGTGGTAATAAGAAATTAGAAGAGAGATTATGTATTAGACCTACTTCAGAGACTTTATTTTCAGATTATTATAAGACTGTTGTTAGTTCTTATAGAGATTTACCTAAGTTATATAATCAATGGTGTAGTGTATTTAGATGGGAAAAGGAAACTAGACCTTTCTTAAGAAGTCGTGAGTTTTTATGGCAAGAAGGACATACGGTTCATGAAACTAGTGAAGAAGCTGAAGCAGAGACATTGAATATTTTAAATATATATAATAATTTCTTTCATGATTATTTAGCTATACCTAGTATTGTAGGAAGAAAAACAGAGAAAGAGAAGTTTGCAGGAGCTGAATATACTTATACTGTAGAATCTCTTATGTATAATGGTGTTGCACTTCAGTCTGCGACTAGTCATTATTTTGGTCAAAAGTTTTCTAAGGCTTATGATATTAAGTTTACTAGTAGAGAGAATAAACTTGAATATCCATATCAAACTTCATGGGGAGCTACTACTAGAATGATTGGAGCTTTAATAATGGTTCATTCTGATGATTATGGTTTGGTATTACCTCCGAAGATTGCTCCTAAAAAGGTTGTTATTATTCCTATTGGTAATGATTTAGATGTAGTTAGTTTAGCTAATGATTATCTTGATAAATTAAAAGAAGAAGGTATTGAAGCTTATGTTGATAATACTGATAGAAGTCCTGGTTATAAATTTGCTGAGGCTGAAGTTAATGGTATTCCTGTTAGAATAGAAATTGGTAAGAGAGATCTAGAGAATAATATGATTACTTTAGTAAGAAGAGATACTAGAGAGAAGATGCAAGTATTTACTAATACTGATATTATTCATGATGTTAAATTATTACTTGAAGATATTCAAAGAGATATGTATGATAGAGCATTAAGAAGAAGAGAAGAAATGACTTATACTTGTACGGATATAGAAGAATTTAAAGATATTATTAATAATCGTCCTGGCTTTGTTAGAACTATGTGGTGTGGAGATGCTGAGTGTGAAGCTAAGATTAAAGAGATTAGAGGATGTAAGAGTAGATGTATTCCATTTAATGAAGAAGCATTTGACGATAAGTGTATTGTCTGTGGTAAACCTGCTAAAGATGTAGTTGTTTGGGGTATTCAGTATTAAAAAATTATAGTAGAAATACTATGATTTTTTTAGTTAATGTGTCAAATAGTGTAATAAATACCTCAAAATATTGACATTAATGTTAAGCATTGTTATTATTATTGTAGTTATTTAGATTTTATTCTAAATAAGAAGGAGTTTATGATGAAAAAATTAAGTATTGTTGTTCCTTGTTTTAATGAGGAAGATAGTATACCTTACTTTTATGAAGAAATTAAAAAAGTTACTAAGGATATGAATGTTGATTTAGAACTTATCTTTGTAGATGACGGCAGTAAAGATAAGACATTAGAAGTTATTAAGGATAAGGCTAATGATAAAGATGTTAAATATATATCATTTTCTAGAAATTTTGGTAAAGAAGCTGCAATGTACGCTGGATTAGAGGCTTCTACTGGTGATTATACAACAGCTATGGATGTTGATTTACAAGATCCACCTAGTTTATTGCCAGAAATGATTAGATTAATTGAGAAAGAAGGATATGATTGCGTAGCTACGAAAAGTACTAGTAGAAATGGCTATTCTTTTCTTAGAAAAACATTTACGAAATGGTTTTATGATATTATTGGTAAATTATCTAAGACAGAAATGGTACCAGGGGCTAGAGATTATAGATTGATGACTAGAAAAATGGTTAATGCAATTGTTGAAATGAAAGAATATAATCGTTATTCTAAAGGCTTATTTAGTTTTGTTGGATTTAAAACTAAATGGATCGAATTTGAAAATCAAGAACGAGTAGCGGGTACTACTAAATGGAATTTTTGGAAATTATTTTCTTATGCTTTAGATGGAATAGTTGGCTTTAGTACTGCTCCTCTTACAATGGCCGCTATTATGGGAGTGTTGTTTTGTTTGATTGCTTTTATTATAATTATTGTTATTATTGTTAAGACGTTAATTTTTGGTGATCCTACCAGCGGATGGCCTAGTCTTGCTTGTATAATTTTTATGGTAAGTGGTATTCAGTTATTATGCCTTGGAGTGATTGGACAATATTTAGCTAAGGTATATTTGGAGGTTAAAAATAGACCTATATATATAGTTAGAGAAAGTAATGTGAATAAGAAATGAAAAGTATAAAAGAATTGTTTTATAAATATGAAGAGATTATCTCCTACTTAATAGTAGGAGGACTTACTACAATGGTTAGTTTAATTACTTATTATTTGCTTGTTTATACTATTCTTGATCCTAATATAGGTATAGAACTTCAAATTGCTAATATTGTATCATGGATATTTTCTGTTACTTTTGCTTATTTTACTAATAGAAAGTATGTATTTAAGTCAAAGAATAAAATATCTTTTAAAGAGGGTATTAGTTTTTATATATCTAGAATAGGTACATTATTTTTGGATATGTTAATGATGTATGTTTTTGTTACAGTATTAGGGTTTAATGATAAGATTATTAAATTTGTAGTACAGATTATAGTAATTATTCTTAATTATATACTTAGTAAGTTTATTGTTTTTAAAAAGAAATAGGAGTTATGATATGAAGAAAAAGAATTATTTAAATTATTTTATAATTACTTGTAGTGTTTTACTTGTTTACATAGTAGTTACACATGGGGTATTTGAATTTGGTTCGGATACTGATTGGATTAATCAGCATACTGTTATTCCAGAATATTTTAGACAATTATTTTATAGTACCGGTAATTTAATTCCTAATTTTGCTCTTAATTATGGTGGTGGCCAGAATATATTTAATTTATCTTATTATGGTTTGTTTAGTCCCTTAATATTGCCTTCTTATTTATTACCATTTGTTAGTATGAAGACTTATATGACAATAGTGGATTTTATTGTAGTAGTAATATCTGGTATATTATTTTATAGATGGCTTTTGAATAATAAGTATAATGATACTTTGTCACTAGTTACTTCACTTGTATTTGTTCTTTCTGAAACTTTGATATTTCAAATGCATAGACATATTATGTTTGTTAATTATATGCCTTTTTTGATAATGGGATTAATGGGAGTAGACAGGTTATTTAATGATAATAAAAAGGGATTATTAATTATTGGAATATTTCTTATGATAATGACCAGCTACTACTATAGTGTTTGTGGTATATTGGTTATTGGCGTATATTATTTGTATAAATATTTTAGTAACAATAAAGAAAAGAATATTAAGTTATTTTCTAAAGATTTAGTTAAATTTATTTTATACATTATTATTCCTATTTTAATGGCAGGAATATTGCTTCTTCCTACTGCGTATACGTTACTTAGCGGTAGAGGTAGTAGTGAATCTTCAATTAAGCTTATTACTTTATTTATTCCAAGACTTAAATTTCATAAAATCTTTTGTGGTACTTATACAATTGGATTATCAATGTTAGGATTTATTTCTTTATTATATTTATTTTATACTAAGAAAAAGAATAATATTATACTTGGTAGTATTCTTAGTATTATTTTATTTATTCCTTTGTTTATGTTTATTTTAAATGGAGGATTATATTTAAGAGAGAAGTGCTTTATTCCTTTTGCTCCTTTATTTGGTATGCTTATTGCTTATTTTATTAATGATGTTACTAAAAATAAAGTTGATATTAAGAAATTTTGTATATATATTAGTATTGTATGTGTTATTCTTTATTATTTTAATCAGAAACAATCTTGTTACTTATATTTAATTGGGATAATAGGAGTACTTCTTTTATATAATAAATATAAAAAGAAAGAAATTATTTATATACCAATGGTATTATGTTCTTTAGGTATTTGTATTGCTACTAATATGGATGAAGAATATGTAAGTAAAGATATGTATAATGAAATATTTGATAATGATATTAGTAAGAGTATTAATAATATTTTAGATAATGATAAGGAATATTATCGTAGTAATAATTTAAGTACTCCTACTAAAAATATTAATATGATATATGGTGATAGATATTATACTACTAATATGTATTCTTCTACTTATAATTATGAGTTTTTAGAATTTGTTAGAAATACTTTTAAGAATAATAGGCTTGAATATAATTATTTTATGATACCTAGTTCAAATAATATTTTATTTAATACTTATACTGGAGTAAAATATTTATATTCTGATTATGAACCAGGGCTTGGGTATGAGAGTATTGGCAATAATATGTATGTTAATAAAAGTGTTTTTCCAATACTTTATGCAAGAAATAACGTTCTTAGTTATGATGAATTTAATAATTATGATTATCCTTATACTTTAGAATTACTTATGAATAATGTTCTTGTTAAAGGTAAGAGTAATAATAGTAATATAAATACTTTAACTAAAAAAATTGATTTGGATTATGATATTATAAGTAGTGATGGTATCTCCTACGAAGTGGGTGATAATGGTTATGTTCTTAAAGTTAAGGATAAGGGTAATATTAAAGTAAAACTTAAAGAGAAGTTGGAAAATAAGATTTTATTTATTAATTTATATGGTCTTAAAGAAAATAGTTGTAAGTATGATAATATTACTGTTAAAATTAATAATAATAAGAATTTACTTACTTGTAAGGGATGGCCTTATAGTAACAAGAATAATACTTTTAGATTTACTATTAATGATAAAGTTATTGAGGAACTTAATATAGAGCTAATTGAAGGTACTTATTATATTACAGATATAGATAGTTATGTGTTAGATTATGATTGGGTTGATAATATTAAAGATAGTTTTGATATATTTAATATTACTACTTTTAAAGATAATGTAATTGAAGGAAATATTGATGTTACAAAGGAAGATGCTTATTTTGTTACTTCTATTCCTTATGATAATGGATTTACTATTAAGATGGATGGTAAAGTTATTGATTGTGAAGAGGTTAATAAAGGGTTTGTTGGTTTTCCTATTGATAAAGGCAAACATGAAATATCAATAGTTTATAGGGCACCTTGGTTAAAAGAGGGTATTATTGTTAGTGGATTAGGTTTTATGTTATTTGGAATAGTTATTATTATTGAATATAGAAAGAAATTTATTTACAAAAAATAAGTTATTTGTTATAATATATAGTGTGTGAAAGGATTGATTACTATGGAAATAGCATTACTTATTGTATCAATATTATTAATTGCAGTAGTTTTACTTCAAAGTGGTAAGGCTGAGTCTGCATCACAAATAATTCAGGGTGGTACATCTGATTTGTTTGCAAATAGGAAAGAGAGAGGATTTGAACTATTTGTTACAAGATTAACATATGTTTTAGGTTTTGCTTTCTTTATATTATGTTTAATAATATCGTTATAAGACTTAAAATATATTTTTAAGTCTTTTTGAGTATAAAAAGGAGGTTAATATGAATATGAAAGATATAATTATTGAAAAATTAAAAGAGAATACATCACTTACTATTATGGAGATTAATGATTTATTAGGACTTACTAGTATAGAAGAATATCAAAGTTTAGAGAATGCTTTAGATAGTTTAGTTAGTGATGGTATTCTATATTATAGTGAGAAGAAAAAGAAATATCTATTACTAGAGAATAGTCATTTAGTTAAGGGTAATTTAATACTTAATGATAAAGGTTTTGGTTTTATAGATATGGGTAAAGATAGTAAAGATGTATATGTAAATAAGGATAATATTAATGGGGCTATTGATGGTGATTTAGTATTATTTGAATATTTAAATAAAGATATGAATAGACCTGAAGGGAAGATTATTAAGATTATTAAAAGAAATTATGATCCTTTAGTAGGAGAAGTTATAAAAATAGATAATGATTACTTTGTTAAGCCTGATAAAAAGGGAGCTAATATTTATATTGCTAGAGATAATTTAAATGGAGCAGTAGAAGGACATAAGGTGGTTGTAGAACCATTAAAAGATGGTAAAAGAGTAGGTAAGATTATTAAGATTATTGGTCATAAGAATGATGTTGGAGTAGATATATTATCTTTTGTCTATGAATATAATTTTAGTCCATCATTTCCTGACGAAGTAGTAGAAGAGTTAGATAGTATTCCTTCTTATTTGACTGAAGAAGAAATTGATAAAGAATTAGCTAGTGGTAGAAGAGACATTAGAGATAGAGAAATATTTACAATAGATGGATCTGATACTAAAGATATTGATGATGCTATATCTTTATCTATGACTGAGGATGGTAAATATTTATTAGGAGTTCATATAGCGGATGTTTCATATTATGTTAAAGAAGGAACTAAATTAGATGATGAGGCTTATTTTAGAGGTACTAGTGTTTATTTAGTAGATAGAGTACTTCCAATGCTTCCTCATAAGTTATCTAATGGTATATGTTCTTTAAATGAGAATGAAGATAGATTTGCTTTTAGTTGTGAAATGACTATTGATAATAAGGGTAATGTTACTCATTATGATATCTTTAAATCTATTATTAGAAGTAGAAAGAAAATGACTTATGAAGAAGTTAATAAGATATTAGAGGAAAACTGGGTAAGAGAAGATTATAAGCCTTTTGAGAAGACACTTAGATTAATGGAAGAGTTATCTAAGATACTTAGAAAGAAAATGATTGCTAGAGGATATATTGAGTTTGAAAGTACTGAGGCTAAGATTAAGGTAGATGAGAATTGTCACCCAATAGATATAGAAGCTAGAGTACAAAGAACGGGTGAAGAGTTAATTGAGAACTTTATGATTGCGGCGAATGAAACGGTAGCTAGTTCAATTTATTATAAGAATTTACCTGGTATATATAGAGTACATGATAAACCTGACGAGAAGAGATTAGGAGAATTTATGAAGTTCTTATCACTTCATGGTTATGTCGTAAATGGTAAGAGTAAGATTGAATCTCCGAAAGATTTACAACATATTTTAAAACAATTAGAAGAAGTACCAGAAGTTAGGGTGCTTCATGATATGGCTATTCGTAGTCAGGCTAAGGCTGTATACTCTGATGTTAATATCGGACACTTTGGTCTTGGTAGTAAGTGTTATAGTCACTTTACTTCTCCGATCAGAAGATATCCTGATTTGATATTACATAGATTATTAAAAGATTATAACTATAATTATAGTGATAAGATAATTAATGAGAGAAGAAGTGAGTTACCTATAGAGAGTGAACATTGTTCTATTAGAGAACAAGATGCACAGAACTGTGAGAGAGATGTTGACAAAATGAAGAAAGCAGAGTATATGGCTGATCATATTGGAGAAATATATGAAGGTATTATATCAGGAGTACAAGAATTTGGTATCTTTGTTGAACTAGATAATACAGTTGAAGGACTTATTAAGGCCGAGAATATTAAGGGAGACTACTATGTATATGATAGTGATATGATGGCTTTAATTGGTAAAAAGAGTAAGAAGAAGTATGCTTTTGGTGATAAGATTACTGTTAGAGTAGTTAGAGCAGATAAGGATAAATCAGAAATTGATTTTGAAGTATATGATGAGAAAGAGGAAACTAAGAAGAAAAATAATAAGTAGGAGGGTTTTGAATGGAAAGTAGTATTGTTACATTACTTAGTATGAAGAAGAATAGAATTATGAGATTAGAAGATATCTCTAAAGAATTAGATATTAATGATAGTGAGAGATTTATGACTGCGATTAAGGTTTTAGAAGAAGAGGGTATTATCTTTCGTGATAAGAAGGGAAGATACACTCTTACTTCTAATACTAGTTTGAAGAAGGGTAAGATTAAGATTACTAAGAGAAAGGGTCCTATTGTAGTATTTGACGATAAGACTGAATTAGATGTAGTATATAAAGATCATAAGTCTTTAGTTAATCATGATATTGTACTAGTAGATACTTCAGGAGTTACCGCTAAAGTTGTTAAGGTACTTAAGAGAGAATATCATAATTATATTGGAGAAGTTATTAAGGAAGGTAAATACTATTTAGTTAGAAGTAAAGATAAAGAGGATATTGTTTTAGATAATATATATCCTATTGGTACTAAGGTTTTAGTGGATGGTAAGACTAATGAAATTAAAGAAGTTATTGGTCATAAGGATGACTTAGGTACTAGAGAGAAAGAGATATTATTAGAAAATGATTTTCCTATTAGTTTTAGTGATGGATATATGGAAGAACTTAAGGATATACCTAACAAAGTTACTAGTAGTGAGATAGAGACTGCTAAAAGAGAAGGAACTATTGATCTTAGGGATATTGTTATGACTACGATTGATGGGGATGATACAAAAGACTTTGATGATGCTGTTGGGGTATATAATAATGATATTTATATTAGTATTGCTAATGTCTGCAAATATATTAAAGATAATACTAAGATATGGGATGAGACGATGAATAGGGGTATATCGGTATATCCTCCTGGTATGGTTAATCCTTATTTACATCATTATATTTCTAATGGTATATGTTCTTTGATACCGGGAGAAGATAGATTTACTATTACTTCGGTTGTTAAGATTGATGATCAGGGTAAGGTTATTTCTTATAGGGTTAGTCCTTCAGTTATTAATAGTAGGAAACGTATGACTTATGACGAAGTTAATAGTTATTTAGAGAATAATAATGTCGTAGAGGGTTATGAAGATTATACTAAGATGTTAGATAGGTTATATGAAGTTGCTAAACTTATTAAAGATAATATGTTAAAGAGTGGATTCTTAGATTTTTCTAGTAGTGAGGTTAAGGTTATATTAGAGAATAATAAGACTAAGAATATTAAGAAGAGATATCAGGGAAAAGCTGAAGATTTGATTGAGTTTTTAATGATATTACATAATTTAGTTCTTACGGATTATTTTATTAAACATAAACTTCCATTTATTGCTAGAAATCATGATGAACCTAATAAGAATAAGTTATCTTCTTGGAATAGTTTACTTAAGAAGAGGGGATATAATCCTTCTAGAATGAGTGATTTTTCTAGTAGAGAGATTAGTGATAGATTAGATTTATATAAGGATAGTAAAGAGAGAATTATTCTTGATAGTTATGCTATTAAAGGGCAAGCTAAAGCTAAATATGGGGCTTATAATATTGGACATTTTGCTATAGGAGTACCTGCTTATGCTACTTTTAGTTCTCCGATTAGAAGATGTGATTTGATTAATCAGAGAGTACTTATGGATTCTATTACTTATGGGGATGATTATGCTAGAAAGAAATGGTTAGTATTACTTCCTAAACTTGCTGATATGGCTACTAGTAGTGAGAGAAGAGCTGATAAGGTAGAGAGAAAGGTTACTGATATTAGAAAAGCTGAATATATGGAAAAGTATATTGGTTATGATTTTGATGGTTTGGTATCAGAAGTTAGTAATGAATATATTAAGGTATTACTACCTAATATGGTAGAAGGTAAGGTATATATTAGTAAGTATGAATATAATCTTAGTAATGATGGATTTTCTTTATATGGTATTAATTCTAATGAGAGAATTTTAGTAGGAGATGCTATTAGGATTAGGGTTGTTAAAGTTGATACTTATAATGGAGAAATTATTTTTAATAGAGATAGTACTAGAAATATAGAGTATACTTCTGGTAAGAAGAAAGTTAAGAAGAGATAATATATCCTTTGAAGTCTTTTGGTCTTCAAAGGTAAAAGGAAGCCTAGACAGTCTTCCTTTTATACAATATGGTTGTAGTGAAAGATTTTACTAAATAGTGAAAAATCTTTCAGTAGAGATATGAGGTATATATGAAAAGAAGAAGAAAAGTAAATAAAAAGAAAGTAATATTATTTATGTTTATAATAATTATTTTGATTGTAGGTAGTATCTTTATAGTTAGTAAATTATTTGATAAAGAAGTAGTACCTTCTGATAATAGTGTAGATAAAAATAAAGATAATGATAAAGAATATAGTATTAACTTACTTATGGTAGGAGATCTTTTAGTACATGATAGATTATATAATGCTATGAAAACTAGTGATGGTTATGATTTTAAACCGGCTTTAACATATATTAAAGATATAGTTAAAGATTATGATATTGGCTACTACAACCAAGAGACAATACTAGGAGGATCAGAAATAGGTTTATCTAGTTATCCTGCTTTTAATTCACCATATGAAGTAGGAGATGCTATGATAGATGCTGGATTTAATTTAGTTAGTTTAGCCACTAATCATACTCTTGATAGAGGTGAAAAAGCTATTACTAATTCAGTTAATTATTGGAATTCTAAATCTGATGTTTTAGCAGTAGGTAGTTATTTAAGTAATGAAGATAGAGATAAAGTTAATATTAAAGAAAAGAATAATATTACTTATACAATGCTTAATTATACTTATGGTACTAATGGTATTAAAGTACCTAGTGGTAAAGAATATTTAGTAAATGTATGGCCTTGTACAGGAAGTGATCCTAGTACAGATACTAAGTATCAAGAATATAAAGACAAAGTAAAAGAAGATATAAATAGAGTGAGAGATAAAGTAGATGTTTTAATCGCCGCTATGCACTGGGGAGTAGAGTATACACATACTCCAACTAGTTATCAAATAGATATGGCTAACTTTTTAGAAGAACAAGGAGTAGATATTATAATAGGAACACATCCTCATGTAGTAATGCCTGTTACTTATATAAATGATACTTTAGTTATATATTCTCTTGGTAATTTTCTTTCCGCTCAAGAAACTAATGTTGATTATAATACTACAGTAGGATTACTTAGTACAGTAAAGATAACTAAACATATTGATAAAGATAATAATACTAGTATAAAATTAAGTGATCAAAATAATGAACTAATATATACATATTCTAAGAATAATAAAGATTATAAAGTAATACCATTTTCTAATCCAGATATTAAAACATATCTTAGTGATTATGAAAGAGTATATAATAAGTATGCTAGTGTTATTAAGAGTATGAATAATACTATAGAAGTAAATAGTATGAATTAAAATATTGTTAAAATATAAAAAGTAAGATATAATTATATATAGAAAAAGGTGATTACTATGGAAATATTAAATAGAAAAGCAAGATATGATTATGAGATTGAAGATACTTATGAAGCAGGAATAGTACTTACTGGTACTGAGATTAAATCAGTTAGAGAAGGTAAAGTAAATATTAAAGATAGTTATGCTATTATAAGAAATAATGAAATATATTTACTTAATACTCATATATCTACTTATAAAGAAGGAAATATATTTAATCATGAAGAAGATAGAACAAGAAAACTATTACTTCATAAAAAAGAAATATTAAAATTAAGAGATAAATTAGAAGTAGAAGGTTATACTTTAGTACCACTTAAAATATATTTTGTTAAAAATAAAGCTAAAGTTTTAATTGGAGTAGCTAAAGGTAAAAAGAATTATAATAAAAAAGAAACTATTAAAGAGAGAGATATCAAAAGAGAAATGGAAAGAAATTTTAAATATAGATAATGGATAATGTTATAGAAAAAACTAAAAACTTAATAGAAGTTTTTGAAGAAAGTGATTTAATTAAAAATTTAGATCACTATAAAAAAATAGTATTAGATAATCAAGAATTACTAGAACTTATTAATAAATATAATAATAGTAGTGATGACTATGAAAAGGTATCTCTAAAAGTAAAAATTAATAGTTATGAAGAATATAAAAAGTATATGAAATATTATAATGAATTATTCTATTATGTAATGGATATTAATAAAAGATTTAAGAAGTATACTGATGTAAGGGGTTGTCATAAATGAGAGTAATAAGTGGATATTTAAAGGGTAGAAATATTTTAGGATATAATACTCCTGGTACTAGACCTACGATGGATAGAGTAAAAGAATCTATGTTTGCTAGTATACAGGATTATATAGATAGTTCTACTGTATTAGATTTATTTTGTGGTACTGGTAGTTTAGGAATAGAAGCATTATCTATGGGAAGTAACAAATGTTACTTCGTAGATAATGGTAAAGAAATATTAAAATATCTTAATAAAAATATAGATAATTTAAATATTAAAGATAAAAGTATAGTAATAAATAAAGATTATAAAGATGCTTTATTATATTTTAAAAATAATAATATTAAATTTAATATTATATTAATGGATGCTCCTTATAAATTAGAAGTAGCTGAAGAAATAATTAATTTAGTTAATAAATATGATTTATTATATGATAATGGTATATTAGTATTAGAATATAGTACTGATATATTAAAAGATAATTATGATAATTTAACATTACTTAAAAGTAAAAGATATGGTGATAAATATGTAAATATTTATTGTAAAGTAATTGACTAATAAATTATTTTGTGATAAGATTAATTTATGAATAGAGGAGGATTAAAATAATGAAAAAATTAAATAGAAAAGGATTTACTTTAATTGAATTATTAGCAGTTATCGTTATACTTGCTATTATCGTTGTAGTTACTGTACCTACAATTATTAGTACAATTAGTGATGCTAGAGTACAAAGCTTATGGAACTTAGCTGGTGAGACTGCGAATAGTTATGATACAGCAGTAGCACAGGATTTATTAACTCCTGGTAAATCATTACAAGGTTTAGCTGCTACTAGTGAATGGCAATGTATTTCTGATATTAGTAAAACTACTGGTGGTACAACTGTAAAACTTGCTGATCTTTTAGGATTAAAAGAGAATGATGTAGTTATTTCTGGTGGTGCGGTTAATACTACTGATGTTAAATCTAGTACTTGTTCTGCTATCAGATTAAAGAGTACTGGAGGAGCAGAAATTTTCTTACTTGCTAAAGATGGTGGTAAGTTTGCTATTTCTGGTAAAAAAGTTTATGCTTTAAGTACTGAATCTAATGGTGTACAAGCTGATGTTACTAATGGATAGTAATTATTAAAGAGGAGAAATCCTCTTTTTCTTTTGAGAAAAATATAGTATAATGATATAAAGAGAGGTAGATAGAATGAATTTAATAATAGGCAGTCATGTATCATATAAGAATAGTAGTCAGTTACTTGGAAGTGTTAAAGAAGCGCTTAGTTATAAGGCTAATACTTTTATGTTTTATACAGGAGCACCACAGAATACTAGTAGGGGTGTTATTGAAGATTCTCTTACTATGGAAGCATATAAATTAATGAAAGAAAATAATATTGCTTTAGAGAAGGTAATAGTACATGCTCCTTATATAGTTAATTTAGCTAATTTTAATAATTTTGATTTTTCAGTATCTTTTCTTATTAATGAAGTAGAAAGATGTAGTACTTTAGGTATTAAGTACTTAGTATTACATCCAGGATCAGCGGTTAATTGTTCTAGAGAAGAAGCTATTAATAATATTAGTAAAGGGTTAAATTTAATATTAGATAATGATTATGATGTAACTATCTTATTAGAGACAATGGCTGGTAAAGGTAATGAGATGGGTAAGACATTTGAAGAATTAAAAGCTATTATTGATAAAGTTAAATTTCAAGATAAGATTGGAGTATGTATAGATACTTGTCACTTAAATGATGCTGGTTATGATATGAGTAAGTTTGATATAGTACTTGATAATTTTGATAAAGTAATTGGTATTAATAAAATAGGATGTATTCATGTTAATGATAGTAAGAATGAGATAGGTAGTCATAAAGATAGACATGAGAATATTGGTTTTGGTACTATTGGTTTTGATAATTTGATTAAGATTATTTATAATGAAAGATTAGATGGAGTACCTAGAATATTAGAGACACCATATGTTACTAAAGAAGATAATAGTAAAGATAAAGTATATCCTCCATATAAATATGAAATTGAAATGATAAGAAATAAAGAGTTTGATAGTGAATTAATTACTAAGATTAGAAATAATTAATTGGAAGGTGGTTTATGAAATGGATAAGAAATGGCTTTTAATGTATAAAAAAGCTAAGGAATATTATGAGAAGAATGGTAATCTAATTGTATATAGTGCTAATGGTAATGAGGAAGATAGAGAATTATATGATTGGCTTATGAATCAAAGACTTAGATATTATAAGGGCCTTTTAAATAGAGATAAGATAGTACTTTTAGAACTATTACATATAGAATGGAATGTATATGATTATTGTTTTAGTGATGTTTGTAATTTAGGGAAGTTTTGTAGGCAAAGTGTTCCAGGAGCGGCTTCTTATTCAGAGATAGAAGAAAAATATAATGTTGATAATCTTAATAATAAGCAAATACAATGGCTTATGATGTATGAATCTGCGAGAGGATATTACTTGATACATGGTAATTTATGTATTCCTAATATGTATAAAGATATATATTTACCAGATAGAAATGGTGAGAAATTGTATAACTGGATATTAACACAAAGACAAAATTATAGAAGAGAGAAATTATCACAAGATAGAATAAAATTATTAGAAGAAATTGGTATGATATGGAATGCTGATACATATAAAACAAATAATTCTTGGCGAAGAGAAGTAATTCAAATTACTGCTTTAAAACTTACTGAAGAAGAATGGTTAGATATATGTAAATATAAAGATGTATTTGAAGATATAAGTCTTGAGTGGTTATATATGTATGGTGTTGCTAAGAAATATTATAATTATTATCATACTTTATATGTACCTTCTAGTGGAAATGGTTTATATAGTTCTGATGCTCTTGCTAAAAGATTATATACTTGGTTATTAAGACAAAAAGGATTATATAGTATGGGGGATTTAAGTCAAGATAAGATTAATTTACTAGAAGAGCTTGATATTAATTGGGAAGTTGCTGAAAGATATAATAATAAATATAGACCACGTTAGTGGTCTCTTATACTTTGTGTAAACATATCTATTTTATCTTTAAATTTAATATATAAGTTTTCTATTTTACTATAAGTAAGTGGTTTTACTTTATATTTAATTTCATTTAATATATCTTTAGGGTTACCATAGATAATAGTTTTATAGTCTTTTTTTATATAGTTATATATTAATTCTGTTTCTTCTCTATCTAAAGATATACCTTGTTTTTCAGCATAATAAGTAATATCACTTTTTCTTAGTCTGTTTACATATTCACTAATTAAATAAATATTCATAAATTCACCCAATTAACTATATGTATATTTAAGATAAATATGATATAATAATAAATGGAAGGTTGATAGCATGAAAAGAGTAATAAATAAACCAAAGAAGAAGAGTAATAAAAAGAAATTAGAAATAAAAAAGAATAGTAAACCTTTGAATAAAACTAAGAAAGATGAAAGAAATCTTACTGAAATAATAGATCGTAGATATAATGGGCTTATTTTTGTGATTGTTATATTATATGTAATTATATTAGGTAGAGTATTTTATCTTCAGATAATTAAAGAAGGAGAATATAAAGAAGAATTAGCTATGGCTACTGAGAAGACAATAGAAAGTACTAGTGCTCCTAGAGGAAGAATATATGATCGTAATTATAATTTACTAGTAGATAATGAAGGAGTTAAAACTATTTATTATAAGAAACAAAATGGAATAACTAGTAAAGAAGAGATTGAACTTGCTTATACAGTAGCGGATAATATTAGTTTAGATTATTCTAAAGTTAATGATAATAGATTAAAAACATTCTATTATAAAGGACATTATGAAGAATGTAGAAAAAAGATAACTGATAAAGAATGGGATGAATATAATAAGAGAAAGCTTAATGATAGTGATATTGAGAAACTTATATATGAAAGATTAGATGAAGAGATTAGTTCTTATGAAGAGAGGGATAAGAAGGCTGCTTATATTTATTATCTTATGAATAAAGGATATTCTTATGTTGAAAAGATTATTAAAAATACTGATGTTAGTGAAGAAGAATATGCTTATATTAGTGAGAATGTTGATAGTTTAAAAGGATTTAATACTAAATTAGATTGGGAAAGAGTATATTTATATGGTGATACATTTAAGAGTATTTTAGGTAGTGTATCTTCGAATAGTCAGGGTATTCCTTCGGAACTTGCAGAAGTTTATTTAAAAAAAGGATATTCGTTAGACGATAGAGTAGGTATATCTTATTTAGAATATCAGTATGAAGATTATTTAAAAGGAACTAAAGCTAAGTATAGGTTACTTTCTGATAATAGTTATGAAGTTGTTAGTGAAGGTAAAAGAGGTAATGATATTGTTTTAACTATTGATATTAATTTACAAAAATATTTAGAAGATGTTTTATCTAATGAAGTATATAATGCTAAAGGAGAAGCAGGTACTACTTATTATAATAGATCATTTGCTGTAGTAGCAGATCCTAATACTGGAGAAATACTAGCTATGAGTGGTAAACAAGTTGTAGAAAAAGATGGAAGTAAACATATTGTTGATTATACTCCAGGCATTGTAACTTTACCAGTAACACCTGGATCAGTAGTAAAAGGGGCATCAATGATGGTAGGTTATAAATATGGTGCTATTGATATTGGTACTCACCAGTATGACGAATGTCTTAAAATAAAAGATACTCCTTTAAAATGTTCTTGGAGAACAATGGGAGATATTGACGATATATATGCTTTAGCTTATTCTTCAAATGTATATCAATATAAGATAGCTATTAGTGTAGGTAAAGGTAATTATGAGTATAATAAGAGTTTATCTTTAGATGAAGATGCTTTTAAAAAATATAGAGATATGTATGCAGAATTTGGTCTTGGTAAAAAGACAGGTATTGATTTACCAGTAGAAAGTTTAGGATATATGGGTACTAGTAAATTACCAGGACATTTATTAGACTTCTCAATAGGACAATATGATACTTATACACCAATACAATTATCACAATATATTAATACTATTGCTAATGGTGGTAAAAGATTAAAACCTTATTTATTAAAAGAAGTATATAAAGCTAGTGATAATGGGGATAAGTTTGGTTCACTTATTTATAAAGCAGAAACTGATGTAATGGGTACTTTATCAGTTGAAGATAAATATATTAATAGAGTAAGAGAAGGATTTAGTGCAGTAGTACAAAGAGGATTAGGATATGGTTATATGGGCTACTACACTGATGCTGCGGGTAAGACAGGTACTAGTCAAAGTTTTATTGATACTGATGGTGATAATAAAGTAGATACAGAAACAATTACTTCTTCATTTGTTGGATATGCTCCTAGTGAAAATCCTAAAATGAGTATAGTAGTAGTATCTCCAGATGTTGGTATTCCTGATGTAGCACAATCAGGAGTTACTAAAAGAATATCTGCTCAAATAGTTAATAAATTCTTTGAATTAAATTAATATAATGAAATTTAATAAAAATATTTTTCAAACTATTGTAATTTATTTAAACTTATGGTATTATTTATTCATAAGTAAGAGAATTGATTTGTAATTGAGATCC
>CAKPRO010000015.1 GCA_934182615.1 uncultured Bacilli bacterium | reverse complement strand
TTATTACTCCTAGTATTATTAATTTCTTTTTCTTTTCCATAATATCTTCCTTTCTGACATAGTAAAAGACTATGAAAAAACACTAATATTTCTATTAGTTATTTCATAGTCTTTATTTATATTATTATTTAATTTAGTTATATTAGAATTTTGACCCCCCCCCCAATTAACTTGGTGTTAACTTGTTTATCTACTACATTAATCATAAGAGGGCCTCCTTTCTAATAATTATCTCTATCTCTTAAGAATGGTGGAATATCTAAATCGTTATCGATATCTATATCACTAGTTCCTTCTCTAAAGATGTCTTCTCTTCTAGTTGAATTGAAACTATGATATAGTGGTTCACTTTGATTTTCAAAGCCAGTTGCTATTACTGTAACGATTACTTCATCATTTAGGTTTTCATTAATTACTGCTCCAAATATTGTGTTAATATCTGTATTAGCAGCAGTTCTAATTACTTCAGCAGCTTCTTCTACTTCAAATAATGTAAGCGAAGCACCACCAGTTACATTTATTATAGCATCTGTTGCACCATTTATTGATGTTTCAAGTAGTGGTGAAGATACAGCTTGTTTAGCAGCATCTGTAGCTCTGTTTTCTCCAGAACCTACACCAATACCAATTAATGCATTACCTCTATCTTTCATAATTGCTTTTACATCAGCAAAGTCAAGGTTAACTAATCCTGATACTGCAATTAAATCAGATATTGATTGTACACCTCTATGTAATACATTATCTACTTCTCTAAATGCTTCAAGCATTGGTGTACTCTTATCTATTAATTCTCTTAATCTATCATTAGGTATTACAATTAAAGTATCAACATGTTTCTTTAATTCGTCAAGTCCTGATACAGCTTGACTCATTCTCTTTTTACCTTCAAAACTAAATGGCTTGGTAACAATACCTACGGTTAATGCTCCTAGATCTTGACTTATTTCAGCAATTACTGGAGCAGCACCAGTACCTGTTCCTCCACCCATACCACATGTAATGAAGACCATATCAGCACCTTTAATTGCTTCTTCTATTTCTCCTTTTGATTCAAGAGCAGCTTCTCTACCTATTTCTGGATTTGCTCCTGCTCCTAATCCATCTGTTAATTCTCTACCTATTTGTAGTTTAATTGGAGCTAGAGAATTATTTAAAACTTGAAGGTCAGTATTAGCTACTATAAACTCAACGCCTTTAAGACCTGATTCGATCATTCTGTTTACAGCGTTACAACCGCCCCCACCTACTCCAATTACTTTTATTTTTGCTAACTGATCCATTTCTAAACCAAACATATTATTCATTTTTAATCCTCCTTAGTTCCAATAAAGTTTCCAAATATTTTGGTAATCCCAGCTTTCCCCTTTGAATTCTTATTATTTGGATTTATTAGTAACTCTTCATCTTGCTCATCTATCATAGAATACTCTTTTCCTCTAACTTCCATCTTATCTATAAAGTATTTTATCATTCCAATTGAAGTTATATATTTATTATTTCTTGCTCCAAGAGTATCTTCTGTATATATTATAACATCTTTTCCTAAAATTTCATAGACTAAATTTTTAAATGCCCTTATTTCGGTTAATCCTCCAGTTATTACTATATAAGAAATATTTTGTTTTGTCAATAGTAATATTTGTTTCTGAGCTAATCTAAGTAACTCTGCTAATCTATCCATAACTATCTCAGTTACTTCTATTTGGTTTAATTTAATTACTTCACCAGCAGTATTCTTAACCTCATATACATCATTTAATGCTATAAATCTCTTATGACTAGATGCAAATTTCTCTTTTATCTCTCTTGCATCAAATATATTAATATTAAACATATAGGCCAAGTCTTTATCAACATTTATTCCACCTAATTGAATTGTTTCGGTATTCATAAGTTTACCTCTATTAAATACTGATACAGTAGTAGTTTCATGTCCTAAATTAATAATTGCTCCTATACTTTTATCTAAGTTATTATTTCTAACTTCAAAGTAATCTCCTAATGCTGAAACAGTAATATCAACTACTTCTAATCCAGCACCCTCAACAACTGATAATACTGAATAAACATTCTTCTTTGGAGCAGTAATCATAATACCTTTCATTCCAAGCTTTTTACCAGTCTTACCAATTACTTTATCTTCTTTATCACCATCTATTGTAAATAGTAGTGGAACAACTGTAATTAGTTCATAATCTTGTTCTATTTTTGAATAAACTGAAGCTTTAATAACATTATTTATATCTTCTGTTTCTATTTCTTTTTCCGCAAGTTCTACTTCACCAGTAACAAGCATAAACTTTGAATTATAACTAGGTACTCCTACTATTACTCTTTGTATATCAATACCTAGATCATTACTTATTTCTCTTATTCCATCTTTTATAGAGTTAATAGCTAAATTAGGATCAACAATTAAACCTTTTCTTATTCCTTTTGATTTCTCTTCGTGAGTAGTAAGGATATTAAGTTTATTCTTAAAATACTCCCCTACTACGAATTTAATTGTATCAGATCCAATATCAATAGCAGTATATATTTTCTTCACGATATCGACTCTCCCTAAAATGATACAATCTAATTATAACAAAAAATAAAAAAAAAGTATATATTTTTTTAATTACTAATTAAAAAAAATACTTTTTTTGTCTTATTTAAAACTATTTACCTTTAAAATTATACCAATGTTTCTTCTTTATCACTCTTTTATTATTATATCTTAATAATAAATAATGATAATCTTCTCTAAAATCATTTATATCTATTTCTTGTAATGTATCTCTAACTACATGTTCTTTTTTAGATTCATCTAATGTATATTCTTTTTCTGCAATCAAATCTAAATAATGTTCACTGTCTTTTTGATATAATATAACTTTTTCATAATCGTCTTCATTTTTAATTCTCTTAGTATGACAAATTAAACCTACATAAAATTTATTTTCCATAATTTAGTATTCCTTTAAATAAATCTCTACTTATTACATTCAGATCTATTTCAAATACTAATTCCTCAATACCAAGAGTATTTTTTATATCTTCAATTATATATTTATAATTAGTTATTATCATATATATATTTATTAAAGAAAAGATGGTATATACTATAGCTATTATATTTATAATTGTATAATTAAATATCTCACTAATCAATAATACACAAGCTAATTTAATACATACTTGTAATAATTTAACAATCATTTTCATAAAAAAGTAGTTATAATTATATCTAGCTTCAGCCAATTGATTTTCAATATATAATTTTTTCATATAACCATCTCCCTGACAGGTAAATATTCTACAATAAAATGTCTACTTTGTCAATATAATGGTAAATTTTATCTTATATATTTTCATGATATTAGTAAATAATAATAATGTAGTCTGTGATAGCTATTTAAAGGAGATGTTGTTTTATGTTTTTTAAAAAAATAAAAAACAAAACATGGCTTTTTCTTGCATTTACACTACTTATTATACCCAACATTACCCTTGCTTATTCAGATTATGTAATAGCGGGTGGTGAAAACATTGGTATAGAATTAAATTCTAAAGGTGTTATTATTGTTGGCACATATGATGTATCAGGAATAAATCCAGCTAAAAAAGCTGGTCTTCAAGTAGGAGACAAAATAATTAAAGTTAATTCAAAAGAAGTATCTAATATTGAAGAAATGCTTAATGTAACTAGTAATGCAACAGACAAGGATAATATAAGTATTACTTATCTAAGAGGTGATAAAGAAAACACTACCAATCTTAAACTAAGTAAATCAGAAGATAATATTTATAAAACTGGTTTATATGTTAAAGATAGTATATCGGGTGTAGGAACTCTTACCTTTATCGATCCTAATACCAAGTTATTCGGAGCATTAGGTCATGAAATAATTGAAAAAAACACTGGCCAAAAATTAGAAATCAAAGATGGTAAAATTTATAGTTCGTTTGTCACTGGTATTACCAGAAGTGATATCGGAAAACCAGGTGAAAAAAATGCTAAATATGATAGTAGTAAAGTCTTTGGTACCGTAAAAGAAAATACTTCTAGTGGTATCTTTGGTAAATATACTAGTGATATTCCAGATAAAAAGCTATATGCCGTAGCCAAAGAAGAAAACGTAAAAACTGGTAAAGCCACTATTCTTACCGTAACAAATGGTACTACAATTGAAAGCTTTGACATTAACATTATAAAAATAAATACTAATGATGCTACATCAAAAAACATTCTATTTGAAATTACTGATAACAAATTACTTAAAGATACTGGTGGTATAGTCCAAGGAATGAGTGGAAGCCCAATTATTCAAGACGAATACATAGTAGGAGCGGTCACTCACGTAATTGTAGATGATCCTACTAAAGGATATGGTATCTTTATTACAAAAATGCTTGAAGAAGGCGAAAATTAAAAGAGGATTAATTCCTCTTTTTGTAATTAAGCACACCAATTATTTTCTTTTTTTAATTTATTTATAATATTATTATGTTCTGTTTCACTCTTTGTCATATATAATTTTCCCTTACAATCATTTACAAAGTAGTAATTACTATGTTTTTCTGGATATAACACTGCCTCAATAGATTCAATTGAAGGATTACCTATAGGTCCTACTGGTAAACCTTTATTATAAGCACATCTAGTATTATATTTATTTGTACAATCATTTAATTCAACACTAGTTAATCTATTCGTAGACCAATCATCGATCTTAGCACCATAATAAGAAGTAGCATCACTACCTAAAGTAGGAAAATATTTAGAATTCAATCTATTGATAAATACTCCCGCTACTGCTTTACGATCATCTTTATTAGCTACCTCTAATTCCACTATTGAAGCTAAAGTTATTATTTCATGAATACTTAAATCATTATTTTGTAATTCTTCTTTATACTTAGAAAATTTATTATCCGTTTCATCTAATATTTTAGTAATTATATCTTTAGTATTAGCACTCTTAGAAATACGATAGGTATCTGGAAATAAATAGCCTTCTAACGGATAATAAATATCTTTATTCTTTATATCATTAGTTAAAAACCAATATTTATCTATAAGTTCATCAATAATAGTACTATCATTCATAGTCTTTAATACATCTTCATATTCGTTATTAGTTTTTTCTGCTATTAATTTAGCTACTTTTCTAACATTTATTCCCTCTTTAAAAGTTATATTATCTTCATTAGTCTTTCCCTCTTCTAAAATACTAACAATCTTCTTAACACCCATATTCTCTGATAAACTATAAGTACCAGCTTTAAGACTAGTCTTACTAGTTAATTTAGTATAAACTTTAAAGATAGTAACATTTTTTATTAAATTATTTTCTTTAAGTGTTTCAGCTACACTACTTAAACTACCCTCTTTTATTTCTACTTCTTTAGTATCACTATTATTTGATACCTTAGCCATATTAATATTATAAAACGTACATAATGCTACTACTGAAAAAAATGATATCACTACTAGCGAAAGTGCTATATTCCTTAACCTCTTCATATCTCCTCCAAAAAAAGACTACTAGTCTTCTTTATTTTCCTTTTTAGATTCTTCAGTAATAGAAGTTATTATTGTCTCTATTATTTTCCATTCTCTTTCTGTTTCTACTGGTAATAATTCAAGCGGTTCAGCCTCAGGATTGAATACTGATGCATATACCTTGGTATTACCTTCTTCATCTTTAGTATTATCTGTATATACCATATAATTCTTCTTAGTCTCATCTGATTCAAAAGTAAATAATATTTCAAACTCTATTTCTTTTCCTTCTTTATCAATTACTTTAAATGTATTTTCTTTATTCATTTTCATTTTTCTCCTTATTTAAATAATCTTGTAATATTATTTGAGCAGCAATACTATCAACTTTTTTCTTTCTCTTTTTACGTGATATATCTGCCTCTATTAAAATTGAATTAGATATTACTGAAGTCAATCTCTCGTCAAACAATATTACAGGTATATTAACATTATCCTCTAATATTTTTTGATACTTAATTGTTATTTCAGCTCTTTCACCTATAGTATTATTCATATTTTTAGGTAAACCTAATATTATCTTTTGAATATCATATTCCTTAATAATATTTTTAATTTCATCAATAGTACTTAAATAATCTTCATTATCAAAGAAGATTGTTTTAAACGAAGAAGCTATAGTTAAAGTAGTATCAGACATAGCAAGTCCAACTGTCTTACTACCTAAATCTATTCCTAAATATCTCATTTTAAATAATTCTTTAATAGTTCTTCAACTAAAATAGTACGATCAATCTTTGCTATTCTATTTCTAGCCTCTTTATATGATGAAATATAGCCTAAATCTCCAGATATAATATAACCAACTATTTGATTAATCGGATTATATCCTCTTTCACTTAGTGCCTCTACACAAGCTTCAAGTGTCTCTCTAACGCGTTGTTCATTAACTTTAGATACATCAAATAATGTAGTATTTTCTTCCATAATATCACCTTCTACAATATAATTTTATCATATTATTTTTATTTTAACAACATTTTTTAACAATTCTTTCGTACTTACATAAACTATTGTAGGTGAATATCTATGTTTAATAATTTTTTTAACTTCTTTCGTTTATGTGCGGGCTTTAAATTATTTCTTCTCCTCTTAGTCCTAATGTTAATGGTTATCACTTTTTATCAAATGCTAATCACCCTATTTGCTCCCTGTTTTGGTAATGTTTTTATCTTACTCTTAGAATACTTAGCACTAATATGTTTAGGCTTTTGGTTAATATTTGGATGTTAAAAGATTAATACAAACTATTATAGTTCAATTACATATCATTCTCTATTTTTACTCTAGTTTATAACACAACAAAAAACATTATTTTTATGACCTTAGGCATAAAAATACCTCGAAAAACTTAAGTTTACTTAAGGTTGTAGAGGATATAAAAAAGATATAAAAAAGAAATGAATTTATTTTAGCAATCTCTATTGACAATTGCTAAAATAGTGCTATAATATAGGTGTATAAAAAGGAGGATGATGAATATGAATATGAATAATCCATATGAAGAAAATCTACAAAAACCATTAGAAAAATATGGTCGTGATATTACCAAGGCCGCTAAAGATGGAAAAATAGATCCTGTTATCGGTCGTGATGATGAAATAAGAAGTATAACTAGAATATTATCTAGAAAAACAAAAAATAATCCTGTATTAATTGGTGAACCAGGTGTTGGTAAAACCGCTATCGTGGAAGGACTAGCAACTAGAATAATAAAAGGAGATGTACCTAATAGTTTAAAAAATAAAAGTATTTGGGAACTAGATATGGGTGCCCTAGTAGCGGGAGCTAAATACCGTGGTGAATTTGAAGAAAGACTAAAAGCCGTTCTAAAAGAAGTAAAAGATTCTGACGGAGAAATCATTATGTTTATTGATGAAATACACATGATAGTAGGAGCAGGCGCTCTAGAAGGAGCTATGGATGCTGGTAATATGTTAAAACCAATGCTAGCCCGTGGTGAAGTACATTGTATTGGTGCTACTACTTTAAATGAGTATCGTAAATATATTGAAAAAGATGCTGCTCTAGAAAGAAGATTCCAAAAAGTATTAGTAAAAGAACCTAATGTCTTAGATACTATTACTATTCTTAGAGGATTAAAACCTAAGTTTGAAGTATTCCATGGTGTAAACATCAAAGATAAAGCCTTAGTAGCGGCTGCCACCCTATCAGATAGATATATTACTGATAGATTCTTGCCAGATAAAGCCATAGACTTAATCGACGAAGCCGCTGCTACTATAAAAGTACAAATGGAATCAGTTCCTACTGAACTAGATAACTTAGAAAGAAATATTATGAGACTAGAAATAGAAAAAGAGGCTCTAAAGAAAGAGAAAGATGATATTTCTAAGAATAGAATTGAGAATATTGATAAAGAGTTATTTAGTCTTAAGGAAAAAGAAAAAGAACTAAAAAGTAGATGGGAAGAAGAAAAGTCTGTTAATACTAAGATTAGTAAAAAGAAAGAAGAAATAGATTCTGCTAACTTTGCTTTAGAGAAAGCAGAAAATAACTATGACTTAGAGACTGCTGCTAAATTAAGACATGGTACTATTCCTAGATTAGAGAAAGAACTTGCTGAACTAGAAAAAATCAATAAATCAGAAATATTATCTGATACTGTTGATGAAGAGTCAGTAGCAGCTATTATATCTAAATGGACCAATATACCAATATCTAAATTAGTTGGTGGTGAAAAAGAAAAATTACTTCACTTAGAAGAAAATATGAAGAAAAGAGTTAAAGGACAAGATGCTGCTATTCACTTAGTATCAGAAGCCATTATTCGTGCTAGAGCAGGTATAAAAGATCCTAATAGACCTATTGGTTCATTTATCTTCTTAGGTCCTACTGGTGTAGGTAAAACTGAAGTAGCTAGAACCCTTGCCTATGAGTTATTTGATGACGAAAGACATATGATTAGAATTGATATGTCTGAATATATGGAAAGTCATTCAGTAGCTAGATTAATTGGAGCTCCTCCAGGATATGTTGGATATGACGAAGGTGGCCAACTTACTGAGGCTGTAAGAAGAAATCCCTACTCTATTATCTTATTTGATGAAATAGAAAAGGCTCATAAAGATATATTCAATGTTTTACTTCAAATACTAGATGATGGTAGAATTACTGATGGTCAAGGTAGAACAGTAGACTTTAAAAATACTATTATCATTATGACTTCTAACTTAGGTAGTGAATATATCCTAGAAAATACTTCCAATAGTAGTGAATTAGTTATGAATGAACTAAAGAGTACTTTTAAACCTGAGTTTATAAATCGTATTGATGAAATAATAGTCTTTAATTCATTATCTAAAGAAGTAGTTAATGATATTTTAGATAAGATTATTATTGATACTGAAGATAGACTTAAAGATAAGAATTTACACTTAGTAGTAACAGAGTCTGCTAGAAGGTATATTATTGATTCAGCATATGACGAAAAATATGGTGCAAGACCTATTAAGAGATTTGTTCAAAGAAATGTTGAAACATTAATTGCTAATGCTATCATTAATGACAAAGTTAAATTTGGTAGTACTATCACTATAGATTTTCAAGATAATAAATTAATATTAAAGTAATGGAGAAATCTGTTACTTTTTTATTTCTTCTTAAGCCTTATTGTCTTAAGAAGTCTCTTAAAGCCTATCGTAGTAGTCTTTAAGAGAATAATAATATTATATGTATATAGATAATAATCTCTATCTATATTAATATCTATGTAAGAGAATAGTAAAAGAACAAGGTTTGATTATTTCCTACATACTAACGTTCAAAGTAACATTAAAACTATAACAAAATATTTTGTAAATAATGTCAAGTATCATTGACTTTAAATTAAAAATAATATATATTTATCATAGGAGGTAACATTAATGGAAGATTATAAAAGTAAATATGACGATATTCAAATAGAAAGAATGTTAAGAGAAAATGCTGAAAAAAGAAGAGAAAATTCTATTGGTAGTAGTAAAGTAACTAGCCACCATAATAAAAAGAAAAATGGTTTAAAGAAAAAAATAGTTACTGCCGCTATTATACTTTCAGTTCTTACAGCAGCAGGAGTAAAAATAGTTCCAGAAATAGTAGATACTGTTTCATTTGCTAATGATTTAGAAATGGCTAGTGAAGTTGTTACAAACGAAGCTATGACTAACCTAGCAAAAGCTGGACTTGTAACAGTGGACGAAAATGGTATTGTAACAATAAATAAAAACAATACCAGTGAAGACTATAGTAAGCTTGGACTAGTTGATGCTTCACTAGGAGAATTCTATGCTTATCGTGAAGCTATTGATAAAGCAAGTGCTAATACCGAAGGTTTTTCAGAAATTATTAAAGCTGACGAATTTGATAAATTAGTTAAAGGTTCAAGCTATGAAGATGGAAGATACAATTATACAGACACATCCCAATTCTATAGAGTCAATGGCTTAACTGCCCCTGATGGTGATGCTAGTAGTTTAGAATTTGATAAATATGCTAAACAAGAACTTGTAAAAGCCTATCGTAATGGTAACATTGAAGGAGTACTAGAAAAAACTACTGACGAGGTGAAGGGAAAATAATATGGATACAATAGTTTTAGATAATGGCATTGAATATGCAATCATAAAAGATGAACTTATAAATAATACTACTTATACTCTATTTGCTAACATTAATGACAATACTGATATTTGTTTTAGAAAAACAATTACTCAAGATGGAGAAAAATACTATGTTGGCTTAGATGATGATAAGGAATTCGATTTAGTCGCAGCATATTTTGCTAAGAGTATGTTAAAGGAAATAGATAATTAGTCTATTTCCTTTTTATATTAATTGTATATTTTGAATTACCTCGATAATTATTATCTTTATCAAAATCATTACTATCTAAATAAGTAAAGGCTTCGATAGAAATACTATCTACTTCTTCTATTCCCCCTACAGCATAAAATTTAACTGAACTCATAATCGTATTAGAAGTGCTCTCTTCCAAATGACTATAAAAGCCATCAGGAGCATTAACATCGTCATAAAAGTATATATAAAAATATTCACTATATCTAAATATATCTGGTTCTAAGAAAGTACTCTTCTTACTAGAACCATCTTTTAAGGTATAGCCTATACTATATCCTATTCTATATTTGCTAATATCTTCATACTTATCATAATATTTCTTCCAAGTATCTCTAAATTTATTACCATCAATTACTTTATCTTCAGTGAGAAAAACCTCAAAAGAAGCAATATCCGATCCATTAACAAAATCAGCATAATAAGTATCCGAAATAACTTCTTTATCATGATAATTATTATCACTTAAGAATATTCCTAATTTAATAGGATTATTATCTATATATGCCTCTTTTGTTTCTTCTTTAACAGTAGTTTCTTTATTATCTACTAATGTTTCTTTTTCTTTAGTACATCCACATATCAAAAGAAGTCCCACTATAATAAGTATTCTAACATTTTTCATAAATATCTTCTAACTCCTTTAATATAATCTCTTTAGTAGTATTAATAAAAGAAAATATATCTTCCATCTCAAAGAGATATTTCTTTCCATTCTTAGCTCCTTCTATTAAAATACCCGTTTTATTTACTATTAAATCTAATCTATTCATAGGTATTTCACTAATAATACTTGGTATAAATGGTACCTCTTCATAAAATATCTTCATAGGAAAATTATACTTGTTAATTAACTGAATATTCATATTAGAATAATCATTATAAACATAATTAGTAAAAGATTTCTCAGTATATTTTACAAGTGTACCATCTAACTCTTTAATATAATTACTTTTAATTACATTAGGTATAAAACATTTAAACCATAAATAATCCGTATATAAATGTATATAATAACCTAATACAAAATCATCCTCTAAGTAATTACCATACTTATCTAAAAACTTATTTAAATTAGGAATATTATTATTAGGACTATCTAGAAAATGACTATAAAATTTAGACTCTCCCAGTAATTTAGAAATATCTGGAGCAATAGTTCCTATAAGTAATTTTCTACTATCTCTCTTAATAGTTTTATTTATTTCATTAGCTACACATATATGTATTACTGAAGATGCCATTATCTAGTACCTTTTCTACTTTTTGTTTCAACTAAATCAGTAAGTTGTTTAATAGTGGTCTCACCAAGTTCTAATTGATTATTCAATTTTACTTCAGTACTTATATCAGGTATCATTCTATTTGCCATAATTTGATACATAGTCATATCATTATTAGCCTTTTTGACAAAAACTCCTACTACATTATAAACATTATTTTTAATATGTTTTAATACTATTCTTACTTGATCAGATCTTAACTCCATAAATCCTACTAACTTTCTATTGTTTTTTAAATGTTTTACTTCACCAGTAGCACTTTGACCATTTATAAAATTATTAATTAATTCTAATACTGTATCATAGTATTCATAAGGTACATTAGTCATATCACCTATTATTTTTGCTTTAGTAGGATTAGCAAGAGACGTAGAAAAAATTAACTTCTTTTTAGACGTTAGTTCCTGTTCTTCCTCTTCCGTCAATATAGTATTTTCTTCCTCTATTGTAACTTCATTATATTTATTATAATAATCTCTTACCATTAAATAGTTACTTAATTCTGTATAATAATCTTCAATTATTTCTCTTCTGTTACTAATTTTAGAATATGTTTCTTTATCAAGTAATAGTTGATAATAAGATATTAATTCTTCATTAAAATTATTAAGTACATTAATAATAACATAGTTATATTCATTATTATCTAATTCATATTTTTCATAGCTTTTAAGATATTTTAATATTTCTTCCTTTTTAGTACATCTTACCGTATTAGTAATTTCTTCAGCCATTCTATTTAGAGTTGCTTTTCTTGATATATCTACTTCTGGTTCTTCAATTACTTCGTATCCAGCGTTTAAAATATTTGGTATTTCATTAAATATTCTACTGGCATACTCTTCTTCTTTTTTATTACTTTTTCCACTAACAGAAATAACATTACGATTATAAAAATCTAAATCATTAATACATAGAAGTGCTTCTTTATTAGATATTTCACCAGAAGACTCATAATAATCTATTATTCTTCTTAAATCACCCATTACATATCTTGTATCTTCTATTGGACTATTATATTTAAAAGATAATCTAGCTCTTCTAGCAGAACTAACCACCTTACTTGTCCTATTTATTCTATTTTTTAAATTTTCTGTTTCTTTAGCAACTTTACTATACTCTCTACTTATCATTGAAAGAAAAGATCTTGTTTCATTCTTATTATTATATTCTCCTCTTTCTAATTTATATAATAAACTATAGAATTCTCTTTCATAAATATTATCATTATAAATAGTATTAAGTAATAGTGCAATATTAATTTTATTTTCTATAAGTTCAATGTTTGCCTCGTCAAAATATGATATTAGTTCTTCGTATAGTTGACATTTAACCACTAAATCTTCATATTTTGCTTTCATATCACTATATTCAGCAATATAATTATCTAATAATTCTCTCAATTTACTTTTCATTTCTCTACCTCTTTTCTTACCTTAATATAATTATATCAAATATTAAGAAAAAAACAAGCCTTAGTTGAAGGCTAGTTCTACATCAATATTTTCGTCATTAATGGCTATTGTTAAGAATATAATACCACTAATTAATACTAGAAATGATCCTATAAATGATGCTTTAGTAAGTATTATTTTTTTATTAGTGTCACTACTATTTAACTTTAAAATATCTTCATAACTACTCTTTGCGAAGTAGTAGTAGATCCCTACTAATACACCAAATATTAATATAAGTAAACTTTGATATTCTCTTCTTGCTTCTTCGTCATTATATAATAGATATTTCTTTTCTTTACTATTAGCATAATAACTTAGAATAATTATTATTATATATATTATCCATATTAAGTTTTCTTCTTTTATATCTTCTAATTTATCTAGTCTATCATTCATATTATATAATATTAATTATTTATTTATTAATACCATAGAATAATTTTAATATTGTTTCTTTATCAGGAAATTCTCTTTCTAATTCTTTATTTATAAACTTATTATAATCATATGTTATATTTATTTTACTAAACTTTAAACTATTATTTATATCTATTAACATATAAGAAGTATTATTATCTATAGTACAACCACCACTATCAAGAACGATAATGTTAGTTAGTTCATCTATGGCTTCTATATAATCTTCACTTATTCCATCTACTTCATTTTCATTAAATGATTTATGTAAATGACCTACTATATATGTTATATCTTCATTATTATATTTGATCCATAAATTAACATCATTTCTTAGATTATTCCTCTCAAAAGGATATAATTTACTAGTATCTTCTAGTAGATAATGACTAAATATTATCTTTTTATTTTTAATTATATCACCATAACTTATATTATATTCATAATAAAGAGGACATTTCTTTAGAAAGTCTATCTCTTTAGTAGTTAAAGATTCTCTTATCCATTTATAATGTTCTTTTTGTACTTCACTATTTATACTACTATCAATATCAGTACCATATAAAGCACATAATTCATGATTACCTAGAACCATTTTAATATTATTTTCTATTATTAAATCAAGACATTCTTTAGATTCAGACCCTAATCCTATTGTATCTCCTAAACATATTATTTCATCTACATTCTTAGACTTTATATCATTTATAATAGTTTTTAATGCTTCTAAATTACCATGAATATCTGTAAATACTGCTAATCTCATTTTATACCTCCCTATTATAAATTATACTTTTCTTTTATTTTATCTATATCTTCTTTAGTAAATATACTTAATTCTAATGATCTATTTGCTAAATCAATCATAAATTCTCTATCGTTAGTGGCTACCACTTTACTAACTATATTATCTAAATTAATGCTATCAGTAGTACTAATTAATTCTATTAAATAGTAGCTATCCCTCTTCTCAATAAAATAATCTTCAATTAAAGTAAAATCCATCTTTTTATCATAATTGACTGCTAATCTCCATAAGGCTTCTCTATTATCTTCTTCAATACCTGCTTTTACTAAGTCATTAAAGCCTTCCTGTCCAATAGGAGGAGGTAATGGTACTGATATATATCTAGTTATAAAAGTCAATAATTCTTTATCGTTCATTTTGCTAGCGGACTTATTTATTACTGAGTTATTAGTTAATAAATCTGTTATTTTAGTATATAACTTACCACCATCTTTTATTTTTTCTTTTTCTTTAAGTAAATTATTATATTGTTTTTCTATAAATTCTTTTAGTTCATTATCACTAGTATTTACTTCTTTAAATTTATCTAATAAAATATCTATTTCTTCTAATCTTTTCTTTTCTACTTTGTCTATCTCGTTAGGAGTTTTCTCTCTTACTTCTTCTATATCTTTAATTAATTTATTTATTACTTCTTTATCTTGGTAATTACATATATCTATCTTTTTTAATTCTTTTATTAATTCATTACTATTTATAAATCTATTTACATATCTATACATTAAATTAACTAATTCCATTATTACTTCACTTCCTATACTTAGTATATCATTTATTATAAAAAAATAAAATACCTATCATTACTGATAGATATGTTTATTTTCTTATTTTCTTTTTATTATTCTTTATTTTATTTTCTATATCTATAATTATTTCTATTAATGATATATTATTACTTGTATATTCTGGTATAAATATTTCTTCTTCACCATATGGACCTTTTATTTCTTTATGTCCTAAATATCCAGTATAATTGTCTATATATAATATTTTACCTTTTATTAATTCTTTTAATATATTTGGATATGTCATTATAAATAATAATTTTGTTTCTTCTATTTCTTTTGGTATTATTCCATCACTACATTTATATAATATAGATCCGTTTAATTTATTATTATATCTTATTATTAATGCTCTACTACTATTTTCCATAGTTATATTCTCTTTCTTTATATTTAAATTAATGGTGCCAAATATAAGAATCGAACTTATCTCTAAGCATTACGAGGGCCTTGTTCTACCACTAAACTAATTTGGCACAATATAATTATAATATATTTTTATTATTTTGAAAAGATATATTTATTACCTTTCATGAAAATCCTAGGTATTTTCATGTCATTACTAGCCTATAGTCTAGTAATGAATAATTATAAGATATTATATTCATAGTGAAATACTTTCTAACTAAGATAATTCCAAATAAAAAGAAAGATAACTAGTATCTTTCTAATTAGCATTCTTTTTATATGTTAAATATCCATTAGTATAGTTAGCCATACTTACATCAGTTTTAGCATTATCAAATGATACTGCAACAGTAAGATAGGTATAATTTACAACCATTCCTATAGATTATCTATACAGACAACAAAGGAAAAGATTATCATAACAAGTGCTACAACTGATTTCACTACTTAAACCTCCAACCCTTAAGAATTAAAATAAATAGTCAATATAATATTGACTATTTATTTTAATTTATATATACATACAATTGTTTATGATAGAGACTATTATATTGGCTCTATCATACCATGGAAAACTTAAGTTTACTTAAGGTTGAAATGACTAAAATAAATATATTATACTTTCTCTAAAGTATTATCTAATATAGAATATAAATATATAGAAGTATCTTTGTTAAATATATTCTCAATATAATTCTTATATCCATTTAATTGTTTTAAATAAGCACTATCATTAATATTCTTTAACTTATAATCAATAATCTTAATATAATTATCATATTCTAACATTAAATCAATAATACCATGATAAGTAATATTATTATCTTCATATATAAATTCATATTCTTTATATACATTAGCAGTCCCTATATCTACTTTATCTAAGAACTTAGTAATAATTTCTTTATCTTTACCAGTTAAATTACTAATATCATTAAAATCAGTTAATTCAAATAATTCATGTACTTTCTTACCATAATCTAATTTAGATTCTTCTTCTTTAGTAATAATAAGATGGATATTCTTCTTAGAGAAAGTCTTTTCTTCTTCTTCTAAAGTATTAATATTTATATTATCAACTTCTAAAACATCATCTACTTTACTAAGTAATGCTTTATAATTACCATTCTTAACCATATTATAATTCTTAGATAAATTAATATTTTTTATATCTATATTAGTATAATATTTCTTAGTTATATATTCTAAAGAATACATAATACTAGCAAAACTATTATACTTTTCTCTAATACTATTATCTACTAGATCATTTATATAGATTTCTTCTTTACCACTTTCTGGTAATAAGAAGATCATCTTCTCTTTAGCCCTAGTTAATGCTACATAGAATAATCTTATTCTTTCACTAATATTCTCTCTAACATAATTTCTATAACTTAAAGTATGATAAATAGTATTATATAAGAAATTATCTTTATATGGAATAATAATACCATATCTATCGTCATAACTAAATTTACTTATAGCCTCTCTTATATTAAATTTACCATATAATCCCCCGTAGTAGCAGACATTAAACTCTAACCCTTTAGAAGCATGAATAGTCATTATCTTTACTGTATCATCACTATTATCACTAAGAGTAAACTCTATCTTTAAATTATTATTAACAATATCTTCTAGATACTCTTGATAACTATATATATCATAATCTAAATTAGTTAAATTACTAGTTATTTCTTTTAATTTCTCTATTCTAAGTACATTAGAAGAATAATCTCCTAGTAAGAATAGCTTATTGTTAAAGTCATAACTATAAGTAATTATATCTATTATTTCATCTAAACTAATAGTATCTAATTTCTTAGTTATTTCATAACTTATCTTATAAATATCACTATCTTTATAATTATTATTTAAAAAATAATCAAATAAAGCATCATCATCGATATTAAATAAGAAACTTCTACCAAGAGATATAAATAATTTCTTAAATTCATTATCTATAACATTACTCTTTAATTTTATAATAAAACTTATAATATTTTTAATTATAGTAATTACTTCACCATCAGTTAAATTTACAGATTTATTTATAACCGTAGGTACACCATTATATTCAAGTATCTTCTTATATAATTCAAAGTATTTACTACTGTCAAGTAGAATAGCAAAATCACTATATTTAATCTTTCTAATACCATTAGTATCTTTACCAAAGGCTAAGTAACCACTTTTTACTTTCTTTTTAATATCATTCGCTATAATAAAGGCTTCTACTTCTTCTTTCTTAAAAGATGTATCATTTAAATAACTATATACTTCAAAGTTATTATTCTCTTTATTATCCCCTTCTCCTTTATACATTAGATTACCATATACCATTTGATGGCTCTCTTTGTAGGAGGCTCCTCCTATATCGTCGTCCATTATCCGATCAAACATTAAGTTAATATTATTTATTACTTCTTCTCTACTTCTAAAATTCTTATTTAAATCTATCTTAATACCACCATTATTACTACTATAAGAATCATATTTATTCTTAAATATATATGGATTAGCATTTCTAAATCTATAAATAGACTGTTTAATATCTCCTACCATATAGACATTATTACTAGATATATAAGAAATAAATTCTTCTTGAACATCATTAGTATCTTGATATTCATCTATTAATATTTCATTTAAATTATTCTTTATCTCTTCTCTTACTAAAGTATTTTCTTTTACTAACTTTATAGCAAGTCCTGATATATCAGAATATTCAAAGTAATTATATTTCCATTTATATTCTTGTACTCTTCTATCTAATTCTTTTATAATATCAATAATCTCTTCAGTATATTCTTTAGTCTTTAATATACCTATTTTTATGCTATCATAATTATCATATATTATTAATTTCTTTATCTCTTTAATACTATTAGATATCTTCTCTTTATATTCTTTACTTATATCCGATAATCCTCTAGCTATTGGTAATTTTATATTAATATTATTCTTTACTTCATCATAAGTAGAACTTTCTAGCAAAGGATTAATTATAGGATATAACTTATCTAAATAATCAGAATCGTCTATATATTCAATATAATCTCTTATATCATTAATAAGATTTAATATTACTTTAATATATTCTTCAATATCTTTATCTATATTATCATTATTATATTTAATATCAATATAATTATCTAAGTATTCTCTTTTATTAGTCTTTAAATCTAATTTATTATTTATATTTAAAATAAAATCAAATATCTCTTTATCATCTTTTAAACTATACTCTTTTATCAAAGATAAGAACTTAGATTCTTCTTTTTCATATAATTCATTAAAGATATCTTTTAATACTTTTCTTTTATATAATGTTATTACTGAAGCATCAATTATACTTATATCTTTACTTACATTTAGATAATAATGATATTTTTTTACTAAAGATAAAGCATAGGCATCAAAGGTTGTAATATCGGCGGTATCTAGTTTAGATAATTCACTAGTTAAACCAGCTTTCTTTAATTTGTCTCCTATTCTCTCGCGCATCTCTTTGGCGGCCATCTTTGTAAAGGTTAGTATTAGAAGGTTATCTACAGAGATACCATTTTTTACCTTTTCTAATACTCTCTCTGTTAGTACTGCGGTCTTACCAGAGCCTGCTCCGGCAGAAACAATTATATTAGTGCCATCTTTATAGATCGCCGTTTCTTGTTCTTTAGTCCAAGCCATATTCTACCTCATCTTTCTCCATGATGGCCCACATAGTTTATCATACATCACTCCTGGATCACTATGTCTCGTAGACATTAACTCAATCGAAGACGCATCAATATAAGTATCCCCTTCTTTAATATCATGATATGGCATAAGAGATCTTTCTAGCATTACTCTAGCTCTTTTTAGTTCTTCTTTAGTATACTTTTTCTCCTCCATTATTGGTTCAACACAATACATTAAATAATTATCCCATGTTATCCACTTATCTTCTTCGTCATAATAATATATTATCAGTTTTTCATTTACAAGTATATTCTTACTATTTTCTCTTTTATATACTCTTCCCGTATAAGTATAATCTGGATTAAATTTACTCTCCATCTTTATCTTCCTCTCTATTTATATATGTAATATCTTTCTCTCTTAAGTAGCAGATATCTTTATACTCACAAAAACTACAGCTAACATTAGTACCATCTATTACTTTAGGATTAATAGTAAAGTCTCCTTCTAGTATTTCATCTATTCCCTGATTAATTAATTTATCCGTATTACTAATCATACTATCTATTTCTTCATCATTTAATACTTTACTATAAGTACTAAATCCTTTACTAGTAGTTTTCATTCCTTTAATTAATTTAGAATCATTATAAGTAGTATCAAACTTAGATAAAATATTCTCATTATCGGTAGAATATCCTTCTAGTCTAAGATTACTTTCCCTAGCAGTCTCATAGTCTTTACTATTATCTAAAGTACTAGTAAATAACTTCTGTAAGTAGAAGCCTACTACTTTAACATTCTCTAGTTCCATCTTACTAGATAAATATAAGTATATAGGGAGCTGTAATCCTAAGCCATATTCCATATTCTTTAAATTAATATTAGTACTACCAGTCTTATAATCCACTACTACTAGATATGTTATATTATCTTCTTCTTTATATAATACTTTATCTATTACTCCCATAAAGGTAACTTTAATATTCTTATCTTTATTTACATAGACAGGTTTCTCTTTCATGCTCTTATTAAATGTACTATAAGTTGATTGTTTCTTAATAGTCTCAGTAACAAACTTTAATTCTTCTTTTATATTATCTAAAAAGAATAATTCTCTTTTACTAAACTCTCTCTTCGTCTTAACATAATTATTAAAACAAGTATCATAATCAAAATCTTGATCATCCATACATCTAAGTACATAATGACAGATATCTCCAATTAAGATAGCAAAGTCGTCTTTAATAATATTTATTTTCAAGATATTACTTAAGTAATATTTAAATTTACATTTATAAAAATTCTCTAATGCCGTATATGATAATATTAATTTATTATCTAAATATTTATATAATTTTTCTTTAGATATACCACTATAGGTATTATCATAATTCATATATGGAATACTATAATTACTAGATAATAAATCTAAATCTTTATCTTTGATATTATATTTTACTAAGTTATCTAAATAAGTAGTTAAAAAGATCTTATTCATCATATTAGAATTTATATACTGATGTTTATAATCTTTTACTATTTCTATATCATTTAATAAATCACTTCTTGTATAAGTATTATTGCTATCAGTTATTTTATAACTAATAGTAAGATTCTTAATATTATGTATCTTTCTTACTACTTCAATCTTTTTATTTATATTTAATTCATTACTAGTATCTAACCCTAGTACTTCTTTTTCTTTATCACTAAAGTATTCATTATCTTTATATAATACTGGTATATTCTCTTTATTAAATCCAAGTAAAAATACATAATCATCATTATTATAGGTATCATCAATAGTAGATACTTTAATACCATTATTATCTTCATCTAAATAAGTATTTTTTAAATCATTAATGATTAAATCTAATACTTCTTTTTTATCATTTATAAAACTATAATTATTTAATACTTTAATTACTTTTTCTCTAATATTATCTTCTTTAATATTATTAATACTATTATCTAGATCATCTAAGTTATTTAGTATATCTTTTACTACTTTGATAGAATATATACTTCTCTTTTTTATATTAATTGGAATATTATATATTTTAAATAATCTATATATTACTTCTCGATATTCATTTGATATTATTAGTTTTATTTTATCTATACTTATATTATTTCTTAATAATTCGTATATTTTATCTATTACAAAGATTACTTCATCATCTATATAATTAAATTCATATATTTTATCTATATCATAGTTATTATATTCTATATTATGTACTATATAATTTAAGTCTTTAAATATATTTAAGTAATATTTATTTATGTAATCATATCCATAGATATGTATTTCTTTATCTTTAACATACTCTCTAAATCTATTATCATATATAAGTAAATTATTATCTTCTAAGTATTTCTTTATATCTCTTAATAAAACCATTTTACTATTATTTAGTTTATCACTTATATAAAATAAATTATTTAGATATACTAAAGTGCTACTTAAATTTATATTATATTTATTCATTAAATTATATATTGTTTTATTATCATAACTAAAAGTATATTTATCTATAAATTCATTTATACTCATAAATTTTATATTATAGTTATAGTATTTCTTTCTTGATAGTTCTATTACTTTCTTCTTTAAGTTACCAGGAGTAATTACTATATATTCTTTCATAATATCACCATATTTCCTTATATATATTATCTCATATTTATATATAAAAGTAAAAGAAAAAAAGCATTTTATTTGCTTTTTCTAAGTATATGAGCCTTATAAGTATTGACTGCTAGTTCAGCTACAGTCATTTGGCCTACACCACCTGGTACTGGTGTAATATAACTTACTTTATCTTTGACATTATCAAAGTCTACATCACCACATAGTGAGTTATCTTCCATTCTATTTATACCAACATCTATAATAACTGCTCCTTCTTTAACCATATTCTCTTTTATATATTTAGGTATACCAATAGCGGCCACTAAAATATCGGCAGACTTAGTATAAAATTCTAAATTATTAGTCTTAGAATGACATAGTGTAACCGTAGCATTTCTATTAGTCATTAAAGTGGCCATTGGTTTACCTACTAAATCACTTCTTCCTATTACAACAACATTCTTGCCTTCAATAGGGATATTATAATAATCAATTAAATCAATTATACCCATTGGAGTACATGGAGCAAGAGCATCTCTATTATGTACTAGCTTACCCATATTTATATCTGTTAAGCCATCAACGTCTTTATCTGGCATAATAGCATTTTGAATTCTTTTAGCATCAAGACTCTTTGGAATAGGCATTTGTACTAAAATACCATCTACTAAATCGTCACTATTTAATTCATTAATAATACTAAGTAATTCTTCTTCGGTAATATTACTATCTAATTTTATATGATTAAAATTATAACCTAGATTTTCAGCCATTTTATTTTTTTGTCTTACATAGACATTACTCGCCGGATCATCTCCTACTTGAATTACTACTAATCCTAAATTTCTATCTAATTTAGTTAATTTTTCTTTTAATTCTTTTAATACTTTTAATTTTACTTCTTTACCATCTAATAGTGTCATGTTATCTACCCTTGCCTTTCTTTTCTGGTTCTTCTTCCACTCTCATTTGATTAAACATATTAATTAATATCTTTTCATTTCTTCTTTCGTTAATAGCATATAATTTAGCTTTATAACCATCTATTATTATTTGCATTTTCTTTAAAGTAAGAGTACTATAACTATTACCTAAATACTTCTTATAATTATTTATTATATTTAATCTAAATCTTTCTGCTTCTTTTAGCATATCTCTTATCTTTTCATTATTACCAGAATCATTATCTTCATTATCAATATTAATTAAATTTAATTCATATAATAATTTATCTAATTTATGTTCTATTTTTTTCTTTATTAATTTCTCAGTTAATTTAGGAGATACAAATACTATTTTATTTACCTCAATAGCATCTTCTTTCTTTCTTTTAGGAGTTACTTTATAACCATCTTTATCATATTCTAAATATACTATTTCTCCACTTTTGTTATCTTTACTTATAAAATAATTATTCATGATTGCCCCCTAGTAAGTCTGGTCTATTTTCTTTTGTTAATCTTAGTTGTTCTTCATAACGATATTTGTTTATATTTTCGTGATGTCCACTTAATAATACATCTGGTACTTTCATCCCTCGATATTCTACTGGTTTTGTATAATTTGGATAATCTAATAAGTTATTATCAAAGCTTTCACTTTCTAATGATTCACTGCTTATTACATTATCTACTAATCTTATTATACTATCCATTACTACCATTGATGGTAATTCTCCACCGGTTAGAATATAATCTCCGATTGATAGTTCTAAATCTACGATTGTTTTTATTCTTTCGTCAAAACCTTCGTAATGTCCACATAGTATTATTATATGTTTATGTTTAGATAGATTATATGCTATACTTTGTTTATATACTTTACCTGATGGTGTCATCATTACTACTAATGTGTTTTCTTTCTTTAGAGCATCTATGGCTCTAAAGATTGGATCGCACATTAGTACCATACCCCCTCCTCCACCAAATGGGTAGTCATCTACTTGATTATTTTTATATACTGTATAATCTCTAATGTTATGTATATTTATTTCTACTTGTTTTTTTTCTATTGCTCTTTTTATTATTGATTCATTTATAAAATTATCATACATACTAGGAAATAATGTTAATACATCTATTTTCATAATACCACATACTTTCTCTTTAGTTAATTATAATATATTAATAATTAAATGTCTATATATTTTTTTATCATTTCATGAAAATCCAAGGTATTTTCATGTTATTCCTAGACTATTCTATAGTCTAGGAATAAATAATAATAAGATATCATATTCGCGGTGAAATACTTTCTAACTAAAAAAAGAGACAATTACTTATCTCTCTAATTAGTATTCTTTTTATAAGTTAAATATCCTGTTGTATAATTAGCCATACTTACATCTGTTTTATTACTATCAAATGGTACTGCTCCAGTAAGTGAAGAACAGTTATAAAACATATCATCTGAATTTGTGACATTAGAAACAGTCCACAATTCTGATACATAAATAGTTTTTAAATTTTTATTATCCCAAAACATTGAACTCATATCAGTTACATTTTTAGTATTAAAATTTGATAAATCCAAGTATTCAAGTTCACTAACACTAGAAAACATACTGTACATAGACGTTACTTTACTTGTATCAAAATTTGATAAATCAATATCATTTATTAAAGCACCAGAAAACATGTAACGCATATCAGTCACTTTAGAAGTATCAAAATTAGTTAAATCAAGATTTTTTAAGGAAGAGCATCCTCTAAACATCATGCACATACTAGTAGTATTACTTGTCCTAAAGTTAGATATATTTAAATTTGATAAGTTACTGCATCCTTCAAAAGTACTTCCAAAATTAATAACACTATTTGTATCAAAACTAGATAAATCTAAATTTATTAATGACTTGCATCCTTGAAAAGTTGCGTACATATCGGTAACATTTGATGTATTAAATTTAGATAAATTTAATTTTGATAAATTACTACAGTTTCTAAACATTCGATTCATAGTTATTAATTTTATGGTATTAAAAGTACTTAAATCCAAAGTTTTTAAATTGGAACAGTTATTAAACATAAATGCCATACTAGTAACTTTTGAAGTATTAAAATTAGATAAATTAATTTTTTCTAAATTGGTACAGCCATTAAACATGTCGCTCATTATAACTACTTTTGAAGTATCAAAACCAGATAAATCTATATTAGTTAGACTTTTACTATTATAAAACATTTTACTCATACTAGTCATGTTACTAGTATCTAGTCCACTTAAATCTAAGGTAGATACGTTATCTAGGTAGGCAAACATACCACTTCCATTGGTATTAGCTTCAACAGAACCATTTTCACTACCTATTGATATTTCATATAAACTATTATTATCTTTATCTGTATACCATAGCATAACACTACCATCTTGTTTTGAAGATATATCTTTACTATATTTGGCATCATTTGGTACGACATTAGTCTTTTCTATAGTTATAGATTCTATTTGATTTCTAAGTACTTCAGTATTTAAAAATGTTGAAGAAGAACTAGAGGGTGTTGTTGTTTCATTTTGAATTACATTTTCTTTATATATAGCTCCAGTTCCTTCTCCATAGATATTAAATCTAAAATTTTGATTAGTCATAGTAATAGGATTATCTCTATTACCATCAATATAAATATATAAAGTATATATAGATACATCACTAGTTACTATTTCATTACTAGCTAGTGTTATAGTATCTCCCTCTCTTTTACCACTAAAGTTACCACTAGATATTCTTTCATTATTACCATTATATAATTCATATACAAAAGTATTTTCTTGTAAGGCTGTAGGTAATAGATCTAAACTTAAATATAGATTCATTACTGCTGTATCATTATTACAAGTCTTATGTAAATTTACTTCTACTTCTTTAATTAATCCTTCTTCTTTACTAGATACTGGTTTTAATTTACCATTAATCGTAGCTCCTCCCGTAAAATATATTTCAGGTAAACATAAATTACCTGATATACTAGTAGTAGTACTACTCCATATATAATATGCTAAACTACCAGTAATAGATAAACCTAATAATACTATACCAAATATCATA
>CAKPRO010000014.1 GCA_934182615.1 uncultured Bacilli bacterium | reverse complement strand
TTATATATGATATTTGGTATAGTATTATTAGGTTTATCTATTACTGGTAGTTTAGCATATTATATATGGAGTAGTACAACTACTAGTATATCAGGTAATTTATGTTTACCTGAAATATATTTTACCGGAGGAGCTACGATTAATAGTAAATTAAAGCCAGTATCTAGTAAAGAAGAAGGATTAATTAAAGAAGTAGAAGTAAACTTACATAAGACTTGTAATAATGATACAGCAGTAATGAATCTATATTTAAGTTTAGATTTATTACCTACAGCCTTACAAGAAAATACTTTTGTATATGAATTATATAATGGTAATAATGAAAGAATATCAAGTGGTAACTTTAGTGATAAGAAACAAGGTGATACTATAACACTAGCAGAAAATGAAATAGTAACTAGTAATGTATCTGTATACACTTTATATATTTATATCGATGGTAACAGAGATAATCCTATTACTATGACTAATCAAAACTTTAGATTTAATATCTATGGAGAAGGAACAGGAGCTATATATAAAGAAAATGTAATACAAAACGAAACAACAACACCATCTAGTTCTACATCAACCTTTCTAAATACTGAAGTACTTAGAAATCAAATAGAATCTATAACAATAGAAAAGACTAATGTTGTACCAAATGATGCTAAATATAGTAAAGATATATCTTCAAAACAAGATGGTAGTGTTATGCTATGGTATACCGATAAAGATAATAATAGTTTATATGAAATATCAATAGGTAGTGAGAATGGTTCAGTTGAAGCAAATACTAATGGATCAGGTATGTTTGCCTACCTAGATAATGTATCTACTTTAGATTTAAGTGGATTAGACACAAGTAATATGACTAGCATGAGTAGAATGTTTTATAATAGTAAAAGTCTAACTAACATAGATGTATCTGGATTTGATACATCAAAAGTAGTTAATATGGATAATATGTTTCAAGGATGTGCGAATTTAATAAATTTAGACTTAAGCAATTTTAATACCAGTAAAGTAACTAGCATGAAATTCTTATTCTGGGGATGCAATTTATTGATTAATTTAAATTTGGAAAATTTTAATACTAGTAATATTACCAATATGCAGCAAATGTTTATGGGATGTCATAGTTTGAAGTATTTAAACTTAAGTAGTTTTGATACTAACAAAGTAACTAATATGGTACTTATGTTTCAGGAGTGTGAGAACTTAGAAAGTATTGATTTAAGTAGCTTTAATACAAGAAATGTAACAGGCATGAATGGGATGTTTTATAATTGCCATAACTTAGAAACATTAGATTTAAGCAATTTCGATACGTCAAATGTAACTAATATGAGTAGTATGTTTTGGGAATGCAATAGTCTAAAGAGTATAGATGTATCAAGTTTTAACACTAGCAAAGTAACTACTATGGGAGGTATATTTGAAGGATGCACAAATTTAAAAAATATTAATTTAAGTAATTTTGACACTAGTAATGTAACTGAAATGACTAGTATGTTTGCTTGGAGTGGCTTTGAAACTTTAGATTTAAGTAATTTTAATACTAGCAAGGTAACTAATATGACGCAAATGTTTAGAAATGATTCTAAATTAAAAACAATTTATGTATCGGATTTATGGGATACATCTAATGTAACCAATTCTTCAGGTATGTTTCAATTGTGCACTTCACTTACTGGTGCAGTACCCTTTGATTATAATAAAACAGATGCAACTATGGCTAACTATACTAATGGATATTTTACATATAAAAAGAATACTAATTAGGAAGATACTAGTTATCTTTCTTTTTATTTGAAATTATCTAAGTTAGAAAGTACTTCACACCAAATATCATATCTAATAATTATTACATATATAGACTATATAGTAGGCTATATATGTCACTATAAGACTATAAGACTTATAGTGAAAATAAATATTAACCTATTGATAAATATTTACCTTTATAGTATAATATTATTATATTAGATAAGAAGGAGATAGAGTATGGATAAAATAAAAGATTGGATTAAAAAAAATAAAGGGTTATCGGTTATATTGCTATTAGCAGTAGTATTCTTAATAGTAATAATAGTTATATTTGTAGAGTTACTAGTAGGAGGATCACATAATAAATATGGTAATAGATTAGATGGTATAAATAAAGTAAAAATAAGTGAAAAAACATATGATGGAGTAAAACAAGAAATAGAAGAAACAGGATTAACTGAAGAAGTAGAAACAAGACTTCAAGGTAGAATAGTTTATACTACTATTACATTAAAAAGTGATACATCAGTAGATAAAGCCAAAGAAATAGCCTCAAATACCTTAGATAATTATACAAGTAGTGAATTAGAATATTATGATTTTTCATTCTTTTTAAAATGGAAAGGTGAAGAAAAAGATACTGTAATTACAGGTAATAAACACCATAGTTTAGATACCATTACATGGACTAATAGTTAGGAGAATACTATGAAGAAGAGAAATAATAAAGTAATAGTACTAATTGTAGTAACGGTCTTATTTGCTGTAAGTCTATTAATATTTATATTAAATTATAGTAAAGATAATTCAAGTTTTTCTATTCTAGAAAAGAAATGGATTAATGATAATGCTAGTAATGTATTAGATGTAAGTGTATATAATGATGTACCAGTATATGGCAAAAGTGGTAAAGGAGTAATCTTTGATTTACTAGATGACTTTACAACTACTTATGGAATAAACTTTAATAAAGTATCCTATTCCGTAAATAGTACTGCTACTTTAAGAGATAATAGTTTTAAAGTATTAGATAATAATACCAAACTAACAGATAAAGATATTCTATTATATGAAGACTACTATGTATTAGTGGGTACCAAAAAAGAATCAATAGATACCATAAGTGATATAGATAATCATACAGTAGCAGTTCTAAAAACAGACTTAAATACCGTAAGTAATGATTTATCAGAAATAAAGAAAATATCCTATTTACAAAAAGAAAATATAAATGAAATAGAAGAAGCCTTCAAAAACAATGAAGTAGATTATGCAATATTACCATATAATATGTATATGGATATTATTCTAAAAGATAATTTAAATATTTTATATCATTTTAGTGATATATCTAAAAAATATGTTTTAACAATTGAAGATAAAACCTTTCTTAGTATTATAAAAAAATACTATTTAAGTTATCAAAAAGAAAAACAATCTATATCATACAAAAACAACTTCCTAAGTGAATATTTTAATGATAAAGAAGTTTTAGAAGCCGATCGTATGAATTATAAAGATAATACCTATTATGTTGGTTATGTAACCTATATGCCTTTCATTGGTAAAGAAGAAAACGACATCATAGGAACATTATCCAACTACTTAAGTGGCTTTGAAGATTTATTCGATATAGAATTCAAAGTAAAATCATATCAAAACATAAATGATTTAAAGAAAGATCTTTCAAGTGGTGAATTAGATTTAGCCTTTGCCAATTGGAATAATAACAATCTAAATATAGATTCCATATTAACCCCATCACTATTTAAAGAAGAATATGTTGTATTATCTAAAAACATATTTACCATAAATAGTATTAAAGGATTAAAAGATAAAGAAGTAATAACAATAAAAAATAGTTATCTAAATGATTATCTAAGTAATAATAATATTACAACTAAAGGTTATAATAATACTGACGATTTACTTAGAAATATCAATAATAATAGTATCATAGTAATAGATAAAGATACTTATCAATATTATGCTAATATAAAATTTGATAATTTTAAAGTAATATATGAAGGAGTATTACCATACGATTATACCTTTATAATTAGAGATGTAAATAAAAATCAAACCTTTAGTGATATGTTTAATTACTATGTATCTTCAGTAAACTATGATACCGTAAAATACAAAACAAACACTAATTCTAAAATATATGAATTCAACTTATTAGCGACTTTCTTAATTAGCCTTCTGGTAATCTTAGTAGTTATCTTCTTATATTTCTTTATCAAGAAAAAGAAAGCAAATAAAGTAATTTTAAATAATAATGATAAATTAAAATATATTGATACAATGACATCATTAAAGAATAGAGCATATTTAAATTTAAAAATAAAAGAATGGGACGATAATGTTATATATCCTCAAGCCTTTGTAGTAATAGATTTAAATAATATTAAAGATATAAATGATAGTCACGGTCATGAAGAAGGAGATACCATTATCAAGAAAGCTGCGAGTACATTAATCGTTAATCAAGAACCTAATACAGACATTATTAGAACTGATGGTAATGAATTCTTAGTGTATATGGTAGGCTATAGTGAAAAAGATGTCATAAGTTATACTAGAAAAATATATAAAGAATTAAAAGAATTACCATATGGTTATGGAGCCGCCATCGGGTATAGCATGATTATGGACGATATCAAAACCGTAGACGATGCTATTAACGAAGCCACTATTGATATGCGAAATAAAAAGGAAAGCGCTAATGGATAAAACAGTTAGTAAAAAATTAGACAAAGCCAAAATAAAAAGATACTTCCAAAAACTAATAGAGATTCTAAGTTTAAAAGAACTTAGAATCTTACCTGCTTACTTATCCTATAGTTTTGTATTAGCAGTAATACCAATCTTAACCATCATAGTCATAGTAGCGGGTTTCTTTTCCATATCTATAGATTCCGTAATCTCTCTTCTTACCGATTTACTTCCTAGTTATGCCAGTAGAGTAGTCGTAGATGCTATCTCCGGACAAAGCTTTGACTTTAGTGTCGGATTCTTAAATATTGTTACTTTTGTCATTGCCGCTAACGGAATGTATGCTATTATAAGTGCTTCTAATAGTCTATATAAAATAGAAGAAACAAATATGATTAAAGATAGACTAAGATCAATAATAATACTATTAGTCATAATAATACTTTTACTATTCTTAATCTTAGTACCTATGCTAGGAGAACAAATATTAGAATTACTTAGAAATAGTAAACCATTTACTGGTATAATAGATGAAATAATAATGATATATAGTATAATAAAATGGCCTATAACATTTATAATAATATTCTTAAATATAAAATTAATATATCAAATAGCTCCATCTAAAGAAATAAAAAGTGAAGAAACCACTATTGGAGCCTTTATAACAACCTTAGGATGGGTAGTATTTACTGCTTTCTTTGGTTATTATATTAAATACTTTGGTAGATATGACTTAGTATATGGTGGATTATCTAGTATTATAATATTATTAATATGGGTATATACATTATGTTTTATCCTAATACTAGGAATAGTAATAAATACAATGAAGTATAATAAATCATAATATAATCATAATAATACTGATAGTATTACTTAAATAAAGACAGACTACAATCATAGTAATACTATTATCTCCTTATATATGAAGTCTAAATGACTTAAGTGAGTTTAAAGCTCACTTTTTTATTTTTTAAATTATATATAAAAATAGTTTACACCCCAAATATAATAAGTATGGTTGATACTTATATGAAGACATTTTGTCTTCATATAACACTAACAAGACTAATAATAATTAGGCTTGTAGTGCCAAACATAAATGTAAAGTAATAAAAAAAAGACTATATATGTAGAAAAAGATCGAAAAAGATGTTATAATGTATAAGAGGTAGAATATATGAAAAGAGTATTATTAACATTAACAATCTTTTTATCTTTTATAGGAGTAGTATCCGCTAGTACTACAGGAACAGTATATTGTCCAGATGATGATGATCCTGTAAGTTTAAGAGATTCAGTTGGAGGAAACTGGATAGGAGGACTAGCCTGCAGAAGTTCAGTTGAAGTATTAGAAAAAAGTAATAATAGTACCAGTAACTGTTCTACTTGGTATAAAGTAAGACAAGGAGTATTAACAGGTTATGCCTGTGGTACATATCTAACCATAAATACTCCTAGTACTACCGAAAAAGGAAAAGTATTATGTATTGAAGATACCTCCCCATTAGGAGTATATTCAGACTTAGATAGAAAAAACAAAATAACTGGTTTAAGTTGTAATACCGAAGTAGAAGTATTAGATAAAAATGCAGGTAAAGATGGTAAAGGAACATGTCCTACTAGTTTATATAAAGTAAAGTATGGAAATACAACAGGCTATGTATGTGGTAAATATATAGGTTCTTCTGATAGCAATATTAATCTAGATACAACAGATTTAAAAGAATATCGAGCTAACCTAAAAAAGAGTGGTTTCCCAGAAAGCTATTTAGATGACTTAGTAAAACTACATGTCCTATATCCCAAATGGAAATTTATTCCCTTTAATACTAATCTAGATTTTAATTATATCGTTAATCTAGAACATAAATCATCAGGACGAAGTCTAATCGAAGACTATTATGGTAATCTAGATGGCTTAAAATCAACAGCAAGTTGGTCATATAACTATTTCACTAATGTCTTTAGTACTAACTTTACTGGAGGAGGTTCTAGATGGTATGCCGCAAGTACTAGTACTATAGCATATTATATAGATCCAAGAAACTTCTTTAATGAAAGAAATATCTTTATGTTTGAAGACTTATCATATAACCCATCATTCCATACTAGAGAAGGAATAGAAAATATGTTAAAAGGAACCTTCATGAGTGGTAAGACCGCTAGTAGTGATGGTAAGAATTATGCTGATGCCTTTTTAGAGGCTGCTAATACTTATCATATAAGTCCATATGTATTAATATCAAGAGTAATTCAAGAAGTAGGAGCTTCCGGAAGTACTATTGTAAGTGGTACAGTATCAGGTTATGAAGGCTATTATAACTTCTATAACATTGGAGCAACCGCAGCAGGTGGAGATAAAAATCAAACCATTATCAATGGTCTAATATATGCTAAAAACCAAGGCTGGGATAGCCCATATAAAGCCGTAGTAGGAGGGGCATCCTTCCTAAGTAATAACTATGTAAATGTTGGGCAAAAAACAGAATACTTACAAAAATGGGATTTAATAGGACCATCATATGCTGATCATCAGTATATGCAAAATATCCAAGCTCCATATTCTCAAAGTTATAAAACATATAATGGCTATAATAGTACTAGCCTGTTAAATAGTGAGTTTGCCTTCTATATACCAATATTTAATAATATGCCCGATAAAGTTGCTTTCCCAAATACAGGCAATCCAAATAACTATTTATCTAGCCTAACCGTAAACAAAACTAGACTATTTAGTAGTCCCACTAATGACACTAATTTCAGTATTGAAGTCGAAAGTGATGTCTCATCAGTAACAGTAGATGCTACTAAAGTCTATAGTGGTGCTACCATAAGTGGCTTAGGAACAGTAGCCTTAAATAGTGAGAAGACCAATATAAACTTAACAGTAACCGCCGCTAACGGTGATACTAGAAAATATACCATTAATGTAACAAGAAAGAAAGCTCCAGAACCAACTCCTGATCCAAAGCCAACTCCTGATCCTGGAGATAATACCAAAGTAACAACTAAAGAAGTACTAGATAAAGCCGGTATCAAATATAAAGATAACTACCTATATGGTTTTACCTTAGGTAAAGATATCAATGATACCATTAGTAAATTAAAGAGTACTAACTTAGAAATAACCATAACATCATCAAAAGAATCAGGTCTAATAGCTAGTGGAGATAAAATAAAAATAAAAACCAATAGTGAAGAAAAAGAATATACCGTAATAATCTATGGTGATGTAAATGGTGATGGTAAAATATCGTCAGCAGACTATATCAAAATAAAGAATCATATCATGGAAACAAATAAATTAACCGACCTAGAAAAGGAATATGCTGATGCCAATAAAGATGGAAAAGTTTCGTCAGCAGACTATATTGCTATAAAGAACCATATAATGGAAGTAAGTAAAATAAGTCAGTAGGAGGACAATATGAAAAAAGTAGTAAAATATTTAAGTTTAATAATATGTACATTCATAATATCAATAAGTTATGTTAAGGCCGCTAGTTACGATGTATCAGTAACAAGTAATACCGTAACTGTAGGAAATAGCATAACCCTAACCATAAAAGGAAATGATTTAGCAGGTAAATTCACCTTATCATCCTCTAATTCAGGAGTTGCCTCACTATCCGGTAGTAGTCTTTGGATAGATAATGATAGCAAGAGTGTAACCATATCGACAGGTAGTGCTGGAACTGCTGTAATAACTATTACCCCAACCGATGTAACATCATATGATGGCAATGCTGTAACTGGAAATAAAACCGTAACCATAACCGTAAACAGTAAACCAACATCAAATCCTAGTAATGGTGGTAATAAAACCGGCACAACAACTACTCCTAAACCAACCAAAAAAAAGAGTAGTAATAACAACTTATCTAGTCTAACTATCGAAGACTATAACCTAGATAAAGAATTCAAAAAAGATGTAACCGAATACTCCGTAGTAGTAGAAAACGATGTCAAAAAAATAAAAATAAATGCCCAATTAGACGACTCTAGTGCCAAAGTAGAAGGAACAGGAGAAGTAGAAGTAAAAGAAGGCAATAACAAAATAGAAATAAAAGTAACCGCTGAAGATGGAAGTACTAAGACTTATGTTATCAATGTAACCGTAAAAGAACTAAATCCTGTTGAAGTAACCATAGACAAAAAGAAATACACTATCGTAAGAAAAGAAGACGAAAACATAACTATACCAAATAATTATGAAAAATCCACTATCACAATAGGAGAAGAAGAAGTACTATGTTATAAAAATAGTAAAACAAAAACCATCTTAGTCCTATTAAAAGACGAAAAAGGAAATACCAAACTATATAGTTATGACGAAAAGACTAAGAAATATACCCTATATAATAGCCTATCAGTCGGAGATATCACTTTCAATATAATAGATATGCCAAATAATCTAGTACCAAAAGGCTATAGCAAAGTATCATTTACTTATAACAATAACAAACTAGAAGGATATCAATTCATTGAAAAAAATAAAACATATGCCGCTGATGACAAAGTAAAAGGAAGTGACTTCTACTTATTCTATGCCATAAACGAAAAGACAGGAGAAAAAGCTTTATATGTCTATGATAAACTAGAAGGAACAATCCAAAGATTTAATAGTGACTTAGTAAATGCCTACAAAGATGAAAACAATAAATACTTTATGTATATGTTAATATCATTAGGCTTACTCGCAGTATCAATAATTACCCTAGCGATAGTCCTAATCAAACAAAAGAAGCATAAAACCAAATTCGCTTAATATAATATAGTATCATTATATATAATGACAGAGAGAAATATGAGGATTCATGTTTCTTTCTTTTTCTTTCATATTTTACATATAAGATAATATAATTAATTAGAAAGAAGAGGAATAAATATGATAAATAAGAAGAATTTATGGTTTTTAACATTATTTAGTTTAGTATTAGTATTATCCATCTACTATGTAACAATGCCTAATGAAATATTTGATAAAAATATCAAAGAAACTACTACTGATAATAGTACTACCAAGGTAAAAGAAACAAGTGTAATATCTGCTTTAAAAGTAGAAGACGACAATAATGTCATGGATAAGATAAATAGTCTAAAAGAAAAATTAACCAGTACTGATATAAGTACCGAAGAAAAGAATAGTGTCTTTGAAGAATTAAAATTATTAAATAAAAATTCTTCTAAAGAAGAAACACTAGAATTAAAAATAAAAGAATTATGTAATTGTGAAAACTTTGTAAAAATAGATGGTGATAACATAAGAGTAGTATTAGATAGTAAAGATTCCACGACTAGTAGTGCTAATAATATTATGCGATTAGTCCAAAACGAATTCGATGATAAGATGTATATCTCTGTTAAATATAATTAATAGATGCCTCTAAAGCCTCAGGTCTTTAGAGGTATTTTTATGCCATAGGTCATAAAAATAACCATTTTACTATCAACATTTAATAGAAGTAGAAATTGACATAGACAATTGTTTGTGATAAAATATGACATTGAAGAAGGAAATGCCATGGAAAAAGAAATATTAAAATTATTATATACATATTCACTAAACAAAAAAATCTTTGATCAAAACTTCCTTCAAATACTATATCAAATATTTATAAATAACTATTATAATATAGAAAAAAGCTTACATAGTATTGAAGTGGTCGAAGATCCTAAAATAGATGCTCTATATAGAACAGAAAGCAAAAAAATAGTCCTAAATATAAACAAAATAGTAGCAGAAATGAGTACCAACATACCAAAATTAAAATTAGATAATCAAGAAGCCATATATTATCAAAATATTATGATTTTACTTTGTCTATTTCATGAATTAGAACACAGTAGACAAGCCGTTGTAAGTCAAGATAAAAAAACATTATACCAATTACTAATATATTATGGCAAAAGTCTCGGCTTAAGTTCGCAAAACCAACCTAGCACTTCAAAGTACGCAAACCAAAAGAAACAATTATACGAAAAAACATACCAATATAATCCATGTGAAAGAGATGCTTACATATACTCTGCTAAAGAAGTACTAGAAATAATAGCCAAAGAAGAAACAATAAGCACAAACATCCAAAAATATATAGAATACCTTTTCATAAAGTTTAGTCTATCAGGCTATATAGCACCAAAAGGAAAAATAATTTCCCCAACGGAGACTTTTTTAACAATGATAGGTAAGAGAGATATATGGCAAGATATGCCCTTTTACAGCAATCTTGATTTAGTACTATATAGTAGAGTTAAGGCAAGATATACCCTTGAAGAAAGATTAAGATACGGACTACCCATATCCATTAACGAATACAAACAATTAATAGAAAAAGAAAACTTAACATCAAAAAAGATACTAAGTAGATAGGAGGACAAATGGCACCAATCGTAGAAGGAATGAATAGTGATTATATAGATTACTTTCCATTAGAAGAATATATATCAAGAATAAAACTATTACCCAAATTATTAGAACATCTAGAAGAAACCAATAAAGAATTTGATCGTTATATGCAAAAACTATCACAATACGACGAAGAATACATTATCAATTACTGGATATATTTGCAGTACATAGAATTAATATCCAATCAAAAAATAGAATGCATAAAACGCGAAGACAATTTACTAGGAGATAAACAAATATTTTTCGATACCCTAGGAATAAGTCATAAAAGAATCCATGCTCTCCATAACTTCATAATAGAAGGAGAAATGCCTCCTAGTTACACCTACAGAAGTACTGAAGTAAAAGTAAGCAAAAAGAATCCAGATGGAAGTGAGAGCATTTTTTGGAGAGGCGTAAACGCTAAAGACGTAAATAAATTCATGTCAGACTTCATTAACATATATAAACAAGGTGGAACATCATTAATATATAGCAACCCCTTTCTTGCCAGTAGTCTAGTCCATCTTCTCTTCCTAAGAATCCATCCATATGGCGATGGCAATGGCCGTACCTCAAGAATAATTCATAACATCAAATTTACCCAAATGATAAATAAAGTATATGGTACTAGATTAAAATTAAGCCCACTTAATATATCAGAAAGCATATTAGTAAACAAAATAACATATGTAAAAAGAATAGATAATATCTATTTCGATATAAAACATGATAGCAATGAAGAAATAAATGCTTGGTTTGACTTCATATTATATATGGTCGATGAACAATTATACAAATCAATAAATAAATTAGATAATATAGACGATACCTTTATAATCCAAAATAATTGCGAAAACAATATGCGACTATCAAGACTAAAACATAGATAGTCTTTTTTTGTAAACCAATTGTTAATTTTCTTGTCATTCTCTATTTAGTATGATATTATTGATATAGTGATAAAAAATAGGGAGGTTAAAAATGACAAATTTCGATATAGAATATCTAAAATTATTAAAAGAAATATTACAAAGAGGAGAAGAAGTAGAAAACAGAACTGGAGTAAATACCATTAAAATAGATAAGTATGCCTTCAAGTTTGATTTATCTAAAGAATTTCCAATACTTATGACTAAACAATTATTTTCAAGACAAGCCATAACTGAAATGCTATGGATATGGCAAATGGCATCAAACGATGTTCGTGAGCTGCATAAAAGAAATGTTCATATATGGGATGAATGGATGATAGATGAAGATGGCATTTATCGTATTTATGAACCAGAAGGTACTTGCGAGTACGATCCAGATAAAGAAGTAATAGTGTATGATCCACTTAGTGCACCAATATCCGATCCACTAGCAAAGATGAGTAAACTAGCTCCTAAACTAGATGAAAACGGTAAAGTAATGACCGCTAAAAGCAAGATTGCTGGTAAGACAATAAAGACCGCTAAATACTTTGGTAAAGAATATGCTAATACTATTGGTACAGCCTACGGTTATATTGTAGATAGATATAAATTTACTGACGAATTACTTTGGACTATCAAGAATGCTCCAACCGATCGAAGAATGGTATATAGCTTATGGCAAAATGAATTTTTAAGAACTGCCGTTCTACCATCATGTGTATGGTCTACCGAGTGGAATGTATATAAAGGTACGTTAAACTTACAAGTCCACCAAAGAAGCTGTGATGTACCACTAGGACTACCATTTAATGTAACACAGTATGCTACTTTTTTGTCAATGATAGCTCAAGTTACTAATTTAGAACCAGGTTTCGTTTCATACTCAATAAATGAACCACATATATATGTAAATCAACTAGAAGGAATAAAAGAACAACTAAGAAGAGGAAGAGTATATGATAATTTCTCTCGTATGGCTCCTAGCAAATTATTAAAGTTAAAACTTAACCTAGAAAAGAAAATATCATATATTGAAGATAAAGAAAGTAAAGAATATATAGTAACCGATTCCGATATCAGAATAATAGATATAATCTTAAACCCAGTAAAACCAGAATTATGGTTAGATCCTAGTATAGATGACTTCTATAAATTTGACAATTCTAAAGATATGAAACATGCCAAAGTAAAAAATTATAAACATATGGGAAAATTACCATTTAAGGTAACTCAGTAAGGAGGCAAAATGAAAAATTTAAGTTTAATAGCAGCAGTAGGAAAAAACGGTGAATTAGGCTATAACAATAATTTAATTTGGAAAATAAGAGAAGATTTACAATTCTATAAAGATATGACTATGGGTAAGAAAATCATTATGGGTAGAAACACCTTAGAAAGTATGCCACTAAAAGCCTTAGAAGGTAGACATCCAATAGTTCTTACTTCTAAGCCCTTAGAGACTTGTACCAATTTAGAAGTATACCACGACCTTAATTCATTATTAAATTACGTAAGTGAAACCAATACCGAATTTATGGTAGTAGGAGGCGCCAAAGTATATGAACAATTACTTCCATATATTCAAATAATGTATTTAACAGAAATAGAAAGAGAAGCATATGCCGATAGCTTCTTTCCATATTTCAATAAAGACGATTGGAACATAACAGAGATAGGCAATTTCCTAGACAACAATGTTCCATATATAAGAAATAAATATGTAAAAAAAAGGAGTAGGATTATAAAATGGGAAGACTAATAGTAATAGAAGGATCATGTGATGGAGTAGGAAAGAGTACACAATATAAACTATTAATAGATAGATTACTTGGCGAAAAAGATAAAACCATCGTAACACATCACTTTCCTAGTTATGGAACCTATCAAGGAAGACCAGTAGAAGAATATCTAAAAGGTAATTACGGCAAAATATCCGAATTATCTCCTTATTTCGTAAATAGTTTATACGCTCAAGATCGAGCTATAACCTGGATAACAGGCTTAAAAGACGAGTATGAAAAAGGCAGCATAATAATTCTAGATCGTTATACAACATCTTCTTTAATATATCAATCTTCAGTAATCGAAGACCAAAAAGAGCGTGAAGCATTTATCGATTACGTTTACGATTACGAATACAATAAACTTGGTATAGCCAAGCCAGACTTAGTAATCTTTTTGCACGCCCCATTCGAAGTCGCTCAAGCCCTAAAGAAAAGAAGAAAAAATAACGATGGCGTAGAAAATGACATCCACGAAAGAGATTATTCCTTTATGAAAAGAGTTTCCGATAACTCAATAGACATAGCCAAAAAATACAATTGGGATTTTATCGAATGCGCCGAAAACGAAACCATGCGTTCAGTTGAAGATATCCACGAAGACGTATACAGACTAGTAAAGAAGAAAATAATGTAGTTTCTTCTTTTTTTGCCCATCCAGCCCTCCAGCCTTCCGTGGTATTCCCGAGCCCTGCTAGTCTCTGGAATAAACATCATATACATCCACAAATAAAATCAAACATATTGAAATATCCCCCAAAATACTATATAATATTATTGGTGATATGAAATGAAAGATATAAAAGTAGTATTTATGGGTACGCCCTCATTCGCCGTACCAATTTTAGAAGCATTAATAAAAGAAACCAATGTAGTAATGGTTGTATCCCAACCAGATCGTGAAAAAGATCGCAAAGGCAACATAATATACTCTCCCTGCAAAGAAATAGCCTTAAAGAACAACATAGAAGTATTCCAGCCCACAAAAATAAGAGAAGATTATCAAAAAATATTAGACACCACTCCCGACATAATCATAACAGCAGCCTATGGCCAAATAATTCCCAGTGCCATTCTTGATTACCCCCAATACGGCTGTATCAATGTACACGGCTCTCTGCTACCTAAATTAAGAGGCGGTGCCCCAATACATCATGCCATCATTAACGGCGACACAATAGCAGGCGTTACCATTATGTATATGGATAAAAAAATGGATTCTGGTGACATAATAAGCCAAAAAAGCACTCCAATTGAAGAAGACACAACCTTAGACGAACTTTACAGTAGTCTTTCATACCTAGGTAGAGATCTATTAATAGAAACCCTTCCAAGTATAATCGAAGGCAAAAATAGCAGAATAAAGCAAAACGAAGAAGAAGTAACATTTGGTTATAATATTACAAAAGAAGAAGAAAAAGTAAACTTTAACGATAGCATTAATAACGTTCACAACAAAATCAGAGGATTATCTAGTATACCAGGAGCTTATGCCATTATTAATAACAAAAGAATGAAAATCTATAAATCAGAAAAAACAAACACTAAGGCATCCCAAAAACCAGGTACTATAATCGATATCAATAGTAACGGTATATATGTTACCACTTTAGATTATGTAATAAAATTAATAGACATAAAACTAGAAGGTAAAAAAAGATGCCTAGTAAAAGATTTTATTAATGGTATCAAAAAAGAAGAATATATTGGTGAGGTATTTAAGTAATGGAAGAAAAAAAAGAAGAAAAGAACAAATTAACACTAAAAGAAAGATGGAAAGACAAAAGAGAAAGGGCAAAACTAGAATTAATATTATATGGCATTTTCTTTCTAACCATAATATTATTTGCCCGAATAACCACTGCTGGCAATACTAAGACAAAAGAAGAAACTCCAAGCACTTTTATTAATACAATCACAGATAATTATCAATATAATATAGATATAACAATCAATAATAACAAATATAAATATTATGGCAAAAAATTAGGCCATAATATGAGTATTACTAGATCAGCAGAAGAAAAAGAAGATTATTTTTATCAAATGAATGACAAATATTATATATTAGATAATAATGGTAACTATATACTAACTACCACTAACGAAATATTCCCATATATAGATTATCGATATTTAGATATAAATAATATCAAAGAATATATCAAATTAGGTACTAAAGATAATAATACCTATAATATTAAAGTGTCAGACATAGTATTAAATAGTACTAGCACAGCCAAAGTAACTATAACAATAGACGATAGCAATAAAAGTATAATAATAGATTATACAAATTTATTTAAATTAGATAATAGTAGTTTAACTAAAGAACTAGTAGAAATAAAATATTCTAATATAAATAGTATTAATAGTTTAGAAGAATAAAGGAAGAATTACTCTTTCTTTTTTATATAACTTTATATAACAAAAATTATGAAAGTACATATTTTTAAAATAACAAAATACAGCATACAACTGTATCGAAATAAAGATATAATATTGACATCAAAGTAGGTTCATAATATAATAAGCACTATAAAGATTGGAGGCAGCGGTTATGTATAAAGCATATAAATTTAGATTTTATCCGAATAATAAGCAATTAGAATCAATAAATAAAACCTTTGGCAGTAGTAGATATGTATATAATTATTACCTGGATAAAATGAAAAACAATGGTTATGTATCTGCTTATACTAATATAAAAGATTATACCAGTACTTTAAAATATAATGCTCCATTCTTACAAGAAATAGATAGCCTAGTAATAACCAAATCCCTATTTAATTTAGATGACACCTACAAAAAACTATTTAACAAACCCGGATGCTATCCCAAATATAAAAATAAATATAATAGAAATAGTTATAATATTCCCTCTATATATAAAAAATATAAAGATAAAGAATATTGTAACATAGAATTAGATTTAACTAATAGACAAATAAAATTACCCAATTTAAAATGGGTAAAAATTAGAGGATATAGAAATATAGATAATATTAATGGCAAAATAAAAAATGCTACTATATCAAGAGAACCAAATGGTAAGTATTATATATCCATCTTATATGAGATGTATGACAAAGTACCAGTAATAAAACCTAGAACTATCGTAGGAATAGATCTAGGTATAAAGAAACTATTAACCTTATCAGATGGAACAACCTATGATAATAATAAATATATAGATAAATATACAAAAAGAATAAAAAGAAAACAAAGAGAATTATCAAGAAAAGAAAAAGGTAGTAAGAACTACTACAAATGTAAAAAAGAACTAGCAATACTTCATAGTAAACTAGCTAATGCTAGAAAGTTTTATACACATAAAATAACTAAAGATATAACTGACGAATATGATATTATTACTTGTGAAAAATTAAAAACTAAAGAAATGATTATTAAAGGTAAAGATACTAAACTATCTAGTAAAATAAACGATGCTACATTTAGTGAAATAATAAGACAATTCCAGTATAAATCAAAATATAAAGGTAAAGCTTTTTATCAAATAAATACCTATTATCCATCTAGCCAAATATGCAGTAGGTGTAACACCCAAGATAAAAGATATAAAGATTTAACAAAAAGAGAATATAAATGCCCTAAATGTAATCTGGAATTAGATAGAGATTTAAATGCAAGTATAAATATTATGTTTGAAGGATTAAAGTTATATATGAAGAATTACACTAGAATATAGAAAAAAAGAACAAGAATTTTTAACAATTAAGAAATAAGTACGGTAGCGCCTATCGGATTTTAAGTCTGCGGAGAAGTCTGGTTACAGAGTCTATGAAACAGAAATCACATCACTGTGAAGTGATGTAAAGCACTTGTTCATCTTAGTTATAGCACTTCACCCCGGATATAATAGGGCATATTGATGCATCATTTATAGACATAAAGGCTATAAATAACTAGGAAAAACCCTAGATTTTCCTAGAAAACACCAAATAATCCGAAAAAAGTGAAAAAAAGTCATTTTTTTACTTGATTTTCATATGATTATAGGGTATAATTGTAGAAGTGTGACTGGCTTAGATGTGCGAAGTTGCTGATACGCCCGGGTAAGTTGTCAAATAAATTAAAGGGATATCAGGTAATTCGTTCGTAGCTATGTCTATACCAAGATATAGGCGAAGGGAGGACAACAAAATGGCAAAGGAGAAAGTGAGAATTAAATTAAAAGCTTACGATCACAGAGTTCTAGATAGTGCTGCTGCTAAAATAGTAGCTACTGTTAAAAGAACTGGTGGCGAAGTTTCTGGACCTGTACCACTACCTACTGAAATTGAAAAAATTACAATTTTAAGAGCAGTACATAAGTACAAGGATTCAAGAGAGCAATTTGAAAAAAGAACTCACAAAAGACTAATTGATATCACAGACCCTAGTAAAGAAACTATTGAAGCACTTGCTCATTTAGATTTACCTAGTGGTGTTGATATAAAAATTAAAAAATAATTAATAGGAGGAAGAAAATGAAAGGAATCTTAGGAAGAAAAAAAGGGATGACTGAAGTATTTACTACTGATGGAAAACTTATTCCTGTAACTGTTATTGAAGTTGAAGATAATGTAGTATCACAAATCAAAACTAAAGAAACAGACGGATATGATGCAATCCAACTTGCTACAGTTGATAAGAAAGAATCAAGAAGTAATAAACCTGAAATTGGTCATCTAAAAAAAGCAAATGCTACCCCTAAGCGCTTCTTAAAGGAAATCAGAGGTGCTAGTGTTAGCGAATATGCTTTAGGAGATGTTCTTAAAGCTGATACTTTTGCTGCAGGAGAAATGGTTGATGTAACTGGTACTTCTAAAGGTAAAGGTTTCCAAGGTGTTATTAAAAGACACAATCAAAGTAGAGGACCTATGAGTCATGGTTCACAATACCATAGAGGAGTAGGTTCAATGGGTACATTGTTACCAATGAGAGTTTTACCAGGAAAGAAATTACCTGGACATATGGGTCATGAACAAGTAACTATTCAAAATCTTGAAGTTATTAGTGTAGACCTAGAAAATAATGTTATCTTAATTAAAGGAAGTGTTCCTGGACCTAAAAACTCTTTAGTATTGGTTAGAACTTCAGTTAAAACTGGTGACAAAGTAAATGAACCAGTAGAATTAGTAGTTTACGAAGAAGGAGTTACTTCTGAAGAAGTAGCAGAAGAAACTATGGAAACTATTGATGAAGAACTAGCGAGTGTTGAAACATCACAAGAAACAGCAGAATAATTAGTACTATATAATAAAGAAAAATAATTGTGATGATAAAGGAGGAAATTATGTCTAAGAAAATAGATGTTTTAAGTCTTAAAGGCGAAAAGGTAAAGGATATAAAATTAGAAGATAACATATTTAATATTGAACCAAATGATGCAGTAATTAAAGATGCAGTTGTTGCCGCTATGGCAGGAGCTAGACAAGGTACTGCTAAGGTTAAAACTAGAAGTGAAGTTGCTGGTGGTGGAAGAAAACCATACAGACAAAAAGGAACTGGTAATGCAAGACAAGGAAGCATTAGAGCACCACACTATAGACATGGTGGTATCGTATTTGGACCAGTACCAAGAGATTATTCAAAGAAAATGAATAAGAAAGAAAAGAGATTAGCATTAAAGAGTGCATTATCTTATAAAGTATTAGATAAAGAATTAGTAGTAGTATCTACTATTAAATTCGAAACTAATAAAACAAAAGAAATGGTAAATTTATTAGAAGGATTAAATCTTACTAATCATAAAGTATTAGTATGTGTTAAAGAACTTACTGACAATGTTTGTTTAGCTGCTAGAAACTTAGCTAATGTAAAAGTTGTTATGCCAAGTGAAATCAATACATTCGATTTAATATCTTCAGATAACTTACTAATTGAAGAAGAAGCATTAGTTGCTTTAGAGGAGGTGCTTAAATAATGAATAATTATTTAGATATAATCTTAGCACCAGTTATTACTGAGAAAACTGCTAATATGGAAGCAGAAGGAAAATATGCTTTCAAAGTAGCGAATAAAGCTAATAAAACTGAAATTAAACAAGCTATCGAAAAGAAGTTTGGTGTTAAAGTTGAAAAAGTAAATATAACTAATTCTCATCCTAAGAAAAAGAGAGTTGGAAAATATACTGGTATGACTAGTAAATATAAGAAAGCTATAGTAACTTTAAAGAAAGGTGAAACTATTAGTTTCGACTAGTAAGGAGGGAATGTAATGGCAACATCAATAAGAGTTTATAAACCAATGACTGCTGGTACAAGACAAAGATCTGTATTAACAGGAAGCGAAATCACAAAAAAGACTCCTGAAAAAAGTTTAACAGTTCCTGTAAAGAAAACTACTGGTAGAAATAATCAAGGTAAAATTACTGTTAGACATAGAGGTGGCGGAGTAAAAAGAAAATATAGATTAATTGACTTCAAGAGAAGAAAAGATGGTATTACTGCTATAGTAACTGCTATTGAGTACGATCCAAATAGAAGTGCAAATATTGCTCTAATCACTTATAAAGATGGAGAAAAAGCATATATCATTGCTCCTAAAGGATTAACTGTAGGAACAGTTATTGAGTCTGGTGAAAATGTTGATATTAAAGTAGGTAACGCATTACCAATTATGAATATTCCAGTTGGTACTGTAATCCATAATATTGAATTAAGACCAGGTAAAGGTGCAAGCTTAGCAAGAAGTGCTGGAGCATCTGCTCAGATTCTTGGTAGAGAAGAGAAATATGTTTTAATTAGATTAGGTAGTGGTGAAACAAGAAGAATCTTAGGTACTTGTAGAGCTACTATTGGAGTAGTAGGAAATGAAGACTACTCACTAGTAAAAATAGGTAAAGCAGGAAGAACTAGACATAAAGGATTTAGACCTACTGTTCGTGGTTCTGTTATGAACCCTAATGATCACCCACATGGTGGTGGTGAAGGTAGAGCTCCAATAGGTAGAAGTGGACCAATGACACCTTGGGGTAAACCAGCTCTTGGATATAAGACAAGAAAAAATAAGAAAGAGTCAGATAAATATATTGTGACTCGTCGTAAGAAATAAAGAAAGGAAGATTAAATAATGGCTAGAAGTATTAAAAAAGGACCTTATGTCTTTGATAGATTATTAAAAAGAGTAAGAGCATTAAATGAATCTGGTAAGAAAGAAGTAATAAAAACTTGGTCACGTCGTTCAACAATCTTTCCTGAATTTATTGGTCATACTTTTGCAGTACATAATGGAAAAGAATTTATTCCTGTATATGTAACTGAAGATATGGTTGGACATAAATTAGGAGAATTTTCTCCTACTAGAAAGTTTGGCGGACACGGATCAGACAAGAAATAATTTTCTTAAGAGGAGGAATTAGAAATGGAAAGAACTGAAGCTAAAGCAGTAGCTAAAACAGTTAGAATATCTCCTAGAAAGACAAGACTTATTATTAACTTAATAAGAGGTAAGAGTGTTGATGAGGCAAGAGCAATTCTTGCTAACCAACCTCAAAGAGCATCTAGAGTTATTTCTAAAGTACTAGAGAGCGCTACTGCAAATGCTGTTAATAACTTTGGCATGAAGGAAGAAAATCTTTATGTTAAAACATGTTTCGTAGATGAAGCATTAGTAATTAAAAGAATCAAATTTGATTCAAGAGGTCGTACAGGTAGAAACGATCATAAGACAAGTCACATAACTATAGTAGTGGCTGAAAAATAAAAGAAGGAGGACACTTTAATGGGACAAAAAGTTAGTCCAACAGGACTTAGAATTGGAATCAATAAAGACTGGGAATCTAAATGGTATGCTGAAAATGATTTCGCTAAGTATTTAAATAACGATTATAAAATTCGTAAATATTTAAATAAGAAATTTAAAAATGCTAATATTTCTAAGATTATTATTGAAAGAAATGCTAAAAGATGTGAAATCTTTGTATATGCTGCTAAACCAGGTTTAATTATTGGCCAAAGTGGTGTTGAAATAGAAAAAATTAAAAAAGAAGTATCTAAACTAGTTGGTGAAGAAGTTCAAATCTCTGTAGTAGAAATTAAGAACCCAGATATGGTAGCAGAACTAGTTGCACAAAACATTGCTCATCAAATCGAAAATAGAGTTTCATTTAGAGTTGCTCAAAAGAAAGCAATCAGAAACACTATGAAAGCTGGAGCAAAAGGAATTAAAACATTAGTATCAGGAAGACTTGGTGGTGCTGATATAGCTCGTGGTGAAGGATATTCAGAAGGAACTATTCCTCTACATACACTAAGAGCAGATATCGATTATGCTACTGCTGAAGCAGATACTACTTATGGAAAAATCGGAGTAAAAGTATGGATCTATAAAGGTGAAATACTAAGTAAGGGAGGTAATTCTCATGTTGATGCCAAAAAGAACTAAACATAGAAAAACTTTCCGTCTACCTTATGAAGGTAAAGCAAAAGGAAATACCGAATTACATTTCGGAAGTTATGGCTTAATGGCAAAAGAGGGAGCATGGATTACTGCTAACCAAATAGAAGCTGCCAGAATAGCTATGACAAGATATATGAAGAGAGGTGGTAAGGTTTGGATTAATATATTCCCTAACTTATCACTAACTAAAAAACCTCTTGAAACAAGACAAGGTAAAGGTAAAGGAAATCCTGAAGTATGGGTTGCCGTTGTTAAAGAAGGAAAAATAATGTTTGAAATTGATGGAGTAGATGAAGCTACTGCTAGAGAAGCTTTAAGACTTGCATCACACAAATTACCAATTAAATGTAAATTTGTGAAGAAAGAAGAAAGTGGTGAAGTAAATGAAAACTAATGAACTTAGAAAATTAACCACCGAAGAACTTAATAAAAAAGTTACTGAATGTAAAGAAGAACTTTTCAGTTTAAGAATGCAAAAAGCTACTGGTATGATTGAAAAACCTTCAAGAATAAATGATCTTAGAAAAGAAGTAGCAAGAATTAAAACTATTCTTAACGAGAGAAGAGAAGGGTAAGTGAGGTGCACGTTATGAAAGAAAGAAAAGAACTAATTGGTACTGTAGTTTCTGACAAGGCTGATAAAACTATTACAGTTAAAGTAGAAACTTACAAGAAACACCCATTATATGGCAAGAGAGTTAAATATTCTAAAAAATATGCTGCTCATGATGAAAATAACATGGCACATGTTGGAGATAAAGTTCGCTTAGCCCAAACTAGACCATTGTCTAAAACTAAGAGATATGAACTAGTAGAAGTAATAGAGAAAGCTGTTATTCTATAAGCTCTTTAGTCGGAAGGAGGAAATAATATGGTACAACAAGAAACGCGTCTTAAAGTCGCAGATAACTGTGGAGCTCGTGAAGTATTAGTGATTAGAGTTCTAGGTGGAAGTAAAGTAAAAACAGGTAATATTGGAGATATAGTTGTTGCTACAGTAAAGAAAGCTACTCCTAATGGTACTATAAAGAAAGGCAAAGTTGTAAAAGCTGTTATAGTAAGAACTAAAAGAGGAGTTAGAAGAGATGACGGTAGTTATATCAGATTTGATGACAACGCTTGCGTTATTATCAAAGACGATAAGAGTCCAGTAGGTACTAGAATTTTAGGACCAGTAGCACGTGAACTTAGAGATAAAGATTTTACTAAGATTGTAAGTTTAGCAAAAGATGTGCTATAGGCCATTTAAGGAGGAATTATGAAGAAACTTAAAACAGGCGATAAAGTAGTAGTAGTATCTGGTTCCAATAAAGGAAAAGAAGGAAAAATTACTAAAATATTAGATTCTAAAGTTATTGTTGAAGGTGTTAATATCGTTAAAAAACATTTAAAACCAAAAAACAATAATGGTAATGGTGAAATAATTGAAACAGAAGCATCTATCCATGTATCTAATGTTATGCTAGTAGATCCAAAAACTAAAAAGCCTACAAAAGTAAGAATTGAAAAAGATAGTAAAGGTAATAAAGTTAGAATATCTAAAAAATCTAACGAAAAAATTAACTAATAAAAAGAATAGGAACAATTAATAATGTTCTGTAATTTGGAAGGAGGGCGAAGTATGAACCGCCTAAGAGAAAAATATATTAAAGAAGTTGTTCCAAGTTTAACAGAAAAACATGGTTATACTACTCCAATGTTAGTTCCAAAGATCGAAAAGATCGTTGTTAATATGGGTGTAGGAGACGCTACTGTTAATTCTAAAAACTTAGAAAATGCTGTAAATGAATTAGAAAAAATTACTGGATTAAAAGCAGTAGAAACTACAGCTAAAAAATCAATAGCTTCATTTAAAGTAAGAGAAGGACACAAAATTGGTTGTAAAGTAACTTTAAGAGGAGACAATATGTATACTTTCTTAGATAAATTAATTTCTATTAGTTTACCAAGAGTAAGAGATTTTAGAGGATTATCTCCTAAGAGTTTTGATGGAAGAGGAAATTATACAATCGGTATTAAAGAACAAATAATTTTCCCTGAAATTAAATTTGATGAAGTTGAAAAAGTAAGAGGTATGGATATTGTTATCGTAACCACTGCTAAAACTAATGAAGAAGCTTATGATTTATTAAGTGAACTTGGAGTTCCTTTTAGGAAATAATGGAGGAATAATAAGATGGCAAGAAAATCAATGATTGTTAAATCAGAAAGAGAACCTAAATATAAGGTTAGAAAATACACTAGATGTAAAATTTGTGGAAGACCACATGCAGTACTTAAAAAATATGGAATTTGTCGTATTTGTTTTAGAGAACTTGCATACAAAGGTCAAATACCTGGTGTAAAGAAATCAAGTTGGTAAGCCCAACAATAAAAGAAGGAGGGATTTATAATGACAGATCCAATCGCAGATATGCTTACAAGAATTCGTAACGCTAATCAAAATAGAGCTGCTTCAGTTGTAATTCCTACATCTAAAGTAAAAGAAGAAATAGCAAAAATCTTAAAAGATGAAGGATTTATCGCAGACTACACTATTGATGGTGAAGGAGTTCAAAAAAATATTACATTAACATTAAAATATAAAAATAAAGAAAGAGTAATTACTGGTCTTAAGAGAATATCAAAACCTGGACTAAGAGTATATGCTGGTAAAGATGAAATACCTACAGTATTAAATGGTTTAGGAATTGCTATTATCTCTACATCTAAAGGTATTATGACTGATAAAGAAGCAAGAAAATTATCTTTAGGTGGAGAAGTAATTGCTTATATCTGGTAAGGTGAAATAATGAGCCGTATTGGTAAAAGAGTTTTAAATATTCCAGAGAATGTTAATGTAAATGTAGAAAATAATACTGTTACAGTTAAAGGACCTAAAGGAGAACTTACTTTAGACCTAGTTAAAGGAATTAATGTTAAAGTAGAAGATAATACTGTAGTAGTAGAAATGACTAAAAAAGATAAATTTACTCATGCTATGCATGGTACTACTAATGCTAATATTAAAAATATGATTATCGGTGTTAGTGAAGGATACAAGAAAGGATTAGAAATCGTTGGTGTAGGTTATAAGTTTAATGTACAAGGAAATAAACTTACTATCTCAGCAGGATATTCTCATCCAGTAGTTATGGAAGTTCCAACTGGACTTACTGTAACAGGAATATCTAATACTGAAATTGAAGTATCAGGTATTAATAAAGAAAAAGTTGGTGAATTTGCCGCTAACGTAAGAAAAGTAAGACAACCTGAACCTTACAAAGGAAAAGGAATTAAATACAAAGGTGAACAAATTCGTCGTAAAGAAGGAAAGAAAGCTTCTAAATAATAAATAGGAGGATAATAGGTATGATTAAAAAAGTTTCAAAAAATGAAATGAGAAAAGTTAGACATACTAGAATCAGAGAAAATTTATCTGGTACTAGTGAAAGACCTAGATTATGTGTATTTAGATCTAATGCAAATATTGAAGCTCAAATCATCGATGATGTTAAAGGTGTTACTTTAGTTAGTGCATCATCACTAGAAAAAGAATTAAATCTTAAAAATGGTGGTAATGTAGAAGCTGCTAAAGTAATCGGAGCAGAAATTGCAAAAAGAGCTAAAAAAGCAAAAATTAATACCGTTGTATTTGATAGAGGTGGATATCTTTATCATGGACGTGTTAAAGCTTTAGCAGAAGCAGCACGTGAAGGCGGATTAGAATTCTAGAACAGAGGAGGAGAAAATATGGAAGAAAATAAGAAGACTGAAGTTAATACTGAAGTAAAAAATACTGAAGTTAAAACTGAAGGCAGAAGAAACGATAATAGAAATCGTAAATTTGATAAAAAAAGACCTAGAAATAATAACAGAACTTCTAAACCAAAATCTGATCTAGAGGATAAGGTAATTGAAATTAGAAGAGTAACAAAAGTTGTTAAAGGTGGTAGACAATTTAGATTTGCTGCTACTGTAGTAGTAGGAAATAGAAAAGGACTAGTAGGTCTTGGTACTGGTAAAGCTAAAGAAATGCCAGATGCTGTTAAGAAAGCTACACAGGCTGCTAGTAAGAATTTGATAAAAGTTGACCTAATTGATAATAGAACAATATCTCACGATATTATCGTTAAAGAAGGAGCAGTAAGAGTTATGCTTAAACCTGCTAAAGAAGGTACTGGAGTTAAAGCTGGTGGACCAGTTAGAGATGTACTTGAACTAGCAGGAGTTAAAGATGTGTTATCTAAGAGCTTAGGATCTAGTACTAAGATTAATGCTGCTAGAGCTACTCTAAATGCACTTAAAGCACAAAAATCTCCAGAACATGTTGCTTACTTAAGAGATAAGAAAGTTGAGGAATTAAGATAATGAAATTACATGAATTAAGTAGTCTTGATGGCTCAGTTAAAAATAGAAAAAGAGTAGGTCGTGGACCTGGTTCTGGTACTGGAAAAACTTCTGGTAAAGGTGAGAAAGGACAAAACGCTAGAAGCGGTGGTGGAGTAAGACCTGGATTTGAAGGAGGTCAATTACCACTATTTAGAAGATTATCAAAAAGAGGATTCAACAATTATGAATTTAGAACAGTATATAGTACTGTAAATGTATCAGATTTAAATAGATTTGAAGATGGTACAGTAGTAGACACTGCTTTATTAAAAGAAGTAGGTCTAATTAAGAAAGAATTAGATGGTGTTAAAGTATTAGGAAGTGGCGAACTAACTAAGAAATTAACAGTTAAAGCTAATGCATTTACTAAGAGCGCACAAGAAAAAATAGAAACTATTGGTGGAAAAACTGAGGTGATTTAGATGTTTAAAAATCTAAAATTGATCTTTAGTCCTAAAAACAAAGATATTAGGAAAAGAATTGGTTTTACACTAATGGGACTTCTAATATTTGCTCTAGGTACAACAATTCCTGTACCTGGAACTAAGGGGGCTATATCTAATTTAGGATTATGGGAATTATATAATGCTATTGGTGGAGGAGCACTTAAGAACTTTTCAATATTTGCTCTAGGTGTTATGCCTTATATCTCTGCTAGTATCATTACTGGAATATTACAAATGGATATTATTCCTTACTTTACTGAACTTAAGGAAAGTGGGGAACAAGGAAGACAAAAGATTAATCAAATTAATAGATATCTTGGTATTGTTTTAGCTTTCTTACAAGGATTTGCTATGGCATTTACCTTTGTAAAAGGAGCAGGTACTTTAGAATATATGAAGATTGCATTATTCTTAACAGGAGGTACAGCATTCCTATTATGGCTAGGAGATCAAATAACTCAAAAAGGTATTGGTAATGGTATATCACTAATCATTATGGCTGGTATTATATCAACAGTACCAAAGATGTTTATTGATACATTTAGTACATTTATACTAGATGGTAATACAGCATTATTCTTAGGAATAATTAAGTTTATTGTCTTTGTCTTATTCTATCTTGCAATAGTAGTAGGAGTTGTCTTTGAAGAATGTTCAGAAAGAAGAATTCCTATTCAATATTCAAATAGAACAGCATCAGCATATGGTGCCAAACAAAATTATATTCCATTTAAATTAAATTCCGCTAATGTAATGCCAGTTATCTTTGCATCAGTAATCTTGTCTATACCAACTTTTATAGCAGGTTTACTAGGAGAAGACTCTGGATTCTCAGTATTTGTTACAAAGTATATTAACTATACAACACCTACTGGATTTGTATTATATATAGTATTAATATTTGTATTTGGATTCTTCTATACAAATATGCAAATTAATCCTAAAGAATTAAGTAAGAACTTAAATAAAAATGGTGGTTATATTCCTGGTATTAGACCTGGAGTAGAAACTGAAAAGTATATTACTAAGATTTTAAATAGAATAACTTTCTTAGGTTCAACATTTATAGCAGTAATTGCAGGACTTCCAATAGTATTTAGTAGTTTTATAAATACTGGACTACCTACATCAGTATCAATTGGTGGTACTGGAGTACTAATCGTAGTAGGTGTTGCAATTGAAACATGTAGACAAATAGAAAGTAGTCTAATCAATAGAAATTATAAAGGAGCAAGATAATGAAGAATATTATATTTGTGGCGGCTCCTGCTGCCGGTAAAGGTACCATATCAGCTAAAGTTTGCACTGAATATAATATTCCTCACATATCTACTGGAGACCTTTTAAGAAATGAAATCGCAGCTTCCTCTAAAATAGGTATGGAAATCAAATCCGCTATGGCAAGAGGAGAGTTCGTATCTGACGAAGTTATTACCAAACTTCTAAAGAAAAGACTAGAAGCTAAAGATTGCAAAAAAGGTTTTATCCTAGATGGATATCCTAGAAATATTAGTCAGGCCCAAACATATGATAACATCTTAAAAGATTTAAATTATGACGAAGGTTTAGTAGTATTTCTTGATATAGATAAAAGTCTTGCTATGAAAAGAGCACTATCTAGAGTAGTATGCTCTAAATGTGGACTATCTTATAACTTAATAAATAAAGAGTATGCTCCACTAAAAGAAGGTATCTGTGATAATTGTGGTTCACCACTTAAAACAAGAAGTGACGATAACGAAGAATCATTTATAAATAGATTCGACACTTTTATGAAAGAAACTTACCCATTACTTGAATATTATGAAAAGAAAGGTAATTTACTTAAAATAAAAGTAGACAATATCACTACTGAAGATATCTTTAATGAAATAAAGAAGGTAATTAAATAATGATTACAATTAAGAGTGAATATGAATTATCACTAATGAGAAAAGCTGGCCGAATAGTATACGATACACATCAGTATCTAAAAGACTATATAAAGCCAGGTATAACAACTGGTGAACTAGATAAACTTGCTCATGATTACATTATTAGTAGAGATGCCACTCCATCATGTCTTGGATATGAAGGCTATCCTGCTAGTATATGTATATCCGTTAATGAGGAAGTAGTACATGGAATACCAGGTAAAAGAAAATTAAAAAATGGAGATATAGTTACACTTGATATTTGTGCTTGTTATAAAGGTTATCATGGTGACTCAGCATGGACTTATCCCGTCGGAGAAATAAATAGTGAGAAGAAATATCTTCTAGAACATACCGAAAAAGCTTTATACGAAGGTTTAAAACAAGTTAAAGCTGGAGTACATTTAGGAGATGTATCAAATGCTATTGAAGAATATGCTACTAGTCATAAACTAGGAGTAGTAAGAGAACTAGAAGGACATGGAATTGGCAGTAATCTTCACGAAGATCCAGGCGTACCAAATTATGGTAAAAAAGGTACTGGCATCATTCTAAAAGAAAACATGACAATCGCCGTAGAACCAATGCTAACCTCTGGTACTAGAAAAATATACTTACTAGATGATGACTGGACTATTATAACAAGAGACAAAAAACCATCTGCTCACTTTGAACACACTATTATTGTAACTAGAGATGGCTATGAAATACTAACAGGAGATGATAATTATGAGTAAAGAAGAACTAATTGAAGTTCAAGGAAAAGTAATTGACAATTTACCTCAAGGAAAGTTCAAAGTAGAACTAGATGGAGGACACACAGTAGTTGCCCATGTTTCTGGTAAAATGCGCATGAACAACATACGTATCTTACCAGGTGATACTGTGGTTATCGCTATGTCGCCATATGATCTAACACAAGGGCGTATAGTATATAATAAGAAATAGGAGGGATGAATAATGAAGGTAAGAGCATCCGTAAAAAAAATATGCGACAAATGTAAAATAATCAAAAGAAATGGAAAAGTAATGGTAATTTGTGAAAATCCAAAACACAAACAAAAACAAGGTTAATAGGAGGAAAAAATAATGGCAAGAATTAAAGGTGTAGATATACCTAACGACAAAAGAATTGAAATATCTCTTACTTATATCTATGGTATAGGAAGAAATTTATCAAAAACAATTCTTAACAATGCTAAAGTTGACTTAAATAAGAAAGCAAAAGACTTAACTGATGATGAACTTTCTAGAATAAGAGCAGAAGTTGAAAAACATACAGTTGAAGGAGAACTTAGAAGAGAAGTTAACTTAAATATTAAAACTAAGATGGAAATAAATTCTTATGAGGGAACTAGACATAAAAAGAATTTACCAGTAAGAGGACAAAGAACTAGTAGAAATGCTAGAACTCGTAAAGGTAAAGGAAAAGTAGTTGCTAATAAGAAAAAATAATTAGGAGGAAAATATGGGAAAATATAATTCAAGAAAAAGAAAAACTAAGAAAAATATTCCTGCTGGTGAAGTACATATCCATTCAACTTTCAATAATACAATTGTAACTATTACTGATCTAGAAGGAAATGTAGTAAGTTGGGCTTCTGCTGGAACTCAAGGCGTAAAAGGAAGTAAGAAATCAACTCCATTTGCTGCTGGTATGGCTGCTGAAGCTGCTGGTAGAGAAGCTACTGCTGCTGGAATGAAAACAGTAAACGTTAAAGTTAAAGGTTTAGGTTCAGGTAGAGAAGCTGCAATCAGAAGTTTACAAACTGTAGGACTAGAAGTAAAATCAATCACAGATGAAACACCAATTCCACACAACGGTTGTCGTCCACCTAAAAGAAGACGTGGATAATTAGGAAAGGGGAAATTTGCGATGTTAAAATTTGAAAAACCAGATTATAAAGTAAAAGAATATATAAAAGATTCTCATTATGGTAAATTTGAATTAGAACCATTAGAGAGAGGATTTGGAACTACTTTAGGTAATGCACTTAGAAGAGTTATGTTATCTTCATTACCAGGAGACGCAATTACTTCAGTAAAAATTGATGGAGTTGCTCATGAATTTCAAAAAATTGATGGTGTAGTAGAAGATGTAACTGCTATTGTATTAAACTTAAAGAGTGTTGTTATTAAGAATCATGCTAAAGATGAAAATAAAATAATTAGACTTACTAAAAATACTCCAGGAGTAGTAACTGCTGGTGATATTGAACCTGATGCTGATATCGAAATCTTAAATCCAGATCAAGTAATTGCTACATTAGTAGAAGGTGGAAGCCTTAATATGGAAATGACTATTGGATCAGGAAGAGGTTATGTAGTAGCAGATGAAAATAAGAAATTATTACAAAATGATAAAACTAAAGTAGGAGCTATTGCTATTGATAGTTTATATTCTCCAGTAGAAAGAATAAACTATGAAGTAGAAACTGCTAGAGTAGGTCAAAATAATAACTTTGATAAACTAATATTAGAAGTATGGACTAATGGTTCAATTTCTCCTGAAGAAGCTTTAGCATTAGCAGCAAGAATCTTAATTGAACATTTTGAAATATTAACTAGTTTAAATGCTATTGCAGATGAGACAGGTCTTATGATATCTAAGAGTGAAGATCCTAGTGTTAAAATATTAGAAACTTCAATAGATGATTTAGATTTCTCTGTAAGAGCATATAATTGCTTAAAGAGAGCAAACATTTTAACTCTAAAAGATTTAGTAGATAAATCTGAAAATGAAATGATGAAGATTAGAAACTTAGGTAAAAAATCTTTAAAAGAAGTTATGGATAAAGTAAAAGACATGGGTCTAAACTTTAGAGATGAAAATTAATATAAGGAGGTAATTATGGCTTATAGAAAATTAGGTAGAGATAATAAGCATAGAAGAAGTATGCTTGCTACTTTAACAAAACAACTTATTGAAAATGAAAGAATAGTTACTACTGAAACTAGAGCTAAAGAAGTAAGAAAAACTTTTGATAAAATGGTAACTTATGGTAAGAAAGGTACTTTAGTATCTAGAAGACTTGCTTTAGCATTCTTACATAATGACAGTAAGGCTGTTGATAAAGTATTTAATGAATTAGCACCAAGATATAAAGATAGAAATGGTGGTTATACTAGAATAATTAAGAAATCTGAAAGAAAAGGAGATTCTGCTTTAGAAGTTATTCTAGAATTAGTATAATTATTAAACTTAAGATTTATTCTTAAGTTTTTTCTTTTGCCATTTCAACCATAAACAAGTTTATGTTTTCCATGGTATGATAGAGCCTATATAATAGTCTCTATCATAAACAATTATATTAGTAGATTATAAAGATTTGATATCAAAAAAGGTACAAAAGCATTGTAATAATTATAATTTTATGATATCATTAATATGTAAGATAAGAAGAGTTTGATTTACGAAAAGATCCCAAATAATTCGCAAATCATTGAGAGGAGGCTCCCTATGAATAATAAAAAATTAACAGTAGTTAACAACTTGTTAACTAGCACTTTTGTACGTGTTGGGGGGTCAAAAATCTAATCTAAATATAATAAATAATAATATAAATAAAGACTATGAAATAACTAATAGAAATATTAGTGATTTTTCATAGTCTTTTTACT
>CAKPRO010000013.1 GCA_934182615.1 uncultured Bacilli bacterium | reverse complement strand
CAAAAAAGAAAAATCAGAGCAGAAAAGAAGAATAATGATAGTCAAAAAAGTTTTTCAAAAGTCCCCATTTCGTGGTACCCTGGCCATATGGCTAAGACTAAAAGAGAGATAAAAGAAAAGATAGATTTAATAGATATTGTATTTGAAGTAGTAGATGCTAGAATACCATATTCTTCTAAGAATAAAGAGATTGAAGAAATGACTAAAGGTAAACCTAGAGTTATTGTTATGACTAAGATTGATTTATGTGATAATGATAAGACTAATAAATGGATTAAATATTATGAAGATAGGGATTATATTGTAGTACCTATTGATCTAATTAATAATCCTAATACTAAGATTATATTTGATAAGATTAAACCTTTAATTGAAGAAATTAATAATAAGAGAATTAGTAAAGGATTAAAACCTAGAAGAGCTAGAATACTAGTAATGGGTGTACCTAATGCAGGTAAGTCTACTTTAATTAATAGACTAGTAGGTAAGAAGAGTACTAATGTAGGTAATAGACCTGGTGTTACTAAGAATCTAGAATGGATTAGAATTAATGATAAAGTTGAACTATTAGATACTCCAGGTATATTATGGCCTAAGTTAGATGATGAAGAGGTAGCTCATAATTTAGCTAGTATGACCGCGATTAAAGAAGAAGTATTAGATAGTGAAGATATTGCTATATATATTATAAATAAAATGTTATCTGATTATCCAGATAACATTAAAGATAGATATAATATTACTAATACTGATGATATTGTAGATATTCTAGATCAAATAGGTAAGAAAATAGGAGCCTTTAGAAATAATGAAACTGATTATGATAGGGTTTATAAAAGAGTTATAAAAGACCTGCAAGATGGTTATTTAGGTAAAGTAACTTTTGATGATATAAAATAAGAGTATAGATGTTGTTTCTATACTCTCTTTATTTAATAATATTGCCAAGTATTCCATATGATATGATACTCATAATGACACTAGCAAGAATTACTCCTAGCATGATATAAAGGAATGATTTCTTTTTATCCATATTAAGTAGTACGGCAAGACCTGCTCCTGTCCAAGCACCAGTGCCTGGTAGAGGAATACCTACGAATAACATAAGACCAATATAACCATATTTTTCTATTTGATCTTTTTTAGATAAAATTTTATTTTCTATTTTATTAACAAATTTCTCAGTAGCTTTGAATTTTTTTAACCAATTTAAAACTTTTTCTAAAAATAATAAAACAATTGGAATAGGTAGGGTATTTCCTACTATACTTATAATATAACCAGGTAAAAAGTCTAGTTTAAGTAGTGATGCTGCCAGTAAGCCTCCTCTTAATTCTAATAAAGGAAGCATAGAAATAATAAAAACAACTACTTCTTTTCCTAAACCATTAAATAAATTAATTAAACTTTCTACTAAATTTTCCATATAATTATCCTCCACTTCTAAATTATATCAAAATAAGATTAATAAGTAAATTATATTTAGTATATTTTACATTACTTAATTGCTTTTTACTATAAATTATTGTATAATCAATATGAAAGGAATATTTATGATGTATAAATTAAAAAAACAATTGCCAAATATTATCACTTTATCAAGAATTATTTCCTTAGTAGTAGGTTTTATTCTTTTTATGAAGGGTAATATGATATTATCACTAATATTTTATATTTATGGGGCTATATCTGATTCGATAGATGGTTATTTAGCGAGAAGGCTAAATGCTTATTCTAAGTTTGGTCAATATTTAGATGCTATTAGTGATAAATTATATTTCTTATCACTAATAATTATATTACTAATAAATAAAAAATATTTAATTATATTACCTTTGGTAATGGAAATTATAATATCAGTAATTAATTATTTAATAGTAAAGAGAAATAAAAAAGTATTTACTGAGAGAGTAGGTAAGTTTAAGACAACATTACTTATTATAACTTTATTAGTGGCTCTTTTATCGATTAAGATAAAGATATTTAATTGTTTATATATAATATTATTAGTATTAACAACATACTTTCATATAGAAACAATATGTGCTTATATTAATCAATTTCATGGTAAGAGTAAAGAGAATATAGTTAGTTTTAAAGGTAAAAAAATAAATGAGATAATAAAATTATTGTTAAAGGAGTTTGTACAGTATATAAAAAATCCAATAAAGATAATAAAGTAGGAGGAAGATTATGATAGATATAAATTTAATTAGAACAAATAGAGATTTAGTAAAAGAAAATATTAAGAAGAAATTTCAAGATAAGAAACTTCCATTAGTGGATGAAATATATGATATGGATATTAAGTATCGTAAGATTAAGACTGAGGCTGATGAGGCAAGAAGTAAAGTAAATAATTTAAGTAAAGAGATTGGTTCATTAATGAGAGATAAGAAAGTTGATGAAGCTAATAAAATTAAAGAAGAAGTATCTACAATTAAGAATAGAATACCAGAACTTGAAAAAGAAGAAGAAGAACTTGAAAAAGAAATAAAAGAAAGAATGATGAAGATACCTAATATTATTGATAGTTCTGTTCCAATAGGAGAAGATGATTCTAAGAATGTTGAAATAGAGAAGTTTGGAGAACCATTTGTACCAGAGTATGAAATACCATACCATGCTGATATTATGAATAGATTAAATGGATTAGATAAAGATTCTGCTGGTAGAACTAGTGGTAATGGCTTCTACTACTTGATGGGAGATATTGCTAGATTAAGTACAGCGATGCTTAATTATGCTAGAGATTATATGATAGATAAGAATTTTATTTATTGTATACCACCATTTATGATTAGAAGTGATGTTGTAAGTGGCGTTATGTCTTTTGAAGAGATGGATGCTATGATGTATAAAATAGAGGGAGAAGATTTATTCTTAATTGGTACTAGTGAACATTCTATGATTGGTAGATTTAAAGGTCAATTACTAAAAGAGAGTGAACTTCCTATTACAATGACTTCTTATTCTCCTTGTTTTAGAAAAGAAGTAGGAGCTCATGGTATTGAAGAGAGAGGTATATATAGAGTACATCAATTCGAAAAACAAGAGATGATTGTTCTATGTAAACCTGAAGAATCTATGGATTGGTATAATAAGATGTGGGCTTACACAGTAGAGATATTTAGAAATATGAATATTCCTGTTAGAACACTAGAGTGTTGTTCAGGTGATCTAGCAGATCTTAAAGTTAAGTCATGTGATGTAGAAGCTTGGAGCCCTAGACAAAAGAAATATTTTGAAGTTGGATCATGCTCTACACTAGGAGATGCTCAAGCTAGAAGACTTGGTATTAGGGTTAAAGGAGAAAATGGTAATTATTATCCTCATACTTTAAATAATACTGTACTTGCTAGTACTAGAGCTCTTATTGCACTAATTGAAAACAACTATAATGAGGATGGTAGTATTAATATACCTGAAGTATTAAGACCTTATATTGGTAATAAAGAAAAGATTGAGGTAAAGAAATAGATGAAATTTAGTGATAGATATATTAAATTTATGAAAGATAGATATGGAGTAGATGAATTATATAAGTTTCTTCTTCTAATATGTTTTATTTTACTTGTTATTAATACTTTTATTAGTAATAATATTATTAGATTAATTGAAGTATTACTTATTGTTATAATATTTTATAGATATATTTCTAAGAATATTAAGTTAAGAAAGAAAGAGAATGATAAGTATTTAGAAATTAAAAATAAAATTATTAAAGTATTTGATTATAATAAGAAGAAATATAAGGATAGAAATACTCATATGTATAAGAAATGTCCTAAATGTAAGCAAAAGATTAGATTACCTTTAAAGAAGGGTAAACATACTGTTAAGTGTCCTAATTGTGGTAATAGATTTGATGTTACTTGTCATAAGGATGAGAAAGTTAAAGTAGAAATTGTTAAATAATTATTATATACACTCTAAGTCTAAGGCCTTAGAGTGTTCTTTTCAGCTTAAAATCTAAAAAGAAATATCAACCATATATATTATATTCGGGGTGAAAAATAAATAAAAATATTTCTTTAAAGTACTTGAAAAAATGATGGTTTTATAGTATATTTAATTATAGAGTATGGAGAGTGTGATAGATGAAAGATAAAATGCTTAAATTTATTCATAGCAAAAATTTTATTATTACTTTAATAATATTATTAATGATATTAATAATTGCTACTGGTACTTATGCTTGGTTTACTTGGAGTAGTAGTGATAATACTTCTTTTACTATGACTATTGGTAAGTTAGCTGATGTAACATTTAATAGTGGTAATGATATTAGTACTGATAAGTTAGCACCAGTATTTAATTATACTGATGGAGAGAAGACTACTTTTAGTATTAATAATAGAGATACTAGTGGTACTAATTTTAACTATAGTGTTAAGTTAAATATTACTTCAATTGCTTCTGAATTAAGGGTAAATAGTTTTAAATATGTTTTATTAAAAGGAGATACTAAAGTAGCAGAAGGTAATTTAGTTGGTACTAGTGATGGGAGTTCTGTCAAAATATATAATGGTTCGTTAGGTACAGGTATAACTAATTTTACTTTTTATCTGTACATAGATAGTAATATGGAAAATGATGTTAATATAATAGGTAAATCTTTTACTGGCACTTTAACAGTTGAGGAAAGTAGTAATCTAGCACTTGAAACATTAACTAAACTTAATGCATTAAATAGTTCTATAGCTGTAGATACTACGCATGTACCTGATTTTTCTACGGTAAGTGGTAATAATGGTACTGCTTATAGTAAACAGGGAGATGTAGGGGGGGTGAATCAGGGAGATAGTACTAAAGGAATATATAGTACTGAGGATGATTTTGGTACTACATATTATTTTAGAGGAACTGTTGAGAATAACTATGTTAAATTTGGAGGTTTTTACTGGAGAATAATTAGAATAAATGGTGATGGTTCGGTTAGAATGATATATGCCGGTGATAAAGCTTATGCCAATGGAAATACTAGTGCGGATCCAGTAATTGGAGTGGTCGGATATAATTCTAATAATAACGATAATACTTATGCTGGATATATGACGGGAACGGTTGGCTCTTCTACTTATACTGATACACATTCTAATACTAGTGATAGTAAAATAAAAGCATATATCGATGAGTGGTATACTACAAACTTAAAAAATTATGAGTCTTATCTTGAAGACACTATTTATTGTAATGATCGAAAAGTTGTGGCAGCTATAAGTAATGCCATTGGAGATGGTTCTGGAGTGACTGTATCAACGTATGCAGGATATACTAGAATTCATACAACCAGTATTCCAACTTTGAAATGTGAAAATAAAAATGATCGTTTTACAGTAAGTAATACTATGGGAAATACTAAACTTACTAATCCTATAGCGTTAATAACAAGTGATGAACTTGTCTATGCTGGAGCTACTGGTTTTGGCTCAAACTATGTAACTAATAATGAATTTTATTTGTATAGTAATTCGCCTTATTGGACTATGACACCATATTATTTTATGGGTGGCAATATTTATGTAGATTACTTTAATCAAGATGGTTATATTGATTATGATCATGTAAATAGAAATACTCGTGGGGTACGTCCAGTAATTTCCTTAAAGTCAAATGCTATTAATGGTGGTACGGGAACTATGAGTGATCCATTTGTGGTAAGTTAAAAATATAAAAAGAAAGAAAAGAGGTTATGAAAATGAATGAAGAAGAATTAATGAGAATGAAGAAGATAGAGAGGAGAGAAAAAGTTGATACTGCGTTAGCATATATACTTATTGTTATTTTGCTAGCATGTATGGGAGCAATTCTTTATTTAAAATTTGTTAGAAAAGAAGAGAAGAAACCTGAAGAGTATACTCCTACTTATATTAGTATTAATGAAATTGTAAGTAAATTAAATACTAGTACTTTAGCTAATAGATATACTAATGATGGGGCTACATTTATAGCTACTGCATCTAATGATGCTATTGTAATTACTTATAAGAAAGATACTACTAATATTAATGTTAATATACCACTTATTAATAATGAGTTAAAGATAGATATAACTAATGATACTGAGACTATTGCTAATGATGTATATAAAGAGATTGCTAATACTGTATGTACTTATTATGGTAATAGTGAGGATAGTTGTAGAACTACTATTGATAGTATTAAAAGTGATAGTCAAGGTATAAGATTTGTTACTGATGCAAATAATAGTTATGTATATATTGATATTACTAAGAGTGTAAATGTTACTAATATATCTAATAGTACTTATACTGAAGAGACTAAGGTTAGTTTAGATAATACTAATTATAGTTTAAAGGTTAGTGATACAGAAATTAGTAATATTACTGTTACTAATAGTGATGCTGATATTAAAGTATCTGGTTCTATTAAGAATTTAAGTACTGAAGGTGTATTATCTATTAATGTTAAATTATATGATAAAGATGGTAATGTTATAGGTGAAGAAAAGAAAGAATATACTACTGATAATGCATTAAGTGGTGAAGACACTTTTGAAATTAGTTTTACTTATAATGATACTTTAAAGAAAGATATTGTTAATGAATATAGTATTAATGTAGTGAGATAGGAGATAATATGAGTACACATATTGAAAGTAAATTAGAAGATATTTCTAGTGTAGTTCTTATGCCAGGAGATCCTAAAAGATGTGAATATATTGCTCGAAAGTTTTTATCTAATTCTAAAATTGTTAATAATGTTCGAGGAATGACTGCTTATACTGGTTATTATAAAAGTAAAAAGATAACAGTTTTTCCATCAGGGATGGGATGCCCTAGTATGGGTATATATTCTTATGAATTGTTTAAAGAATATAATGTTGATAGTATTATTAGAATTGGTACGATGGGTGGATATACTGATTTAAAATTAAAAGATATCGTATTAGTAGATAATTCTATTACTAATTCTAATTATGGTAAATATTTATGTAATTATCCTAATATAAATATTAGTGGTGATATAGAACTTAATAATATAATATTAAATACTTCTAAAGAATTAGGTTTAAATATATATAAAGGTAATATTTATTCTTCAGATGTATTTTATGAACAAAATAATGATTTTAAAGATAAAGTAGCTAAATATAATGTACTTGGAGTGGAAATGGAATCTTTTGCATTATTTACTAATGCAAAACTATTAAATAAAAAAGCCGCCACTCTTCTTATGGTAAGCGATAGTTTTATTTATCCAGATAAATTATCTAGCCTAGAAAGAGAACAAGGACTTGATAATTTAATTACATTAGCGTTAGAGACAAGTTTAAAATTATAAAACTAGGGTATACTATAGGGGAGAGGTGATTATAATGAATTTTGAAACAATTAATATGGGGGGATATAACCTCCATTTAATTAAAACTAATAAGTTTAAGACAATAACTATAGATGTAGATTTTTATAGGAATATTAAGAAAGAAGAAATTACTGAGAGAAATTTACTTAAGATGGTATTATTAGATTCTAGTAATAATTATAAGACGGAAAGAGATCTTATTATTGAAAGTGAAAATTTATATGATATTAAGGTATCATCTAGTATATCAAGAATTGGTAATTTTAGTAACTTATCTTTTCAAACTAAATTTTTGAATGAGAAGTATACTGAGAAAGATATGAATAATGAATCTATCATCTTTTTTCTTGATTTAATATTTAATCCTTATGTTAAAGATAATGCTTTTGTTAGTATTGATAATCAAAAGAATAGATTAAAGCAAGATATTCTTAGTATTAAGGATAATAAGATTAGATATTCTGTTTTAAAATTAATGGAAAAGATGAAAGATAAACCTTATTCTTATAATACTTTTGGTTATCTTGAAGATATAGATAATATTACTGGTAAAAGTTTATATGAATATTATAAGAAAGTATTAAAGGAAGATAAGATAGATATCTTTGTATTGGGGAATTTTCAATCTAATGATATTAAAGAGATATTTAAGGAATACTTTAAGATAGATACTTTTAAGAAAGAGGATAAGAAAGTATTGGTAAAAGAATTAACTCCTAGAAAGAGAATAGTTAGATATCGTGAATATGATACAGTAAAACAATCACAATTATTATTACTAGCTAGTTTAAATGGTCTTACGGATTATGAAAGAAAATATGTTATAAAATTATATAATGAGTTACTAGGAGGTAATTCTAATTCAATACTATTTAATACGGTAAGAGAAAAGAATAGTTACTGCTACTACATTAATTCTTCGGTTAAGGCTTATGATAATATTTTAATTATTAATTCAGGAGTAGAGGCTAAGAATATTGATAAGAGTATTAAATTGATAAAGAAATGTTTAAAGGATGTAAGTTTAGGTAAGTTTTCTCTTGATGACTTAGATTCTTGTAAGAATACGATTATATCCGCTATCAAGTCTAATAGAGATAATCCTATTACGGCTATTAATACATACTTTTCTAAGGTACTTGTAGGTAGTGATAGTGATGAAGAGAGAATAGAGAAGTTTAGTAAAGTTACTAAAGAAGACATTATTAAAGTTAGTAAAAAGATTAGTCTTCATACTGTTTTAACACTAGAACCTAAGGAGGAAGAACATGGAGAAGATTAGAATTAAGAATCTTGAGGAAGATGTTTACTATGAAAAATTAGATAATGGTTTAGAAGTATACTTATATACTAAGGATGATATTTATACTAATTATGTTACTTTTACTACAAAGTATGGTTCTGTATATAATGATTTTGTTCCGATAGGAGAATCTAAAATAAAGTCTTTTCCTAAAGGGATAGCTCATTTTCTGGAACATAAAGTTTTTACAGAGAAAGAAGATCCTCAACCAATGGAATTCTTTGCTAAATCTGGTTCTTTATGTAATGCTTATACTACTTTTAGAAATACTTCATATTTATTTTATGCTACGAAAGACTTAAAAGAAAATATTGAGTATTTACTTAATTATGTACAAAATATTTATTTAACTGAAGAAGATGTTGAAAAAGAAAAGGGTATTATTAGTGAAGAGATTCATATGTATGAAGATAGACCAGGAGATGTATTATTTGAGAAGGTAAGATTAAATACACTTAATTCTAGTCCATATCGTAATAGTATTATTGGAACAGTTAAAGATATTGAAAGTATTACTAAAGAGGATTTAGAGACTTGTTATTATACCTTTTATAATCCATCTAATATGTTTATTGTAGTTACGGGAAGTTTTGATCCGGAAGAAATAATGCCTTTAATTAAAGAAAATCAAAGTAAGAAGAATTTTAAAATAGAAGATAATATTAAAGTTAAGGAATTTAAAGAAGAAGATAAAGTATTTAAAGAAAAAGAAGTTATTAAGATGAATACTAATATTCCTAAGATTGCTTATACTTTAAAGATTCCTCTTAAGGATATTAAATTAACTAGAAGACAGTTACATTTATATATGTATATTTTATTTACTACTTTATTTGATGAGACTAGTTTATTTGATGAAGAATTAAAAAAAGATGGTATTATTAATAATACTACTTATGTTAGTTTATTAAATACTAATACGCATTTACTTATATCTTTAGTTAATGAAACTAATAAATATGAAGAGTTCTTAGAGAGATTAAAAGATAAATTAAATAATATGGAAATTAATGAGAAGGACTTTAAGAGAAAGAAAAAGGTATTAATTAGTAATGAGATATTTGCTTATGAGAATGTAGAAAATATTAATGATATTATTATGGATAATATTATCTACAACAATGAGTTAGAAGATGATCCGATTGGTATTATTAATGAATTAAATATGGATACATTACTTAAGTTAATTAAGAAGATTGATATTAGTAATGCTAGTGAGGTTATTGTAAAGAAATAGGGGTAATTTTTGAAGTTGTAAGATAAAAGTAGACACAAAAAGAATGTGTTTACTTTTTCTTTTGTTAAAATAGAAATAGGAGGTAAAAATATGGCAAAGAAAGGTCAAAAATTTAAAACATGGACAGCTGATGAAAAATATAATGTAATCAAACCAATTATTGATTTAGAAATTAGCTTAGCACAAGTAGGTAAAAATACAGGTGTTAGTAATAGTATGTTACACCGTTGGATTAAGTCATATAAGGAAAATGGTTACGATGGTTTAAAAGCCAAAAGGAAGCCTGGAAATCCACTAATGAAATATTCCAGAAGAAAAATTCTTACAAAAGAAGAACATTTAGAATATGAAAATATGAAGTTGAGAATTGAGAACGAATTATTAAAAAAAGGATACCTAATGAAAGGAGATGGTACAATTGTAAAATACACGAAGTAACCCAAATAAAATATGAAATAATTGAATTATTAAGCAAAGAATTTAATATAAAATCCTTATGTTTAATTATGAAAGTATCTAGAAGCGGTTATTATAAATGGCTTAAAAATAAAGAAAATTTAAATAACTATGAATTAAATAGAAAAGATTTAGGAATTTTGATAAAAGATATTCACACAAGAAAACCAAGTTATGGATATCATAGAATAAATGCAATTATAAGACGGGAAACTGGCTGGATTGTATCAGACAATTTGGTACATAAAGTATGTAAATTGTTAAATATAAAATCTAAAGCAAGACATTACAAGTATAAGAAACCTGGTGAAGAGTCGATTAAATATTCTAACCAAATATGTGGTAATTGGAATACAACAAGACCTTTTGAGAAAATTGTATCAGATACAACTACGTTTTGGTTTAGGAAAAGAAAATATGATTGGACATTTTATTTAGATGTTTTTAATAATGAAATTGTTGGTTATGATGTAAGAGATTCAATGCATGGTAATGGTATCATAAATCATCGTGAAGCTTTAAATGATATGTTAAATAATAAAATAAAAAGAGGATATAAAGAACTTGAAACTATCGTTCACACAGATCAAGGTTCAGTATATTCCTCAGTGTCATTTAACAATATATTTAAATCTTATATGGTTACTAGATCTATGTCTAGAGCTGGTACACCAACTGATAATCCAGTTATTGAATCAAAAAATGGCTGGATTAAAAAAGAACTGTATATTGATTTTGACATAAATAATTATAACACAGTTCAAGAATTTATTGATGATATAGTTTGGGATAATAATAATTTTAGACCAAGTTATGCACTAAACTATAAAACCCCAATTGATTATAAAACTCAACTAGGGTTTAAATAATATTCTTTTAGTGTCTACTTTTTATTGACAAGTTCAGGGTAATTTTCTATTTCTTTTTTTCTTATTATTTGATATAATTAATATGTAATTGAAAGAGAGGTAAGTATTATGAGAAGTGGATTTGTAAGTTTTATAGGAAGACCTAATGTTGGTAAAAGTACATTACTTAATAGTATTTTAGGAAAGAGAATTGCTATTACTTCCGATAAACCTCAAACGACAAGAAATATGATTCAAGGTATATATAATGATAAAGATACACAAATAGTATTCGTAGATACTCCAGGTATTCATAAACCTAAGAGTAAGTTAGGAAGAGTATTAAATAAGCAGGCATATTTTACTATAAATGATGTTGATATAGTAATTATGGTAGTAGATATTTCTGAAAAGATTGGCACAGGAGATAAGTTTGTTATTGATGTTTTAAAGAATATTAAAGATAAACCGGTATTCTTAGTTATTAATAAGATAGATAAACTACCGAGAGAAGAGATATTAAAGAAAATAGATGAGTATCAAAAACTATATGATTTTGCAGAAATAATACCAGTATCTGCTAGAAAGAATGATAATACTGATAGATTACTTGAAGTAATTAAGAAATATTTACCTGATAATATTAAATATTTTGATGATAATACAGTTACTAGTAGTTCACCAGAATTTATTATATCTGAGTTTGTAAGAGAGAAAGTACTTGATTTAACTAATGAAGAAGTACCTCATGCTGTTACTTGTATAGTAGAACAAATTGAAGAATATGATGATATTATGAATATATCTGCTACTGTGATTGTGGATCGTGAGAATTTAAAAAAGATTATTATTGGTAAAAATGGTAGTATGATTAAAGAAATAGGTATTAGAGCAAGGAGAGATATTGAAGCATATTTTGATAAGAAAGTATACTTAGAATTATTTGTTAAAGTTATTCCTAAATGGAGAGATAAAGAGAAATTCTTAAATATGATAGGATATAAAGATTTTTTGAATAAATAATTTGAAAATAGAACATTATATAAATGGGTGATAAAAAATGAATAAAGAGGATATATGGTTATTATTTGAAAAGACTGGTAAAATTGAATATTATTTAAAATATAAAAGTTTAACTAAAAATAAATAATAAAGCATGCATGAGGTAATGATTTACTTTTGAAATTATAAGTGATATAATTTAATTATAAGGAGGAGTATATGACATTTAAAATTAAAAGACAGAAAAACTTTTTTAATAAAGAAAATTCTATATTTTTTGTATATGATGCTAGACTAAATGTTATTAAAGGCGGTTTTGACAATTTTGATATAGGCAATGAAGAAGAATTGATAGATTCTATTTTAAAAGAAATAAATGATGATATGTTAAAACAAAATAATAGCAGTAATAGGCCGTACTACATCACTTTGTCTATAATTTTGTTCTCACAACTTCAAAATATTGTTTCTATTGAATATGTAACTGATAATTATGTTTCTATTATAAGTAGAGATGAAATAAATAAGTATATTTAGGGTTGACAATTATATATACTGAATGTATAATATTCAGTTAAGGAGGAAAATTATGCCAAGTGAATACAGTTTTGTTCATGGTCAACCAAATTATTGGAGAGTTAGATTTGACGATTGGAATGGATGGGAAGCACCTCATATACATGCTAGTCAAGGTGGAAGAGAATTACAAGTATATACTCAAACCTTAGCAATTAAAAATCAAACTGGTAGATTTACAGTTGATGAAGTAAATGAGATTAAGATGATTGCGTCTTCTTATGCAAATCGTTATTGTTTATCAGTTGATGGTGAATTGTTTAATACTAACGAAATTGAAAGTAAAACTTTAACATTAATAAAAATGGTTGATAATGAAGAAAAAAGAGAAAGCTATGTTAAGTAACTTTGATTACAACATATTTGGAAACTTAAAGACCGATGAATTATCGTCGGTTTTTAATACAAAATCTTTGAATTGTAGTAACATAAGAAAAACCATCGATGATATACTATCTTTGTATTGCTTGACTGATTATTGTAATAGAATTTTTATAAATAATTCTGATTTTTATTGTGCTTCATATAGTTTTAATGATAAAGCAATTACTATTAATTATAATTATATAATGAAATCTTTGTTTAATATAAGCAAAAACGATTATTTTGCTACAATGAATTTGTATAGAATTGTTTTGCATGAAATTAAACACGTTCTTCAATATAAAATGCTCGCTGAAAGGGAAAATAATTTGTATAAAATATTTGAAAATGAATTTTTAATTGGTAATAGTAATTATAGTAAGTTTCAACCTTCAGAATTAAATGCCAATTTTGATTCCTCTTTAACTATATTGAAATTGTATGATTACAATGATGTTGATTATGAAAGACAGTTGATTTTTGTATGTAGGTTAATAAATAATTATTGCTTTTCTAATGAAAGTGTGTTAAATTATTGCAAAGAAAACAATATTAATATTTTCGATACAAATCTAATTGATAGTTGCCTATATGGTTTAACAAAAGATATAAATAAATATGCAAAACTTATTTTGAAAAGATGTAATATTGACTAGAATTAAAAAATGTTGTAAAATACAAGTACATGAAGCAGAAATGCTTTATATGATATTATTATTAAATAGTATCATGACAAGTGCCGATAGGCATTCTACAAAGCTAGTCATATGACTGGCTTTTAATTTTGGTAAAACATTAACTAGAGGTAAATAATAAATATATAGTTAATGCTTATATATAATAGATATGGATGATATATTACTTGAAGACTAAGGCTTCAAGTAACCCTTTAAGACCTAGACTTAAAGGGAATAATAAAAAAGAAGTGATAATATGGATAAAAAAATAAATGGTGTAATAGTAAGTGAATATCCCTTTGAAGATAATAGTAAGATAATTAATATCTTTACAGAGAATGGTTTACTAGGAGTCATAGCTAAAGGGGCTAAGAAAGTAAGAAGTCCCTTTTTTAGTACTACTACTAAATTTAATTATGGTAGTTTTAATATTAATTATAAAGAGAATGGTTTATCTAAATTAATTGATGCTGATACTATTAATAGTTATAATAATATTAAGAAAGATATTGTTAAAATTAGTTATGTTACTTATATTACTGAATTAGTAACTAAAGTATATAAGCATGATGGTAATAAAAATATATATAAATTATATTTAGATTGTTTAGATAAGATTAATGATAATTATGATCCAGAGGCTATTACTATTATATTAAGATTAAAATTATTAGATTATCTTGGTATTATGCCTATTATTGATAGATGTGTAGTATGTGGTAATACTCATGATATTGTTACTATGTCTAGTTATCTAGGGGGATATGTATGTAAGAATTGTCTTAGGAATGAGAAGGTTATATCTACTAAGAGTATTAAATTAATTAGAATGTTATATTTAGTAGATATATCTAAGTTAAATAAATTAGATATATCTAAAGAAGTATTAAAAGAACTAGAGGAGTTTACTGAGGATTATTATGAACGATATTCAGGAATATATTTAAAAAGTAAGATATTATTAGATACTATTAAATAAAATATAATAGGTGATAGTATGTTATATAAGTATTTAATTATTCCTTTTATAGCGGCTCTTATATCACAAACTATAAAGGTAATAATTGAAACTAAGAAATATCATAAATTAAATATAAAAAGATTCTTTGATGGTATGGGTGGTATGCCTAGTACGCATAGTACTTTAACTAGTAGTTTAACTACCATTATATACTTAAATTATGGTGTTACTAGTGTTTTATTTGCTTTATCTTTGTTCTTTTCTTTGATTGTTATATATGATTCTATGGGTATAAGATATGAGAGTGGTAATCAGGCTAAAGTAATTAATAAAGTTGTTGGTACTAATTTAAAAGAAAAACTAGGACATAATCCACTAGAGGTATTAGCGGGTGTTGTTCTTGGGATAACACTTGGTATTGTTATGAATATTATCTTTACTTAGATATTATTTAATAGTATAATTGATTTAGAGAGGAAGAAGTATATGAAGAAAATTATAAATGAATTTAAAACTTTTATTGAAAGAGGTAATGTTGTAGACTTAGCAGTAGGTGTTGTTATGGGGTCTGCTTTTAGTAAGATTGTTACTTCAGTAGTAGATGATTTATTAATGCCTATTATTGGTATTATTATTGGAGGTCATGATTTTAGTAATTTATCTATTAAAGTAGGTGAGTCGACGATTAGATATGGTTCTTTAATTAATAATATTATTAACTTCTTTATTATTGCTTTTTGTATCTTTTTATTAGTTAAATTTATTAATAAACTTACTAGTATTAATAAGAAGAAAGAAGAGAAAAAAGAGAAGATGGAAGAACCTAAGAAGAGTGAAGAAGTATTGTTACTAGAAGAAATTCTTAGTGAACTTAAGAAATCTAATAAGAAATAATTTATATATCCCTATAGGCCTAAGGTCCTATAGGGTATTTTTTAGCCTGGGTCTAAAAAAATAAATGGTTTGATTTGGTGTTATATAATACTTTATATTGGCTTTAGTATAATTTAATTATATAATGTATACATATTAAGGCTCAAACCTTTGTTTAAGGATGTTTTAGTGTTATTTGCTACTGATAGTCATTCTGAATTATTGAATATGTAATAAAGATATACTTAGATAGGTTGTAGGAATATTACACATAAAAAAATGATGAAAAAGTGTTGAATAAATAATTAAAGTGTGATAAAATATCATATATAAAAAGGAGATATTATGGAAGAAACAATATTGAATACTGAAGAAAAAATGATGTTAACAATAGAATCATTAGAAAATAAATTTACTAATGTTAGAGCAGGAAGAGCTAATCCTAGTATGCTAGACGGCGTGATGGTAGAGTATTATGGTACTCCAACTCCATTAAAGAGTTTAGCTAATATATCAGTTCCTGAAGCTAGACAACTATCAATTAAACCATTTGATAGATCATGTTTAGGAGCAATAGAAAAGGCTATCTTTGAGGCTAATTTAGGAGTAACTCCGAATAATAATGGTGAAGTAGTATTTATTGTAATACCACCACTTACTGAAGATAGAAGAAAAGACTTAGTAAAACAAGTAAAGCAGTTAGCAGAAGAAGCTAAAATAGCTTTAAGAAATATAAGACAAGATGCTAATAAAGCATTAAATAATCTAGAATTACCTGAGGATGAAGAAAAGAGAGGTAATGAAAGAGTACAAGAATTAATAAATGAATATAATAAAATAGTTGATGAAAAGTTAAAAGAAAAAGAAAAAGATTTAATGACTATATAATTATAGTGAGGGGGAATAATAATGAAAGAAGTATTTATGCCATCTATGGATGATTTATATAAGATGCAAGATATGGGAGCAGATATTCGTTTATATTTATATGCTAAAGCAATAGAAACTTTATGTATAGAATATAATAACTTTCCAAAAAAAGGTAGTGTTTTAAAGAATGAGTTTGCTTATATTAGAGAGAATGAAATATTATCTCATGCTATTTGTATGATGTATCCTAAAGAGATTGAATATTCTGGTGTAGCTAAATATGATATGCAACTAGCGGATGCTTTAATTACTAAAATGGAAGATAGAAGTATTTATCGTTTAGATAATTTGAGTGGTTTTAGTGATATGGTAGCGGGTAGTGATACTATTATTAAAAAGACTATTAGTATATTATCTGAAGAATTAAAGAATAATCCAAAATATCGTTTTGAATATAAGAATAGTAAAACGCTTGAAGATATTTTTATGGGACGTATTAAATTAGAGGAGTTATATCCAGGAGTTTATTCTGGCAATATAAAGAGTTTGGCTTCGATTGAACCATATTATGCTCTAGAGTGCCCTGATGAATATTGGTATGGTAAACAAGGTATGCTAGAAATGGCTGTTATTGATTATATTAATAGATATGGGTTTGACTTTAGATATACATATAATAAAAATAATGATAAGAAAAAAGATATTCTAACTAATCAAGATACTGAAGTAAAAAGATTATTTAGATGTATAAAAAGAAAATAAGACAATGATAAGGAAGTAGTAATGTTAGAGATGTTTAATAGAGAGTCGGGGATGATGGAAGCCTGATAAAATATCTAATACGAATTCACCCTTTAGTCTTAACCGTTAATCTGGTTAAAGATTCCAAGTAGTATAACAATAGTTATAAAGAAAGGTGGTACCGCGGATAATAATATTCGTCCTTTTAGGTATCATCTTTTTTAATTATAAAAAAGAGGTGAATATGAACTATAATATAGAATATTTATTAAGATATGTATCTAATGATACTTATAAGAAGATACTAAAAAATAAAAGTAATTATATTCTTTCTCTAGTTGAAGATAACTATATAGATACCGATTTAAATATAAAATATTTAATAAAGTACGGAGTAAAGAATATAGATAAAATAGTATATGATTCATTAGAAGACTTAACCATAAGTCATAATGAATATATGAAGAAAATAAAAGATTATGAAAAGAAATATAGTAAAGAAGAAGTAATAATGCTTCTTGATAATGTATAAGGAGAAAATTATGTTAGAAAGATTAGAAGAAATAAAAAAACAAGGTTTAGAAAAAATAAATAGTGCTAAATCTAGTAAAGAATTAGAAGAAATAAGAAGAGAATTATTAGGTAAGAAGAGTCCACTTACCGAAGTGTTAAAAACTCTAGGTTCATTAGATGTCGAAACCAAAAAACAAGTAGGTATGAAAGCTAATGAAATAAAAAATTACTTTGATGAAAAACTAAATGAAAAAGATAAAGACTTAGTAGATAATGCTAGTGTTACTGATGAAGAGATAGATGTAACATTACCTGGTAAAGAACTAGATAGTACTGGGGCGTTACATCCTATTACACAAATGTGTTATGACTTAAATGATGCCTTTTTATCATTAGGATTTGAAGTATATAGTGAGAATGATATCAGTAGTGAAAAGTTTGCTTTTGATAACCTAAACTTCCCTAAAGATCATCCTGCTAGAGCATCAATGGATACATATTGGATAGAGGGAACAGAAGATAAATCTGCTGAAGAAAGATTATGTTTAAGACCACACTTAACAGGAGGATCAGTAAGATACTTATTAGAGCATGGAGCTCCTGCTAGATTCGTATACCCAGGAAGAGTATATAGAAACGAAACAACTGATGCCAGACACGAAAGAGCTTTCTTTCAATATGAAGCTTTAATAGTAGATAAAGATTTATCATTTGCATCAGGTAAAGTAATGATAGAAACAATATTAGAAAAAGTATTTGGTCAAAAAGTAAATGTACGTATGCGTGAGGGATTCTTCCCATTTACTGAGCCAGGTTATGAAATAGATATGGAATGTCTAGTATGTGGTGGTAAAGGTTGTAAAGTATGTAACCACAATGGTTGGATCGAAGTAATGCCAGGAGGAGTAATTCATCCAAATGTCCTTAGAAGTGCTAACTTAGATCCAGAAGTATGGACTGGTTTCTATATCAATATCGGCTTAGACAGATTAGTAATGATGAGATATGGTATAGATGATGTAAGATTATTCCATAGTGGGGATTTAAGATTCCTAAGAGAGTTTAAGTAGGAGGTAAGAAAGATGAGAGTTTCATTAAATTGGGTAAAAAAATATGTAGATTTACCAAAAGATATAACAAATAAACAATTATCTTATGATTTAACAATGAGAACAGTAGAAGTAGAAAGTGTCGAAGATGCTTCACTTAAGTTTCATGATATAGTTGTAGGAGAAATATTAGAAGTAAATAAGCATCCTGATGCTGATAAATTAAAAGTATGTATGGTAAATATTGGTGAAGAGTCTCCAGTTCAAATTGTATGTGGTGGTTCTAACCTATATGTAGGAGAAAAAGTAGTAATATCAAAACCAGGAGCAGAAGTATATTGGCATGGTGAAGGTGACTTAGTAAAGATAAAAGAAACTAAGATGCGTGGTGTATCATCATATGGTATGATATGTGGAGCAACTGAAGTATATTTAGAAAGTTATTTTCCACCAAAAGATGAAAGTGAAATCGTCGATTTAGCAGGTATAGATTGTAAACCTGGTGATAATATCGCTGATGTTATTGGTATGAATGATACTGTATTAGAAATAGATAATAAGTCTCTTACTAATAGACCAGACTTATGGGGACATTATGGAATAGCAAGAGAATTATCTGCAATATACAAAGTACCATTAAAAGAATTAGAAATAATAAAACCAGATAAAAATATAAAGAAATATGATATTGAAATAAAAGATACCACTAAATGTCCTAGATATTCAGCAGTAGAAATAAATAACGTTTATGTAAAACCATCTCCAATATGGATGCAAACTGCTATTACAAATGGTGGTATGAGACCAATAAATGCAATCGTAGATATAACAAACTATGTAATGATGGCAGTAGGTCAACCATTACATGCTTTTGATAGAACTCATGTAACAGGAGAAAAAATAATCGTAAGAAATGCTAACAAGGGAGAAAAACTATTATTACTAGATCAAAATAGTATTGATTTAACTACTGATGATTTAGTAATATGTGATACCAAGGAGCCTATGGCATTAGCAGGTATTAAAGGTGGTAGAAAAGATTCAATCTTACCCGATACAACTGGAGTAGTCCTTGAGGTAGCAGACTTTACCGCAGGTACTATTAGAAATACCGGTAAGAGATTCGACGAGAAGACTGATGCCTCAATTCGTTATGAAAAGAATATCGATACCGAGAGAGTAGATTTAGGATTATCTTTAGCTTTACAATTATTTAAAGAAATATATCCCGAATGTGAAATAATAGCCTATGGAGATAATTATCCAAATCCTACTAAGAATGAAGTAGTAGAAGTATCTAAAGAATTCTTAGATATAAGATTGGGTAAAGTCTTAACAGTAGAAGAAATTACTGATACTTTAGAAAGACTAGGATATGAAGTAGAATATAAAGATAATATCTTTAAGACAGTAGTTCCAACATGGAGAAGTACTGGTGATGTATCTATGAAAGATGATGTACTAGGAGATATTGCTAGATTAATAGGTTATGAATACTTTGAAGCAAAACCATTACCAGTAAATTTTACAAGTTCAGTAAATCAACCTAAAGTAACATTAGAAAGAAGATTAAGAGAATACTTAGCCTATAGATGTAACTTTAATGAAGTATTTACATATCCTTGGATTGATGAGAAATATATAAAAGCTGCTAAAATAGATACAAGTACTTCTGTTAGATTAGCAACGCCACCTTCACCAGAACTTGGAATACTAAGAAGTTCATTAGTACCTGGCATGTTAGAAGTAGTAAGTAAAAACTTAAGATACTTTGATACATTTAGAGTGTTTGAAATGGCTGAAGTATTTATTAAAGGTGAATATCATGAATCAACTGAAGAAGAAGTATTACCAATTCATAAGAAATTATTAACTGGAGCAATCGTTGGTAAGAATGCTAAAGAAATATTCTTTGAATTAAAAGGTGTAGTAGAAAACTTATCTAGATATAATCATATGGAAGAACTTACTCTAAGTAGACTAGAAAAACCATCATGGGCTGATAAAGATGTATACTTAAATATTAGTTTAAATGATGAAGTAATTGGTTCATTATCATTAGTGTCAGTATCTGCAATGAATGAATCTGGTATTAAGAGAACTAATGTTGCTATCTTTGAAATAGAGTTTGATAAATTAGTGCCATATAAATCTAGAACTAATAAGTTTAATCATTTACCTCAATTCCCATTAGTAGAAAAAGACCTATCCCTATTAGTAGATTCTTCAACTACTTGGAAAGAGATAGATGACATAGTTAGTACTATGGTTAAAGAAGTATCATTTATTGAAGAATATAATGGTGATAAAATACCTGAAGGTAAGAAGTCTATTACTTTAAGAATTAAATTAGGTAATAATAATGGTACTATGACTACTGAACAAATTAATACTAGAGTAGAGAAAATATTAAAAGTACTTAATAAAGAATTAAATATTATTTTAAGAGAAGAATAAGATTTAAAAGATCTTATTCTTTTTACCTATGAAGCCATAGGTCTTCATAGGAATTATGAAGCTTATAATCTTCATAATTACAATTATTGCACATAATGTGGTTTTTCACTTTTTAAGTGCGCCTCCATTTTGTTGGAGGCTTTTTCTATGTAGAATATTATTAATACAGATAATGATAAAATTAGGTTTGTTAATCACTTTTAAAGCACTTGATAGTATCAACATTATATATATTAAAGAATAAAAAAAGACGAATAGAATTGTTACTTCTATTCAATCTTTTTATTATATACCGTCAACAAAAGTATCATCTAGACATCTAAGTACACAACAGCATCCTAAATTAATAGTAAAGAATGAGTTAGTAGCTTCATATGGAAAGACACTAGATTCGTCAGTATTAGGTGCTAATACTCTACAAGTAGCACAGCAGCCATCTAATTTTTCTAGTCTAAACACATTACTGGTAGTAGTAATACTTGGATCTTTGCTAATAGGCATAGCAAGTGGTGTATTTCCATTACCACAAGTATATAATACTATTGGTCTAGTGTTGTAGCAGAAACTACTATTTTGACCTAAGAAGCCTCTGTCACAAGTCTCTAAGCAGCAGTCATTTTGACATACACTTTGCTGAAGTATAAGGATAACTTTTAGAATATCCGCAATGCAATTCTCACAAGAATTGTTTTCATTGTTACACATATAATCCACCCCTTTTTTATATTCAATATAACATATGATAAATATTATTAAAATTTCACTACATTTACCTAAAAAACTAAATATTTCACATAAAAGATTAACCTAATTCATATATATTATTATGAAAATATTAAATAGATTAGATAATTATATAAATGAAAAAGAATATAGTATGATATATAAATATAATAAGTTAGATATTATTAATTATACTGAGATTAAAGATTTTACTTCTAAAATAATAACTATTAGATATCAGGATAAAATATATCAAGTAAAAGGAAGTAACTTAGTAATATCTCGTATGATGGATAATGAAATATTAATATCTGGTAATATTGAGAATATAACTTTTATGTAGAAAGAGTTGATACTATGAAAGATAAAATATTAAAAATATTCTCTAGTAGTATAAAAATAAAAGTAACAGGAAGAAATATAAATAATTTCTTAAGAAGATTAATAAATAATAATATCAATATTGAAAAAGTAATACCTATATCATATAAAGAAATAGATTTAATAATTGATTATCAAGATTTAGAACGAGTACTTAAATTAAAGACTATTTATAATATTAAAATAGTTAGATATTATGGTAAATTAAGAATACTAAAAAGAATAAAGAAAGATATTTTTATATTATCATTTTTATTAATAGGTTTACTCCTAATATATACCTTATCTAATGTAATATTTAAAGTAGAAGTAATTCATTCTAATAATAATATAATAAAATTAGTAACTAAAGAATTAGAAGATAATGGTATTAAGAAATATAAGTTTGCTAAAAGTTATCAAGATGTCGAAAAAATAAAGAAAAAAATACTTGAAGATAACAAAGATACTTTGGAGTGGTTAGAAATAATAAGAGAAGGAACTAAGTATACAGTTAGAGTAGAAGAGAGAATAATAAATAATAAGCCTAAAGATAATAAGATATATAATATTGTAGCTTCCAAAAATGCTGTTATTAAGAATATATATGCTGAGAGTGGAGAGAAAGTAAGAAATATTAATACTTATGTAAAAAAAGGAGATATAGTAATATCTTCAGATATAACATTACCTAATAATGAAAAAATATTTAAGACCGCTAGTGGAAAAGTACTAGGAGAAGTTTGGTATAGTATAAATATAGAATATCCATATCAATATCATGAAATAAAATATACAGGTAATAAAAAGAAAGTATTAGTATTAAATTTATTAAATAAAAGAATATCTTTCTTTGATTTTCATAAATATAAAACATTTAATCGTAATGTAAAATATATCTTTAATAATAGTGTAATTTCTATATCATTAACATATGAAGATGAATATGAAACTAATATTATAAATGAAGTATATGATTATGATACTGCTAAAGAGAAGGGAATTGCTAAGGCTAAACAAAAGTTATTAGAGAAGTATTCTAATATTAAAGAAGTAACTGATATTAAGATAATAAATGAAGAAGATAAAGAAACTAAGATATCTTTAAATTTATTTGTAACCTGTCTAGAAGATATAACTGAATATCAAGAAGTAGATAATAATAATGATCCTAATAGTTAGGATTGTTATTTTTTTGTAAATTGATACGTAAATTAATATATTTTTGAAAAAACTTCTTGCTAAAAATGTCAAATATGATATAATTGTATTAAAGATAGGGGAACTATCTAAAGAAAGGGAGAGGAAAAAATGAAAAAGAAATTATTATTTCTAATGGCTGCTTTTGCACTATTTGTTCCTAGTGTATTAGCTGCAGAACCAAATTATGATGAATCAATTCATGCTTTCTTTGCTAATGGTACGCCGGTAACAGTAGAAGCAAGGACTGATGGTCAAGACGGAGCATTGATTAAATGGAAAGGTGGTGAACAAGCAGTACCTTCTGCTACATCAGTATTCGGTGGTAGTCATGAAAGTGATGAAAAATTAGAATCAACTAATGTAACAGTTAATGGAGGTTCTCTACACAATGTATTTGGTGGTGGACTTCATAAGAGTTCAGTAGGTAATTCTTTAGTAATTATTAATGGTGGAAAATTCACTGGCTTCATTCAAGGTGGTGGAGCATCTTCTTATACTGCTACATGTGGACACACTCAATATGCTGGTGATAAAGATGGTGCTACAACAGTAGTAGATAATGCTATTGTAGTAATTAATGGTGGTGAAATTGCTAAAGATGTATTTGGAGGCGGTGAAGGTATTAGTTATACTAAAAAAGCTTCTGTAACAGTAAATAAATCATTTACTGGAAATATCAGATATGTAACATTAGGTGGTTCTAATGGCTATACTGATGATGCTACAGCCTTATTGAAAGGTGGTAAAATTAAAGTATTACAATCAGTAAATAGAGGATTTATGGAAACTGCTGAAATAACAATTGATGGTGCTGAAGTTGCAAATGCTTATGCATCAGCAGAGGGTGATAACGCTAACCTTGGAGTTAATGAAAAAGCTGTTATTAATATAATCAGTGGTAAGGTAGAAAATGTAGCACCTGGACAAAAAGGTTCACCTAATGAGATTGCTACTGATGTGTCAGAAATTAATTATGTAGAAGGAACATTAGTAAATGAACCTACTGGTTTTGCTGAAGATAGTATAACTGTTAATGTAAATGTTACATTAAAAAGTGGAGAAATAGAGGAAACTATTCAAATACCAAAAGGAACTACTTTTACTGATGATGAATTACAACAATTAATTGATGAAATTAATAATGATCTAAAGTCAGATAAATTAAAATTAGAAGGATTCTTTGCTGATGAAGAATTAAAAACTAAATTTGATTTTAGTAAAGAAATAAATGCGGACACTACTATTTATTTAAAACTTACTGAAATTAAAGATGAAACTTCAATTAAAGAAGAAAAAAATCCACAAACATCTGACATTAATTTAGCATTAATTCTTGCTTCATTAGGAGTAGCTTCAGTAGGAGCAGTTCTAGTATCAAGAAAAAAAATAGCTAAAGTAAATAAATAATAGAATAGACCGAAAGTCTATTCTTTTTCTTTACATATTCTTAAAAATTTAGTACAATTATAATAGGTGATAGTGTGAATAGAGACTATGATAAAATTAATGAAAATGAAGAGTATATTCCTAGACATGCTAGTAGTTATAGTTTTTCAGAAACAAGGATAAATCGTAATAGGAATGAAAAATTTCAAAATGATTATATGGGAAATATTTCTAATGATAATAGTTATAAATCACAAAATATATTAGACAATTTAGATAAAATAGATTATAGTAAATATTATAAAGTAGAAAAAAAGAAAGAAGAACCTGTTAAAGAAGAAGTAAAGAAAAATAAAAGTAGAAAAAGAAAAAAGAGTAAATGGCCGTGGGTATTATTACTAATTATATTTATAATAATTATTATAGTGTGTATAGTTAAAATATTATCATGGATAAAAGATAATAAGAATACATCAGATACGGTTAACGAAATAAATACAATAGCGGATGTAGTTGAAAAACAAGATGATGAAAATACGGAATTAGTAAATGAAGATAGTGATAAGACTAGTGATTATTGGTATTATATCAAATTTCCTCTTATTGATGTAGATGTTAATAAGTTAAAAGAAAAAAATAGTGATACTGTAGGATGGATAAATGTTAATAATACTAATATTAATTATCCATATGTACAAGGGAAAGATAATAATTATTATTTAACACATTCGTTTGATAAAAAATATAATGAAGCAGGATGGGTATTTTTAGATTATCGTAATAGTAAAACATTATCTAATAAAAATAATATTATATACGCTCATAGTAGATTAGATAAAACAATGTTTGGATCATTATCTAAAACATTGAAATCTAATTGGTATAATAATAAAGATAATCATATTATTAGAATATCTACTGATACAGAGAATACAATGTGGCAAATATTTTCAGTATATAAAATACCAGAAGAAAGTTATTATATAACAACTGATTTTAATAGTGATAGTGATTATCAAAAGTTTTTAGATACTATAAAATCTAGAAGTATACATAACTTTAATACTACTTTAACTACTAATGATAAAATATTAACATTAAGTACTTGTTATTCAGATACAGAAAGAACGGTAGTACATGCTAAATTGATAAAAAGAAGTTCAAGATAACTTCTTTTTGTTTGAATTTAGAATTAATATGATATAATATAAGTATTTAAGGAGGAACTAGTAATGGATGTAAAGAAATTATTAAATACAGAAGTATCAATAGCGGGTGAATATTTTCAACTATTAAGAGTAGAATTATATAATGATATAGGGAGTGAAAGACATAAAATACATTCAAATTTATTATTATCTTTTTTAAAGACAGAAGATGAAATATTAAATAGTTATACTATAGAAGAATTAGATTTAATTAAAAAAATGTTTGAAGGTAAAAAAAATGAGATAAATGAAAATAATATTTTTATAGATAACTTATTTAATAGATTAAATAATAAAATAGATAAATTAATAAGTATTTTAAATGCTAAAAAATTAAAAGGATCAGAGGATAATGATAGTTTAAAAGAAACTTGTATTTTAATTTCGTTAGTAGAATATGAAAAAGCAGATATTTATTTATCATTTTTAGATGAAAGAATAAATGATACTTATAAAGTAGAAGAAAGAGCATTGTTATTAGCGGATAAATATATGTTAATATCTGGATTAGATACTGATAATGTTGAAAGAATAAGTAAAAGAAATTTTCAAACGGATAAGAGTGTTTATTTAGATTCATTATTATATTGTGCCACTAGTGGATATTGTAATGAAGTTTATTTGGAAGTAAAAAGGACTATTGCTTTATCTAGTATTCAAAATATAGATAAAGGAATAATGTCTGGAGAATTAAATGAAAAATCTAATACTATTGATATATTATTTCGTACGATGGTATTATTATTTGATAATGAAAATTATGAAAGTTTTAATATGGTTTTAACTTCAAATGATAATAGAGTAAATAAATATAAAAATTTATTTGGAGATAATATATTTGAAACTTTAAGAAGAGATCGTCAAAGGCATAAGACTTTATATCTAAAAAGATAATATTTATCTTTAAAATATCTTGCATAATAATCTTATTTATGATATCATTTATTTGTAAGGTAAGAAAAAATTGATTTGTAATTGAGATCCCAAATATTTTGAGAGTTTTCGATCCCAATTAATTCGCAAATTGATGTGAAAGGAGGCCTCCAACCATGAATAAAGAACTATGCAAAAACGTTAACCAGAAGTTAATTTGGGGGGGGGTGCACAAAACTAACCTAACTAAATTAAATAATAATATAGATAAAGACTATGAAGTAACTAGTAGTAATACTAGTCTTTCATAGTCTTTTACTATGTCAGAAAGGAAGATATTATGGAAAAGAAAAAGAAATTAATAATACTAGGAGTAATAATCTTAATACTAGCTATATCAGGATTAACATATGCCATACTAACATGGACGAGTAGTAAAATAAATATAGGATTAACTAGTGGTTGTTTTACTATAGATTATACTAAAGGGCAAGATATAAGTGGTAATTTAAAATTACTTAATGAATCTGATCTAATTAGTAATAATAAATTTACTATTAAGAATGGAATAGGTATATCTGCAGTTAATATAGGTATTAAGTCTACTTGTACTATTGAAGGATATGGTTCTATATATTTAAATGTAACTAATATATCAGATGCATTTACTACTGGAGATAGTAAAGGAGCACTTAAGTATGTAGTGTTAGATAATACTAGTACAATAACAACGCCATCTTCGGTAACAGTAGATTCTTTACTTAATCAATCTTTTGATATAGTATCTACTGGTAGTATTACAAGTAATGATACTATAACATTACTTACTAAACAATTATCTAATACAGAAATATATAAATATTTAGTAGTAATCTATGTAGATAATGCATTAGCAGGTAATAGTATAACATCAGCATCATTTACTGGTAACATTAGTGCTGATGCAAATCAAGGTAAAGTACCGCTATCAACACAAATAATAGGGTTATATAATAATGCATCTAAAACAATTGTAACAAATAATAGTATAAATTATGAATATGATACAGCAAATAATTTAATGCAAGATGTTGGTGGAAACATTAGATATTACGGAGCAAGCCCTAATAATTATATTTATTTTAATTGCTCTAATTATGCAAATCAATCTTCTTCAACTTGTGAACTATGGAGAATAATTGGAGTCTTTGATGGTAAAGTAAAACTTATCAGAAACGAAAGTATAGGAAATTATGCTTGGGATAATAAGAATACATCAACAGGCGCAGAAACTGATTATGGTAAAAATGACTGGACTGAAGCCAGATTAATGAAATTATTAAATCCAGGCTATGATAGTGAAACAATTGGTGGAAGTTTATATTATAATGCTGAAAGTGGAACTTGTTATGTCGGTAAAAATAATGCTACAACAGAATGCGATTTTACAAATATAGGTATTAAGAATGATGAAACAAGGAGTCTAATATCTGATACAACATATTATTTAGGAGGATGGAATAGTACTTCAGTATATTCAAACCAAATATATGAATATGAAAGAGGAACAACAGTATATACCGGAAGACCAACAACATGGCCAGGAAAGATAGCCTTACCTTATCCAAGTGACTATGGCTATGCCGCAGACTTAGGAAAGTGTCTTAATAAACAATTAAGTAGTTATAACGATAGTACATGTACATCAAATAACTGGATGATGGCAATATTAGCGACAAATTATGATTGGCTATTAACCCCTCATTCCGTCAATTCCAATTATGCGTGGTATGTCTATTCGTCGGGCTTTGTCAACGGCATCAGCGGCGCCTATCTTGCGCTTGGGGTGGCGCCAGTCCTTAGTCTAAGTTCTGAACTAAGTATCAAGGCGGGAACGGGTTCGAGTTCAGAACCATATCAATTGGCCGTGTAAAACGGGCAGATTGATATTCCTTCTTCGGTAGTGGATATGTGGCAAAAATAGGTCTCTGTGCGGGCTTGTTCCGCAGGGGACCCGGCTGGCTGAACGATAGCGAAGTCGTCATGAAGGCTTAGGTATTCGTCGTAAGACGAAAAATTAGATATCAAAAAGGAGGTATAAAGTGAAAAGCAATAAAGGATTAATAATAGGAATAATAGGGTTAATTGTTGTTATGATCGGGGGTACTTATGCTTATTATAGATGGAGTAGTAGTGATAATATAAATATTAATATTAGTATTGAAGGTAGTACTGTTACTTTTAATGGAGGTACTAATATAACTGGAGTATTAATACCTACTTCTAGTAAAGAAGAAGGTATTAAGAAAGATATAACAGTTATAGCAAGTGAAGAAGGTAGTACTATGAGTTTATATATGGATTTAACTACTATGCCAAGTGAATTAAAGGAAGAATCATTTGTATATGAATTATATTATAATGATAGTACTTTAGTTACTAAAGGTAATTTCAAAGATATAACTTATGCTAGTAGTGGAGTAACTACTTTAACATTATTTACTGATAGAGTAGTTAATACTACTACGGATAAATATACTTTATATTTATGGTTTAATGGTAAAGATTATACTAATCCAAATACTATGCAGAATAAAACATTATCATTTGATTTATATGCTACTGGTAAGAATGCTACATTAAAGAGTTAGTTTAACTAAACTAATTCTTTTTCTTTTGGTTATAACTGTGAATATAATATGTCTAATGAGACTCTGGTATAGACTAAGAATTAGGCTATATCAGACATGAAAATACCTTGGATTTTCATGAAAGGTAAGAAAATTACTATTAAATATAGTATTTTTTAGATATTTGTGATAAAATGGTAAGGAGGTGTGAAATAATGAAAGCAAATAGAACAATAACAAGAGAAAATGCTATGAGAGTATTATATCAAATATTTCTATATAAAAAAAATAAAATAGATTATACTACTGATGGTGTAATAGAAGAATATATGAATAATATTCCATTGGAAGATCATAAAACAATTAATATAGAGTTTTTAAAAGAATTAGTAGAGGGAGTACTAAATAATATAGAGGATATAGATAAAAATATATCTAAGTATTTAGAGAATTGGACAATAGATAGATTAGGATTAACAGATCAAGCTATAATTAGAATATCAGTATATGAATTATTATATACAGATACACCTAATTTAGTATGTATAAATGAAGCAATTGAATTATCAAAAAAATATTCAGATGAAAAAGTATCAAAAATGATAAATGGGGTTTTAGATAAGATATATCATGAGGTAGAAGATAAAAGTGAGTAATTTCTATAAAATAAGAAATTATAGAAAAACATTTGATGCTTTAATAAGAAATAAGACTATTACATCTTTAGGAAGATATAAAAGTTCTTTTTATATTAATAAAGAAAAGTTATTCTTTAAAGAAGAAGACAAAATATATAATGAATTATTAGGGAACGCAATTGCAGAATACTTAGACATAAATTACACATATTATGAGCCCATGATTATAAAGACTAATACTAGAGAGATAAAAGGATTAGTAGCAAAGGATTATCGTAGAGAAGGTTATAGTTTAGTAAAATTTAATAAATTACTAAATGGTAAAGAAATGACTTTAGATAATATTAAGATAGCTCTAGATATATATTTTAAGGATTATATAAATAGAGAAGCATTAGTGGATAAAATATATAGTGAAGTAATTAAACATTATATGTTAGATTTACTTATAGGTAATAATGATAATGGAAAGTATAATTATGAAATGATGGTAAGTAAGGATAATGCTTATTTATCACCATATTCAGATTTTGGTATGACTTTTAATTTTACTAGTACTAGATTAGGAGTAAATGAAGAAGTGGATAATAATATTTATAGTAATCTTAAAGTATTACTTGAAGAAGATAAGTATTATCAAGAGTTTATTGATATGTATAATAAATTGAATCCATTTGTATTAGAAGAATTAATTGAAGATTTAGAAGAAAAAAGAAAAATTGATTTAGATGATAATTTTAAAAATATTATTTTTTTATCTTATAGTAAGCATTATATGTTAGTAAGAGATATATTAGAGATGCTTAGAAATAAGAATAAAATAAAATAGATAGAGAGGTAAATATATGAATAATAACTATATAACTATAACTGAGGTAAATAGATATATAAAAGAAATAATAAATGAAGATTTACTTCTTAGAAAAGTATATTTAAAAGGGGAGATATCTAACTTTAAAGCTCATTCTAGAGGCCACTATTACTTTACTTTAAAAGATGAAACATCTAGAATAGCGGCGGTTATGTTTTCTTTTAATAATAGGAATTTGAAGTTTATGCCATATGATGGTATGAAGGTATTAGTAACTGGAAAGATAGATGTCTATGAAGCTTCAGGATCATATCAAATATATGTTGAAGATATGGCTCCTGATGGAGTAGGAGCTTTATATGTAGCTTTTGAACAACTAAAGAAGAAACTTCAAGCCGAAGGATTATTTGATAAAGATAAGAAGAAAAAGATAAGGAGAGTACCTAATACTATAGGTATAGTAACATCTCCTACGGGGGCGGCGATTAAAGATATATTAACTACTATTAAGAGAAGATTTCCGGTATGTAATACTATTTTATTTCCTGCTTTAGTACAAGGAGAGAATGCCGCTAATGATATAGCAAATAAAATAAAACTAGCTAATGAAGTAAAAGATATATATGGAATAGATACTTTAATAGTAGGTCGTGGTGGTGGCTCATTAGAGGACTTATGGCCATTTAATGAGGAAGTAGTAGCAAGAGCCATCTATGATAGTACTCTTCCGGTAATATCTGCTGTTGGTCATGAGATAGATATAACAATATCTGACTATGTTGCAGATTTAAGAGCCCCAACTCCGACAGCAGCAGCAGAACTAGCAGTACCAGATATTAATACAATAATAACTTATTTAAATACTGTAAGTACTAGAAGTAATACTGCTTTAAATAATATTATAAGTAATAATTATCAAAGATTAGAAAGTATTAAAAATAGTTATATTTTAACTAGACCTATAACTATGTATGAAATTAAAGAACAAAAATTAGATATTTTAATAGATAATTTAAATAAAAGTATTAATAAAATACTTGAAGATAGTAAAATAAAACTATATACTTATAGTAATAGTTATATACTTAATAATCCTGATATGTTATATAAATATAGTAGTCAAAAATTAGATCATATCATATCTAAGTTAGAAGTATTAAATCCTCTTAATACTTTAAATAGGGGATATGCTATTATAAAGAAAGATAATAAAGTATTATCTAGTATAAAGAATATAAATAATGAAGATATTATAAAGATATCATTAAAAGATGGAGAAGTATCTAGTAAAGTAATAAAGGTAGGTGAATAAAATGGCTAAAGAAAAAGAAGAATTAACATTTGAAGAAAAGATTAAATTACTTGAAGAAATAGTAAAAGAATTAGAAAGTGGAGAAGTACCTTTAGATGATGCAATAAATAAATATACTGAGGCTATGAAGTTAGCTAAAGAATGTTCTGATAAATTAAATAAAGTATCAGAAAAGGTTAATAAAATTATGACTGAGAATGGTAAATTAGAAGATTTTACAGTAAGTGAATAATCTTCTTTTTATTTCCACTTCAACCTTAAATAAATTTAAGTTTTCCGTTGTATGATAGAGCCTATTTTAGTCTCTATCATAAACAATTATATTAGTAGATTATAAAGATTTAATATTAAAAAGGTACAATATCAGTTGAATAAAAGTACAAAAAAGGTACAAAAGCATTGTAATAATTATAATTTTATGATATCATTAGTATGTAAGATAAGAAGAGTTTGATTTACGAAAAGATCCCAAATAATTCGCAAATCATTGAGAGGAGGACCCCTATGGACAAGAAAGAATTAATAAAAATTAACAACTTATTAACTAGTACTTTTGTACGTGTTGGGGGGGGGTCAAAAATCTAATCTAAGTATAAATAATAATATAAATAAAGACTATGAAATAACTAATAGAAATATTAGTGATTTTTCATAGTCTTTTTACTATGGAGGAATAATTATGAATAAGTATAAGTTATATATGATATTTGGTATAGTATTATTAGGTTTATCTATTACTGGTAGTTTAGCATATTATATATGGAGTAGTACTACTAGTATATCAGGTAATCTATGTTTACCTGAAATATATTTTACTGGAGGAGCTACGATTAATAGTAAATTAAAACCAGTATCTAGTAAAGAAGAAGGATTAATTAAAGAA
>CAKPRO010000012.1 GCA_934182615.1 uncultured Bacilli bacterium | reverse complement strand
ATTCATTTTATCACCATCCAAGAACAATATATCAATTTTTTATCTAATATTAAACATACTATTAGTTCACTTTCAAATTACTATTTATCTAACTAATTCTATAATGTCCAACTATATCATCACGATATTCTAAAATATCTTCTTCATAATATCTTTGATAAGGATTAGCATGATGAATAATAAAAGATATTCCTTTTTTATTTCTGTTATCTGATACTATTCCAATATGTTTTTTAAATACAATAATGTCTCCACCTTGCCACTTATCTATTTTATTTATATCAGTAGTAAGACTTATAGCATTATTATCTAAATATATTTTTAAATTTTGAACTCTTCTAAAATCTATCTTTTTATCAATATTATCTATATTATATAAATCTTTATTAGCTTTAATATCTTCATTTACTAATACCATTAGATCATAGCCTGCATCTTTTAGGGCAAAAGCTACTACATCAGTGCAAACTCCGTATTCATCATTAGGATAGCCTGTAGTATAATATTTACTCTTATATTTAGGTTTTGTTTTTATATAAGCTCTTGCATTATTTAATATATCTGTTTGATCATCTATACCATCTTTATCTTTATCTATCTTACTCTTATAAGTCATTATATTGAAATCTTTATTTGTATATTTCTTATGCTCTATATAATTTAAATGATATAGTACATATAAAACTATAATTATTAATATTACTATTATCAATGTAGTAATAATTGTTATTTTCTTTTTCATTTTTCTCCTTTTTTATAAAGCCATCTTATAGTATCTTTTATAGTATCTTTCATATCTCTATTTTTATATCCTAACTCTTCTTTAGCTTTTTTATTACTAAAATTAGAATTAGAGGATAATGTGTATAATGAATACTTTGTAAAGAGAGGTGTTTGTTTTTTTAAATTATAATATGCTTCAAAAAAAGGTGCTATTATTTTTGCTAAACAAATTGGTAATACTATTTTTATTTTTTTTATACCTTGTACATCACATATTAAATCTGATAGTTCTTTGATTGTTATATATTTATTTGATAAGATATAGCATTCTCCTTTATTATCTTTTTTAGAGGCTGTAATAATAGCGGCCGCTACATCTCTAACATCAACAAAATCATATCCTCCTTTTACTGTGGCAAATAGTTTTCCATTTGATACTTCTCTTACTAGCTCAGTTAAATGGCTATTACCATAATCATATGGTCCTATAATTCCTGATGGATGAATAATACAAGCATTTAAGTTTTTATTTTTAACTGCATTCATAACATATTTTGCTGCTTCGGCTTTTGTTTTGGCATATAATCCATGAACTTCATCAGGATTGAAATCAGTTATCTCTTCTATTAAATCATTATTTTCTTTCTCTGGAATGGCATGTACACTACTAATATAAATAAGTTTGGATTTTGTTTCTAGTACTTTATCTACTATATTTTTAGTACCATTAACATTTACATTATAAACAAGTGGATTATATTTGGTCTTTATGTATACAACTGCTGCACAGTGAATTACAAATACTTCTTTACCATCTATGTTTTCAAAAAGAGGTAATAAGGTTTCTTTCTTTGTAACATCTCCATAATATATTTTACACTTTAATTTTTCTAATGATTTTATTGATTCACCATTTAAAACGAAAGCTCTTATTTCATTATTATCATCTTGTTCTAACTTTCTTATAATATTATTTCCTAAAAAGCCATTTGCTCCTGTTACGATATAGATTTTTTTCATATTTTTCCTCCTATCTAATAACTTCTATATATAATTATATCACTGATTTTATAAATTAAAAAGAGCTAGAATGTATCTAACTCAATTATTTTACTCTATACATCTTCTTCTCTCATCATTCTTCATACCTAACTTCACTCATATAGTTAAATCCACTTAAGAAATAATCGTATTGATATTCTCTTACTCTATTTTCCATAATATCATTTATAGGTATAAGAGTTAAATCTTTTAATACTACATATTTATATGTAAATGTTAATACTTCATCATAATATTTAGTTAACATATTAATTTTTACTGTAGTAATAACTGTTTTATTTAAATCAGTATCAAAATAACTCATTAATTCATAAAAGGCTTTATCTGTTTTTACTATTCTTTCATTATATATTCTAATTATTTTTTCTCCTTCATAATTACCACTTACTTTTTCAGTAGTAGGATACTTCTCATTACCATAATTCTTACTATATAAAATATTATCTTTTACATAAACATAATTAGACATAAAATCATAATCTATTTTTTTACCAAGAAATTCTGTTGAATATTCCCATTTTAGATAATCACTTAAACTATAATTAGCTTTTAAATACATATCATAACTATCATTTATTTTATTATCTGTATTATTATCATGTAGTGTATATATAGTATCATTATAATCATAAAACTTTATATCTGCCCCATCGTTAGGAGTAATATTCATAACTTTAATATTTTTATCTACATCATATACTTTTTTATAAGTAAATTCTCCACTATCTAATTTTTCCGGATTGAAAATATATATGGAATTATTATTTATAAAGGAGTATTTACTAAAACACGTATCTTCGTTTAATATTTCTCCACCAGTTAATTTTAAATACTTTTTATCTGGGTATTTCTTTTTTAATTCTTCTAAAATAGATGTTGCCTCTTTAGGTGTACGATCTATTGGCATTGGTTTATTACTTATTATAGCAATAATAACCACCATAGATATTAATATAATAATTCCTATAATAGCATAAATTATTTTTTTATTTTTCATATCACACCTACTTTTCTATATATCCACTTGTCTTTTCTAAGTACATATTGTCAGTTACTGGTTTATATCTTTCTCCATCATATTCATCATTAAATCCATTATATGCCTTATATATTTCATTTGTTTCAGTATCATAAACTCTTTCATAGCCAAGTGTGGCATCACTTTGTTTTTGACTCATAATATCAAAAGATGTATTTCTTTTATTCCATGAATCCATTATTCCATCGCTTATCTCATTACCTATTGCTCTAATTTGCTCGAAATTTTTCATGACTGCGTCTTGTTGTTGATTAAATCCATTTATAAAGTTATCTGTAAAACTAAGTGAAGAACAAATTGTATTTAATGTATCTTCCCAATCAATAAATTCATCTTTTGGTGTAGTAATAAAAATCGTATCATATACACTTAAGTATTGTATATCTATTTGTTTACCTGAAATTATATTTTCATAAACATAATAAGTACCCACATCATATACATAAGCAGTAAATATTCCTTCACCTTCTTCGCCATTTGCATCTTTAAATGTTGCCCTTAACATATCTCCACCTAAACTGCCTTTACCTAGATTTTCACTTACAGTAAAATCTGTTAAAGTTGGAAAGGTAAATGCAGCCGTATTATTTAAAGTACCTAAATCATTAAATATTTTATAAAATCCTTCGGTATCTTTAGTGGCTATTACACTAGTTTTAGCAAACATATCATTTGGATAATATTTTTGTTGCCATCTTTTCGCATCTTCTGATTTATTATATCCTTCGGTTTTCATATTAAAGAAAAACTGATAAATAGGATTGTCTGGATTATATACTTTAATTGTATAATGGATATAATCTCCTAATGTATCTACTTTCCATCCTTTTGGTTTCTTAATAAAAAACTCATTTGTTTGATAATCTTCTAGTTCTATTTTACTAGCCTCTGATTTTACTATTTTAATGTTTTTATCTGGATTATAAAATAGTCCTTTATCATTATCTCTAGTTAATAAAAGAATACCTCCTATTACTATCAGAATAACTACACTTATTATAATAAGATTTCTTTTTGAAATATTTAATTTTCCAATCTTAATCATTTTACTTCTCCTCTCTATTTTATATTATAAATTAAAATCTTTATTAGGGCAATAGACTTGTCTTAAAAATCATTGCTTTTGATGGAAAGTTATTTTTATTATTTAAAAAGTATAGTATAATAGTGCTTAAGGAATGGTGTATTATGAATTTTAAAGAAGTTTTAAATGAATATTTAAAAGAATTAAATTGTTCTTCAAAAAAATTATCAAATGAATCTGGACTATCTGAATCAGTTATAAGTAGATATAGAAGTGGTGAAAGAACTCCAGTAAAAAATAGTGAACAATTGAATAAATTAACTAAAGCTCTTTTTAATATTGCTAAAGATAATGATAAAAACAAATATACTTTTGATAAAATAGTAAGTGATTTTAATAGTACATTAGCTAGTGATGACTTTGACTATACTACATTTAGTAATAATTTAAATACTTTAATAACATCACTAAACATAAATACTCATGAAATGTCAAAGTATATTGTATTTGATGCCTCGCATATTTCAAGAATTAGATATGGTAAAGCTAAGCCATCTAATCCAGTAGAATTTTCAAATAAAATATGTTCTTATATTTTAAATAGATATAAAAATCCAGATGATATAAATAATTTAATGATGATTATTGGATGTAAAAAAAGTGATTTATCAAATGAAAAAATCTATAATACTTTATTTAATTGGTTAACTAGTGAAATAGTTCCTGTTAAAAATCAAATTTCCGATTTTTTACATCATCTTGATTCATTTAACCTAGATGACTATATAAAAGTAATAAAATTTGATGAATTAAAAGTTCCTAGTATCCCTTTTTATAAAGCTAAAACTAAACATTATTATGGTATTGAAGAAATGAAACAAGGCGAACTAAACTTTTTTAAAGGGACTGTTTTATCTAAATCTAAAGAAGATATATTTATGTGTAGTGATATGCCCATGGAAGATATGGCTAAAGATATAGATTTTGGTAAAAAATGGATGTTTGCTATTGCTATGTGTCTAAAAAAAGGACACCATCTAAATATTATTCATAACTTAGATAGGCCTTTTAATGAAATGATGCTTGGTCTAGAAAGTTGGATTCCTATTTATATGACTGGTCAAATATCTCCTTATTATTTAAGTAATCTTAAAAATAATATATATAATCATTTAAACTATGTATCAGCAGTAGCAGCTTTATCTGGAGAATGTATAAATGGTTTTCATAATAAGGGGATGTATTATTTAACTACTAATAAAAATGAAATTGAATACTATAAAGAAAAAAGTGATTTACTTCTTAAAAAAGCTAAACCACTTATGGAAATTTATAGGGAAAACAACATAAAAGAATACCATTTATTTTTAAAGAAAGAGGAAAATATAGAATGTGATAGAGCAAGATATATTTCTTCATTACCTTTATTTACAATTAGTGATGAATTATTAATTAAAATCTTAAAAAGAAATAAACTTACAAAAGAAGAAATTAATAAGATAATTAAATATAAAAATAACGAATTTAAATATATGAATAGTATTCTTAAAAAGAACAAAGTATTTGATTATATTTATATTATTAAAGAAGATGAATTTATAAGTGATACTCCTTCCCTTTTATTAAATAATTTATTCATAGATAAAACAATTAACTATACTTATAAAGAATATATCGAACATTTAAAATTAACAAATGAATATGCTAAGAATAATAAGAATTATAATATCTTAACTGAAAAGGATAAAACTTTCAAAAATATAACGATAACTATTTTAAAAAATAATCATGTTATCATTTCAAAGAATTCTAATCCAACAATACATTTTGTTATTAGACATCCTAAGTTAGTTGCTGCTATTGAAAGTTTTAATCCTCTTGTAAAGGAATTATAATTTATAATATTAATTATTTTAATAGAGGATTAGAAATTGATCTAATCCTCTTTTTGTTATACAAATAAAGTATCACTATCCAAAAGTTATGTAATGGCAGCTATTATTAATTAAATATTCATATTTTTTTTACACTTTTTATATTTTGTAATTCAAATCTATATTTTTGTTTTATTTCTGGATATTTATGATGATCTACTTCTGATATAAACATATTATATGGTCTTATATATAGTTTATTATCTCCGTATAAAGCTCTGTATATAACATATTCCTCTTCTGTTTCACTATTTATTGCTATGTCTTCAACTAGATATAGGTCTCCTTTAAAATGTTTATATATTCCTTTTATTTTTATTTTATTCATATATATTTTTCACCTCTTAATATTTTTTATATTTAACTAAATAATATTGGTATATTACCATATAGTATTATTCTTAATATTCCTATTAACACTAAATGTAATGGATAATATAGATAGAAGAACCATTTTAACCATTTTATTTTTCCTCTTTCGCCATTATATTCTTTTAAAAGAGGGTATACTAGTACTGCAAACAAAGATATTATTCCATATATTTTATTTACAAAGATAAATGATATTAAGGCATATAATGATAACCATAACATCATTGTCTTCATTTGTTTATTTAAATTACCTCTAGCAGAATACATAGATAGTATACTCATTACCGCTATTGAACTAAAGTCAGCAGGAAAAGCTATTACATTTATTAGTATTACTAATATCCATTTCTGATATTCTTTTAATTTATTATTACCATTAGCTATATATAATGCTACTACTGACCAAGCAAGTGACCACATAATACTAGTTTGATTAAAGACATTACCTGTAATAAATGGTATATAATTTATACCAAAGGCAAAACAATAAGCAAAGTGTGATATTATAGCAAAGATAAATAATCTTGTTATATATTTTTTTAGATTCTTAGTATAATAATAGCCTTCACATATAAAGAAAAACATAATAGGAGCAGTCAATCTACCAATAACATGTAATATTATAGGTACAATATTATTTTGCATATTAGGGTATAAAAGATCTGCTAGATGATCTATTGTCATAGCTATTATTGCTATTATTTTTAAATGATTTGAATTTAATTTTTTCATATTTATCCCTCTGTAATTATTATATCAAAAAAAGTAGAATATTTCATCTACTTTAGATTAATTTTATTTATTTCCTAATGAGCTTATAATCTCATTAGGTGATAAGAAGCCTATGGTCTTCTTATCAAATATTTTTATTGTTTGGCTTAATTTTGGTTTAAAATCGGATTATTTTCGGCTTAAATTTGGATTATTTTATTTTTTCTAACATATCTTCACTTATACTATATCTTATTTTTAACTCTAACATAATTATCTATACTATATAAATTATAATTTTAATACATTATTTATATCTTCTTTTAATAATATCATTATCTTCTATATTACCTATTAGTAATGGAGAATTAACATCATGATTATGATAATTTTCTATTACTTTATTCTCATCATAATTAGCATAGCAATATTTGCAAAAGTGTCTACAACTATTATATACACCAATATCCACCATATTAACACAATTACAATACTTATTCTTTCTTGAAGTCCAATTCTTATAAGATTTACCAGTTAACTTATAGGCAAGTGTATGAGATAAACATTCTTCTTTTATAAAGCCATATTCTTCTAATGTTTCTTCTTCAGCACAAGTTTGTACTGTCATATTATTTTCTTTTGCTATCCTAGAGAAGGATTCTCCCAGTAACTTATAGTCTTCTTTAGTAAATGGTTTTATTTTTAAAATATTATTATTCTTTCTAACATTCTTATAATCATCTATAAATGATACTATGATATGTTTTACATAACCATTTAACATACTACATAGTTTATTAAAAGCCTTTATATGATATTCTATATTATATTTATCACTTAAAAATATTGGATCATATCTAATATATATATTATCTATTCCTATTATCTTAGATAACTCTTTTACTCCTTCAATTATATCCCTCTTATCTATAACATTAGGTTCAATATCTTTATTATAGGGAGTTATTGTTATATGAAATAGTATTGGTTTGTCTATTTCTTTTATTCTATCTATTATCGGAAGAGGATTCTTAGTACAAAAAACTATTAAATCAACATCTTCAAAATATATTTCATTTACCAAGTGACAATTAAAAGGATTTCTTACCATTACATATCCTTCTTTATATCTATTCATAAACCATTCGGTATAAAAAGCTACTATATCAGTTCTTCCACTTACATTTAATATCATACTTACATCACATCTAATATTTTATCATATATTTAATAATTTTAAATTACTTTGTTATCTTTTTTCTTATTTTTTTAATATTTTAAGTTATTTTGCAACATTAATATAGAAAAAATACATAAGCTTTAAACCTATGTATTTATCTTTTTAATATTTTTGCTATTACCTTTTTAGTATTACGATATAGTTTATAACCAATATCATATATATAATAACCAAACTTATCTAATATTAAATCAAACTCTCCAATATACTCTAAAACCTTACCACCAAAACCTCTTTTAAATTCATAGACACCATAGTTTTCACTACCTGGAGTAAAATTACCACTGATACCTCCAAAATCATATATTGGTAACCCTCTTTCCATAGCTAGTTTAATCATTTCCATTTGCATTTTATACTGAGCCATTAAAGGCATATATTCTTTATGTGTACCACCATAAACATAATTTAATCTATCTTTATCAAAAATAAATACTCCAGCACTTATAGGTATTATTTTTCTTTTATCATTCATAACTATATCATATAGTTTATCCCCAGTACATTCTTTTAAATACTTATTTCTATCTAAATAAATTATCGTAAGAAGACTTCTATCTCCTAAAAGATTGTTTAGATTTTTATAATATTCTAAAGATCTATCAAAGTGATTCTGTCTATTCGCAGTGCTTTGCATAACTTCTTTAAAATCACTAATATCATCATTATTACCCAGTATAACAAGTTCTAAAGGATACTTTTCATATTTTCTAATACATCTTCGGCATCTTTGATCCATACCCATCATGATATCATCCATGCTTTTAGTAATATCTAAATAATAACTCCATCTAAGTTGTATCTCATCTGTATATCCAGTAGTAAAACCATGAAGTTTATATCCTTGTTTAATCAAATTATCTATAACTTTTCTATTACAAAAATCTGTGACTACATTACCACTATTATCATGTTTTTGATATTCTACAAATGGATCAATCTTTAATACTATGCCTTTTCTCTTTATCAAAAACTTCTTTACTTCCTTAGTAAAAAAACTAAGTACTTCTGTATCATTATAATCAAGTAGTACCCCTCTTGGAGCATAATATAAATATTTATTAAAGTATATTTTCTTTCCCAATATAAGAGTAACTGCTACTAAAGTATTATCTTTTAATACTCCAACATAATAATGTTTCCAACCTATTGATTCTTTTAATTTAGACCATTCATAACTTTGATAAAAATTACTACCAAGAAAATTATTACTAACTTTATTAAATTCTTCACTTGATAGTTCTACAAACTTCATATATTCACCTTCTATTTAATAATAAAAAACTAGTATAATAATTATACTAATTTTTTGCTATTTATTTATTAATTATCTCTTAAATAAATCTTAATACTTTCTTAAGTTTATTCTTCATCTATTGGTAAAATAATAGTAAATATAGTTTTATTTTTATCGCTATTTACTTTTATATTGCCATTATGAAGTTCTACTATCTGTTTACTAATAGCAAGTCCTAAACCACTGCCACCAGTCTTACTAGTCCTTGAAGTATCTAGTCTATAAAAGTTCTCAAATATTTTATCTAATTTATCTTTAGGTATCATTTTACCTTGATTAATTATTTCTACCTCAATTTCTTTATCTCTCTTTTTAACATTAATATCTATATCCGTATTTTCTTTACTATAATTTATAGCATTCTTAATTAAATTATTAAATACTCTACTAAGTTTATCTGGATCAGCATAGATACTAATATTATCACTAGTATTTAAATTTATATTTTTATTTATTTCTTTTAAGATAGGAAAAAAATCATCAATTATTTGCTCTAACATCATATTAAGATTTAATTCTTCTTTCTCTAGAATAATCTTTTCTGAATTAAATCTTGCTATATCAAATAACTCATTAATTAATTCTTCTAAACGATATGACTTATTTAAAGCAAGTTCAATATATTTTTTCCTTTGTTTTAGAGGCATATCCTCTATTTCATCTAAAAGAGATAAATAACCTATTACTACTGTTAAAGGTGTCTTTATATCATGTGCTAAATAAACAATTAACTCATCTTTTTTCTTTTCATTTTCTTCAGCTAATTTCTTATTTTTAATAGACTCACTTCTAAAATGATTTAACTTAATTTCTAACTCTTTCATTTCAGGAGGTAAACTTATATATTCCTCTGTTCCATCAAATAACTTTTCTGATGAATCAGATATTACATTTATATATGATGTCATACTTTTAATTTCTTTATATAATAGTATTAAAAATATTATTATAGCAATAACTGCTAATGCAACATAGACATAACCATTATAATATAGTAAATCAAATGTATATATAGCCCTATAATATGTAACGTTATTTTTATTATATAACCATTGAAAATCAGATAATTCAATTATTCTTTTTAACACCATAAAAAATATTACTATAATAGTAAAACTAATAATCATTTTTCCTATTAAACGCCAAAATCTCTTTTTAAATAAATCTTCTCTATTATTTTTCAATTTTATACCCCACTCCATAAATTGTTTTTATATACTTTGGTTTACTATAAGTATCCTTCATCTTTTCCCTTATATGTCTAATATGAACCATTATTGTATTATTATCTTTTTCAAAATAATTTTCTTTCCATACTGTAGAAAATAATGTATCACTTTTTACTACATTTCCTCTATTTTCACAAAGAATCCAAAGTATAGCAAATTCTGTCTTAGTAAGTTCTATCTTCTCATTATTAAAAATAAACTCATGAGTATCATTATTTATTACTATACCTCTAAAATCTATTACATTTTCTTCTTTAACATTATTATATTTTTGATATCTTCTTAGTTGAGCTTTTACCCTAGCCATAAGTTCTAATGGTTCAAACGGTTTAGTTACATAGTCATCTGCTCCTATTGAAAGACCATTTATTTTATCGATATCTTCTACTTTAGCGGTAGCAAATATGATAGGAAAGTTATATTTCTTTCTAATAATACTACATAGTTTAAAACCATCTACTTCAGGCATCATAACATCTAATATAGCCAAATCTATCTTTAAATTATCTATATCTCTTACTACATCAGCACTAGAATAATATTTAATAACATTATAATTTTCATTCTTTAAATATACTTCCAAAAGATCTGCTATTGCTTTTTCATCATCTACTATTAGAATATTTGACATCATACCACTTCCTAAATTATTATAGCATATTTTTATTTACAAAATCTTAAGATTTTCTTAAATAATTAATATTTTAGTATATATTCATGCTTATATATAATAGATATGGTTGATATATTTATTTGAGACAATACTTTGGTTCAAATAAACACTCTAGAACCTTAGATCTAGAGTGAACATAATAAACTATACATTAATACTTCTATATTCTTTAATACCTTTATTCATAAGAATATAATATAAAATAATAGTTATTAAAATAATAATAAGTACATGCATGCTAAGTAATAAATAGATATTTAACATATCATATAAAGCAAAAATACCAATTACTGAGATAATAATAATACCAATATTAATAAATACCGCTACCATACTACTCATACTCTGTTTAACTACTTCAGTATCATTTAAAGCATTCATCTTAGGATATTTCAAATTAATAACTAATCCTAAAATACTAGATAAAGTAATAGAACTAATACTCATACTAAATATTAATAATATATAAATAATATTAACTTTAAATATAATAAAGAATATTAATTCAGATATAATAACAAAAGGTAATTCAATAATATATGGATAAATTATCTTAGACTTAAAAATATCCCTCTCACTAATAGGCAAACTCTTCGTAATATTTATCGTCTTACCTTCTAGTGATACACTAGAAGATGTTATCGAAGTCATCAAACATGAGAATAGTACTAAGATATAATAAATAACTGGCATTGAAATATCTATACTTAATTCTTCATTACTAAGTAACATCTCTATAATACTATTTCCTTTAATACATAAAAGTATTGTTAATACTAGTACTAAAAGTAAACCAAATATCGTATTAAACATATATACTGGTGAAGAGAAATATCTCTTTAGTTCCTTCATAGTTAAAGCCTTAATAGGCCTATTCTTTTTATATACTTCTTTTTTATTTTTACTTTTTCTTACTATACTCTCTTTAGAGCCCTCTATTATTTTAAAATAATATTTACCTCCTAGTAAAATAAATAATATAAATGGAATAATATTTATTAATAATAATTTTAAAAATACCATGATATCAAACTTATCTATTAATATAGTATAAGCTCCTACTGGGTAATATATTCTCGTTAACATATCATTAATACTAGAGACCCTACTTGCTATATCTTCGATAAAATTATTTAAATTAAAACTTAAGAAAAAGATACCCATAAAGATAATACTAGATAGTATTGTTTGCATTATCTTCTTTGATTTAAATTTACTTGATACCATTTTAACCAAATAACCTAAGATACTAGATATAACAGTAGGTATAATTGGTATTAATATAGTCATAATAAAAGATATTATATAAAAACTTATACTAGGATGTTCAAAATAAATATAGATAACAAAAGCAGGTAATAAAAACATTAAATTATATATATACTGAAATAATATTAATTTAAATATTCTAACAAATAGTATTTGACTTCTTTTAATTGGCAAAGAAAATAATAAGTCATTATCTTTACATTCAAATAGTATTCCTTGTGATTTATAAATACCTTCAATTATCGTTATAATACTAACCATAAAGATAAATAAACTAAGCATTACATAAGTTAAACCAATTTCATGTAATGGTTTACCTATCATATAGGCATAGTAGCCAATAGAATAACCAATAGTCAAGAAAAGAAATACTGGTAATAATATCTTCTTTTTAGTACTAGCATTCTTACCCGCTGAATATTTAAACATATTCATATCACAGGTAAGAACAGCTTTTAATAGTGATAGTGTTTTCATTATTTTTCACCTAGTTCTAAGAATACCTGCTCTAATGATTCATCACCCTTGATATCTTTCATCTTACCTACTTTAACAATAGTTCCATCTTTAATAATAGCTACTCTATCACATAATTTTTCTGCTACATCAAGAATATGGGTAGAGAAAAATATTGTCTTACCATCCTTAGCCATATCTCGCATTATTTCTTTCATGTCATATACAGCCTTAGGATCTAAGCCGACGAATGGTTCATCCATTATTAACACTTTAGGATTATGAGCTAAAGCCGCAATTAAAGCAACCTTTTGTTTCATACCATGAGAAAAACTTGATATATCATCATTTAATTTATCTTCTATCTCAAACATTTTAGCATACTTTAGCGTATTTTCTCTTCTTATATCCTCTGGTACTTCATACATATCACAGATAAAATTAATAAAATCTATAGCCTTCATATTTTCATATAAATCAGGATTATCTGGTACATAAGCCATTATTCTCTTGCATTCCAGTGGTTCTTCTTTAATACTTTTATTATCTACTAATATATCACCTTCTTCAAAATCAAGAATACCCATAATACACTTTATCATAGTAGTTTTACCTGCCCCATTATGACCAATAAAAGCAAATATCTCACCACCTTCAATTTTAAAACTAATATTCTTTAATACTTTCTTTTTACCATTATAAGTCTTACTTACATTTTTAATTTCTATCATAAATCCTCCTATTTAAGTACATTAGTAGTATCATTTAATAATTCTTGAACATTATTAAATACTTTAGATAAGTGATAACCATCTACAAAGACATGACTAACTGTTATATTTAAAGATATTTCATATTTACCATTATTTTCTATATATTTACCCCAACATACTCTAGGTACAGTCTGTGAACTTTTATCTTCAGGAATAGGATGTGTCATACTAGTAAAATCAGTCCATGGCAAACAAGTTATATAATATTCATTATAACTAGCAGTAGAATTATAACTCTCATTATTTAATTTATCTTGATATTTAGCCTTATCTATTTTCTCTTTAGCCATCTCATAAAATTCTTTATAATTATCTTTATTTATAAGCCTAACATTTTCAAATATCTCATTTTTTGTCATTACTGTAATAGCAGGATTTATCTCATCATATAAAACAGGTTTATTATTTTCAAATCTCATTCTTAAATTATCGACACTATTAAGTGCTTTAACAACAATATATAACATATTTATAAAGAATGATTCATTATGTTTCTTAGTATGTTCTACTAATGAAGTAACATCTAACTTTACAGTAAGACCATATGTCGGATTATTAAAAGAATTAAACCAATCATAAGTCTTCCTTCTCGGTAAATTATCTAAATCAATTTCATGCATCACTATCTTTCTCCTTATCTTTTACATTATAGCAGATTTCCATCTATAAAACCTTAATATTTTCTTAAATATTATCTATCTTTATTTAATGTAACAGTAGTATCCCCTATTCCACCATTTAATTTTATAGTGTTAGAGCCCATTCCTAGTACTTCGTTATCACTTACTTCTTTATTATCGATTAACACTTTACCAATACCTTTATTTACTTTAAAAGTATAATTATTACCAATTAAATTTAAAGATAAAGATCCTATTCCTGTATCAATAGTACTATTACCAGTAATCTTTGATGTAATAGTGGTTTTTCCTACTCCTATATCTAAGTCTAAGTCATTGATATTACCATTTTCAATAGTAAAAGAACCTGCTCCTGTATTGATATTAGTATTATCAGAATAAATATCTTTAATTAGAGTAGAACCTGCTCCTAAGTCAAGAGTTAATTTTCTCGTATTTATATTTTCAATATTTAAAGTACCTGCTCCCATATCAATATCAATCTTATTTAATACAATATTACTTGGAATATAAATAGTTAATTCATCTTTCTTATTATTAGTGCTAGTCCATACCTTTTTATTTTCTTTTACTATTAAAGTACTATCTTGAATAGTATATTTAACATTATTACTATTTGTTTCTATAGAGAATTTATCTCCTACTTTAATATTTAGATTATTATATATTAAATCTATATCAATATCATCTATATTAGTATTAATGGTTTGCCATAACTCTTTTACTTCTTCCTTACTAGGTGTATTTCTAAATACACTAATTAAACTATATATACCATTTGTTATACCTGATATAATAGTAAAAGTTAAGAATATAGCAAAAGCCATAGATAAATATTTTATTATTTTCTTACCAGTGGTCACTTAATATCAACTCCACCAAACATACACATAGCATTTATATAGATATTCTTTTTAGAGTTAGTGTTTTCTTTTTTATTAGTTACTCCTCCAAAGATAGAAGTAGATTTTACAATAACATTTACATCTTCTGGTACTAAGATATTGATACCTCCAAATATACTTGAAGCATTAATTACTATATCTTTTTCTATAATAGCCTCTCTTAAATCTAATTTAATACCACCAAAGCATGCTGTTACTTCACTACCATTAAACTTTTTATTACTTAGATTTACATCTTGTCCTGAGAAGGCTGCAAAATAATTATCATCACTATTTTTTTCTTTATTTAATTTATTTATTTTATCATTTACTTTACTATTAAAACTATTCTTAAATATTAATGATAATCCTATAATTACTATAATAGAAGGTACTATTAATTTCCATATCTTATCCAAATCTAAGATATCATTCATACCTAGTAAGAGGATGACTCCTACTAAAAGACCTATTATATTACCAGCCTTACCTTCATTAGAAAATAAACCTATAAAACAAGGTATTATAATAAATAAAGTCCACCACCCATTAAAGAAAATATCAATATTAGTAATACCTAAACTATTAGTACCAATAAGTACTCCTAGTAAAACCAAAACTATACCCCATAAAATACTTTTCATATTATTCATTATTATCTCTCCAATCTTTATTATTTAATATCCATTTATTATTTGGATTTTCTTCTAGAAGTATTAATGCTTAAAATTCACTAGATAAAAGTTCTGCTACTTCTTTTTCTAATATTTTATCTTTAATTATTTTTATTTCTTTAATCGTTTAATTCTCCTTTCTTATAATTGCATTGTATCACATGATACATTATTTGTATATATTATTTAGATAATATTTTTATTTTTTCTTTTCACTCTAAGCCTAAGGTCTTAGAGTGTCATTTCTAGCTTGTAATCTAGAAATGATAGTATTTGTTAAAATATATAAAAAGATATAGACTTTTATAGATATTTATAGTATAATTAACTCACGAAGGGAATACTATATATTGTAGTATTTTCTTACCGAGCCCCCCATACATTTGAGATGGCAAGGGTTCGACCTCGAGCTGTGCTTTACACAGTAGCCCACCTTTTGGTGGGTTTTTTATATTCTTTTATTATTTAAAAACTTCATTATACGTTTTAATTCTTCATTACTTAAAAAATACCCTATAGGACCTTAGGCCTATAGGGCAATAGAAAATAAATTATTTATTATTTAGTAAATGTTTAATAGCTCTAGTTACAATTAATTTACCATATTTATAACTAATAGAACCCTGTTGATAAGCAATATAAGGACTTCTAAGAGGACCATCACAAGATAGTTCTATAGAACTACCCTCAGTAAATGAACCCGAAGCCATAATAATTTTATCATCATAACCAGGCATTTCTGATGGCATAATCATAGCACTAGAATCTACTTTAGAATTAAACTGAATACCTCTAACATATTCTATTAAATCATTTTCATTATTAAAAATAATATTTTGAACAATATCTACTCTTTCACTATTATATTTAGGACTAACTTCATATCCTAATTTTTCCATTACATAAGAAGTGTATATAGCGGTCTTTATAGCATTTGCTACTACCATAGGAGCAAAATATAATCCTTCTAATATATATCTATTTTGATTAAGAGATGGACCTACTTCTAAGGCTTGTCCAGGAACATTTAACCTTTCAGCACATAGATTAATTAAATCTTCTCTTCCAACAATATAACCACCATTTGAAGTAATAGCACCTCCTAAGTTTTTAATAAGGGAACCTACACAGACATCTGCTCCTACTTCAGTTGGTTCTTTAGTAGTAACCATTTCACAATAACAATTATCTATCATAACAATTACTTCTTTATCAATACTTTTAATTAATTTAATTACTTTTTCTATCTTTTCAATATTAATACTATCTCTAGTACTATAACCTTTACTTCTTTGTATTTCTATTACTTTTACTTTATTATTCTTAAGAAATTCTTCTATTTTAGCATAATCAAAGTCATTATCTATTAAATCTATTTGTTCATACTTAACATTAAAAGCTTTTAGTGAAGATGGATTATCATTAAAACCAATTACACTATCTAATGTATCATATGGTTTACCACTTATTGATAATAGAGTATCTCCAGGTCTTAGAAGGCCAAAGAAACAAGTAGTAAGAGCATGAGTTCCTGATATAAACTGACATCTAACTAAAGCTGCTTCAGTTTTAAAGATATCTGCAAAAACTCTTTCTATTTTATCTCTTCCTGTATCATTATATCCATAACCAGTAGTACTATTAAAATCACTCTCACTAATACTATTCTTTATAAAAGCATCCAGTACTTTACTACTATTATATTCTTCTATTTCATCTACTTTAGTAAATATTTCTTCTAAATCTTTATTACTATTTTTTATAATATCCTCTAACATTTCTTACCTCCATCTATTCTTATAATACTATTATTTATATAACTTGCTTTATCGCTTATCAAAAAGGAAACTAACTCTGCTACTTCACTTGGATTACCAAATCTACCTAATAGTATTTTATCTTCCTCTTTAGTTATAAATTCTTTATCTAAATTTTTATTCATATTAGTATTTATCCATCCTGGACATATAGTATTTACTCTAACGTATGGTGCTAAATAATTAGCCAAATTATTAGATAAAGATATTAAGCCGGCTTTAGAAGCATCATAATCAATACTTTCTATATATGGAGTATCAATTCCATTAGTAGAACTAATATTTATTATTACACCATATTTATTTTCTTTCATTTTAGGCCCAATCTTTTGGCATAGTAAAAAAGGTGCTACTAAATTTATATCTAAAGTATTCATAAAATTATCTTTAGTTTTATCTTCAAATAAAGTATCACATGTAGTAGCAGCATTATTTATTAAAATATCTATTTTATTATATCTATCATAAATAATCTTTAACATATTATCTATCTCTTCTTCTTTAGATAAATTACATTTAACCACTAATGTATCGTTATTATATTGTTTATCTAATTTATTTTTTAATTTCATTACTTCTTCATAGTTATTATTGTAATGTAATATCACTTCATAAGAGCCTCCTAGTAAGGATGCTATTGCACTACCTATACCACTTGAAGTACCTGTTATTAATACTATTTTTTTCATATTTCTTCCCTCTTCCATGGTATTATATCATATTTTGTATTTTTTTTGAATAAAATACTTGTCAAAATCAAAAATATATGGTATCATTGTTATTGTCTTATGGCGGAATTGGTGAAGTGGTTAACACGGTGGATTGTGGTTCCATTATACGTGGGTTCGATTCCCACATTCCGTCCCAGATAGATTTTAACTAACCTTTATGGTTAGTTTTTTTATTATCAAATTTAAGAAATTTAAAAAGACTTGAGTATTTTACCCAAGTCTTTCTTTTACTAGTTTATTAACTAAAGACATATCAGCCTTACCTTTAACAAGTGGTGAAATATTCTTCATAATAAGCCCCATATCTTTTTGTGATGTAGGTTTTACTTCTTCGAATACTTTATCAATTATTTCAGTAAGTTCTTCTTCAGATAATTGTTTAGGCATATAAGTATTTAATATTTCTATTTCCTTCTTGTTTTGTTCTACTAGGTCACTTCTACCAGCAGCTTCAAACTCCTTAATAGAATCATTTCTCATCTTAATTTGTTTAGATATTACTGTGATAACATCATCATCAGTTAATTCTTCTCTTGGATTTGGTTTAGCAAGTTGCATAGCACCTTTTACCATTCTAATTACACCAAGACGAAAACTATCTTTACTTTTCATTGCCTCTTTTAAATCATTATTAATTCTTTCTGATAGTGTCATATCTATCACTCCTTAGTAATTTCTTCTATTTTTCTTTCTAGAATTAATTATATTTTGTTTCTTTTCTTCTCTTAATTTAACTCCACGTGGTGTGTAGCCTTCTGCTCTTTTTTTAGCTCTAGAGAGATCACCATTACGTGCAACTTGTGTTTTGAATTTTCTTAAAGCAAATTCAACATTGTTGTCTTTTACATTAACGGTTACCTTAGTACCTGCTGACATTTTATCCCTCCTTCCGCTTTTTCATTAAAGATTATACCATCATTTAATACAATTTACAAGTATAACGAATATATTTTTTAATAAAATATGACATTTTTTTATTATTTAAAAGGGAAAAAGGGTTTTTATTATTATTTAAGTTTAAATATCACACATTTTATTTTCTGTTTTACGACGAATATAATTACCAAGAGATTCTCCTATTTGGAAAACAACTTCAAGAGTTTTATATATAGCAGTTAACATACTAGAAGTTAAACCAATTCCTCCTTCAATACTTTTCATTTCTTTTATATTTAATTCTTTCATATTATACCTCTTTCTAATTACATTTTTTGGGATTAGCTATACCATTTAATATTCCTGATACAAAGGCTATAACCGCTGTTACTATACCAGTAATTAATATAGGGTCTGCTCCTCCTTCAATATTCTTCATTGTTACTACATCTAATTCTTTCATTAATCCTCACTTTCTAAGTAGATAATCAATTATTTTTTTATTTTCTTTTACTAGTTTTAAATCTAATGTTAAATTATTATATTTATATTTATTTGGCATATCTAAATTTATTGTTACTATTTGATAAGTAGTAATATTATCAGTAAAATATTCACTATCTATTTCTTTTATTTGATAATAATATTTTTTATTATCAATTATAATGATATTATTATTAGTAATATATTTAATATTATCTAAAGGAATATATAATTTTATATAGTAAGAATTATTATCTTCAATTACAAGACCACGTAATTTATAATATGTTTTATAATCTAAAAGCATAAATGCTATAATTAAGGAAAGTAGCATAATAATTATTATCATTACATAAACATATACGATATACTTTATTTTTCTTGTTAATATTATTTCACTATCTATATATCTATTCATTATATACCTCCTCTATTGCATTAACTTCTCCATTATTTATTTTTATTACTCTATTATATAAATCACTATTTTCTATTCGATGAGAAATAATAATAAATGTTTTATCATGAAAATATCTAAATATATCTAATAATATTTCTCTTTCTAATTTAATATCTATTTGATTAAAGCCCTCATCAATCATGATTATCTTGCTATTTTTTAATAAACTTCTTGCTAGTATTATTCTTTGTCTTTGTCCTCCTGAAATATTGATACCATTCTCTTCAAGAATATAATCATATCCTAATATATTATCTTTAACAATATCATCTATATGTAATATCTTACATATATTTAGATAATCTACTTCACTAATATCTCTATCAAGTAGAATATTATTTCTAATAGTATCATTAAATAATAGTTCATTTTGTGATACATAAGTAATACTACTTCTGATATCTGACATACTATAATCATTTATATCATAATTATTTATAAATATTTTATTTCTGTCCGCCTGCAAATATTTATATAATAATTTTAGTATAGTTGATTTACCACTACCAGAAGGGCCTAACAATAGTACTCTATCTTTATCTTTAATAAATAAATTAATATTTTTAAGTACATAGTATTTATTATTAAAAGTATAACTTAAATTAACGATTTTAATATTACCATTTACTTCTAATCTCTTTTCTTCATATATTTTTTCATCTTCAATATCAAAGAAATCATTAGCTCTTCTGATACTATTTTTAACATAATGATATTCATAGATTAAATCTATAATATTGCGAAAAGGATAAATTAGATAACTAGATAAAAGACTTATAGTCATATAATCTCCTACTGTTACTTTACTATTCATAATTAAACTAAATGTATAATAACTAGCTAGTAAGATTATACTATCAGTAATAAATTCTTTTAGTAAAAGAATAGTATTATTTATTTTATCAGTATAATAATTTATATTTAATAATTTGGAATAATTCTTACTAAACTTATAGATAGTATTATCTTCTATATTAAGACCTTTAATAGTCTCAAAACTATCTACTGATTCAATAATAGTATTATTTACTTCTACTACTCTCTCTTGTTTTGTTATAATAGCATTCTTTATTATAGTATTATAAATAATAATTATCAGTAGATATAGCAATGCTCCTACTAAATAGAGGATTAGTATTTCTTTATTTATATTAAATATAATTATAAAAGATATAATAAACAGTAATGTATCTAGTAATATGGTTACTATTATTTTTGAAATAAAAGATTTTATATAAGATAAATCATTTATTCTTGATAATACTTCAGAAGCCTTTTTATTCTTATAATAGTTGAAAGGAAGTAAAATTACTTTACTAAAGGACTCAATTAAGAGAGTTACATCAAGTTTTTGATTTAAATAAATTAAAAGATGATTTCTAATAAAACTAGTTATATTCTTGATAATATACAAAATGAAGAATACTATTGTTATTAATTTTAAATTATGTAGTTCTGTATCTATTACTTTATCAAATACTATTTGAGAATATAAACTTACTATACATGATAGTAAAGTAAAGATAAGTGATAGTATAAAGACTATAATAATATTACTCTTATTATCATTTAATACTTTTAATATTATTTTCTTAATAATTTTATTACTCTTATAAATAGGTAACTCTGATACTTTCTCTAATAGTAGTATATAGCCTGTCCACATATTACTAAAATCAAAAATATCTATTGCCTCTTTACCAGTACTAGGATTCATTATAAGTACTTTATTATTATTAATCTTATAGACTACTACAAAATGCATATAACCATTTTTATTTACTTGACTAATAAAGGGTAAATTTACTTCTTTTATTTTATCTATCTCATCTACCTTAAATCCTTTGGTTGCAAAGCCTAAGTGCGAAGCTGCTAAACTTATGTTGTAGAAACTAGTTCCATCCTTAGTTGTCTTTACTAATTCAATTAGTCGTTCCTTTGCTATATCACCTCCATAATAACGAATAATTGATAGAAGGCATGCTGCACCGCAATCCTTAAAACCATCTTGCATAACGATGAGTTTTCTCTTCATTCTACCTCCCTTCATATATTAATACACTTTTATTTTTAATTTTTACCTCTTTTTGGAAATTTTTTTATTTTTCAATACTTATATATAAACTTTCCTTATCTTTCCAGGCTTCTTTTTCTTTCTCCCAGGCCGCTAATAACTCTTTATCTATGTTAGCGGCCCTAATACTTTCTAAGAAACTTTCTTTTTCTTCAGGAGTCAATAAGTCATCTCCTAATAATTCTGACACTTCTTTAATAGTAGTTGCTTTAAAGATACTTCCCCATCTTAATGCATCAGTTTTTGGTACGCTATCATCATGCATAAGTTCATAACACTTATCAAAATCAAGTCTTACTACTTTAATTGTTTTTGGTTTGTCTTCTCCATCTATTATGTATTTACAACTACATTCACTTAATACTTTTTTATCTATTTTTTCTCTCATCTTTCCTTCTTTTTCCACATTTAACTCCCTGTTATTCTTTAAATAAATTTATTCTAAGTCATATTGTTTTCCTCCCTTCATATATTAATACACTTTTATTTTTGATTTTTACCTCTTTTTAAGATTTTTTTCTATTTTTTCAAAAAAAATAGAATATGATTTAAATTTATCATATTCTATTCTTTGTTTTTTATTTATTACAGTCACTTGTACAAACATTAAGTTTAGTTTCTTCAAACATTTTAGTAAGTTTTTCCTTTAAGCCATCTAAGTCTTCATTCTTCCAATATTCTTCTGGGGTTTTATAACCTTTAGTGTCCCAAGCAGTTTCGTCGTCAAAGTCTAATATTTCACCATCTTTGACCGCTATTACAGATGGAGCATATATTCTCTTATTTCCTTCTTCATCAAATTTTAAATATTCTTTAAGGATATCTACTAGTTTCTTATAATTATCATTATTTTCTTTTCTATCATTATAAATATTGTAGTAGTAAACTTTATCTACACTGTTTGCCTTAGCTACTTCATTTAAATATGGTACGTAAGCAGTACACCAAGGACACTCTGGAAAGCCTAAATATACTACTCCTGTTCCATGTTCTAATATATTAATTATTTCATCTATAGTTTTATATACAAAGACATTATCTTCTGTAACACTAGTATATTCTGCGGCGAATTTCTTACCATCTACATTGGTATTTTTTTCTTTATTTAAATAAAGATATCCTAAAACTCCTAACGCTATAACTAAAACTACTCCTATTATAATTATTATTTTCTTCTTCATCTTTTCACCTCATACTCAGTATAAATTACTTATTATTATTTTACTATATAACTTAAGTTGAATTAACTAAACTTAAGGTTGAGTTTAATTACAACTCTTATTCATTGATAAGGGAACTTTATAAATAGTAGTTTTATCTTCTTCATTAGTGGCACTTATCTCTAATGTAATGGTACTATTCTCAATATTCTTACATTCTTTAGCAAAGTTATCTATACTGAAATTTACATCTTTTAAAAAGTCATTTAACTTAATGTTACTATCTTTTTCATAAGTATAACTACCTATCTTCTCTTTAACCATACCGTGTTCTTCATATAATATACATTCTATTTTTTTATATAAATTATCATCAGTACCACCACAGTAATCTATATTAGATATATATATATATGATTTATTTTTATTATATGCTATACTACCTGATATTTCAAAATTAGAACAATTTGAAGATACTGTTTTAAATGTAAAAGAATCATCATGAAATACAATAAATAAAATTATCATTAATATAAGTAATAATACTCCTAATGAAATATATATTATTTTTTTCTTATTTACTTTTTTACTTTGAGTATTCTCACTATTTTTACCTTCTAATAGGTCATTGATATTAATATTATAATCATCACATATTTGTTTAAGTAATGATATATCAGGAATATTTTTACCATTCTCCCACTTACTAACAGCCTGATATGTTACACCATATTTTTCTGCAAATTTCTCCTGGGTTAAATTATTTTTTTTACGAAGTTCTTTTATTAAGTTACCTATCTTTTTTTGATCCATACTACCACTTCCTATGTATAAAATATCTACATATATTATTTTATCATATTTTTTTATTTAATTATATATAAAATTTAAAAAGCAGTAATTTTATTTACCACTTTCTTATTTTTTTTATTTGTAATTTTATATTTATTATATTAGAACATATCATCACATGAGTATTTCATTTTATCTAGATCATAAGTAACAACTTCTTTAAATAATTTATTATATTTTTTATTAATCATTAAAAATCTTCTTGTATAGTATAATTGAAATATTTTAATTGTATATTGTCATTCTAAGTATTTGAAACTCATAACGGGCGGTTAAGTAAGTTCGAGTAAAATAGTACAAAAAAAGAGTTTGTTTTTTTTCAAACTCTTTTAAGTACTATTTGGTGCGGGTGAAGGGACTTGAACCCCCACGGATAAACCACTAGATCCTAAGTCTAGCGCGTCTGCCAATTTCGCCACACCCGCACAATTCTGGTGGACCCTGCAGGACTCGAACCTGCGACCGCCCGGTTATGAGCCGGATGCTCTAACCAACTGAGCTAAGGGTCCATCACTATATAAATTATAAACTATAAACTTCTTATACAAGGTAAATGCTATCTACTATTGTTAGAGCATCCTTCTTGAAGAACATATTAAGTATACCATTTTTATACTATGATGTCAATAAGTTAAATAATTATTTTAACTATTTTTTACTATTTTATGCTGTTAATGAATAAAATTTACTATGAATAATCAAAATATTGAAGATAAAGCATTAACTACCCTAGCCTTTGTTATAGGTCTTGCTCTTATAGATAATCTATCTAGTACTGAACAAAATGCTGTTGGTAACTGGATAATGTTAATAGCCCAAACGCTATGTACTAATGGTAGTTATACTTTTAATAAAGAATGGAAAAGTCATATAAGTAATGGTAATACTCCTGTTACTAAAGATACTCTAGAAAAAGTTGGAGATATTATTAATAATACAATAAAAAAGAACTATTTCTAGTTCTTTAAATTATTTTTTTTGTAAATTAAAGACATTATTATTAATATCTCTAATAACTAATTTTTTACCCTCAAAATTATATTCATAACATTTATCAATAGCATTTTCATCTTTAAAATCTATACTTAATTTATTATCTTTAATTTTATAAGTAAATTCCATTTTTTTATGTGGCAATACTAAATTTCCTTTATCATTTTCTAAAAACTCATAATTAGTATAACCATCTATTGTCCAAAATCCTATAAGCTTATTATTTTTTTATTTGTAAGTAATAAATATCCAGATATTAAAATTACAATTGTTATAACTACCACTATTATAATAATTATTTTTCTTTTTAGTTTCATATTTAATTGAGGAAAAGAACTAGTTAATTCTAGCTCTTTTCTTTCCTATAATTACTGCTGTAATTAAACCTAGAATACTTACAACCAATATTGCTATATATGTAAAGATTCCATCATATGTTTTTGGATTATCCATACTAGGATTTTGTGGACTAACAGGAAGATTAACAGCATTAACAGTAATCTTACCATTAATTACTTCATCAGTAAATGTTACTGTAACATTATGTTCTCCTTTTGATAAAGCATTTAATTTTGCTAAACCTGTAGATGTAAACTCAATAATTGTACTTCCATGTTTAACTGTATAATCTGCATCTTTTTCATATAAAGCTCCATCTATTTCTAATGAAACAAATTTAGTATCATCGGCATCTATCACAATCTTAAATGAATTTGCTTTTCCATCTATAGTTTGTTCTCCAGTATTTTCTAAGAATTCATATGAATAAATTACATTCTTTACTCCAAATATAATAAGTATGGTTGATACTTATTTGGAGACCGATGGCTCCAAATAACACTAATAAGACTAACGAAGTTAGGCTTATAGTGCATATAAAAAGAACCTAGATAAATAACTTATCTAAGTTCTTATAATAATTACATAGTCTCTTTTAATTTAGCTTGAGCAGCAGCTAATCTAGCAATAGGAACTCTATATGGTGAACAAGATACATAGTTTAGTCCTATATTATGACAGAACTCAACAGATGTTGGTTCTCCACCATGTTCTCCACATATACCAAGTTTAATATCAGGTCTAGTATTTCTACCCTTTTCTGCAGCCATCTTAACAAGCTGTCCTACTCCTACTTGGTCTAATTTAGCAAATGGATCTATTTCATATATCTTATTTTGATAATAAGCATCTAAGAATTTACCAGCATCATCTCTAGAGAAGCCAAATGTCATTTGGGTTAAATCATTAGTACCAAATGAGAAGAACTCTGCTTCTTTTGCGATAGCATCTGCAGTTAAGGCTGCTCTTGGTATTTCTATCATAGTACCAATATGATATTTCATATCAGAATTATATTCTCTCTTAACTTCTTCAGCTACTTCTACAACGATATCTTTAACAAACTTAAGTTCTTTTTCTTCTCCTACTAAAGGTATCATAATCTCAGGTGTAATATCATAACCATCTTCTTCTTTAACTTCAATAGCGGCTTCCATTAAAGCCCTAGTTTGCATTCTAGCAATCTCTGGATAAGTAACAGCAAGTCTACATCCTCTATGACCCATCATTGGATTAAATTCATGTAATTCTGCTATCTTATTCTTTAAGTGTTCTACAGTAACATTCATATCTTTTGCTAAAGCAATTATATCTTCTTCTAAAGTAGGTAAGAATTCATGTAATGGTGGATCTAAGTATCTAACAGTCATTGGAAGATTCTTTAACTCTTTATACATAGCTTTAAAATCACCTTTTTGGAATGGGATTAATTCATCTAAAGCTTTTGTTCTATCTTCTACTGTTTCTGATAGAATCATCTTTCTAATCTTAGGTATTCTATCTTCTTCAAAGAACATATGCTCAGTTCTACATAGTCCTATACCTTCTGCTCCTAGTTCAATAGCTTTAGCAGTATCTCTAGGATTATCAGCATTAGTTCTAACACCTAGTGTTCTATATTCGTCAGCCCACTTCATTATTCTACCAAAATCACCACTTACTGTAGCCTCTTTAGTAGGAATATCTCCTGCATATATTTTACCAGTGTTACCATCAAGTGAAATATAATCTCCCTTATGGAATGTCTTACCGCCTAAAGTAAATTCTTCCTTTTCTTCATTAATATTAATAGCACCACAACCTGCTACACAGCATGTACCCATACCTCTAGCAACAACGGCAGCATGAGAAGTTCTTCCACCTCTTACAGTTAAAATACCTTGAGAGGCAACCATACCTTCAATATCTTCAGGGGTAGTCTCTAGTCTTACAAGTACTACTCTCTTTCCTTTACCACCTTTACCTAATGCTTTTGCTTCTTCAGCAGTAAATACTACCATGCCAGCAGCGGCACCAGGACTAGCAGGTAATCCTTCACCAATAGAAGTACTCTTCTTTAATTCTAGAGCATCAAATGTTGGATGAAGTAATTGATCTAGACTCTTAGCATCAATTCTAAGTACTGCCTCCTCTGGAGTAATCATGCCTTCATCTACTAGATCACAAGCAATCTTAATTGCAGCTTGTGCAGTTCTCTTACCATTTCTTGTTTGTAAAAAATATAACTTACCTTCCTCAATAGTAAACTCCATATCTTGCATATCTCTATAATGATTTTCTAGTTTTTGAGCAAGAGTCATAAACTCTTTATAACATTCTGGTAAATCTTCTTCTAGTTTAGTAATAGGCTCAGGAGTTCTAACACCTGCGACTACATCTTCTCCTTGTGCATTAATTAAGTATTCACCATAAATACCTTTTTCACCAGTAGCAGGATCTCTAGTAAAGGCAACACCAGTACCTGAAGTATTTCCCATATTACCAAATACCATTGATTGTACATTAACCGCAGTACCCCAATCTCCTGGTATATCATTCATTCTTCTATAAACGATAGCTCTAGGATTATCCCAAGAACGGAATACTGCTTTAACTGCTCCCATTAATTGTTCTCTAGGTTCTTGAGGGAACTCTTCACCATTCATGTGATCACTATATACTTTTTTAAATCTATTTACTAATTCTTTTAAATCTTCTACTGTAAGTTCAGTATCATAATGAACACCTTTCTCTTCTTTTAATTCATCTATTATTTTTTCAAAGAAAGATTTATTTACTTCCATTACTACATCTGAATACATTTGAATAAATCTTCTATAAGAATCATAAGCAAATCTAGGATTACCAGTCTTTTTAGCAAATCCTTCTACTGCTACATCATTTAATCCTAGATTAAGTATTGTATCCATCATACCTGGCATACTTGCTCTAGCACCACTTCTTACTGATACAAGTAATGGATTATTTATATCACCAAACTTCTTTCCTTGTAATTTTTCTAAATCTTCTAGTGCTTTAAAGATTTGAGATTCTATCTCTTCAGATATTTCTTTACCATTATCATAATAATTAGTACAAGCCTCTGTTGAAATAGTAAATCCTTGAGGTATAGGTAATCCTAAATTAGTCATTTCTGCTAAATTAGCACCTTTACCACCAAGTAAGTTTCTCATATCTTTATTTCCTTCTTTAAAGGCATAAACATATTTTGTCATCATATCATCTCCTCATATATTATGATAGCAAAGTCAAGTTAAAATTTCAATACAATTACACTTTCTTTACATATTTTTTATGCACTTTCAGCCTATTGTCTTCCAGTGTCATTTATAGTCTGTAGTCTATAAATGATATATCAACCATATCTATCATATATAAGACATTATTACATACAAAAAGAAGTTACAATTAATGTAACCTCTTCTAAATTATCTCTTACTAAATTGTGGAGCTCTTCTTGCACCTTTAAGACCATATTTCTTTCTTTCTTTAACTCTTGGATCTCTAGTTACAAATCCATTTGCTTTAAGAATTCTTCTATATGAATCTTCGTTAGCAGCATTATCTTCATCATATACTAGTAATGCTCTTGTAATACCAAGTCTGATAGCACCAGTTTGTCCTGAGAAACCACCACCAATAACTTCTGCATTAACATCAAATGTGTTTTCGTTATTAGTTACTACTAATGGTTGTTTTAAATCCATTACTAATACTTCATATGGCATGTATTCGTGAACATCTCTACCATTTACAGTTATTTTACCAGTACCTGGAGTTAATGTAACTTTAGCTACTGAACCTTTTCTTCTACCAGTTCCATAAAAACTTCTTTTTTCTTTAGCCATTATTTGTTACCTCCCATTTCTAATACTTTTGGCATTTGAGCAGCATGTTTGTGGTCTTCACCTGCATATACAAATAATTTTTTGTACATTTGTCTTCCAAGTCTATTATGTGGAAGCATTCCTTTTACAGCTCTTTCTACCATTTCTACTGGATAATTTTGTCTCATTTCTTTAGCAGTTCTTTCTCTTAAACCACCTACATATCTAGAGTGATCATAATAAATCTTTCCCTCTAGTTTGTTACCAGTTAATGCTACTTTATCAGCATTTACAATGATAACATAGTCTCCACAGTCAACATGTGGTGTATATGTTACTTTATGTTTTCCTCTTAATATAGTAGCGGCTTTACTAGCTACTCTTCCTAGAGGAATGTCTTTAGCATCTATAACATACCAAGTTCTGTTTACTGTTTCTTTTGATTGCATAAATGTTGTTTTCATTCTTTTTCTTCTCCTTTTAATATTTTATAAGTTCGTTTTTGTATATTAGATGGTCCCAATATCTAATATCCTCCAACAAAATGTACCGATTATGATTTTACTATTATTTTATGATTTTGTCAATATTTTAGAGCTTTTTTCTTTATTTTTCTTAATATTTTTTTAATTTTTTATCTTTTTATTAATAAAAGACTAACTTTTTATATTTTTAACTTATATATGGTATGTATGGTTGATACTTTATCTTTAGACAAAGTATTTGGCTAAAGATAACCCTCTAGAACAATAGATCTAGAGGGCATATATTAAACTAAAAATCAAATTCAGTATGATCTTTATCTATAAATCCTAGAGTACATTCTACTCCCATACTAGTTAAAATATCACTAAATTCTTTTTGTAATTTTAAAATACTTTCTTTATTTTCCGTAAAACCATCTAATGGAATAAAAGCATTCTTAATAGTTTCATCTACTTTACTATTATCTCCTTGTCTCCAAGTCCATCTTCTAGTCTTAACATCATTACCGCTTACATAGATTACTTCTCCAACATCAGGATTATCATAGTCTCCTCCGCCAAATGGAACAAATCTATCATCACTATTAGCAAATCTTATCTCAATATCTCCTCTAAATCTATCAATATCATGAATACCAAGAGGGATTCTATACTTTAATGATAAAGCATTACCTAAATCTACTATTGGATTGATATTAGGTATATGCTTAGACTTAACTGTTCTACTTACTAAGGCTTCAATAGAACACATATATTTATTAGGGTTAATATCTAACTTTCTAAAGGCATCTCTATATAATTCTATTTCTGGTAATTCTTTTACTTTCTTATCTCTATATTCTTCTTCAATACTATTTATTTCATCTTCTAGCATCTTTTCTATAAAATCATATTTCTTAGTATTATCAATACCTCTAGCTATAATAACACCAAAACATGCATTATCTACTTTATCAAAAAACTTTTTATCAACTTTAAATTTCATTTTACATCTCTTCTTTCTTTATTAATTTATTTATCATAATTATCTAGAAATTCCTTAAAAGTTACCGCTACCTCTTTAGGTAATATTTCTTCTAGTTCTTCTAGTGATGCTTCTTTCATTTTAGATATAGTTTTATATTTCTTAAGTAATTTATTCTTTCTTACTTCTCCTATTCCTTCGATATTATCCAGGACTGTTGATAATGCTCCCTTACTTCTTATTTGTTTATGATAACTTATTGTAAAGTTATGTACTTCAGTTTGCATCTTTGTAAGTAAAAGAAATAAGTCACTTCTTTTATCGATAGGTATTTCTACTACTGGTTCAAAACCAAGTAAAACATTAGTAGCATGTTTATCATCTTTCTTAAGACCACATACTGGAATATCTAGTCCTAATTCATTAATTACTTCTCTTGCTACATTAATTTGCCCTAAACCACCATCTACTATTACAAGACTAGGTTTTACTAGTCCATCTTTTAGTACTCTAAAATATCTTCGATATATTACTTCTCTCATTGTACCATAATCATCATTCTTATCATTAGTTATTTTAAATTTACGATAATCATTCTTTGAAGGCTTACCATCTACAAATACTACCATTCCTGATACATTAAAAGTACCAAATAAATTTGAGTTATCAAATAGTTCTATTCTATCTACACTATCTAATTTTAATTTATCTTTTAATTCTTCTAAAGCATTAGTAATCCTATCTTCATCTCTCTTAATATAAGTCATTTGCTCTTCATAATATATTCTAGCATTATCATAGGCTAGATCTAGTATTTTTTTCTTTTCACCTTTAATAGGAGTCATAAATTTTATCTTAAATACTTCTTCAAATACTTCTTTATTTAAGTTATCTGGTACTAATACTTCTTTAGGCATAGATACATTCTTATTATAGAATTCGGATAAATATCTAGAAAATTCTTCTTCCTCTGTATCAATCATTGGAAAGATATTTCTATTTCTATCTAGTAGTTTACCTCCTCTTATAAAGAGTATTTGAATACTAATATAATTATCTTTAGTATAATAAGAAGCAACATCTATATTAACACTATTATCTAAATCTACTTTTTGTTTCTCAGTAGTTATATTAATATAATTTAATAATTCTTTATACTCTAAAGCCTTCTCGTACTCCATATTATCTGAGTATATTTTCATCTTCTCAGTAATTCTATCAGTAAGTACTTTAGTATTACCATTTAAGAAAGATATGATTTCACTTTTCATCTCTTTTATTCTATCTGGTTCTACATCATGAGTACAATATCCTAAACACTGTCCAATATGATAATATAAGCATTCTCTCTTTTCATAAGTCTTACACTTTCTTAATGGATATACTCTATTTAATATTTCTACTACTTTGCGGGCCGCTCCTACATTAGGATATGGTCCAAAGAAATTATTCTTTACTTTCTTAACATTTATTCTTCTTACGATTCTAAGTATTGGTACTTTATCATTAGTAAGTTCTATATATGGATATGATTTATCATCACGATATAAGATATTATACTTAGGATTATATTTCTTTATTAAATTAATTTCTAGTAATAGACTTTCCATCTCAGTATTAGTTACTATATATTCAAAGTGGTCTATCTCTCTAACTAGCATCATTGTCTTACCAGTATGTTCTCTTTGAAAATAAGAAGATAATCTATTTTTTAAGTTCTTACTTTTTCCCACATAAATAACAATGTTATCTTTATTCTTCATAAGGTAACATCCAGGTAAATGTGGTACTAAAGATAGTTCTTCCTTAAACATATAAATCACCTTCTTATTATATAATAAAAAGTCCTTAATGGACTTAATTTTTATTATGGCGGAGTAGGAGGGATTTGAACCCTCGCAGCAGTTTCCCACTCTATACCCTTAGCAGGGGCACCTCTTCAGCCTCTTGAGTACTACTCCGTGACTACATATATAATTCTATATTAAATTAATTAAAATGTCAACTAATTTTCACCATTTTTACATCTTCTTTGTCTTTATAAATACTATTCATATCCTTAATGATACTTTTTATTTCATCATTATTAGTACTTTTGCTTAGTTTTTCATCATATTCATTTAATTTATTTATTATTTCTTCATCATTTATTAAATATTTATTTATAGTTAATTTCTTATTATATAATTCTTCTATCTTACTTATATTATCTTCATTCTTAGTGATGGCCACTACTACATTATATTTACCATTATCTTCATAATATATATAATTACTACTTATGGTACTAGCCTTCATTTCATCATAATTATTATATGATGTATCTAGTAATAAATATATAACATTAGAATTTAAAGTACTACTCCCCTTCTCTTCATAGATATTAAACATTAACCTGCCACATAAGAAGCCACAGAAGACTGCTAAAAAAATAGGTATAACTATTTTCTTTAATTTACTTTTCATTTTATCACCACAAATAGTATATACCTATTAATATAAATTTTTTGTCGATTTATCTATTAACTAGTTTTTTCTTTTATTGTAATAGTACAAGTTGTGTTATGACTTAATCCATCCATTACAAAATTAACTTTAGTCCAGTATTTATCTTCTTCTATTTCATATGTAAAACTTTCGTCATCACAAGTTATATCTTCTATAAAGACATTATCATCATAACTTATATCGCTTGTATCTACAAATGGGCGAACATAATAATTTTTAGTATCATCCCCTATTTTTAATCTTGATATAATATTTTCTTTTTCTTTATATAAAGTTTTTACAACTAAAAAGTATTCGTTTGAAGGATATTTATTTCTTACTGAATTATATATGGGAATGATAGTGGAATATGTTTTACCAGTAAAAATGTTTTGGGCTTCTAATTTTAGATATACACTATCATCTTCTCCTACTGGGCCATTAGTACTACTAGTGATATTTATTTCGCCAATACTATTATCAAACTTCTTTTTATATATTTCATATGATCCTTCATCATTGCCTCCTGATAAAGTAATGGTTTTATCGTTAGCGGTTATATAGGCATATACTTTTTCATTATCTTTATTTTTATAAGTAATAGCACAACTATTATTTTCACATTTAGCATTATCTACTATTTCATATGTATATAATGTACCACTATTGAGAGATAAGATTTGATCTATAACTAGACTAGTATTAGAATCAACCATTGTATCACGATAAATATCATCATTCTTATTTACTAATTTAACTGTAAGTTCCATTAAAAAGAAAGCAATAGCAAAGGCTATGACTGATGCTAATATTATTTCTATGGCTAAGTAGCCTTTTCGATTTAATTTCACTATTATCACCTTACCCTTAATCCATAATAAGAACATTCATCTTTAGTTTTACACATTTCTGTTATAAGAACATATGAATATTTATTTCCATAATAATCTTTTTCATCATATGTATAAGTACTATCTAAATAATCTATATATTCAGAAAGTGTTTTAGTAGAAGCAATATCTTTTACTTCAAGGACATGATCTTTAGTATATGGAGAATAATACATTCTAATACTATCCATATCATAAAACTTAACTATATTATCTAGATTAAAGCTACTACTAAGTAAATTTATTTCGACAGTAGTATTAGCTAGAGTAAGTCCATTAATATAACCATTTGCTATAAAAGAAGTATTAATATCATTAGTAAAATATAGGGCATTAATATCATGGTATTTATTTCTCAGTTCATATAGATTGGTAATTCTTGTTATTGATATGTATAAAGTTACTAAAACTGTACATATTATAGTGGAAACTACTACTACTTCTGCCATCATAAATCCTTTATTATTTAGTTTCATAAAATATCACCTTTTTACTTTTTTATATTGCTATTTAGTTAATTATATTATATAATATTAATAGAATAAAATCAATAAAAAGAATGAAAAGAGGGAAAATATGCAAAGTAATAATGTTCAAAATAATGTTAGTACTAATAATAAAAATGTAGTTAGTTCTAATAATCAAAAAGTAAATCAAATTCCTCAGAATAATATAATACAAAAACAAATTGACTATACTAAAGTACCTGTTGTTAATACTGTTAATAATTTAATTGTTACAGCGGTTAATTTGGGTGCTAGTGATATACATTTTGATCCTACTGATAATGGTATAATAGTTAGATATAGAATTGATGGTATATTAAGAAATTTTGCCTTTTTACCATTAGAAATTAAACAAAATGTTATAACGAGAATTAAGATAATGGCTGGTATGAATATTACAGAAACTAGATTACCACAAGATGGGGCTATTAAAGATAAATTAAATGGTAAGGATTTGGATATGAGAGTATCTAGTTTACCTACTAAAAGAGGAGAGAAAATAGTTATAAGAATCATGGATTATTCTATGAGTCTTAAAGGAATTGAATATTTATATTTTAATGAAACTAATTATAATAAGATTATTAAGATGTTAAACTTTCCTAATGGAATAATATTGGTTACTGGTGCTACTGGTACTGGTAAATCTACTACTCTATACTCTTTTTTACAGAAATTAAATGTTGAGGGAGCTAATCTTATTACTGTTGAAGATCCAGTAGAAATGGATATTAAAGGTATTAACCAAGTACAAGTTAATAGTGATATAGGTCTTAACTTTGCTACAGTATTGAGAAGTATTTTAAGACAAGATCCTAATGTTATAATGATTGGTGAGATAAGAGATTCAGAGACTGCTCAAATAGCGGTAAGAGCCTCTATTACTGGTCATTTAGTATTATCTACTATTCACACTAATAATTCACTAAATACTATAGAAAGATTACTTGATATGGATGTTGAAAGATATTTACTAGCATCTGCTTTAACTGGTATTGTATCACAAAAATTATCTAGGAAATTATGTGATAATTGTAAAATAAAAAGACCAGTTACTGTTATGGAAAAGAATCTATTTAAAACAGTACTTGGTCTAGATATAAATGAAGTATTTGATGCTAATCCTAATGGATGTCCTCATTGTAGTCATGGTTATAAAGGTAGAATTGCTATTCAGGAAGTACTTTTAATAAATCAAGATATTAGAGATGCTATTAGTGCTGGTATGCGTAAAGAAGAACTTAGAAGTTTAGTATATAATAAAGATGTAATAACAATGTTACAAGATGGATTATATAAAGTAATATCTGGATTTACTACTACTGAAGAATTATTAAAACAAATAGAAGTTGAAGATGAAGATTTCGGTATAAAATAAAAAAGAAGAAATCTTCTTTTTTTATTTACCTTGAGTAGCAGTAGCTCTAATCTTTCCATAATATTTAGAATTAGCATCAGAATTAATGACTAATTCTTTATCAACCCATACATAAATTTTATAAGTAGTACTAGCACTACTAGCTTTAGTAAGAGTACCAATATCTAAGGCAATCTCTCCACTTTTAGTAATGTTACCCTTTAAGTCAGTAGCAACACCATCTTTAACTACTTGATAATTAAGAAGTCCTGTTCTATATAGATTACTACTAGTGGTACTAAGTGTTTCTAGATATAAAGTACCTGTTCCATTAGTAGTACAACTATTTTTAATATTAATCTTAATCGTAGCAAATAGTCCATCAGTATAACTACTAGAAGGATTTAGTTGTCCACTAATATCTTGCCCTTTATCATAATATATATCAAAACATCCAGAAGTTAACTTTATATTTGTTTTAGTACTTTCCCAATTTATTGCTGCATAAGTAAAACCTGCTACTAAAAGAATAAATAATACTACTCCTAGTATTGTTCCATATAACTTAGTTTTATTCTTCATATCATCCCTACTTTCATAATAATAATATCATAAATTAAGTATAATTTCAATATTTTTATAACCTTCCATGAAAATCCAAGGTATTTTCATGTCATTCCTAGCCTATTTTATAGTCTAGGAATAAATAATAATAAGATATCATATTCACGGTGAAATACTTTCTAACCAAGATAATTACAAATAAAAAGAAAGATAACTAGTATCCTTCTATTTTGTTATTATATTATTAAGATGGTCAAATTTACTGGTTAACCATTCTTTTTGAGTGATGTTTTTAACAATGATAGTTGGATCGTTGTCTCCAAAAACATCTTTGTCATACTCAGTAATATTTAAAAAGTTTGCCCCACTAAAATCAATATATTTTAATGAGTTGTCCCAGGCGAACATACTATTAATATTAAGTAATTTATCAGTATTAAAATTACTTAAATCCAAATTAATAAAACCACTATGTGCAAACATAATGTTCATATTGATAACTTTTGCTGTATTAAAATTGCTCAGATTTATTGAGGGCATATTATCCAAATTATAAAACATACCTTGCATATAAATTACATTATCAGTATCAAAGCTCGACAAGTTAATTTTATTTAATGAAGTGCAATTATAAAACATATTTGCCATGCTTACAACATTCAATGTATTAAAATCACTTAAATCTAATTGCTTTATTTTAGTACAATTACCAAACATACCAGCCATATCTGTAACCTTACTAGTATTAAAATTTGATAAATCTACTGTTTCTAAACTATTACAACCAGAAAACATATTAGCCATATTAACTACCTTTGATGTATCAAATCCAGATAAATCTATATTAGTTAAGCTTGTACTATTATAAAACATTCTACTCATACTAGTCATATTACTAGTGTCTAGTCCACTTAAATCTAAAGTAGATACGTTATCTAAGTATGCAAACATTCCTGAGCCATTAGTATTAGCTTCAACCGAACCATTCTCACTACCTATTGATATTTCATATAAACTATTATTATCTTTATCTGTATACCATAGCATAACACTACCATCTTGTTTTGAAGATATATCTTTACTATATTTGGCATCATTTGGTACGACATTAGTCTTTTCTATGGTTATAGATTCTATTTGATTTCTAAGTACTTCAGTATTTAGAAATGTTGAAGTAGAACTAGATGGTGTTGTTGTTTCATTTTGGATTACATTTTCTTTATATATAGCTCCAGTTCCTTCTCCATAAATATTAAATCTAAAGTTTTGATTAGTCATAGTAATAGGATTATCTCTATTACCATCTATATAAATATATAAAGTATATATAGATACATCACTAGTTACTATTTCGTTTTCAGTAAGTGTTATAGTATCCCCTTGTTTCTTATCACTAAAGTTACCACTAGATATTCTCTCATTATTACCATTATATAATTCATATACAAAAGTATTTTCTTGTAAGGCTGTAGGTAATAGATCTAAACTTAAATA
>CAKPRO010000011.1 GCA_934182615.1 uncultured Bacilli bacterium | reverse complement strand
TACTAATCCAAATACTATGCAGAATAAAACATTATCATTTGATTTATATGCTACTGGTAAGAATGCTACATTAAAGAGTTAGTTTAACTAAACTAATTCTTTTTCTTTGGGTTATAACTGTGAATATGATAGGTCTACTGAGACTCTGGTATAGACTAAGAATTAGGCTATATCAGACATGAAAATACTTTGGATTTTCATGAAAGGTGAAAAAAATAAAAAAAATTAAATTTAAGTATTGACAAATATAGTAAGATAGTTTATCATATTAATCACCAGTTCGATTTAGGCGAATTGGTGCTAGTATCACACTAGCCAACCCCTTTTTATTCTTTTTGGGAGACTGTTCCTTAGGGGGTCAGTCTCTTTTATTATGTCTAAAAATAACTAAAAAACGACAAAATAATATAGTAAGTACTTGATTTTTCATTTCTTTAAGTGTAAACTATTTATTAGGAGGGAAATAGATATGGCAAATCAAAATGCAAAAAATTCAAAAAACAAAACTAACAATAACAAAAAGAATAATACAAATAAGAAGGTAAATAATAATAATCAAAAAAATGTAAATAAGAAAGTTACTTCTAATAACAATAAAGAAAATATTAAGAAAGAAAATGTTAAAGTAGAACAAATAGCTAAAGAAGTAAAAGTAGAAGAAAAGAAAGTAGTTAAAGAAGAAGTTAAAACTAAAGAAAAGAAATCATTTAGTTTAACATCTAAACAAAAAGATATAATTTTAATTCTTTTAGTAGTAGTACTTTTAGTAGTAGCTTGTATAGTTACTAGTACTAAGAAAGAAAGTAAAGTAGATATTGAACTTCCAGTAGCAGTAGAAGGAGAAGCAGGTACTAAGACTATTAGTTATACTGAATATGAAGAATTAATGAATAGTAATAAACCATTCTTAATGGTAATTATTCAAGATGGATGTGGCTACTGCGAAATGTATGAACCAGTAGTAGAAGAAGTTGCTAATGAACTTGGAATTCCTGTTAATTATTTAAATCTTACTAATTTAAGTAGTGAAGAGAGTAATAAGTTAAGTAAATCAAATTCTTATTTGAAGAAGAATCAATGGGGTACTCCAACTACATTATTTATGGTTGGTGATAAAGTAATTGATTCAATTGGTCAATATGTTGATAAAGATACATTTGTAAGTTTTGTTAAAGAGAATATTAAGGTTGATGTAAATGAATAATGAAATATATAGAAGAGTAAAAGAGTTTAAAAGAAAATATCCAATGACTATTGCTTTTAGATTAAGAGCACATGCTAAAATAGCATCTAAGTTTATTGGATCAGATGAAGAAATTAAATATGTATTTGTAGCTCAAAAGAATTATCAAAGTTATGAAATAATAAATACTAATATTATTGTATTAACGGATAAAAGATTAGTTGTGGCTACGAAGAGATTAGTATTTGGATACTTCTTAAAAGTAATAACTCCAGATATGTTTAATGATTTAACAATTAAACAAGGGCCAATTTGGGGTAAAGTAATAATAGATACAGTCAAAGAAGAAGTAATATTATCTAATATAGATAAGAATGCTTTAGCAGAGATAGACGATAATATTACCATGACAATGATCGAACAAAAGAAAGAATATGGAAGAGACTTAGAAACAAAAAAGAAAGTAGAAGAATAGTCTCTTCTTTTTAATAGGAGATCTTTATGAAAATAGAAAAATATGAACTTACTAAAAAAAATATATATAATGTTTATTTATCTAATGGAGAAGTATTAGAATTAAATGGTAAAGTAATTACTGATAATGAGTTATTGATAAAGAAAGAAATAGATAATGAATTATATGATAAATTAAAAAGAGATAATACTATATGTATGCTTATGGATACCTCAGTTAAATATATTGACAGAAGACTAAGAAGTATTAAAGAATTAAAAGATTATTTAAAAAATAAAGAAGAAGATACTATTATTATTGAAGAAGTTATTGATAAATTAATTGATAATAAATATTTAGATGATGATAGATTTACTAAGGCTTTTATTAAAGATAAATTAAATTTTACTAATTGGGGAGATTATAAAATTAAAAATGAATTAAAAAGACTTGGTGTTAATGAAGAAATTATTTATAATAATATATCTAATATAGATAATAATATTTATTATGAAAGAATAAGTAAGATAATAGATAAAGATATTAGTACTAATAAAAAATATAATGGTATTAAATTAAAAAATAAAATATATAATCATTTACTTACTTTAGGTTATAGTAAAGAAAAAGTAATATCTATAATAAATAATTATAATTTTTAGTATAATAAGTAATATATTGGTAAAAATATAAATGGTGATAAGAATGAAAAAAATAATTAGTATATTTATATTTTTACTTTTACTAGTAGGTTGTTCGCTAGCAAATACTCCAACTTCTAAAGTAGAAGATTTACTTACTAAGTATCAAACTTTAGATAAAGATATAGTAAATGGTATAAATGATGTTATAGAAGAAGAAAATTTTACTAGTATTCAGAAAGATAGATATAAAAAGATAATAGAAAAACAATATAGAAATTTAACTTATGAAATTAAGAATGAAAGAATAGATGGTGATACTGCTAGTGTAACAACAGAGATAGAAGTTATAGATTATAAAAGAGTAGTCAATGAAGTAAATAATAAATATCAAGGTAAGAATGATTATACAGTAGAAGAATATAATAATACTAAGTTAGATTATTTAGAAAAGGCAAAAGATAAAGTTACATATACAATAGATTTTGAAGTAAAAAAAGATAAAGATGGTAATTGGAAACTATCTTCTCTTAGTAATGAAGCTATTAAGAAAATACAAGGAATGTATTAATTAATAGTTTTTTTATATTTTACTTTTCCTAACAATAATGTTATAATAATAACCTGTAAAAAGGAGATGAGTTTATGCATTTTGATATTAATAAATTAAAAGATAGACTAGACCTTTTAGAAATATCACTTAATAATACTAGTGATAAATATAAAAGAATAGAAATACTTAATGATATAAAAAAAATAAAGTATTTAATAAGATATATAGAGAATAGCATAGTACTCTATCCTAATGATGGCTGTGATAAAGTACAAGGGGATTTCAAAGAAAAAGATGATGATATAGTAGCAAGTAGAGTATTAGACTTTTTTGATAAGTATACTACTTCTATCCAAGAATCATTAATTTACTTTTATAATAAACCAAAATTACCATGGAAAGGTTCTAGAGATATTAGTGTATCTAATACCAAATATTTTATGTTAATAGAAGATTTCCTAAAAACATTTAACCCAGAATTACTTGAGTTATATAACTATTTAAAAGAAGAAAAAAGAATAGAATTATCTCCTAAAAGATATGAAAATGAAAAATATGCTAGAGGATTATGCTTTTGTATTGGTAATTTAAAAGAAACATATGTCCTATCTAGATTCAATAATAGAATAAGTACTAGCATTACTTTACCACATGAACTCGGTCATGCTTATTTATTTCATAAATCTAACTTCAATAATGAACCAAATATATTTGCAGAAGCCTATTCAATATTTATAGAATTTATATTTGGTGATTATCTAAAGAGTATTAAATACTCTAGTATCGCCTTCAATAAAGAATATCAAAGACTAGATGAGTTCTTAGGAATGATCGATCACGAATACAATGATATATTAAAACTAAGAAATATGAATTTCCAATTTCCCTTTTATTATACAAAAGATGGTAAATTAGGTGGAGTAGATTCCGCTACGCTGATATTATCTAATATGTTAGGAATGTATTTTGTTAGTCTATATCGTTTTGATAAAAAGAAATATAATATAATGATGTCAGCTTTTTTAGATATGTATGGAAAAGTTACTGATGAAGAAATACTAAAATATTTTAAACTTAGTAATTTAGTTGATGGTAGTATTGATACTCTAGATACTTATGTTAAAACTTATAGAAGATAAACTAAAATATTAATTAATAGTTTTCTTCTTTTTATTTTTATAGTATAATTAGATTGGTGATATAAATGAATAGACAAGAAGATTTAAGTAAAGTATTTGATCGAACATGGACTGCTAATCATAATGATGTGGCTAAAAGAGGTAGAGAAAGAGAAAGAAAGTTTATGAATAAAATGTTTGGCAAGAAAGATACTATGGAAACATCTCATACTACTAATAATAATTTAACTCCTGGTATGAGAATAGATAACTTACAAAAGAATATTAATGGAATGGGAAATTTTGAAAGGCAAAATAGAGTAAATAATATTATTAAGAAATGGAAGTAGAATTATGGAAGATTTATATAAGTATGAAAAAGAATTATATGCTAAAGGATTAGAATATATAGGAGGAGTAGACGAAGTAGGAAGAGGCCCATTAATAGGCAGTGTAGTAGCGGCATGCGTTGTTCTTCCTAAAGACTTTGTTTTAGAAGGACTTACTGATTCAAAGAAATTATCTGAGAAAAAAAGAGACGAATATTATAAAGTAATTAAAGAAAAAGCTATCGCTATCGGAATAGGTATTATTGACGAAAAAATAATAGACGAAGTAAATATCTATGAAGCTACGAAGATTGCTATGAAAGAAGCAATAAGAAATACTGGTATTAAATTAGACCATGTCTTAATAGATGCTATGCCTCTAGATATAGATGTTCCTACTACTAGTATTATTAAGGGAGATGCTAAATCAATTTCTATAGCGGCAGCTTCAGTAATAGCAAAAGTTACTAGAGATAAAATGATGTATGACTTAGATAAAATATATCCAATGTATGATTTAGCCCATAATAAAGGATATGGTACTAAGAAACATATTGCCGCTATCAAAGAATATGGTATTACTAAATACCATCGCCTTAGTTATAAACCAGTATCAGATTATAAAGATAAAGTATTAGACTAGAAATAGTCTTTTTTTGTCTATTTATATTTATTCTAAATTAATTTAATAGTTAGTACTATTTAACATAGGAGGAATCTTATGCTAAATAGTAATGGTTTAACTAATAAAGAAGTAAATGAATCAAGAAATAAATATGGTAGTAATAGTATTGATGGTAAAAATAAAAGTACCTTTATTAGTTTATTTATAGAAACTTTAGGAGATCCTATTATTAAAATACTATTAATAGCCTTATTTATTAAAGTAATATTTTTATTTAAAGATTTTGATTACTTTGAAACAATAGGTATAGTAGTAGCTATATTAGTAGCATCATTAATATCGGCTGTTAGTGAATATGGATCAAATAAAGCTTTTCAAAGAATGCAAGAAGAATCAAGTAAAATTAATATCAAAGTAAAAAGAAATGGTAATATTACTGAAATACCAATTGACGATATTGTCGTAGGTGATATAGTACTACTTAGTAGTGGAGACAAAGTACCTGCGGATATTACTATTATTAGTGGTAAGTTATCGGTAGATGAATCGTCATTAAATGGTGAAGCAAAAGAAGTATATAAAGAGAAAGCAAATGACATTAATAAACCAATTGATATCAATAAAATATACCGTGGAACTACAATATATGATGGAGCCGCTAGTGGGGTAGTTACTAAAGTAGGCATGGATACCTTGTATGGTAAGATGGCTAAGTCTTTAGTTGAAAAAGAAGAAGATTCACCATTAAAAATAAGACTTACTAATTTAGCAAAGATTATTAGTAGAATAGGTTATGTTGCCGCTACTATGATAGCCATATCATATTTATTTTCTAAGATATTTATTTTAAATAATTTTAACTTTGCTATTATAAGTAAAATATCTTTTAATACTTTTATTGGTTATTTATTAGAAGCTATGACACTAGCAGTATCTGTACTAGTAATGTCAGTACCGGAAGGATTACCAATGATGATTACTTTAGTATTATCTACGAATAGTAAGAAGATGCTTAAAGATAATGTTTTAGTTAGAAAAATGGTTGGTATTGAAACAGCAGGTTCACTTAATATTTTATTTACTGATAAGACAGGTACTATTACTAAAGGAAAAATGGAAGTAGTAAAAGTATTACTTGGTAATTTAAATGAATATAATTCTAAATTAGAACTTAGTGATACTTATCAAAGGTTATTAGAAGATTCTCTTATTTATAATAATGAAAGTGAGTATGATAAGTCTTCTGGTAATGTAATAGGAGGTAATATTACTGATAAGGCACTACTTAGATTTGCTAGTAAATATAAAGACGATAAGATAAAGATTATTGATAAAGTATTATTTAATAGTAAGAATAAATATTCTACTAGTATAATAGAAAAGGATAATAAAAAGATTAAATTAATTAAAGGAGCTCCTGATAAGGTACTTAAATATACTTCTAATTACTTAGATGAAAATGGTAAAGTAAAAGTGTTAGATAAAGATAGACTAAATAATTATATTAATAATGAAACAAATAATGGTCTTAGAGCAATTGCTTTAGCAATATCAGAAAGTATTTATCCAGTAGATAGTATTAGAAGAAATATATTAGTTGGTATTATCTTTATTAAAGACGAAATAAGAGAAGAAGCCGTAGATTCTGTAAAGTTAATTAAGAATGCTGGTATTAATATTGTTATGGTAACAGGAGACTCTTTATCTACAGGAGTATCTATTGCTAAAGAAGTTGGTATTATAGATAATGATGGGGAAGTTTCTATTACATCAAATGAACTTAATAAATTAAGTAATGAAGAAGTAAAGAAATTAATACCAAGATTAAGAGTAGTAGCTAGAGCTTTACCAGAAGATAAAAAAAGACTAGTTACTCTTGCTAAGGAGTTAAACCTAGTTACTGGTATGACAGGAGATGGAGTAAATGATTCAATTGCTTTAAAGAAGGCTGATGTATCATTTGCTATGGGTAGTGGAACAGAGGTAGCTAAAGAGGCTTCGGATATTGTTATTACTGACGATAATATTTTATCAATATCTAAGGCTATTTTATATGGTAGAACTACTTTTAAAAATATAAGAAAATTTATTATCTTTCAACTTACCATTAATTTAGCCGCTACTAGTTTAGCTCTTATTGGTCCTTTTATAGGAGTACCAAGTCCTATTACTGTTATTCAAATGTTATGGATTAATATGGTTATGGATACACTAGCAGGTCTTGCCTTTTCTTATGAAGTACCTAAAAAGGAATATATGATGGAAGAACCTAAGAAGAGAGACGAATCTATTATTAATAGATATATGTTTAATGAAATTATTATATCTAGTATCTATTTACTAGGAGTATCTATATTATTTTTAAAATTACCAATTATTAAGAGTATGTTTGTTAATAAAGAACATTTTATGACAGCTTTCTTTACATTATTTATCTTTCTAGCGGTTAATAATTTATTTAATGCTCGTACTCATAGATTAAATATATTTAACCATATCTTAGAAAATAAACCATTTATCTTTATTGTTATATTTATTATATTGATACAAGGATTTATTGTTTATTCGGGTATTAATATCTTTGGTACAACAATGATTAATATTAAAGAACTAATTATTATATTCTTAATATCTATATCTATTATACCAGTTGATTTTATTAGGAAATGTATATTAAAAAAATTAAGGGGAGATATAGGCGTATAAAAAAACAGGATAGAAATTCTATCTTGTTAATTTTTTTATTTTCGTATCTTTTGCTTCATTAAGTAAATCTTTTTGCTCATATAGTTCATCCATTAGTTGATCATTAATCTTACTTTTCCTAATATCTATAGAAGCCAAAAAGACAAATAGAAGAGCAACAATAGCATTAGTAATTTGATTGTTTTTAACGTAAAAGAAAGTATTTAATGCAGCACAGCTTGTAACAAATGTAGCACTTATACCTCTTACCTTTTGACTAAATCTTAATATACCTAACTTTAGGTCAATTTCTTCTAAATCCTTATTAAGTTCTTCAATTGTTTTATCAACAATTTGGTAAGTCTCGTCATTTCTTTCTAATTTCATTAAAGTATCCCCCTTTCAAAAGATGTTAAGTATAGTACTACAAATAAAGATAAATGTCAAATAATACATATTTTCACTATATACTATTAAATAAAATTGATATAGAAAATATTAATCTAATATAGTAAAGTAATACAAAGCATGATATAATATCAATAGATTATTGTTGTGTCAAAATATTAATATCAGAATAAAAAAATAGATAAAAATAGTCTAAAAAAATATTTTACTAATATAATTAAAGCGGCATATAATTTTTTTGACTAGTGGTATTTGACAACTACTAATATATTTGTTATAATACTTGTACTTTGAGAGGAGATAATATTATGAATTATTCATTTGACATGGATGGAGTAAAAAGTATGAAACTTTGCGATTATATTGAAATAACCGATACCAGTGATGATGTACATATATATAATTTATTTTTATCTAAAGAATATGGTTTATGTCTTAGCATTGAAAATAAACCACTTATAAAATTTTTACATATAAATAATTCCCAAGTAGAAGAATATTATGTAAATGGTGGTATAGGAATAGAACATAAGCAAATAAGAACTATTAAAATAGATTCACATTGGTCTGAAAAGAAGTTCCAAAAAGGCTTCATGGTTGAAGGATATTTATTACAATATAATTATGAGATGGGAATGAAATACAATCTTCATCCAGAAGAATATTATGATAAAAGTCCAAATAACTATGAACAAATTGCCGCAATTAGAAAAATGCGAAAGAGAAAAAAGGAGAATAACTAATATTCTTCTTTTAATTAAGTTATTGCTAAATAATAATATTTAATATATAATATAATTTAGAAAAAAGGTGTAATATGAAAGAATTAGAAGAATATGCAAAAATAAATAATATACCAATAATGCAAAAAGATGGTATATTATATTTAATTAATTATATTAAAGAAAATAATATAAAAAATATACTTGAGATAGGAGCAGCCATTGGGTACTCTTCAATAATGATGGCTAGCATTAGTAGTGATATTAAAGTGACTACAATTGAAAGAGATAAAGATAGATATGATTTAGCGGTCGCCAATATCAAAAAATATAACTTAGATAATCAAATAAATATTATCTATGGAGATGCTGTTGATACTGATATTACTGGTATGTATGATTTAATATTTATTGATGCTGCTAAGGGTAAGAATACTTTCTTCTTTGAAAAATATAAAAATAATTTAGTAAAAGGGGGAACTATTATTACCGATAATTTATCTTTTCATGGTTTGGTTGAAGATCCAAATTTAGTTAAGACTAAGAATCAAAAAGGTATTGTAAATAAAATTAAAGATTTTATTTCTTTTCTTGATAATAATGAAGAATTTGCAACAGAATATATCCCAGTAGGAGATAAAATAGCTATATCTAAAAGGAGAAGTGATTATGAATAATTTAGTAGTTATTCCTGGTAATAAGGAAGATATAGATAAAATATTAAATAAAGATATAAAAGGTATTATATTAGGTATTAAATCATTATCAATATATCCTTTAGAACTAGATATAGATAGTATTATAAATATTAAGAATAATACTGATAAAAAGGTATATGTTATTATAAATAAAATGATACATAATAATGATTTGGATGTAGTAAGAGAGGTTATTAATAAAATTAATAATTCTAATATTGATGGTATTATTTTTTATGACTTAGGAGTATTTAATATTATAAAGAAAATGAATATTAATAAAGAATTAATACTAAGTATGGAACACTTAAATGCTAGTATTAATAGTCATTTATTTTATAAGAAGAGAGGTATTACTGGTAGTATAGTAACTAATGATATTACTTATAATGAAGTATTAAATATTAAAAGTAATACTGGTATGAATATATTTTATACAGTATATGGATATTTACCTATCTTTTATTCAAGAAGAAGTCTTATTACTAATTATTTTAAATATATAGATAAAGAAAATAATAGTGATAGATATTATATATATAATGATAATATGAAGTATATGGTTATAGAACATAGTTATGGTACTATTATATATAGTCCTTTAGTTAATATGATTAATGAAATAGATAAGTTAAGTAATATAGATAATTTAATTATTGATTTATCTTATAATAATGATATGGATATTATTGATAAATATTTAAATAAAGAACATATGGATAATACTTATACAGGATTCTTTGATAAGAAGACAATATATAAGTTAAGGGGTGGTAATAATGAATAAGATAGAATTACTTGCTCCTGCGGGCAACTTAGAGAAGTTAAAGTTTGCTTATCTTTATGGAGCAGATGCCTGCTATATCGGGGGAAGAGATTTCTCACTTAGAGCTAATGCTAAAAACTTTAGTATTGAAGAAATTAATGAAGCATGTAGTTACGCTCATAACCTTGGTAAGAAAGCATATGTAACCGTAAATATTGTTTTTCATAATGAAGATATAAATGGTATTACAGAATACTTAAAAGAATTAGCTAAGGCCAAAGTAGATGCTATTATAGTTAGTGATCCATTAGTTATAGATGTTGTAAAAGAAAATAATATTGATTTAGAAATACATATATCTACGCAAGCTTCTACTTTAAACTATGAAGCAGTAGAGTTCTGGAAAGAGGCTGGTGCTACTAGAGTAGTACTTGCTAGAGAGTTATCTAAAGATGAAATAAAAGAAATAATAGATAGAACTGGTATGGAAATAGAATGCTTTGTTCATGGGGCTATGTGTTCTTCTTATTCAGGTAGATGTGTATTATCTAATTATTTTACTAATAGAGATGCTAATCGTGGAGGATGCGCCCAAATATGTAGATGGGAAATGCCTTTATTTGATAAAGATGATAATGAAATAAAGAGTGATACTTTATTTACAGCTTCTTCTAAAGACTTAATGATGGCTAGTAAAATTAAAGAAATGATTGATACCGGTATTGTTAGTTTAAAAGTAGAAGGTAGAATGAGAAGTAACTATTATGTTGCTACTGTTATTAATACTTATAGAGGAATAATAGATGATTATTATGCTAATAAATTAACAGACGATAAATTAAATTATTATACCAAAGTATTAGAGCGTGTTGCTAATAGAGAAGCAGTCGTTCAGTTCTGGGATAAATTACCTACAGTAAACGAACAATACTATTTAGGTAGAAATGAAGCTTCTAATCAAGACTTTTTAGGTATCGTACTTGATTATGACGAAGAAAATAAGATGGTTACTATTACTGAGAGAAATTATTTTGAAAAAGGAATAGAAGTAGAAGTATTTGGACCTAATATAGAGACATTTTCTTTTACAATACCAGATATATATAACGAAGATGGTGAAGTAGTAGAGGCTGCTAGACATCCTGAAGAAATACTTAAGTTTAAATTAGATAAAAAAGTATATAAAAATGATATGATAAGAGTAAAAATTAGTTAGTATTAGAATATAATATTAAAGCACAAAAACTATTGACAAAAAGATTAAAATCTAGTACAATTGTGAATTGTAATGAAAACAAAAAATTAATTGAGGTGATAAATAAAATGAAAGATAATAAAGTATATCTAACTGACGAGGGCTTCCTTGAGTTAGAAGAAGAATTAAATGAATTAAAAAATGTTAAAAGACCTGAAGTAATTAAGGCTTTAAAAGAAGCTAGAGCACTTGGAGACTTATCTGAGAATGCTGACTATGATGCTGCTAGAGCAGAGCAAGCACAAGTAGAAGGTAGAATACAAGAATTAGAGAAAATTATGGAGAATGCTCATATCATAGAGAAGGGAGAAACTGACAAAGTATCTCTTGGAACTACTGTTAAAATTAAATATGTAGATGATGATGAAATAGAAGAATATAGAATTGTTGGCTCTAAAGAAGCAGATCCATCTAATAATAAAATCTCTAATGAGAGTCCAATTGCTAAAGCAATAATGTCCGCTAAGGTAGGAGAAGTTAGAAAAGTAAGTTCTCCTAATGGAGAATATGAAGTAGAAATAGTTGCAATTTGTTAGGAGGTAATATATATGAAAAAACAAGTTAACTATAAAGTAAATGGAGAAGAATGGAAAGAGGCAAAAGATAAAGCATTCAACAAACTAGTTAAAAAAGTAAAAGTTGATGGCTTTAGAGAAGGAAAAGTACCTAGAAATGTTTTTGAAAAGAAATATGGTACTGGAGACATCATTAGTGAGGCTATGGAAGACTTAGTACAAAAGAAATACAGCGAAGTAATTATTACTGAAAAATTAATCCCAGTAGTAGAACCTAAATTAGAAATAGTAAAAGCTGATGATGAAGGATTTGAAGTTAATATGACATTTATCTTAAATCCAGAAGTAACTCTTGGAGAATATAAAGGATTAAAAGTTAAAAAAGATAAAGTTAAAGTAACTAAAGAAGAAGTAGATCATGAAGTAGGTCATATCCTAGATAGATATGCTGAACTTGTATCTAAAGATGGTAAAGCTGAAGAAGGAGATACAGTTGTTATTGATTTCAAAGGCTTTAAAGATAATGAAGAATTTGAAGGTGGAAGTGCTGAAGGATATTCATTAGAACTTGGTAGTCATTCATTTATTCCTGGATTTGAAGAAGGAGTAGTAGGAATGAAGAGAGAAGAATCTAAAGATATCGAACTTACTTTCCCAGAAGACTATATGGCTAAAGAATTAGCAGGACAAAAAGTAGTATTTAATGTTACTGTTCATGATATTAAAAAGAGAGTTATTCCTGATTTAGATGAAGAATTCTTTAAAGATTTAGATATGGAAGGTGTATCTAATAAAGAGGAATTAGAAAAAGTAGTTGAAGAAGAAATTAAAGCACAAAAAGAAAGAGAAGCTGACAATAAATTTATTGAAGACTTACTTGAAAAAGCATCAAAAAATATGAAGGTTGAAATCGATGAAGAAATAATTGATGATGAAGCTAACAGAATGTATAAGAATTTTATTGAAAGACTTAAGATGCAAGGCGTTACTGAAGAATTATATTTTGCATACTCTGGTGCTAAAAAAGAAGATATCATGAAAGATATGAAGAAAGAAGCTGAAAAGAGAGTAGCATATAGATACTTACTTGAAGCCATTGTAAAAGCAGAAGAAATTACTATTTCTGATAAAGATGCCAAAGCTGAAGTTAAGAAGATGGCTGATATGTATAATATGACTGAAGAAGATATTATGAAAGAACTTGAATCTTTAGAAGTTGTTAAATACGATTTAGCTATGCAAAAAGCTATTGAATTATTAAAAGAAAATAATTAATAGGAGAGTTTTATGACAATATTTAAAGCGATAATTCTTGGAATTATACAGGGAGTTGCGGAGTTTTTACCAATCTCATCATCTGCTCATTTGATTATTTTCCCTTATCTATTTGGTTGGGAAGAATCGTCACTTGCATTTGATGTAGCCCTTCACTTTGGTACTATGATGGCAGTACTAGTGATCTTCTTTAAAGATTGGTGGGACTTATTTATTGGGGCCATTAAAAATATAAAGAACAAGAAGAAAACTACTAATGGAAAGATGTTCTGGTATTTAGTAGTAGCTACTATTCCAGCAGCTTTAGTAGGTTTCTTACTTGACGATGTAATTGAAAATGTAATTAGGAATAATATTTGGATTATAGCATCTGCTCTTGCTATAATGGGTATGTTAATTTATCTTGGTGATAAATGGGCTACTCATCATTATAAGAGAGAGAAGAAATTTGAGGAGATTACTTTAAAAGAAGCACTTATTATAGGTATATCACAAGCCTTTGCAGTAATACCAGGTTTTTCTAGAAGTGGAACAACCATACTAGCAGGTAGACTTCAAGGTATATCTAAAGAGGCAATAACAAAGTTTACTTTCTTATTATCAGTACCAGTAATATGTGGTGCTACAATACTTAAAGTAACAGATCTTGCTTTAACTAAAGAAGTGATCGTAGGCATTATATCTTCGTTTGCTATGGGTATTATTGCTATTAAGTTCTTACTTAATTACATTAAAAAACATGACTTTTCAGTATTTGCCTTTTATAGGGTAATACTTGCATTAGTGGTATTTATAAAATTAATATTCTTTAAATAGAATATTAATTCTCAGCTGATTTAGTATAGTGGTAGTACAGAAGCATGGTAAGCTTCAGGGGTAAGTTCAATTCTTACATTCAGCACCAGATTAATAATAAACTCGAATTTTTCAATTTTTTTGATTAGTTCGAGTTTTATTATACTTTGAAATATGATAAAATAGTTATAGAAAAAACAAATCTTAAAATCATGTCAGGAGGTTTTATATGGTTAATATTGATGTATTAGATAATGAATTATATAATTCTATTTATGTATATCCTAGAATAGGAGACTATAAAAAAATATGGACTAAAATTAGAAGTAATAAAGAAATACTAGAAGAAGCAATTCAAGTAACAAAAGATAAGTTTGGAGAGAGATATATAGTTAAAGGACTTTCAATAGCAGAACTTATATTACTTGATTATGAAAATGTCGACTCAAACATTTATCAAGATTTAATTAATACCATTTATTCAAATACCGATATAGCAAGAATAGTATTAAATGGTGCTTCAAATGGAGGAGATTCATTTTTACTAATGAGTTTATTCAATCCTAATCTAAAATTAACAGAAGAACAAAAAGCATTCGCAGAAGATGAGGCTATGAATAAACTTGGAACTACTCGTTATTCAGAAGTTAAGATAGATAATTATTTTCAAAGATTATTCTATATAATGAGTACTAAGCAGGCACATGGAGTAGGAGCATTTGATATTAGATATTATATATTAAAAAATTCTAATTGGTCACTAGAGGAAAAACAAAAGTTAGTTATGGATTTTTGGTATGATAATGAGATGTATAGTGAATACTTAGATGCTTGGGAATGGAATATTATTAATGATAATGCTAATTATAAAGGCAATCCCGTGTCTCAGTTTAATATAGATTATTTATATGAATATTCTTATAATGATTTATTACTGTTTTATAAAAATGAGGAGACTGCTACTAGGATATGGAATGAGATAGAGTTCTGCAAGTTAATGCATAAAATTAGACCGCAATCATGGAAATTAGAATACAAAACTAAGAAGAAATAGACACTAGTCCTATCTCTTCTTCAGTTATATAGTAATAACTTATATATGATACAGTATGGCTGATACATTAGTTTTAGATTACAAGCTAAAACTAACACTGTAAGACCAAAGACTTACAGTGAATACAAAAAAAAACTACTCAAATTAGAGTAGTTTTAAAATTATTTTCTTATCAATGTTTTACGTACAGGTAACTCTTTATCCTTTAAATCCTCCTCTTCAAGTAATTCAAGTCTTGTATTAGTAGAAGTACTCTTTTGTTCTTTTATAGTTTCTTTTATTTGTCTTAAAACCGCTATTTGATCATTACTATCTAATAAATAAAAGTAATTAACAACCTTTTTAATCTTAGAAAGAGAAGAACCATCATCACTTCTAGTAGAACTTTTAGTAACTTCTTCTACAACTTCACAATCCTCAAGAGCAACTTTATCTATAACAGTATTCTCTTTAGCAAGTTCTAAACATAAAAGTGAAGTATTATGATTAGCCTTTCTTAATTCTTTTTTATATCTTTTATTATTTATAAATACAGAAACACCAGAACTAATACCACTTACACCAGTAACAATTCCAAATAGAGGTAACAATGTTTCAGGTGCAGCAAATATACCACATTTAACAGCGGCAATTTCAATAATGCTAATAAAAGCAATACCAAGACCAAATCTAAGAATAAATTCTTTCTTTGCATTATAATCTCTATTAAGAGTATCAATATCATCATTCAAATTTCCATCATAGATAACTTCTTTCATATTTCATTCTCCTTTCAAAACATTAATATTATATAATAAAAAAATAACAAAAACAAGTATTTAAAGAACAAAATAAAATTTTATCATTATCACTAGTCCATAATTACCACTAATAAAATTTATTCTTTATTAAAACCAATACAACAAAAATATAACTAAACATCCTTCTAAAAAACAAAAAACTAAGCAAATTTAACAGTAAATATTGGTTATACTTCAAAAATATGGTACAATATAAGACGAGAGGGATGGTTATATGAAAGATTTAAGTAGATGTTTCCTGTGTAAAAACAAAACATATATAATGATAAATTATAGTGCCAATAAAAAAATAGAATATGAAGTAGAAAAAAAACTAACTAGAATATTTGATAATAATTATAATCATTTTCGTTTACCATACATAGTAGAAATAATAAGAACAGTATTAAAAGATTATCAAGAAAATACCCTTCGAGTAGCGGTAGCATATCCCAATGATACAGTAGATTTAGTATACTTTAGTAAAGGTAAAATAGTAAAATACATTAAAAAAGTACCAACTCCAAATAATCAAGAAATAAAAATAGAGTATAGTACTAAGAAAGGCTTAGTAATAACTTCCAAAGATAAAGGCAATAATTTAAATAATATTTTACCAGGAGAGTTAGGTGAACTAAACCATCTAGAAGATATAAAAGGCATCGAACTAACGACTGAAGATAAACTTTTAAATGAATTTTATACCATTTTTTATAGTAGTGAACCAAACTTTTTAAGTAATAATGTCAAAATAAAAGCTCAGATAATGATGTATATACTTAATGAATACGGAATTAGAATAGGTGATGAAAGCTTTATATTATATAACAACATACCTTTCTCTTCCAAAATATCCGAATCAATAAGAAGATTATCAATAGTAGCAGAAGTACCAAGAATATCCATTAGAAAAGACATAAAAAAGCAAATTTATGCTATTGGAGATGTCTTAAATGACGATTCTTCTAATCTAGAATTACTAATTGCCTTATCAAGCTATTTATACAAAACAAAATATCAAAATAAAAATATCAATGATAAAAATTCATATAAATTAATTAAAGAAATAAATAAAAAGATGGAGGAAATAAAATGATATATTATGAATTAATCGGAGCAGTAAAAGAGCCTTACATCTCTAAAAAAGAAGTAACCTTTAACCCTGCAAAATTAGAAAAAATAAGAAAAGAAATGATCAAAAATTGTAGCATTATTCATCATCATAAATACACTACAATTAACAAACCTAATTATTATAGTAGTGAAAGAATAGTAAACTACTGTGACACCAAAACTGGTTTCAAGAAAATATCTGGCTACGAGTTTGAATTTCAAGTAGAAGAGTATTTAGTAGAATATGACGAACTTATTCATCCATACGAAGTAACACTATTAACATCCATACTAGCAGGAGACAGTGAAGCCTTAGAACAATTATTAAATATTATCTATAGCAAACCCAAAATAGTTAATATTAATTCTGCATACGTACATAATCTAACAAAAGCCGAAGAAGAAGCTGAAGAAATTATAGCGGCTTTAGCAAGTGGTACAATAGAAAAATCACTAGGTGAATTAAAACTAAAATTAATAAAAGAAAAAATAGCAGATTTAGAAGAACATATAGATAGAAATAAAAATCAAAAACGTCCCCAAGAATACTATCAAACATTACGAGAAAGTTTTATAATGTCTCCAGTAGCCACATTACCATTACAAGAATTCAAAAAAGTATTCAATTTCTTCAACTATGACGAAAATACTTTATTAGCGGATAAAAGAATAACTAAAATACGCCAAAAAACAGAGAAAACTGACAAATAAGTCAGTTTTTTTGTAAAGTATCTTTCCAAAAAAATAAAAATGTAGTAAAATGAATATAGGTGATAGAAAATGCATTCGTATGTTGTCGAATATTTAAATGAAAATGAATTTAAGAAAAAAGAAAGATCATTAAAAAAATATAATATGTTAGCGTATAAAAAGTTAATCTTTGATTACGTACCATCTCTACGTGATGGCAACTTTTTAGGAGTAGCAGTATCTAAAAATAGTAAAGAAGGAATAGTAAAATATGAATTAAAACTTCCTACTGACAGAATGTTTTCTAAAGTACACGGAGATATAGTTCTTCATTATACTTTATATGAAAATCAAAAATTAATTATGTTAGATACAATTACTCCAGAAGAAATATTATCTGAAGGACATCAAAAAGAATTAACTACTTATAAAGGTGTAATGGTATCCAAATCACACGCTGATAGAGATATGTTTAAAATCAACTTACTTAATAGTATGAATAAAAACGGTTTCTTAAATATAAGTAAGAGAGCCTTAATAATCTTATCTTTAATCTTAGTTTTAGTAGTAGCCCTAATAATATATCTAATAGTAAAATAATATATGTTAAAAAGAACTAAAGATAACTGGGAAAATACAATTACTTTAATCTCTTTACTAGCGGGAACACCATACATCATAAAAAAAATCTATGTAAAAGATTATGGTTCTGCTGAAATAATATCTTCAAATAGAGAGTGGACTTCTGATAATGGTGAAGTATTAATACTAGGTAGAGAAGAAGATATCTTATCCATACCAAATAATAGTATAGTAGAAATAGGGAATATAAGAAAAATGTTGCAGCAATTGTATCAAGAAAACAAATCATTTGTTATAGGAAATAACTTTTATTATCCATTTGGTATAGAGTTTGAACATAATAAGAGATTAGAAGTACCTACCAGTTTAAATAACATTATCTATTATGGAAATAGAAAAGATTTATTAGGAGTAACAACTAAAGAAGTATATAATTTTATATTATATAATAACTTAGATGTATCAGAAGAAGATACTAAATATTTATTAAAAAAAAGAACAAAAAAAATATGTCATTAGTGGCATATTTTTATATTTCTCTATATATATCTGCATCTTTATAAGGATCCTTAGGATCAATATAATCTACAAATAAAATACCATTTAAATGATCAAGCTCATGTTGAAAGGCAATAGCTAAGTCTTCTCTAACACGATATTTATGTTTCTTACCATCTATATCATAAGCTTCCACGGTTATTCTAGCATGTCTAGGTACAATTCCCTCAACCTCTCTATTAACACTAAGACAACCTTCACCTTCGCCAGCATATATCATTTCTTCCGAGTAAGAAACAATCTTAGGATTAATAAGAATGTAGTCATCAAATACTCCTTCTTTAACTTCATAACATACTACAAAGAAATTCTTATTAATACCAAGTTGTGGAGCCGCAAGTCCCATACCTGGTCTTAAATCATATTTTTTAGATAATTTCTCTATTTGTGAATATCTTAAATGTTTTAACATTTCAGGTATTATATTTTTATATTCGTTACATAAAGGAAATTCAACGTCTGAGTTTTTAGCTCTAACACGTGGATCTTTTTCATCTAATATGTCTTTAGTTCTAATCATATACTTCATCCCTTTCGTTTCGTTATATATTTTATCATAAAATTAAAAAAAAAGAAATACTTTTTTATCCCCTTCAGCCTGTAGTCTTCCGGGGTATGCCCAAGCCTTGTGGTCTTTGGCATAAAATATCAAAATAAAAAAGGGAATATTTCCCTTTAGTTAAGCAGCAATTCTAGTACCAATTATAATAACAAGTAAAATAAATAACACTAATACAATAGCGGCACTATTACCATAGCCATAATTACTATAACCATAACCATAACTTGGATATGAATAGTTCATAGTATTAGAACATCCACAACTACTACCAGTATTATATCCTCCAGAATATCCACCGTAATAATACATAAATATACCTCCTTTACGATATCTAATATATTTTACGTATATTTAATATTTTTGTTATTACATATACCTAATTTTTTGAATAATGTTGTATTATCATAATAAATATGATATATTGTAAATATAAATAGGAGGATATATGAATAAAGATAAGAGATTATTATTAATATGTGTAGTAGTAATGTTAGGATTGTTAGGCTGTAATATTTATTTAAATTATGAAAATAATAAACTAGTTAAGGAACAAGATAACGCCGAAGAAGAAACAACAAATAATACCGCAAATGAAGGAAATAATATTACTAAAGAAGTATATTATGATTGCTCATTTACAAAGACGTATAGAGTAGTAGATTTATTAGATGGTTATGTAGCAGAAGTACCAGAAATGTCCTATGTGGTAGTAGATCAATATTTAACACATGGTGCTTACGCTCATATAATAACTAGTGAATTAAAGAAAAAATTAGAAGTAAATAAATATTATGAGTTTACTTATACATTAAAGGGAGCAACTAAAGATAAAATAAATGATATAGATGATGTATTAAGTTATTTCAGTTATAATAATACTATTAGAAGCGATAATAGATTAAGAGTATTATTAGAAATAAAAGAAACAGATAAATTAGGAATGGGACAAATACAAGAAGATATTTGCAAAGGAAAATAACAAATAAAGTATTAATATTTTATAATATAATAGCATACTTTTTACTAGGTGATTTATAATGAAAAAAATATTAATACTTTTACTTTTATCTATATTTATTCCTTTAGTAAAAGCCGAAGAAGTAGAAGATCTAGCTCCTAATGCAAAGAGTGCAATAATGATCGAAGCTTCAACTGGAGAAATACTATTTCAAAAAAATAAAGACGAAAAATTAGCTCCAGCATCAATGACTAAAATGATGAGTATGCTTCTTATTATGGAAGAAATAGAAAGTGGTAACTTAAAATGGGATGAAATGATAACCGCATCAGAAAAAGCATCAAGTATGGGTGGTAGTCAAATATTCTTAAAAGCCGGAGAAAAAATGACCGTTGAAGAATTATTAAAAGGAGTGGCAATAGCTTCAGGCAATGATGCTGTAGTAGCACTAGCAGAACGCATATCAGATAGTGAAGAAGCTTTTGTAAAACGAATGAATACTAGAGCAAAAGATTTAGGATTAAAAAATACAAACTTTGTTAATGCAACAGGATTAACCGCAGATAATCATTATTCTTCTGCTAATGATATGAGTCTAATAGCCAAAGAATTAGTAAAACATGAAAAAATATTAGAATTTACTTCAACATATGAGGACTATTTAAGAAAAGATACCAAAAGTCCATTTTGGTTAGTCAATACCAATCGCTTAGTAAGATTTAAAGAAGGAGTAGATGGCTTAAAAACAGGATTTACTGACGAAGCGGGATATTGTTTAACCGCTACAATGAAAAAAGATAATATGCGTTTAATAACAGTAGTAATGAAAGAAGAAAATACTAGTAAAAGAAGTGCTGATACTACTAAAATGTTAGACTATGGATTTAATGTTTATATGGTACAAACTATATTAGATGAAAGCACTACAATAGAAAAGAAAAAAGTAGAACTAGGTAAAAAAATGTCAGTAGAAATAATACCAAAAGAAAATATAACAATATTAAATAAAAAGAGTGAAGAATTAAAAAATATTACTTATAAAGCCAATATAGATAAAATAGTAGCTCCTATAAAGAAAGGAGATAAAGTAGGTACTATAGATATAATAGAAAATAATAATATAATATCCACTATTGATGCTACAGTAAAAGAAGATATATCAAAGGCTAATATCTTAACAATCTATCTAAGAAATTTAAAAGAAATAGTAGGTTGTTCATTAAAATTCTAAAAAAGTATTGAATTTATTATCTATTTATGATATCATTTATTCATAAGTAAGAGAATTGATTTACGAAAAGATCCCAAATATTTCGCAACTATTCGATCCCAATTAATTCGCAAATCAACATCACGATTGAGAGGAGGTAATAAATATGAACTTAACCAGCAACATACATTTGTTTGTAGAAAATGGGGGGGGGGTATTTATTACCAACTTTATATCTAAAATCTAACTTAAGTATAAATAAAAATAATAATATAGATAAAGACTATGAAGTAACTAGTAGTAATACTAGTCTTTCATAGTCTTTTACTATGTCAGAAAGGAAGATATCATGGAAAAGAAAAAGAAATTAATAATACTAGGAGTAATAATATTAATACTAGCTATATCAGGATTAACATATGCCATACTTACATGGACAAGTAGTAAAATAAACATAGGATTAACTAGTGGTTGTTTTACAATAGATTATACTAAAGGACAAGATATAAGTGGTAATTTAAAACTACTTAATGAATCTGATTTAATTAACAATAATAAATTTACTATTAAAAATGGAATAGGTATATCTGCAGTTAATATAGGTATAAAATCTACTTGTACTATTGAAGGATTTGGCTCTATATATTTAAATGTAACTAATATATCAGAAGCTTTTACTACTGGAGATAGTAAAGGAGCACTTAAGTATGTAGTATTAAATAACACTAGTACAATAACAACACCATCTTCAGTAACAGTAGATTCTTTACTTAATCAATCTTTTGAAATTGTTGCCAAAGGTTCAATTGAAAGTAGTGGTAAGAAGTTACTATATAAGATGGAACTATCTAATACAGAGATAAACAAATATATAATAGTAATCTATGTAGATAATTTTCTAGCAGGTAACAGCATAACATCAGCAACATTTAGTGGTAATATTAGTTCTGAAGCAGAACAAAAGTCTCCTGACTACGATGCTAACTTTATAATAGAGACAAATGAGGAAGATGGAACTGCAACTATAACTCATTACGTAGGTGAAGAAAAAGATATTGTAATACCAAAAATGTTAAGAAAAGTAACTATAACATTCGATGTAGTATCTAATCCAAGTGCTGAAGCAGTATCTGCTTGTGAAAGTTTCTTTATTAATGATATGGGAATTTCTTCAGAATATATTGGAGATATATGCAAAAATGGTAAATCTACTGATGGAGCGACATTAAAGGATTTTCTTGATTATTGGAAGCCAAGCTTTAATATATATCAACAATTTGAAAAAAATGGCTCTATAACTAATCTGCAAACAAGTTATTCTTCTGAGAAATATTTGGTAACTAAATTGGGGGTACTTAAAGATTCAAAGTCCGGGGAGTCTCTTTCTACTAATGATATTACTAGTATTAGTTTACCAGATTCACTTATTGAAATAGGAAATTGTGTGTTAGAAAATGGTAAATTTTCGAATATTGTAATACCAAATTCGGTAGCTTCAATAGGGTGGAATGCATTTTATAATGGCCAATTAACAAGTATAATTTTGCCAGATTCTTTAGCAACAATAGGAGAAGATGCATTTTATTATAATCAATTAACAAATGTAATAATACCAGATTCGGTGACAACAATAGGAATAAGAGCTTTTGCTCGTAATAATTTAAATTATGTGCTAATTAATTCTGGTTCGAAATTGACGAGTATAGGACAATTTGCATTTTCCACTCTTAATTATTCTAATTCTAATTTTAAAATATACAACAATTCGGGTAAAGCATTTGATTGGAATTATGCAGTAAATGGTAATTCAGGTACTGCATTTGTAACGGGTACTACTAATGCTATAACAGATGGAAACATAACATACAATGCAGTAACAGTAACTACATGACAACCAAGTTAGGGGGATAGATATGAAAAATAATAAAGGATTAATAATAGGAATAATAGGGTTAATTATTGTTATGATAGGTGGTACTTATGCTTATTATAGATGGAGTAGTACATCTAATATTAATATTAGTGTTGGTATTGAGGGTAGTACTGTTACTTTTAATGGAGGTACTAATATAACTGGAGTATTAATACCTACTTCTAGTAAAGAAGAAGGTATTAAGAAAGATATAACAGTTATAGCAAGTGAAGAAGGTAGTACTATGAGTTTATATATGGATTTAACTACTATGCCAAGTGAATTAAAAGAAGAATCATTTATATATGAATTATATTATAATGATAGTACTTTAGTTACTAAAGGTAATTTTAAAGATATAACTTATGCTAGTAGTGGCACTACTACATTAACATTATTTACTGATAGAGTAGTTAATACTACTACGGATAAATATACTTTATATTTATGGTTTAATGGAAAAGATTATACTAATCCAAATACTATGCAGAATAAAACATTATCATTTGATTTATATGCTACTGGTAAGAATGCTACATTAAAGAGTTAGTTTGCTTGAACTAATTCTTTTTCTTATAGTACTAACTGTGAATATAATAGGTCTACTAAAGACTCTGGTATAGACTAAGAATTAGGCTATATCAGACATGAAAATACCTTGGATTTTCATGAAAGAAAAGATAAATAATATCTAAATATGTCGAATTACTTTACAAAATAATATTTTATTGATATACTTATGGTGAAAATAGAGAATATAAGGAGAATATTATGTTTGAAACACTTACTATTGATGTAACTAATGTAAAAAAAATATTAAAGTGTTGTCCATACTATGATGATATAATTAATAGTGATATCATATATAATGATGATCTATCTATTGATTTAATAGAATGGTATAAGGATATAATTTTCTCATGTAATGGAGATAATGAAGAAGATATAAAAGTAATAAGAAATATCGATAGATGTATGTATATCTATATAAATGATAATAAATATAAAAAAGGATTAAAAAAAAGAATAATAAATAATGATATCAATCTAAATGATAATTATAAAGAAGTAGTAAATAAAATATTAAATTATACTGAAGAATATGAAGAGAATGAATTATTAAATATAACTAGTACTAAATGGATTTAGTACTAGTTTTTTTATCTATTTTATAGTATTATATATATAGAGGTAATGAAATGAAAAAGAAATATATATATATAATAATATTAGTATTAATATTACTTAGTTTAGTACTCTTATATATAGATAAAATAACATATAAAGAATATAGTAAAAACTATTTCTATATGGATACATATATAAATATAAAAATAAATAGTACTAAGAATAAAAAAGAAATAAATAATATCTTTAATGATATAGATTATCTTTATAGTAGTTATAATAAATTAACTAATAGATATGAAAAATATGATGGCATAGTAAATGTATATTATTTAAATGAAATACTAAGTAATAATGAAGAAATAGAAATAGATAAAAAACTAAGTGATATCATAAATATAGGTATAGAATATTATAATAAGACAGATGGCTTATTTAATATAGCAGCAGGTAATCTAACAGGTATCTGGAAAGAATACATAAATAAATGTAATAGCTTGCCAAGTAATAATGAACTAGATGTAAACATAAATATAGATGATATCAAACTAGATAATAATAAATATACCAAGTATAATGATATTAAATTAGATTTAGGTGGTATAGCCAAAGGCTATGTAACCGAACTAGTAGGTAACTATTTAGAAGATAATAATATAAACAATTATATCATAAATGCTGGTGGTAATGTCAAAGTAGGTAAAGCCTACAATAAAGAATATTATGTAGTAGGAATAACTGATCCAGATAATACAAGTAATATCTTTACTAAAGTAAATGTAAATAACTTATCAGTAGTTACATCAGGTAATTATCAAAGATATTGTGATATAGATAATATAAGATATAGTCATATCATAAATCCCATTACTAAAGAACCAAGTAACTATATGAAATCAGTAACTGTAATAACAAAGTCCTCTCTACTAGCAGATATCTATAGTACATACTTATATCTATTACCAGTAGATAAAGGACTAGAAGTAGTAAATAATAATAATGATATCGAAGCAATATGGTATATAGATAAAGATAATATAGTAAGAAGTGATAACTTTAATTATGAATAAGAATGATCTAAAGTTGGTAGGAGTATTATTAATAATTATAAGTATCTTCTTTATAATAATTAATATTACCAAAAAAGAAGGAAAGACTGCTGTTGTATATTATGAAGATAAAGAAATATTAAAAATAGATCTAAATACCAATAAAGAATACACAGTAAAAGGATATCTAGGAGATGTCGTATTAGAAGTAAAAGATAAAAAAATAAGAGTAAAAGAAGAAACATCAAATAGACATATCTGTTCTAAAGAAGGCTATATATATACTAATAATAAATCTCTAGTATGTATGCCAAATAAAATAATAGTAAAGATAATAAGTGAAGATAATGAACTAGATGGAGTGGTATATTAATGAAAACAAAAGACATAACAAAAATAGCCATATTAACCTCTATATGTGTAGTAATATCAATAATAGAAAGTTATTTCACCTTTATAGGAGATATAATACCAGGATTAAAATTAGGCCTAGCCAATATAGTAATAATATTTACCTTATATGAATATAATTTTAAGACTGCTCTTACAGTATCATTAGTTAGAGTCTTAATCGTAGCCTTACTAAGAACAGGTTTTGGTATTAATTTCTTCTTCTCCTTATCTGGAGCCATATTTAGTATAATAGCTATGTATCTATTTAAAAAAACAAAACTATCAGTAATAGGAGTATCCATAATAGGAAGCCTATTCCATAGTATTGGTCAAGTCCTAGTAGGAGTATTATTTCTAAATAATTATAATGTAATGTATTATTTACCATATCTCTTAATATTCTCTATACCTACCGGTATAGTAATAGGTATAATATCTAAAAAAATGTTAGATAGTGCCAAAAAATATATATAAAATATCAAAAAGTATTAATTTAGGACTAGAAAAAAATAAAAAAATATTTTATAATGTATAAGTAGGAGGATAAGCAATATGAAAAAGAAAATATGTTTAATAAGTATAATAGGTTTAGCATTATTATCAGGTTGTTCAAAAGGATATAAAGAAGGAGTTTATACAGGAACTGCAATCGATAGTTACGGAGGACAAAATAATACTGCTACTGCCATTGTAACAGTAGACAAAAACGGTAAAATAACTGATGTTAATCTAGATACAACTTATACAAAAGATGGAGTAGAAACTACTAAAAAAACATTAGGAGATGCTTACGGAATGTATGGTAATGACTATGGCTCTAAAGTAGGAGAATGGTATCAACAAGTAGAAGCCTTAGAAAAGAATGTTGTAGACAATCAAGGTTTAGATAAAGTAAAATTAAATGATGATGGTTATACAGATACAGTAAGTGGATGTACTATCAAAGTAGACGCTTTATATGAAGCATTAGAAAATGCATTAAATCAAGCTAAAAAATAAGAAAGGGGGCCCTGCCTATGAAAATATTATCAGTATGTACCAATGTTCGTGTTGGGGGGGGGTCAAAAATCTAATCTAAGTATAAATAAAATTATTAATAAAGATTATGAAAATAACTAATAGTAATATTAGTATTTTTTCATAGTCTTTTATTATATCTAGGAGGAATAAAATATGGATAAGAAAAAGAAAATAATAATAATAGGAATAATAGCTTTAGTACTAGTAATAATAGGTACTACATATGCTATACTTACATGGACTAGTAATAAAATAAATATAGGTTTAACTAGTGGATGTTTTACTATAGATTATACCAAAGGCCAAGATATAAGTGGTAATTTAAAATTACTCAATGAATCAGATTTAATCAGTAATAATAAATTTACTATCAAAGAAGGAATAGGTATATCCGCAGTAAACATAGGCATCAAGAGTACTTGTACAATTGAAGGTTATGGCTCTATATATTTAAATGTAACAAATATATCAGATGCCTTTACTACTGGTGATAGTTCTGGTTCTCTTAAATATGTCGTACTAAATAATACCAGTACCGTAACAACACCATCATCAGTAACAGTATCATCACTACTTAATCAGTCATTTGATATAGTATCTTCTGGTAGCATCACCAGTAGTGATACCATAACACTACTAACTAAACAATTATCTAATACAGAAACATATAAATATTTAGTAGTAATCTATGTAGATAAATCACTCGCAGGTAACAGTATTACTTCTGCTACTTTTAATGGTAACATCAGTGCTGATGCTAATCAGGGAAAAGCTCCATATCAAGGCTTAGCTAAATTAATAGCAAATGATACCTTTTCATCAAATACAACAGTAACAAATAATAGTATTAATTATGAATATGATACAACAAATAGCCTAATGAAAGATGTAGGTGGTAACATTCGTTACTATGGAGCAACACCAAATAACTATATCTATTTTAATTGTAGTGATTATTCTAATCAATCATCTTCTACATGTGAAACATGGAGAATAATAGGAGTATTTGATGGTAAAGTAAAACTAATAAGAGGTAGTCAAATAGGAACATACTCTTTTGATAATAAAGATACTACGACAGGAGCAGAATCAAATAATGGTAAAAATGATTGGACTGATGCTAGACTTATGAAACTATTAAACCCAGGGTATGAATCCGAGACTACTGGAGGAAGTTTATATTATAATGCAGGAAGTGGCAATTGTTATGCTGGTCAAAATAATGCCACTAAAGCATGTGATTTTACAAGTATAGGACTAAAGAATGATACAACAAGAAATATGATATCTGATAATAACTATTCATTACTAGGAAGGAATAGTGCTTCAGCATATTCAGATCAAATGTATGAATATGAAAGAAGTACAGGAGATGCATTTACCGGAAGACCAATATCATGGACCGGAAAGATAGCTTTAGCATATCCAAGTGACTATGGCTATGCAGCGGATTTAGGAAAGTGCACTAAAAAGTTAGTTGATTATTTTAATAGTACCTGTACAGCAAATAACTGGATGAAGAGTATAATTGCTTCAAATATTGGTTGGTTATTAACTCCTTGTTCTGGCTACTCCTACTATGAGTTGTATGTCACTTCAATTGGCGGTGTCAACTATGGCAGCAGTGTCTACACCGCGAATGCGGTCACACCAGTCCTATTTCTAAACTCTGATGCTAGTGTGAAGTCAGGAACTGGTACTAGTACAGATCCATATCAAATAAAAGTTAGTTAATAATATAAGTATCTATATAATAAATATATAGGTACTTTTTATTATAGAAATACATATATATTATTAGGTGGTAATCTTGAAAAAAATAATAAGAATATTCTTCATAATATCATTAGTATGTTTTAGTTTTTTTTATACAGATAAAATAATGAATTTATTAAATAGTAAAGATCCGTTAATGGTAAAACTAAATGATATAAAAAAAGATTATGAAGTACTCCCAGTAAATGCTATTATTGATAATGATACTATAGTACCAGGTAAAAAAGGACTAGAAGTAGATATAGATAAAAGCTATGAAGAAATGAAACTAGGAGGAATATTTAGAGAAGAATCTCTTATCTATAAAGATATCCTTCCCAGTAGTAGTATTTCCAATAACAAAGATAAATATATAGTTAAAGGAAATAGTACTAATGAAGTATCATTAATAGTCATATATAATTCTCTGACAAAACATAATATAACAAATATCAGTAACATAACAATCTATCTAAATCATAAAGATATAACTAATACTAATATAAAAAAATTAAAAAAACAAGAACTATATACTTATGGCAATAATGGAGTATATACTAAAGAAATCTTAGATAATGATAATATAATAATAAACAAACTAAGTAACAATAAATCTAAATATTGCCTTCTAAAAGAAAAAAATAGTACTTATCTAAGCATATGTAACAATAACAATATGCTTGTAGTAATACCTTCAATAATCGGAGGCTATAACAATATAAAAAATAATCTAACCGGAGGCAGTATAATATTACTCGAAGATACTTCAAACATAGACATAATAATAAAATATATAAATAGTAAAGGCTACACCATAGTACCATTATCCAAACTACTAACAGAATAGACTAAACAGTCTATTTTTAATATACATATGTATGTATAATAGTGAATTATACACATAAAGCGTAAATATAATATATAAATATATAAAAACAAACAAAAGTATTAAAATAATATTGACTTCATAATATATTTATATTATACTTAACTTGTAGATTTAGAAGTAGGAAAGAGTGTGGTTATATCTATAAAAAACAGGGGAGTGGCTTCTAATCTACACACTAAAATGATGAAGTAAATATTTTAAAAATACACGATTTTGTTGACGTCAACAAAATCGCACGAAGCCAGTAAAATTAAGGGTTCACACGATTTTGGAGTTTACCCCAAAATCGATTTAAAACTATTAAAATGCACGATTTTGTTGACGTCAACAAAATCGCATAAAGTCAATAAAATAAAGGATTCACACGATTTTGGGTTAAACTCCAAAATCGCAAAAAAAATTATAAAAGAAAGGAAGAAAAATATGAGTGATATAGAAGAGTTTAGAGAAAAAATATTTGACGATATAAGACATATAGATGAACAAGAAAATGAGTATTGGGAAGCAAGAGAACTAATGAAATTACTAGGTTATAAAGAATGGAGAAATTTTGAAAAGATAATTTATAAAGCTATGATTGCATGTAATAATAGCAAAAATACAATTGTATACGATTTTGTTGACGTTAACAAAATCGTAGAGGCAGGAGCATCTTCAAAAGTTATAAAAGATTATAAACTATCAAGATATGCATGCTACTTAATAGTTCAAAATGGTGATTCAAGAAAGAAGCCGATTGCTTTGGGGCAAACTTACTTTGCTATTCAAACTAGAAAAATGGAATTAACGGAGATAGAATATAATAATTTAAGTGAGGACGAGAAAAGACTATATAGAAGAAAACAAACAAGAGATGGTAATAAAGTTTTATATAAAATTGCAAGTTCAAAGGGAGTAAAAAATTTTGATAAATTTACTAATGCAGGTTACAGGGGTCTATACAATGGAGAAAGCGCCGACGATATTGCTAAAAGAAAAAAGTTAAGATACCGAGAAGAAATTTTAGATAATATGGGTAGTGAAGAACTTGGCGCTAACGTTTTTAGAATAACTCAAACAGAAGCATTACTAAAAAAGCAAAAAGAAAAAAATGAAGAAATGGCAACTGATCTTCATTATACTGTTGGCAAAACAATTAGAGATGCAATAGAAAAATTAGGCGGAACGATGCCGGAAGATTTACCAATGCCAGATAAATCGTTAAAAGAAATAGAAGAGGAACAAAATATTAAAGCAAAACAAATACAATCTTGATAAAAGTTTATTGTTTTTTACGCAGTTGAAATGTGCGATTTTGTTGACACGGGCAAAATCGCGCGAAGCCAGTAAAATCAACACTTCACACGATTTTGGGGTAAACTCCAAAATCGTATTAATAGTACTAAACAAACTAATAGTTAGAAAGTCTACACACCAAATATAATATAGCATATTGATGCAGTTCTTATAGACCATAGGCTATAAGAACAACTAAATAAAATACTAGTAATAATATTAAAACTATGCTATACTTAAATAGTAGGTAGGTAGTAAAATGAGTAAGAAAAAGAATAAAAAGAAAACATTATTAGATAAATTATTATATTACTTTGTAATATTTATACTAGGAGCCTTAACAGGATACATATATGAAGTAATATTTTATTATATAACATTAGGAGTATTAAATAATTGGGGAATATTATATGGACCATGGCTTCCCATCTATGGAGTAGGAGCAGTATTTCTAAGTATGTTAAAACCATTAAAAAAGAATCCCATTTTATTATTCATATTAAGTATAATAATAACAGGATTATTAGAATATATAGTAGGTTATATAAGTGTAAATATCTTTAATCAAAGATTATGGGACTATACAGGACTATTTCTAAATATAAATGGCCTAGTATGTCTAAGAAGTGTCCTTACCTTTGCAGTAGGTTCTCTAATACTAAATTATTTATTATTACCATTAATAGATAAATATTATAATAAAAAGTATTATAAATATACTTATATAATAGTAGGCATATTTATATTAGATATCATAGTTAGTAATTTATATCGTAATCCCTATACCTTTTAGTATAGAGATTATTTCTTTTTCTTATTAATACCAAGAATACTACCAAGTATAGAAATAAATAACAAAATAAAATAATAAATAATCGAAGTCCAATCAAATACCTTGCATATCAAACTAATAACAACAAATAAAATAACCCATATAAGCCCATACTTAATACCTTCAATATAACCCTTCTCATTAGATAACTTACCAAGTCTATAACTACCAATAAATATACTGGTAATAGGAATAATTAAAAATATAATCTTAAGAGGAATACCACTAATAACATTAAAATAATTAAAAATAGTAATAATAATAGAACTAATAATTAATATACCAAAACACCATAATAAACTTTTTAAATAATTCATAATCATAAATATCACCACTAAATATTATGAAATTGTATAAAAAAATATACATTAGTACATAATTATAATGGTGATAATTATGACAATAGTAGTACTAAGAACAATATTCTTCTATCTATTTATATTTGTAATATATCGTATAATGGGTAAAAGAGAAGTAGGACAACTAAGTATAACAGATTTAATAGTATCATTACTTATCGCAGAACTAACAGTAATAAGTATTGAAAACTATAAAGCAAGTATCTTATATTCCTTAATACCAATAGTAATACTAGTATTAATGCAGTGTATATTAGCCTATATAAGTCTAAAAAAACCAAGATTTAGAATCTTCCTAGATGGTAATCCCTCTCTTATTATTAAGAATGGAAAAATAAACTATAACGAAATGCTAAGACAAAGATATAACCTAGACGATTTACTAGTACAACTAAGAGATAAAGGCTATCGTAGTATAGAAGAAGTAGAATATGCCATTCTAGAAAGCAGCGGTACATTATCCGTATTCCCATATAAAAAAGAAACTTCACCATTACCACTACCAATAATACTAGATGGTGATATCCAAGAAGATACCCTAAAACACTTAAAGAAAGATAAAAAGTGGGTCTATAACTTTCTAGATAAAAAAGATATAAATATCGAAGATGTCTTCTTTGCCTTCTACAAAGATAAAAATATCTTTATCATAAAAAATGACGATTTATTAAAATAATAAAGTATCAAAAAATGGTACTTTTTTCTTATCTCTAACATAAATTATGGTGAGGGGTGATATCTTTTGTCAGCATATAAAGAAATTGTAACTAAAGCAGTAGTAGGTAAAGGAAAGAAGTATTATAAAAATACTTATAAAGTAAATACAGATTCTCCTGTCGATACTGTTTTAGGTTGTTGGGTAATCAATCATAAATTTTCAGGTAGTGATGAGGCAGGTAAGATTGTCATAAATGGTTCTTATGATGTAAACTTATGGTATTCATATGATAACAATACCAAGACATCAGTAATAACAAAGAATATACCATATAAAGAATTAGTAACAGTCTCTCAAAAAGAAACTACCGATTCATCAAAGAAAGATATAATAGTAAGATGCCTAAAAGGACCTAGTTGTATATCTGCTAAAGAAGATGGAAATAGTATCAATATCGATATAGAAAAAGAATTAGGAATAGAGATAGTCGGAGATACCAAAGTAAAAATAGCCATCGAAGAAGATGAAGAACCATGGGATGATATACCAGAAGAAGTAACTGAAGAAACAGAAAAAGAAATAGAAGAAAATATTGATCCTAACTATATTAAAGAAGAAAAGTAATCTTCTTTTTTTATGCCCTTCGTGCCTGTAGTCACTCCAGGGTTTTCTAATGCCTAAGGTCATTAGAAAAAACCATTTAGTTATCAAATAATTAAAAAAAATCAACAATAAGTCAAAAATACCCACTAAATAAGCAATTTTTAGTACTTTTTAGTTGACATTCATAATATTATGTAATATAATTAATAACGAAACGGAAAGAAGATTATATTTATCTCACCTGATTACACATAGTAATAGGTAAAAGGCTGCATACTTAATAATACAATAAATAACTAGTCTTTTTAATGGATAAATGGATACTTCTTTAGTATTCATTTTTTTGGAGGTGTTAGCTATAGCTACTTTAAAGGATAATCCTATCAATGAACAAATTAGATGTAAGGAAATGATGGTAATTGGACCAAACGGCGAACAACTTGGTGTAAAGAGCAAACAAGATGCTCTTACTCTAGCAGGATATGCTGGATTTGATTTAGTACTTATGAGTGACAGTGGTAATATGCCAGTATGTAAAATAATGGACTATAACAAATTCAAGTATGAAAAGAAAAAGAAAACCAAAGAAGCACAAAAGAAACAAAGAGAAGCAATGGTAGAAACAAAAGAATTCAGATTATCAGTAAATATTGATATTCATGATTTCAATACTAGAGTAAATAATGCAAAAAAAGCATTTGAAAAAGGCAACAAAGTAAAAGCAAGCATTAGGTTCAAAGGAAGACAAATTGCCCATCCCGAACTTGCAAAAGAAGTATTAGATAGATTTTATAATGAAGTAAGTGATGTTGCAGAAATAGAACTAAAACCTAGAATTGAAGGTAGAACAATGTTTATGCAACTTACACCTAAGAAATAGAAGGAGGATATTATGACAAAACTTAAAAAAAATAAAATGAAAACACACAAAGGATTAAAGAAAGTTTTAAATGTAAGACAAAGTGGATCAATTAGTAAATCAAGACAAGGAGTTTTACATAATACTGGTAAAAATAGTGCTGCTAGAGCATCTAGTAAGAAACAAGGATCTAGTTTAAACAAATCAGATTTAAAGAGAATTAAAGATTTAATATAGGAGGGATAATATGACAAGAGTTAAAGGTGGCACTGTTGCACGTGCTAGAAGAAAAAAAGTATTAAAACAAGCAAAAGGTTATTTTGGTAGTAAACATAGATTATATAAGACTGCTCATGAACAAGTAATGCATTCAGGAGTATATGCTTTTAGAGATAGAAAACAAAACAAGAGAAACTTTAGAAAATTATGGATTACAAGAATCAATGCTGGATGTAGAGAAAACGAAATCTCTTATTCAAGATTCATTGATGGATTAAATAAAGCAGGAGTAACAGTTAATAGAAAAATGTTAAGTGAACTTGCTATTGATAATCCTAAAGCATTTTCAGATTTAGTAGCTATTGCTAAAGATGCTTTAAATGGTAAAAAATATACACCAAAAGAAGTAAAAGTAGAAACTAAAGAAGAAAAGAAACCAGCAGAAAAGAAAACTACTACTAAAGCAGCAGAAAAGAAAGAACCTGCTAAAAAAGCAGAAACTAAAACTACTGCTAAAAAGAGTACTAGTACAAAATCTACAACTACTAAAAAAACTACAACTAAAAAAGAGGAAAAATAATTTTTCTTCTTTTTTCTTTTAAATAATACTTAAATTTTTCAATATAAGTGGTATAATTTTATAGGATGGTGATCGTATGATATATATAACTGGTGATAAACATGCCAATTTTGAAGAAGTTCTAAATTTTTGTTATGTTAATAAAACTTCTTTAGATGATACATTAATTGTTTTAGGAGATGCTGGAATAAATTATTATGCTAATGAAAATGATTATATACTTAAAAATAGTTTATTACAATATCCAATAACTTTTCTTTGTATTCATGGTAATCATGAGGAGAGACCAGAAAATATTAAAACATATAAAAAGAAAAAATTTCATGATGGAATTGTATATTATGAAGAAGATTATCCTAATATATTATTTGCAAAAGATGGAGAAGTATATAACTTTAATAATCATAAAGTTCTCGTAATAGGCGGTGCATATAGTGTTGATAAATATTTTAGATTAGCAATGGGATATAACTGGTATGAAAATGAACAACCAAATGCCGCTACTAAAAGTAGAGTTAAAGAAGTCTTAAATAATATGAATAATAAAATTGATATTATTTTATCACATACTTGTCCATATAAATATCTACCAAGAGAAATGTTTTTAGGTGGTATAGATCAATCAACAGTAGATTATTCGACAGAACATTTTTTGAATGAGATAGAAAATACAGTAGATTATAATTTATGGTATTGTGGTCATTATCATACAGATAAGAAAATAGATAAAATGATTTTTATGTTTCATAAAATAGAAGAATTTAAATAATAATATATTATAGACTTTTTATCACTTCTATGATATATTAAAATTATGAAGAAGTTAGTGGAAGTAATATTAATAATATTGTTATGTGTAGGATGTACTCCTAATAAAGAAAGAGTAAGTACTAAAGAAGAAATAATAAATAATATTATCTCTTATGATAATAATTATGATTATGACTTTTTAAATTATATTTATAATAACTATGGAATAAATACTTTAGAAAATATAAATACAAGCTATGAAGATAACACTTATAGTTATAACGTGTGGCATGATTTAACAGGCAATTCACTAAAAGTATTAAAAGATTTATCAAATAATAATTTAGATAATACCAAAATAATAGATAAGAAAGGTGATATAACCTTAAGTTTTGTTGGAGACATCTCACTAGCAGATAATTTTGATATCATGCCATATTATGATTCAAGAAACGAAGGAGTATATGGAATTCTATCTAAAGAAGTAGTAGATATCATGACTAGTTCAGATATAATGGTAGCTAATAATGAATTTACTATAAGTACTAGAGGCACTCCTCTTAACAAAACCTATACCTTTAGAGCAGACCCTAAAAGATTAAATATCTATAAAGAAATGGGTGTAAATTTAGTTAGTCTTGCTAATAATCATATCTATGATTATGGAATAGAAGCCTTTAATGATACTTTAAAATACCTAAAAGAATATGATATACCCTTTGTTGGAGCAGGTCATAATATTTCTGAAGCTAAAAAAAGTTTCTCTTATATAGTAGGTGGCTATAAAATATCATTTATATCTTCAACAAGAGCAGAAAAAAACATCATAACTCCTGGTGCTACCAGTGATAGTCCTGGCGTCTTTAGATGTTATGATAATACTCTTTTAAAAGAAACAATCAAAGAAGAAAAAGAAAAAAGTGATTATGTAGTATTACTAATACATTGGGGTAAAGAAGATTCTCATGAACTAGAAGAAGTAATAAAAGTAACAGGTAAAGAATATATAGATGAGGGAGCAGACCTAATTATAGGTAGTCATGCTCATTTACTTCAAGGTATGGAAATATATAATAATAAATTAATTGCTTATAATCTAGGAGATTTTATCTTTAATAGAGAAACTAAAGATACAGGAATATTATCAGTAACATTAAATAAAAAGGGAAATTTATCTTATAAATTTATACCATGTAAACAAGATAATTATAAAACATCTATTTTAGAAGGTAAAGAAAAAGATAGAGTATTAAATAATATGAATAGTTACTCTATAAATGTTATCTTTAATAATGATGGTATTATCAAAACAGTAAATTAATTATTAATAAAATTAATAAACATTAAAATACTTATCTAAAAGACTATAAGACTTAAGAAGAAATAAAGAAAAAAGTGAAGAAATCTAGTATTTCTTCTTTTATTTTATACTAATTTTTGCTATAATGGAAAGGAAGGCAGTGATAAAATGGATACATCAAAAATAAGAAATTTTAGTATAATAGCACATATCGATCATGGAAAAAGTACATTAGCAGATCGTATTTTAGAATATACTGGTGAAGTAGATAAAAGACAAATGAAAGATCAATTACTAGATAATATGGATATTGAAAGAGAAAGAGGTATAACAATAAAATTAAATGCCGTAAGATTGTCTTATAATGGTTATATGCTTAATCTAATAGATACTCCAGGTCATGTAGATTTTAGTTATGAAGTATCACGTTCACTAGCAGCCTGTGAAGGAGCAGTCTTAGTCGTAGATGCTACTCAAGGAATTGAAGCCCAAACTCTAGCCAATGTCTATTTAGCTCTAGAAAATAACTTAGAAATAATCCCTGTAATAAATAAAATAGATCTTCCTAGTGCCGATATACCTAAAGTAGAAAAAGAATTATATGATACCTTTGGTTTTACTAGTGAAGAAATAATTAAAGTATCCGCTAAAACAGGAGTAGGAATACCAGACTTAGTTAATGCTATCATAGATAGAATACCATCTCCTAAAGAACATAATGATAAATTAAAATGTTTAATATTTGATAGTTATTTTGATTCATATCGCGGAGTAGTAATATTAGTAAGAGTAGTCTCAGGTAAAATAACCAAGAAAACAAAGATAAAAATGATGACTACCGGAGCAGAGTATGATGTTGTATCTCTAGGTTATCATACTCCATTTGAACATGAAGTAGAGGAACTAAAAGAAGGTGAAGTAGGCTTTATTACCGCATCAATAAAAAGTTTATCTTCAGTATCAGTCGGAGACACCATAACAGATGCTAATGATCCTACCAATAAAGCCTTGCCAGGTTATAAACCAATGAAACCAATGGTCTACTGCGGTATTTATCCAATTGAATCAAATAAATATCCTGCTTTAAAAGAAGCAATAGAAAAATTAAAACTAAATGATGCCGCTTTAACATTTGAACCAGAAACATCTAGTACACTAGGTTTTGGTTTTAGAATGGGCTTCTTAGGACTATTACATTTAGAGATAATTTCTGAGAGAATTGAAAGAGAATTTGGTATCGAAATAATAGCTACCACTCCTTCAGTAAATTATGAAATAAATTTAACTGATGGAAGTACTATCTTTATCGATAATCCTAGTATGATGCCTGATAAAGTAAAAATAAAAAATATCAAAGAACCATATATCTTTACCAATATCTTAGTACCTACTGATTATATAGGCCCAATAATGGAATTATGTCAAGATAAAAGAGGTATCTATAAAAGTATAGATTACTTAGATACAACAAGAGTAAATATCCACTACGAACTACCATTATCTGAGATTGTATATGATTTCTTTGATAGATTAAAATCCTCTACTAAAGGATACGCTTCATTTGATTATGAAGTAATAGGTTATAAAGAAAGTGACCTAGTAAAGATGGATGTCCTATTAAATGGCGAAGTAGTAGATGCCTTATCCCTAATAGTACATAAAGACTTTGCTTATGATCGTGGAAGAAGAATGGTTGATAACCTAAAAAATATCATTCCAAGACAGATGTTTGAAGTACCTGTTCAAGCTGTTATTGGTAGTAAAGTAATAGCCCGTAGTGATATCAAAGCCATGCGTAAAGATGTCCTTGCTAAATGTTATGGAGGAGATATAACTAGAAAGAGAAAACTCCTAGATAAACAAAAAGAAGGTAAAAAGAAAATGAAAACCATAGGTAAAGTAGAAATACCTAGTGAAGCCTTCTTAAGTATATTAACAGATTATAAGAAAAACTAATATAATAACTAGGAGGGGTTTATGAATACATATAATGAAATCAAAAAAATATTATTATCTGAAAAAGATTTAGATATAAATACAATTAATAGTTATTTAGATATAGATTATAAGACCACTATTAATATAATCTTTGATATATTTTATGATAGTATTACTTCATGTACTTATACCGAAATAAACTTAATACTATATAATATAGAATTAATAATAAATCTTCAAGATATAGATAAATTAAAAATAATTAATAATAAAGTAAGAGAGATAAGTTATCGCTTATCCAAATTAAATATAAATACAATCGAATTTAAGAATATAAAGCTAATATTAATAGACTTAAATAGAAAGATGCGTATCAAGAAAGAAACAAGTGATAACTATAATACCTATATACTATATAATCACTTAATATTCAATGATAGAGATTTAAAAACAGTAGAACTACTAGTAAAGAATAAACAAGATATATTATTAGTTACTGATGAACTAGGTAATAATATCTTCTTAAATATCTTAGAAGCTTATCTAAATACCACTTCATTTGAAGATAGAAATTACTTCTATGACGTAATAATAATCTTTTTACATAACCTAGATAATAAACTATTAAAAGATAAACAATTATATTTAGATAAATTATCTAGTAAAAAAGATAAAGACTATGTAAGAGATATAATGATGCGTATAAGAAACTTTGGTAAAGTAGATGAAGTAAAATTAGAAAGAAAATATCATATATATTCGCAAATACATGACGAAGTACTAAAAGAATTAGAGAGTTTTAAATTTGATGTTCAAGGAAGAACTTTAATAGACACTAACTTTGTTACAATTGACGATAAAGAAGCCTTATGCTTAGACGATGCTCTTAGTTTAGTAGAAAATAAAGATGGTAGTTATAGTTATTATGTAGCAATAACAGATATCCCATCACTAATACCATATAAATCAAAAACATATTATGATGCACTAAGTAGAGTAGAGACCCTATATTTAATAGATAAAAATATCAGTCTATACCATCCTAATATAGCAAATAATCTATGTTCTCTCTTACCAGGTACTCCTAAAAATGTCTTGGCCTATAAGTATCTAGTAGATCCATCATTTAATCTAGATCCAGATAGTATTGAAATAGTAAAAGGAATAATAACCGTAGATAATAGATTAACTTATGATATGGTTGATAGTGGTATGGATATAGATTATAGTATATTAGATATGCTAGAAAAAATATCCCTAGTTACCAATAACCTAAGAAGCACTAACACCAGTAAAGAAGAATATCGTCGTATTGAAAATTACATCAAGAAAAGAGCAGACTACCATCCCAGTAACTTTGCCGATCGTTCAGTATCTGCGAATATCGTTCAAGAATCAATGCTTCTAGTTAACAGTAGTGTTCCTAAATACTTTGCCGAAAGAGGCTATTTATATCTATATCGTAATCACCAAATTCATAATAAAGAATATGCCGATCACTTATTCAAAGAACTAACTAAGACCTATGCCGGCAAGATACCTCGTGAAGAGTATGAAAAAATGATTAAACTATTAAGTACCGCCTACTTAAGTGCCTATTATAGCGGTGAAAACAAAGGCCATGAAGGACTAGGTTATAAATACTATTCCCATTCCTCAAGTGCCGCTAGAAGATTTGCTGATTCATATGATCAACATTTAACATATTTACAATTATTTAATGGACCATTAAGTGATAAAGAATATTACGATTTAGAAAGAGAACTTCATGAAGTAGCGGATCATATCAACGAAAGAAAAAGAGAAAATACCAAGTTTCAAAATGAATACAACTACTTATGTAGTAAAGGAAAAATATTAGAAAGAAGGAAGTAAAATGCAGTTACCAAATATAAAAGATGCACGTATAAGAACTAAAGAAAAAACTGAAGTATCATATGATAAATATAAAGTACCAGAGTCTATTCACAATATAGGTCATAATAAAACCTATACCATTTTAACCTATGGATGTCAAATGAATGTCCATGATAGTGAAAATATATCAGGTATTATGGAAGACTTAGGTTATACCAAAGAAGAAAACTATGAAAAAGCTGATGTAATAATAATAAATACATGTGCTATTAGAGAAAATGCCCAAAATAAAGTCGTAGGAATACTAGGTAGAATAAAGAAATTAAAAGAAACAAATCCTAATATCATTACCATAATTGGAGGTTGTATGCCTCAAGAAGAGTCAGTATCTAATATGATAAAAGATAAATATAAATGGGTAGATATAGTCCTAGGAACACATAATATTTATGATATCCCAACCTTATTAGAAAACATAACTAAAGAGAGAAAACAAAATATTGAAGTTTACTCAGTAGAAGGAAGTATAATAGAAAACTTACCAGTAAAAAGAGATTCCAAAATAAAAGCTTGGGTAAATATTCAGTATGGTTGTGATAAATTCTGCTCATACTGTATAGTACCATATACCAGAGGTAAACAAAGAAGTAGATTACCTAAAGATATCCTAAAAGAAGTAGAAGAATTAAAAAACAAAGGTTATAAAGAAGTAACCCTTCTAGGACAAAATGTTAATGCTTATGGTAAAGACCTAGAAGAATCATATACTATGGCTAATTTACTAGAAGATGTCGCTAAAACAGAAATAGATAGAATAAGATTTGTAACATCACATCCATGGGATTTTTCTAGTGATATGATAGATATAATAGCCAAATACCCAAATATAATGCCTTATATCCATTTACCAATCCAATCAGGATCAGATAATATCCTAAAGAAAATGAATCGTAGATATACAATAGCAGAATATAAAAAATTATTCCATGAATTAAAAGATAAAATACCAGAAGTAAGTATAACTACTGATATAATCGTAGGTTTTCCAGGAGAAACAGAAGAAGACTTTGAAGAAACATTAAAAATATATAACGAATTAAAATATGATTTAGCCTATACCTTTATCTATTCACCAAGAGAAGGAACACCTGCGGCTAAAATAAAAGATGATGTTCCACTAGAAGAGAAAGAAGAAAGATTACAAAGATTAAATAAAATAGTAAATAAATATGCTAGAGAGAATAATGAAAAATATAAAGATAAAATAGTACCAGTTTTAATTGAAGGATACTCAGATAAAGGTGGTAAACTAATGGGGTATACCGATACAATGAAATTAGTTAATGTACTAGGAGATCCTTCTAATATAGGAAGTATTAAACAAGTACATATAACAGAAGTAAAAACATGGTCTATGGAAGGGGAAATAGTTAGTGGAAAGTAGTATAGAAGAATTATTTAATGCTATAAATAGTTCTGATGAATATAAAGAATATAAACAAATAGTAGATATAATTGAAGAAGATAATGATATTAAAAACTTAATTGAAGAAATAAAAAAGCTTCAAAAAGAAGCTACATATTTAGAATATCATGAAGATAATAAGTATAAGGAAATAGATAGTATTATCGAAGAGAAAACTAAAGAATTAAATAATAATTCTAAGTATCAAGAATATTTATCTAAATTAAAGAAATTTAATAATACCTTACTCGCTTCTTCTTCATTACTTGAAGATTATATAGATAGTAAAGTTAGTATTTAATTTTATTATCTTTTTTTATCCACTTCAGCCTGTAGTCTTCCGTGGTATGATAGAGCCTATTCTAGTCTCTATCATAAACAATTGTATGCACATACAAATTAAAATAATAGTCAATAATATATTGACTATTAAGTATAATCATAGTACAATTATATAGGTAACACTTACATGGTGTATTCTCTCCGATTTCTTAGTATTCCTAAGAGAAAGGAGTGACGTCTATGATGAAAGAACTTTTTTACTTCTTAGGGGGTTGGAGGTTTAAGTAATGGAACTAGTCCTTGCATTTGCTTGGATTACTCTCATCATTATTGTCTATATAGATAATATGATGCGTAGAAGATAGACAAAAGAAGCACCACAGGGGGGTGCTTCATGTCAAAAAAACATGGAGAGAACACCTTTCAAACATAGGTGTTACCCATTTTTATTATGGATAAATTTCTCTCTTCATATACATTATACTAAAAAATTATAAAAATATCAATACTTTCTTGAAATATATATTTGTTTATGATAAAATTAATATATAAAATAAAGAGAGGAGGGCT
>CAKPRO010000010.1 GCA_934182615.1 uncultured Bacilli bacterium | reverse complement strand
TTTTTTTGTTTGCAAACAAATTGCAAACATTTTGCTATTTTTAGCACTTTTTTGAACTTTTCAAAATCTCACAAACCCTTATTTTATGGGCTATTTACCACAACAGTTCTTATATTTCTTACCAGACCCACAAGGACATGGGTCATTTCTGCCAACTTTAGTACTCTTCTTTTGTACTTTGGCGTGGTCTTTACTATCATTAGTAATTGCATTCTTTGCTACTTGTTTTCTTTCAATGTTTTGTCTAATTTCTGACTTAAGAAGATAAATACTAATATCTCTATTAATTCTAGCAAGCATTTCATCAAATAGTTGGTAACCTTCCATTGTATATGCTTGAAGTGGACTAGTATTAGCATAACCTCTAAGACCAATACCATCTCTTAAGTGACTCATTGTAGAAATATGTTCCATCCAGTAATTATCAATAACTCTAAGAGAAATAGCCTTCTCAAACTCATCTCTAACTTCTTCAGGAATATCTTCTAATTTTTCTTCATAATCCTTTAGAGCATTTTCGTATATCATATCGATAACTTCACTAGGATGTTTACCATTAATTTCAGATAAGTTAATTCTATATTTTCTAAGTAAATTTTCATTAACAGCCTCAAGTATTTCACTATAATCATTTTCTTTTAGTTTATTACTCTCCACTAAATGTGAATTAACAATATCACTAATATATTCCTTAAAACCATTAAGAACTGTTTCATGAATAGAATCATTATCTAATATTTCATTTCTCTTACCATAGATAATTTCTCTTTGATTATTCATAACATCATCATAGTTAAGAAGTTGTTTTCTTATATCAAAGTTATTACCCTCAACTTTTCTTTGAGCAGATTCAACAGTTTTAGAGAACATCTTATTCTGAATAGCCATATCCCCAGTAAAACCTAGATTTTTAAGCATATCCTTATATCTATCAGAACCGAATCTAACAAGAAGGTCATCTTCAAATGATACAAAGAATTGTGTAAAACCAGGATCTCCTTGTCTACCACTTCTACCTCTAAGCTGATTATCTATTCTTCTAGATTCATGTCTTTCACTACCGATAACACATAAACCACCTAGTTCTTTAACACCTTCACCAAGTTTAATATCAGTACCACGACCAGCCATATTGGTAGCAATAGTAACAGCACCTTTTTCACCAGCATGAGCAATAATTTCAGCCTCTCTAGCATGATTCTTAGCATTTAATACTTCATGAGGAATCTTCTTTTTAGTAAGCATTTTACTAAGTAGTTCAGAAGTTTCGATAGCAATAGTACCAACAAGTACTGGTTGACCAGTAGCATGCCTATTTTCTATTTCTTTAATAATAGCATTATATTTACCTTCTTTACCAGGATATAATAAGTCAGTAGCGTCTTCCCTAATAACTGGTTTATTTGTAGGAATTTGAATAACAAACATATTATAAATGTTTCTAAATTCTTCTTCTTCAGTCTTTGCAGTACCTGTCATACCAGCAATCTTATTATACATTCTAAAGTAGTTTTGGAAAGTAATTGTAGCAAGAGTTTTAGTTTCTTGTTGAATTTTAACACCTTCCTTAGCTTCAATTGCCTGATGAAGTCCATCAGAGAAGGCTCTACCTTTCATAAGTCTACCAGTAAATTGGTCTACGATAATAACTTCACCATCTTGTACAACGTAGTCAACATCTAAACTCATAGCATAATTTGCTTTAAGTGCTTGGTTAATATGATGTACTAAAGCTGTATTATTAATATCATATAAATTATCTAGATGAAAATGTTCTTCAGCCTTTCTACTGCCTTCGTCAGTTAAACTAACAGCCTTAGATTTTTCATCCATAATGTAATCTTCATTTTCTTTTAAACTTTTAACATATCTATCAGCATCAATATATAGATTAGCAGACTGCATAACTCCGCCAGATATAATAAGAGGAGTTCTAGCCTCATCTATTAAGATAGAGTCAACCTCATCGACAATACAATAGTTAAGAGGTCTTTGTACTCTATTTTCTTTTTTTACAACCATGTTATCTCTTAAGTAATCAAAACCAAGTTCATTATTAGTACTATATAAAATATCACAGTTATAAGCTTCTTGTTTTTCTTTAAAAGAAAGTTCTCTTAAGTTAAGACCTACAGTAAGACCTAAGAACTTAAATATACTACCCATCCATTCAGAATCTCTAGTAGATAAGAATTCATTAACTGTAACGATATGAACACCTTTTCCAGTTAAAGCATTTAAATAAGCAGGAAGTACACAAGTAAGTGTTTTACCTTCACCAGTTTTCATTTCTGCAATATTACCATAATGAATAGCAAGGCCACCAAGTAATTGACAGTAGAACGGTTTCATTCCAAGACATCTATAAGCAGCCTCTCTTGCAACAGCAAAAGCCTCAACCAAAATGTCTTCTAGTGTTTCTCCATCTTCTAATCTTTTCTTAAACTTATCAGTATAACTAGCAAGTTTTTTATCAGATAATTTACTCATTTCTTCGTCAAGAGCATCTATTTGATCCGCTAATTTACTAAATCTATATAATTCTTTATACTCATTATCAAATAATTTTTTTAGTGTTTTAAACATCAAATCATCTCCTAGATAATATTTTACTATATTTTAACTAAAAAAACTAGTAAATATTTAATATTTACTTTATTTTATTGTAGTTTCACATCGTGCCTGTAGTCACTCAGTGCTTTTTGAAGCCTTTATGTCTTCAAAAAAGAGTTTTAAAGCCCTAAGTCTTTAAAACTTTAAAGTTATTAACAGTATATGTTGATAGAAGTAAAATATATAATAAAACTATCCACAGCACTTGTGGATAGAATAATTATTTTTTTAATATTTTTTTCTTTTTATTATCATGTGATACTCTTTCTTTCATAATAATATTAAAATCAATAAAATTATCTTTTTTTTCAGTGTTTACTCTTCTTGCAAAGAAATGTGTACCTTGTCCTGAAATAACACCTATTTTGTAGCAGATATTATTATAACTAATTTTATAATATTGCCCATGATAACAATTAAAAGCAGGTAAGGTATTTCTATTAGCATAGTCGTCTATTATTTCGTATAAAAAATGTAAGTCTCCAATCATATCCATTTCTTCGTCTGTTATTCCTTCTTGAGAGTACAACAAAATATCACTACTGAAACAAGGATTTTTTAAAGTAAATTGTTCAAGCCATAATAAATAACAATCACTATAAATTATTCTATTTATTTTTTCTTCTTCAGTTTTAATTTTTAATTTATTTTCTTTTTTCCACTCATTAATTACTCTTTTTGGAATAGGCGAATTAAGCCAACTTTCCATTTCTTCTGCATTTGTCTTCATATCCATGATGAATCATCCTTTCAACTAATATTATAGCATAAAAAATCTTTTTAAAATAGTATTAAACTATATTTTCATTAACAATATATGTTGATAGAAGTAAAATATCAAACAAATTTATCAACAATATTTATGGATGTTCTAGTAGACAACAAAAATATTATATGATATTATAAAAGAAACAAAGGAGGGTTTATGATTAATATTAATAGTGAAATGTTGGTATCTTCATTATTTGTACTTGGTTTTGATAGCATTGATGGTATGTTGTTTACATATACTTTGGGGAAACTATCATTAGATAACCAAAAATTAAAGCTATTTAACTTTAAAGATGATCCAATTACAAGTACATTTAATAAATATGTTGAGTATGATGGAATAACATTTAAACTAAAAGAAGGTTATAGTTTAGATACTAATGTCTCTCCAATTGAGGGACGTAATTTTCCATTAAGATATGCACTTCAAACAAATAAAAAATTATTAGAATATTTAGAAAGTGTTGATTTTAGAGAAATAATATCTAAAAAGGTTTCTACTATGGGATATGAAAGATTAGATAAATTTGATTACTTATTTAGTAACAAAGAAAAACAAATCATACTTGAAATGTCAGAAACACAATCAATAAAAAACACAAAGGTAAAAACTATATAAGATTTTAGTTCTTATATAGTTTTATTTTACATATAGAATAAAACTATCAACAACCATTGTGGATACACAAATCTTCAAAGAAAAAGTATCAACAATTTCTGTTGATACAATTAATTATTTAGTTTCAATTAAACCATAATCTCCATCTTTTCTTTTATAAAGAACACAAGTTTTATTAGTATCCATATCTTTATATACAAAGAATGAGTGACCAAGAAGTTCCATTTCTAATATAGCTTCTTCTTCATCCATAGGTTTCATTTCAATATCTTTTCTTTTAACAATTTTTTCTTTAGGTTCTTCCTCCTCTTTTATATCAAAATCAAAGTTAAATTCTTTAACATTCTCTTTAACATTTCTATTTAATCTAGTTTTATTCTTTCTGATTTGTCTTTCTAATTTATCACTTACTAAGTCAATAGCAGCATATAAATCTTCATTTTCTTCTTCACTTCTAAGAATAAACTTACTAGTAGGAATAGTAACTTCCACTATTTGTGAATTACCTCTTACTCTAGCCAGTACATTAGCGGTAATATCATCGTCCTTAAAATATTTTTCAAGTCTTCCTAATTTAGTTTCAGTATAGTCTTTTATTGCATCGGTAATAAGCATCTTATCACCACGAATATTGTATTTCATATCAACATCCTCCTCCTATAATTAAAGTATATCAGAAATAATTTAAAAATAAAATAGAAAAATGAAAATAACATAATTTAACATAATTTAAACATAATTTGAGTAAAATTAAGACCAAAGATTTTCTTTATATTCTCCATTTTCTACTAAATTTTTAATAGAGTTTTTTACATCCGGAGTATCTTCTCTATAAGTAACACCATGCCAGCTAGCGGTAGTTCTAATAACTTCCATTGATGCTCTACCATTCTTAATTAGATTACTTACAACATCAGGAATTAAATACTCTGAAGTAAGTAAGTCTTCTTTATTATCCATAAAGAATTTACTAAAACCTTCTTCAATATATCCAAATATACTAGGAGTAAATAGTAGGAAATTCATACTTACAGTATCATCACTATTAACAGTGAAACTATCACTACCATCAAGTGGACTAGCTACAATTTCATTACCGATTTTTTCTATTTTACTCTCAGTAATAGATTTTAAATAATTATTACTATCTACTTCACAAACACCTCTTTTAACAGAACCATTTTCTGTTAAAGTATTCGCTACCATATAGCCAATCATACCATATTCACTAGAGTCATTATCAGTATTACTTAAAAATTTATATGCCTTAATAAAAGCATCTCTACCGTAGAAATCATCAGAATTAATCATAGCAAAAGGTTCATTAACATAATCCTTTGCACATAATACCGCATGAGCAGTTCCTAAAGGTTTAACTCTATCTTTTGGAACAGAAAAATTCTCTGGTAAATTATTTAATTCTTGAAAAGCATATTCTACCTTAATATGTGGTTCTACTCTCTTACCAATAGTTTCCTTAAATAGTTCATAGTTTTCTCTTTTTATGATAAATACTATTTTATTAAATCCTGCTTTTATAGCATCATAAACAGAATAATCAATAATAAATTCATCACTAGGACCCATTGGTTCTATTTGTTTTAATCCTCCAAATCTACTACCCATACCAGCAGCTAAAATAACTAATGTTACATCTTTTTTCATATATTCCTCTCTTTCTTAAATGTACACCTTATATTCTTTTATAATTAAATTATACCAAATAAAATAATAAAAGTGAAGAATATACCACAAAAACAAAAAAAATGGTACACAGAGTGTATACCATTTAAATTATTTATATTGAGACATATATGTATTATATTTCTTTTCTAATACAGTATCAGAGAATTTAAGACCTGATTCTTCTCTCATTTTATCTAAAGCAACATAAGAGATATTTTTATCTTCTGATTTCTTTTCACTTACTAATGAATCAATTATTTCTTCTTTAACATCTTCAAGAGCAGGTTTTTCTTTTTGATCTATTCTATAGATTACATGATAACCATAAGAAGTCTTAACAGGTTCTTTAGTATAACTATTATTTTCTAGTTTTTGCATAGCTTCCATATAAGCAGACTCTAAGTTAGCATTATAAGATTTATATCCTAATTCTTCATAAGTAATTTGATCTTTATATTCTTCTTTAACTTCATCAAAAGATTTACCATCATTTAATTTAGATATAATTTCTTTAGCTAAATCTTCAGCTTTTTTCTTATCTTCATCACTCGCAGAACTATCTACTTTTACTAAGATGTGTTTAGTATTAATATCACCATAAACTTTATCTTCATAGTATTTTTCTACTTCTTTATCAGAAATTAAAGTTTTGATATAGTCTTCAGCATATTTATTTCTTCTATATTGTAGTCTTAAATATTCTAAGAAAGCTTTTTCACTACCAAAACCATTATTTGATAAGAAAGTTTCTTTATCCATTTTATAGTATTGTTCATAAGCACTATAATAACTTTCTGCTTGCTGTTTTAATTCATCGTTCATTTCATCAGTTTCAGGATATTTTTCTTCAAGAATTTTATTGTCAATCTTATCTAATAATGAACTAATAGAATATACATCTTTCATATCTTCATATAAGTCATTTGCAGTTACTGTATAACCATCAATTTCTGCTACTGGTTGTGTACCATCTTTTAATGTAGCAATTCTATCAGGCCATATAATAACAACTACTAATACAGTAACTAATATACCACCAACTGCTCCATAAATAGCAAGTCTATATTTATCAAAGAATTCAAGCATTTTAAATACTTTATCATCACTAACTTTATTTACTTTTTTAGTATCTTTCTTTGCTTCTTTTTTAGACTCTTTTTTAGGAGCTTCTTTAACTACTTTTTCTTCCTTTACTACTACCCCTTTCTTTTCTTTTTTATTATTTTTTGTCTCTTGTTTTTTCTTTGCCATTTTTCATTCTCCTTTCAAAGATACATTAATATAATATCAAATCTAGGCTAAAAATACAAGGTTATTTTGTAAATATGGGCAAATTACCACAATTTTTAATTTTCTTTTTTTATTGTTTATAAAGTACAGCACACTTTTCTTGTTTTTCCATAAAATATTGTGAATAGAAAAAAAGGAGGAATGTATTATGGGTAACTGTGGATGCGGTACTGGATCTAGTGCTGCTATTGTATTAGTACTATTTATCCTACTAATAATCATACTAGGCGCTTGGATATAATTTAAAGGAGGTGCATTATAATGTCTGGAAATAGTTCTTGCAGCAGCACTTGCAGTCATAAAAGCAATAATGGTTTATTAATTGTTATTGTATTATACATCTTACTTGCTATCATATTAGGAAATGCTTTCTTATATTAAAATATTTATATTAGAGAAACTATCTTCGGATAGTTTTTTCGTTTGTAATACACACATTTATAAATAAAAAAGTAGTGACTTAAAAAATAGTCACTACAAAAATAATTTTAAATAATTAATAATTATCATTAACGATAATAAATAGTATTAAAACTATTGCTTTTTCTTTGGTGTTAAACTTTTAGAACGAATTTTACCCTTTGTTAAAGTTTCATATTTGGCTAAGATTTCAGCTTTTTTATCAGGATTGTACTTAAAGCTTTCCATTAATTCACTTATTACCTCGCTATCATTACTAGGTAAATAATTTGATGCTTTATTTTCTATTGGTTCTTTATAATTAGTAAAATATGTTAACATTTCCCTTAAACTTTCGTTTTCTGTTTGTAAATCTATCATTTTTTTATTGTTTTCTTCAATTAGATGATTTATATATTTTATATAATGATCTACTGTTAAAATATAAACATTTCCTATTAATGAATTTGCACTTCCGTAAGTTGCTTCGTATGTTTTTCCATTGTATCCTAGTACTGTGTATATTTGTTCGTACCATGGACTTCCATGATAAGATAAGTCTTCAGATTTTTTACTACTTATTATAACTCCCTTGATAGACTTCTTTTTTTCCAATATTTTTGAATCATTATTTTTACTTTCAGAAAAAATTAAAACCTCAGTTCCGTTTGAAATTATTTTATCCATAAGTATAAACCTCCCTTACACTTAATATTTTATCATAAAAAGTATTAAATGCAATAGTTTCAATTAAAAAAGCAGACATTTGCCTACTTTAATTTATTATATACTTCTTCAATAGATAGCTCCTCATCATTATGATACTTAGGTATTAGATGTAAATGATAATGCTTAACATCTTGACCAAGGCCATTATTTTGAGCAAAAGTAATACCATCACAATTTAGTCTTTCTTTTAATCTATTTGCTATAACTTTCGCAGTTTCTAAAACATGATTAAGTACCTCTTTATCAATATCAAAGAAGTCTTGATAATGTTCTTTAGGTACAATTAGACAGTGGCCAGTACTATTAGGGTTAACATCTAAAAATACCTTTACAATATCATCTTCATATATTGTATATGATGGTATTTCATTATTAATAATTTTACAAAATATATCCATATTAGGTTACCTCCACTATAAGTATATCAAAAAAAAGAAAATAAATAAATATTTTCTTAAGTGAATATCTGCGAATATTCTATTATAATTATGTAAAAACTTTCTTTTTTTTATACAAATAAATATAAGTTTAATTCTTAATCTTACTAAATATAATCGCTGTATCATAAAATTTATTAAGTTTTTTATTCCAATTATCTTTAATTTCTTTAATTAATCTATCTTTAATATATTTAATATTATCTTCATCTTTTTCAAAGTAATCATAGTATAAATATTTTAAATTAATATCATTCTTTTCATTAACAATATATTTTAGGAGAAAGTCTCTCTTTTCTCTAATACTTCTAGTAACATTATCGTTTTTAACTTTAGTATGTTTAATAATAGGAATATTGTATATTTCATTATTTACAATTTCATCTAGTACCTCTTCTTCTTCATCAAGAGTAAGACTACTTCTTTTAATTAAGTTACCATTTTCATTAAACATAATAGCTATTACTTCTTTCTCATTAGAAATAAGAAGAGAAGGACCAAGTTTACTTCTGGTATAAGTATAAGTTTTATCCCTAATAACATTAATAAAATCCTTACTAACACAGACATTATCATATTTCATAATATTAAAACATTCATTATCTACTAGAAACAGAGGAATCTTCTTAACATTAATAATATTATCTTTTCTATTCCATTCATAAAAAGAATAATATTCCTTATTAAAATTAAGTACAATATCATAAATATAATTCATTCTTATCTTCTCCTTTAATAGTCATTGATAAAATCATCATAATAAGACCGATAATACTAAAATAACATTCAAATCTTCTAACAATAAAATTAACATAATTCAAAAAATTATACCCCATAGACATTAAATTAAGATATAAAATAATAAAACTACATCCAATAACCATAAAACCAAATCCAAGTAAAAAGAAAAAAACTCTTACCATAATATCCCTCATTTAAACATATTCAAATAAATAGATATTATTAAGAGTTTTTACTTACTCAATTTCGTTATTATTTTTAATTTCCACTCTACTAATAGAATCAAATCTTTTAGTAATCTTATCAGTAGTAACATGAATACTTTCAATATCTTTATTAACAGTTTCTATACTTCTAGATAACTTATCCCATCTATCTTTATATCTACTAAATTCAACACCTAACTTATTAAGTTCATCATGAATTATACTAGTATATTTATCTCTTTCCATATTCTTAAGAAGAACTTCAATAACAGTAAATGTACTAATTAATGTTGTAGGAGAACATATCCATACTCTTTTTCTATGAGCATATTCAACTAAATCACTATGATAAGCATTAATTTCGGCGAATAAAGCCTCAGCAGGTAAGAACATAATAGCCTGATCTGAAGTAATACCAGGAATAATATATTTAGAACTAATAGCATCAATATGTTTCTTAACATCAGCCTTAAATTCTTTTTCCGCAGCAGTTCTTTCTAGTGGAGAAAGATTCTTATCAACCATTTTTTGATAGTGTTCTAAAGGAAACTTTGAATCAATAGCAACAGTACCTAATGGCTCGGGAGCAAATATTACGGCATCCGCAATAGTGGTATTAGGAAAAGTATACTGAAGTCTATATACATTATCATTTCTTTCACCAAATATACTAACAAGAATATGTTTAAGATTAATTTCACCAAATATACCACGACTCTTTTTATCAGTTAAAATACTTTGAAGAGAAACAATATCTGTAGATAAAGTATCGATTTTCTTTTGTGCTTCATCTATTCTAGACAATCTTTCTAATATATTAGTAAAAGTTTTATTAGTCTTAGCAAAATTATCATCTAATCTTTCATTAACTTTATCATTAATTTGACTAAGTTTCTTTTCCATTCTTTCATTTAATCCATTAAAATTATCATTCATTGTTTTCATTATATCTATTTGAAAACTAGATAACTCTTTAACAGTAGTAGTCTCTAAATTACCAAGTCTTTCGGTAATTTTTCCTTCATTAACATTCTTACTAATAGCTATAATAACTAAGATAATTACTACAATAAGTAGTCCTATAATTATATAATCTAACATTTTTTATACCTCCATATTTCACATTTAAAGTATATCATATATTTAATGTCAAGTAAATAGAAAATATAAAAAAATCAAACAAATGTATATAAAATATTATAGTGTTTAGTAAAGAGCTTATAATCTCTTTACTATCATTAAAGCCTAAGGTCTTTAATGAAAAAATTGAAGCCTGTAGTCTTCAATTTTAAGTTTATCTTTTTATTTCTTTTTTCTCTTCTTCAGTAGGAGGTTCCATATAATATTTATCAGGATTATTCATGATTTCCTTTTTAATGTTATAAGAACACTCAAGATTTCTTAATTCAAAACCATAAGGTAATTTTAAACCATCAGTAGTTCTTAATCCAACTAAATATATATCACCACCAACATATTGAGGAAATGTAATGGTTTTGGCACTAGTAAGATCATTTAAGTATAAACTTTTACCAACATATTGAGGAAGAACAAGTCCCTCAGCATTAGTAAGAGAATCCAAAAGTAAATTACCATCAACACGTTGAGGAAGTGTAAGTCCCTCAGACTCAGTAAGACTATACAAATATAAATCACTACTAATGTATTGAGGAAGAACTAAACCTTTAGCACTAGTAAGACTTTCTAAACTCAAACAACCATTAAATGTTTTAGGAAGGACAAGTCCCTCAGCCTCAGTAAGATTACCAAAACTCAAACAGCCATTAATCCACCGAGGATAGACAATCTTGTTTAAATTTGATAAGGAGTCAAAATTTAAATTACCATTTATATATTCTGGTAGTGCAATATCGCCCAGCCCATCGTAATAAGGTAGGTACAAATTGTCATTTAAAAATTTGAACTTACCTGGGTTCCGTTTCCATTCTTCCTCTGACGAAGCAAATTCACTTTCTTTAATATTAAAAATAATACTATAATCACGTTTTATACTTCTTCTACTTTTAATTTCTTTTATTCTAGGATCTTTTGAAAAACCAAATCCTTCGATACTATCATTCATTTCATATAAAAATATAAGTTCTTCAGGAGTAAGTTTAATATTATTATTTACTTTTTTATCAATTAAAGTAAGTAATTTCATATCATGTTCTTTTTTTAGATATTTATCTTTATCAGGAAACTCTTTTAATTTTTCCTCAAGAATAGGTATCATTTCAGGCTCCATATTTTGATTATTTGCTATACCTCTAATTTCTCCTATTTTATTTTTACCTTTCATTCTAATAGCAATTCTAGGTACTTTTGCGTCTCCATTTTCATCTAATGAATAATAAACATAAAAGTCTCCACCTGCTAATTGGTTTTTGGCAAAATTTTCCCCAGCCGCAGTACACCATCCAGTATAATAGCCTTGAAGTGAATCTCTTAAAATATTATAATCACTGCCCTGCTCGTATTTAATCCATTTACCTTCAGTACTAATACTTTGATGTTCTCCCCTCAAAAGACTTTGCTTAATAACATATTCGTATAAAAGTTTAAAATTACCAGTACTTAAAGCATGTTTAATATCTTCTTCACTTTTCTTATCTTTAAGAAAATCTTCCATTAATTTTAAAGTAGTAAAAATATATTCTCTTTCTACTGGAGGAAAAGGATATACAGTACTTTTATCTCTTTTACTAAACTTGCCAGTTTCTTTATCATATTTACCTAAAGTTTGTAATCCTTGAAATACCCAGTACTTTTCCCACATTCCATAAGATTTACTTTCTTCATCATATAAAAAGTATTCAATCCATTTATCTAAACTTTTCTTTTGATCATCAATAACTTCCTCAGTCATTCTCCTCTTATCTTCATTTGTTAATTCTATATTACCATAACCTCTTTCTCTAGCCAGTCTAACTTGACTTTGAAAATAAGATTCAGGTATATCTTCTGGTTTAAGAACATATAAATGATAATAAAAACTTTTAAGTAATTTTTCACCATTAACACTTCTTGTCTCAGATACTTTATTATGTAGTTCTTCAAGTCTTTCAAAATATTTTAGTAGTCTTTCTCTTTTTTTATCAGATACATTTGAAGCTCTAAGAACGCTATCACTGTTATGTAAATTAGTATAAATTTTAGATATCATATCTAGCCAAGCATTTCTCATGTTATCATCCATAGTTATCACCTTTTCTAGTATAAATATATCACATTTAAAAATAACAATAAAGAAAATACTAATATTTTACATAATACTTTACAAAAAAAATAACCCTAAATTAATAGGATTATTTAAGTAATTTACTAAAGTATTTATCTATCTCTTTTACTCTTGATTTAAATACAAACATATCAACTATTGCACTTACAGAGTATACAATAAGAATAATACCAATTAATGTAGTAATAACAAGAACAGTATTTCCTGGATTAATAATTAATACTACACCACATATAACCATTAATATAGAGGTAAATAAAGATAGAATATAACTATTATCAATATCTTTAATAATAAATGATATTCTAGAACTAAATGCACCACTTATAATAAAGAAAATACCTAAAGCAATTGGTAAGATACTCTCAAAAATACTAGGATTCAAGAATACACAAATACCAAGTAAAAATGATAAAATACTATTTGTCATTTGAAATAAACAAAGAGCAGGATTAATACTAAAACTATCTATAAAACTATAAATACCATAGATAATCATAATAGTACCAATAACATAAGCAAAAGTATCAAGAGATGCTTTAGGCCATACTATAAGTAATACTCCTACTATCATAAATAAAACTGACAATATAATTGATAAATTAATGTACTCATTTATTTTCTTAATCATACTAACCATCCTTTCTAACAATATTATAACAAAATTACCAAAAATTACAACAACATAACTAAAAAAATAGTTGTAATTTTTTTTTTACAACTATTTAATTATTAACTCCATGTCTTACTACTGGTGTATCATTAGTAATAGCTTTAAATGAATATCCATTATCTTTACCATATCTAATAATGTCTCTTAAAGCATTCACAGTACTCCTGTGATTAGCAGAATCATGCATAAGTACTATGTTTGTTTTATTATGAGATAAACCATTTATAACATTATTGTATATTTTATTACTATTATTTGTATCACCACCAGCATCATTAGAATCGACATTCCAATCAAAATATACATATCCTTTATTAGTAACAGCATTAACAAGTCTAGACATAATACCTTTATTATAATTTCTACTTATAGTATTAGAACTACCTCCAGGAAATCTAATAAATTTACATCTAATACCAATAGAATTATAAACACTATCACTAACAGTATTTAAATCATTAAAGTAATTTTCTTCACTAGAGTACACATAACTGTATTTATGACTAGAAGTATGTAAAGCAATTGTATGTCCGCTATTGTAGGCTCTCTTTACATATTCACCACCACTAGTTACAAAGAAAGTTGCTTTAATACCTTCTTCATCTAAAATATCTAAAATTTCTTTTGTCAAATAACTAGGTCCATCATCAAAGGTTAAATAAATACTACCATTTCCATAATAACTTGGTCTTTCTCTGACGGTAATTTTTCTATCTACTGAAGCTTCATTACCACTATTATCTACTACCTTATAGTTAATAGTGTAAGTTCCAACTCTATTAGTATCAACAGTACCTGTTACTATAACTTTATCAGTAATATCACCATCACATTTATCAATCGCCGTATATCCTTTTTCAATATATTTACTATTTTTATAAATAACAATATTATTATCACCTATTAAAGTAAGTGAAGGCTCTTCTTTATCTTCAAATATAATACTTCTTCTAATTTCATTTTTATTACCTGAACTATCTTTAACACTATAAATAATAAAATTACCATTTTTTTCTATATTTACTTTATCAGTAATGTCTCCATCATAATCATCACTTGCCGTATATCCTTCTTCATCATAATCTTTATTAGGACAAACATAACTTGGGTTATTTCCTTTTAATTCAACTTCTGGTTTTACTTTATCGACAACTTTAATATCAAAAACTTTATTATATCTATAAAATAAATATCTAACTTTAACAGTAACTTGATAATTTCCAAGCATCTTTTTATCTATATTATCACTAATTTTAATATACTTATTCATGTCTCTTATAGTGTTATAAGCTTTTATATTATATGTATCATTACCATTATAACCAATTGTATCTTTATCAATGTTAATATTAGGTAATAATAAAGAACATATAAGTAAAATTACTGAAATAACTATAGAGATAATTATTATCTTTTTAAACTTCATATTATCTACTTCCATATCAGATTTCATTATATCATCGATATAAAAAAAATACTATTCCAAAACGGTATTTTTATCAGGCTTTACATTCTTTTCGTAAATAGTAACTTTATAATTATTATCAATCGTGGCTAAAAGAATATTATCATAATTATCATAACCATTAACTTTAAGTTCATGATCTAACCATTCTGTATCTTTATTAATCGCCTTCATATTATTAACCATATACTTACTATCAATGATGGCATTTACAGTAAGTCCTTCATTACTACATTTAATTTTCATATCTCTTTTAGTCACAGGCTTTTCTTTTTCTTTAGGAAGAAAACTAATATTACCATTAACTTCCATAAGAGCATAATCAATTTCATCTAAATTAAAATAACCATTTTCTCTTGCCTCCATTAATAAATCATTAACATCAATTTTAGATTTCTTTAAACCAGATTCAATAATTTTACCTTTTTCTACAAGAACTGTTGGTACACCAATAAAAAATCTTCTTGCTAGAATACTTTTTATAGATATAAATGAAATTATATAAGATATAAATCCATATATAAATAGAGCTGCTATTCCTGCAATCATATTCTTTTCAATATCTAAAGAAATATCCGCGGCAATAGAACCAATCGTAATACCAACAACATAGTCAAAAAAATTAAGTTCAGATATCTGTTTCTTTCCCATCATCTTAGTAATAAAGAAAAGAATAATAAGAACTAGTATTGTTCTAAAACAAATATTAAGAAAATTGCTCATAAAAAACACCTCATAATTAGTATGAAGTGTAAAAATAATTATATACCATTAATATTATTAATAATCATAGAAATAATAAATAAACAAATAATAAGTATATAGTATTTACTAAAAATATAAAGTACTAACTTATTACCTTTATCACTACCTATTATAACATCTCTAATTAAGAGAATAATATAAATAATACATAAAATAAATAAAGGTATACCAAGAATGTTATATTTAAAAGCATTAATAAAATCTAAATTAAGAATAGACCTAAAAGATCTAGTTAAACCACATCCAGGACAAGAAATATGGAATATCCTCTTAAAAAGACATTCCACATTAAATTTCCCAGTAACTATTATAAAAATAAATAAAGTACCAGAAAGCAAAATAATTAAATTAATAATTCTTTTTTTCATTAGTCTCTTAAAGTATTACCATCAGCATCTTTATAGTCATTACTAGAAAGAATCATAATACCTTCAATAAGTCCCCATATAGCGGACACAGGACTTAAGATACCACAAGATAAAACAGTGATTAAAAGTTGAGCAACTGCTTTACCAGTAAAACCAAGGTAAAAGTTATGAACACCAAAGGCACCTAAGAAAATACCAAATAATCCAGCAGCAAGTTTAGATTTAGCATTAGAATCACTTGAAGTAGTACTCTTTTTAACTCTAACACCACAATTTAAACAAATATCTTGTTCATCAGTTAATTCCTTTCCACAATTTGCACAATACTTAGCCATAAATATAACCTCCTTTTTATAAACTAACCATTAATTTTATTTAAAATAATATCTAACATTTCTTTTTCTTTAAGAAGAGCTTCTCTATCTTTATCAACAATTGCTTTAGGAGCCTTCTCAACATAATTACTATTACTAAGAAGTTTTTCTCTTCTTGCAATTGAAGCCTCTAGACTTTCTTTTTCTTTAAGAAGTTTTTCTTTTTCTTCTTCTAAACTCTTACTATTATCATATATAATAGAAGCCTTCATACCAGCATATTCTATTTTTATACCATTACCATCTTCTAAAGAAATCTTATCACTTAATTTTAGCATATTAATAATAATGTCTTTAGAAGTCTCGTCATCAATATCAATATATACCTTATACTCTCCAATATTACCAAGTTCAGCCTTTTTATTTCTAAACATTGTAATAAATTCAAGTACATTATTAATATTAGTGGTAAATACCTCTTTCTTATCATATATAGGATACTTACTAATCATAATAGATTCTGCTTCTTTAATAGGCATCATACCATATATTTCTTCAGTAACATAAGGCATAAAAGGATGAAGCATCTTCAGAATATCTGTAAGAACTCTAATAAGTACACTCTTCGTAGTATTATCATTATAGAACTTAGATAACTCAATATACTTGTCACAGAAGTCTCCCCATACAAAATCATATAGTGTATTACCAACGATATGGAAATCATATTTATCCATATTTTTAGTAACCTCTTTAATCGTAGTATTTAATTTATTTAAAATCCATTTATCTTCTTCTTTTAAATTATCAAGAGTATAATCTTCCTCTTTAAAGTCTTCTAGTTTCATTAAAACAAATCTTGAAGCATTCCAAATCTTATTAATAAAGTTCCAAGTAGATTTAACTTTTTCTTCATCGTATCTCAAATCCATACCAGGAGCAGTATTTGTAGTTAAAAAGAATCTTAAAGAGTCAGCACCATACATATCAATAACATCCATAGGATCAATACCATTACCTAGACTCTTACTCATCTTTCTACCTTTTTTATCTCTAATAAGACCATGAATTAAACAATCTTTAAAAGGTCTTTCATTTAAGAACTCAAGTCCTTGAAAAGTCATTCTATTAACCCAGAAAGGAATAATATCATAACCAGTAACTAGTACATTATTAGGATAATATCTCTTAAGTAAGTCAGTATTATCAGGCCATCCTAAAGTACTAAAAGGCCATAGTGCTGAAGAAAACCAAGTATCAAGTACATCATTATCTTGTACCCAACCATCACCTTTAGGTTCTTCCATACCAACATAAACTTCATCACCTTTATACCAAGCAGGTATTCTGTGACCCCACCATAATTGTCTAGAGATACACCAATCATATGTGATCTCCATCCAGTGATTCATAGTCTTTTCATATCTAGGAGGAACAAAATTAACTTTCTTATCTTTATCCTTTTGATTTTCAAGAACTCTGTCCGCTAGCGGTCTCATTTTAACAAACCATTGTTTAGAAAGATAAGGTTCAACCATAACATCACTTCTCTCAGAGAAACCAACATTATGATTAATAGGTTCAATCTTAATAAGAAGTCCTTCACTATCTAAGTCTTTAATAACAGCATCTCTACATTCAAATCTATCCATACCATTATATTTACCAGCATTCTCATTCATAGTACCATTAGGATTCATAACGACAATTCTCTCTAGATTATGTCTATTACCAACTTCAAAGTCATTAGGGTCATGAGCAGGAGTAATCTTAACAACACCAGTACCAAACTCCATATCAGCGTGTTCGTCACCAATAATAGGAATAAGTTTATTAACTATTGGAAGCATAACATTCTTACCAATATATTTATTATATCTATCATCTTCTGGATTAACCGCAACTGCAGTATCACCAAATAAAGTCTCTGGTCTAGTTGTAGCAACCTCTAGATACTCATCAGTACCTTCAATCATATATTTAATGTGGTAGAAGGCTCCCTCAACATCTTTATAAATAACCTCTTCATTACTTAGAGCAGTCATAGCAGCAGGATCCCAATTAATAATTCTCTCACCTCTATAGATAAGACCTTTGTTATATAAATCAACAAATACCTTTCTAACAGCATGAGATAAACCATCATCTAAAGTAAATCTTTCCTTATCATAATCAAGAGATAAACCAAGTTTAGCCCACTGACTATGAATATTTTCGGCATATTCTTCTTTCCAAGACCAAGCAACCTTAAGCCACTCTTCACGAGACATACTTCTAGGATTAATACCTTCACTTCTAAGTTTTTTATCTACCTTAGCCTGCGTAGCAATACCAGCATGATCCATACCTGGAAGCCATAATGCATCAAACCCTTGCATTCTCTTATATCTAATAATAATATCTTGAATTGAAGTATCCCAAGCATGACCTAAATGTAATTTACCTGTTACATTAGGAGGAGGAATAACTATACAGTATGGTTCCTTACTTAAATCTCCTGATTTAAAATACCCCTTTTTCTTCCAATTATCATATTTATCTTTTTCAACCATCAAATGGTCATATTTTTTATCAAGCATTTACAACACCTATCCTTTTATCGATATAATTATTAAGAACAACCATAAGTTGTTTAAAGAACCCCTCTAATTCACTATTATCAAAATTCAAAGAATTAAATATCTTATTAACATAATCATTTTGTTTTAATAAATAATAAGAATATTTATAATTAAATGAATACATCTTCGATAAAGTAACTAATACTTCATCACTAGCATTATCACTTACTTTAGAACTAATAGTCTTAAAACTTTTAAAGTCGTCATAGACGAGACTACTAGGATAACTTTTGATTACTGTATCCACATATGGATAATTAACAAATAACCTAAAAGAATCTAAATTATGAGCATCTTTTATAATAGCACACATATGTCTACCTTTCTCATCAATATCAGCAGGAAATCCATTTTTATCATAAGCAAAGATAGCCATTTTAATAACTGTATCATACTTAGTTTCTTTACTAATTTCTCTAATTAACTTTTTATTAAATAAAACATCAATAGTTCTATTATAACTATCATTAATATCATCATCCATCTGGTAATTAGGAGTTTTAGAAAAGTTACCTATCTCATGAAATAGACCAATAAGTTCACAGACGGCTACTTCTTCCTCAGAAAAAATACCCAAACCAGTAGCTAGTTCTCTTGCAAGTTCCATAACTTTCAGTGAATGAAAATATCTAGCTTTAATATCTATATTATTCATATCATATTTTCTGACATATTGTTCAAATATTTTCATAATTCTACTACTTTTCATAAAATACCTCCTTTGGTTAATATAAGTATATAATAAAATCACATAATTTTCAAGTAAAATATCTAATTTATTTAGGCATCTCACACTTCGTTGTTCGTTGTTTCTGAAGCCATAAGTCTTCAGAAAGAAAGTAGAGCCACATTGTCTCTACTTTAATATTCTTTTTTTCTAATTTTAACTTTTCTTTGTTCATTAACAATATAACTACTTATAGCATCAAGATTATCTGTATAAACAGGAATTCTTTTTAAGATATCATTTTTAATATCTTTAATTTCTTCGTTACTACATATTTTACCATCATATGTAATGTAAGAAGTGACATTACCAAAGCTATTATAATCAACACTAGCAGTAACATTATCTAAGTCAAATACTTGATGGTATACAGGGAAATCTCTTTTATCAAGCATAAAAATGTCAGCATAAATTTCTGCTAGAGAAAATATATTTATAATTTCTTGATAAAATTTATCCAATACTCTGTTTTTTAATACATTATTCTCAAAGTAAATGTTACCACTATTCCTATCTTTTACTATATAATAATAAATGTTATTAGTAGGAAAATCTTTTCTTCTATATATTGGATTAACTATAATAATTATCTTAATAAAATTATCATTAAATTCTGAAACAAAAATTTTTCTAAACCAAGGATTTATCATACTATTTTTAATTCTATCTACAAAAGTATATTCATTATTCATACTATCAATCATTTTATCATTACCATATCTTAATATTCTAAAATCTTCAAAATATTCATTTAATAATTTATATAAAGAGTAAACACTAATTACCTCTTCATTATCAGTAATACAACCATTACCTAAGAATAAATTTAATTTATTGTTATCTTTCTTATTCATATAACCCACCTCTAATATATTATAACACAAATATTTTTATTTTTAGATTACAAGCTAAAAATAATGCTCTAAGACCCTAGGCTTAGGGCGCATGAATAGTCTATCCACAACATCTGTTGATAAACTAACAATTATTAATAATATTTTCAATTTCTAAAACAGCTTCATCAACAGTATTGTTGATAACTACGTAATCATATTTATCTTTATATTTAATTTCTTCTTTAGCAATATTAAGCCTCTCACTAATAATATTATCCTCTTCAGATTTTCTACCTCTAAGTCTTCTTTCCAATTCGTCAAAAGAAGGAGGCATAATAAATATAGTAATAGCATTACTAAAAATCCTCTTAGCATTAATAGCCCCTTTAATTTCTAGTACCGCAAGAACATTATCACCATTATTCGTAGCCTCTCTAATAAATTCATTAGGAGTACCATAATAATTACCATTATACATAGCATATTCTAGAAAATAATTCTCTTCAATATGTCTTTCAAATTCTTCTTTACTTACAAAGAAATAACTAATACCTTCTGTTTCATTAGGTCTTTTCTTTCTAGTAGTCATAGATACAGAATATCTACCAACTCCTTTTTTAACTAACTGATCACAAATAGTATCTTTTCCTACTCCCGAAGGACCAGAAATAATAACAAATTTACCTTTTTTCATAATATCACTCCAATACACTAATATTATTTATAATAACTTGATATTTATCATATCTTTTTTCTACTCTACCAAATATCTTAATAATATTACCAACTTTAATATTATTAAATTTCTTATAAACATCTGGAAAGCAAGTAAGATCAACTTCTCCAAATTCATCACTACCTACGATAAAAGCCATAACATCATTGTTCTTAGTAGTAGTCTCCTTAAGTCTACTAATCATTAATATCATAGAAACTCTAGTATCAAAGAACTTATCAACATTTGAAGAATTAACTACCATTTTCTCATCTCTATATTTACTAGCGGGATGTTCAGTAAGATAAAAACCTATAGTTTTAAGTTCTAAAGAAATAAGTTCATTCTTATCATACTCATCATATAAAATAATCTCTGGTTTTAAAGTTTCAATCATTCCAGCATCTTTAGCAATATCTGCATAATTTAAAATAGTATCTAAGTTCTGTATAAGTGTATTTTTATTATATCCAAAATTAATAGCTCCTGCATATATAAGACTAGAAATAGTCTTTTTATTAATACTCTTATTAGACATTCTTACAATAAAATCAATAGGATCAGTAAACTTACCATTTTCTCTTTCATTAATAATATCGTTAGAAATAGAAGTACCAACACCATTAATAATAGATAAAGGGCATCTAATACCATCTTTACCAGCATAAAATTTATTACTACTTTCATTAATATCTGGAGGAAGAATCTTAATTAAAGATTTTCTTGCTCTATTAACATAGATATTAATTTTACCAGTATTACCAATAGAATTAGTTAAGATACCTGCGATAAAGTACTTAAGAAAATATGTTTTAATAAAAGCCATCTTATAAGCAGTAATAGCATAAGAAACAGAGTGTGATTTATTAAAACCATAATTAGCAAACTTTAAAATCAAATTATATACTTCAGTAGCGGTCCCCTCATCATATCCATTATCTAAACAACCCTTAATAAATTTAGGTTTTTCTGCTAAAATGATACTTTCTTTTTTCTTTGACATTGCTCTTCTTAAAATATCAGCCTCACCATAAGAATAACTAGCCATCTTTCTAACTATTTGCATAATTTGCTCCTGATAAATAATAATACCATAAGTAGGCTTAAGAATATCTTCTAAGTCAGGATGAATATAATCTACTTTCTCTCTACCTTCTCTTCTAGCAATAAATAAATCAATATTATCCATAGGCCCTGGTCTATATAAGGCTAAAGCAGTAGCAATATCATCAAATGAATTAACTTTAAGTTTAGATAAAAATCTCTTCATACCAACCGATTCAAATTGAAATATACCATCAGTATCAACATCTCTAAATACTCTTAGTGTTTTATTATCATCAAGAGGAATCTTTTCAAAACTAATATTAATACCTTCATTTTTTCTAATTTCTTCAATAACATTACTAATTAAAGTTAAATTATCAAGACCTAAAAAGTCCATTTTTAATAGTCCTAATGGCTCCAAATAATCCTTCGAGAAGGCTGATACATACATACCTAAAGGATTCTTATATAGAGGAATAACTTCATCAATATCTATATTACTCATAACAACACCAGCAGCATGAACTGATATATGTCTAGGAAGTCCTTCTAATTTAACTGAAGCATTATATAATTTTATATAATCAGGATTAGAATTAATAAGTCTATGAAACTTACTACCTACAACATAACTATCTTTAAGATCTTTAGTAGTAATAGCCTTAGCAATCTCGTCAATAATAGGAAGTGAAATATTAAGTACTCTGCCTATATCTCTTATAACTTGTTTAGCCCCTAATGTATTAAAAGTAATAATACCAATCGCTCTTTTCTCACCATATTTATTCATAACATAATCTGTTACTAATCCTCTTTTTTCACTATCAAAGTCAATATCAATATCAGGCATAGTTACTCTTTCAGGATTTAAAAATCTTTCAAATAACAAATCATATTTAATAGGATCAACGTCTGTAATACCAAGACAATAACTAACTAAACTACCCGCTGCACTACCTCTACCAGGACCTACTAATATATTATTAAACTTGGCATATTTAACATAATCCCATACTACTAAGAAGTAGTCACAGAAGCCCATCTTATTAATAACATCAAGTTCATAATTAAGTCTATCTTGATACTCTTTAGTAATATTACCCGCTAGCCTTTTATTAAGACCTTTATTACATAAACTATTCAAATATTCAAAAGAATTAACATTTTTATCATATATAGGTAATAATCCTTCTCTTTTCTCAAAAGTAACATTACATTCATCACAAATATATTTCATATTACTTCTAACACTATCATTAGTAAGATTATTAAATTCCTCTTTATCAAGTAAATGTTTCCCAACATAAGTATTAAGTTCCATCTCTCCTAATTTCTTATCCTCTTTAATCATCATTAAATAATCTAAGTATTTATAATCATTCTTTTCAATATAAGAAATATCTGTAATAAGTACTCCCTTATCTTTAACTTTATCTCTTCCTTCTACTGAAGTATATCCTATATAATATTCATTAAAAATATTAGTAATCTTTTCATTATAAGAACTATAAGGCATAATTAAAATAATATCTTTAGAATATATCTTCAAATCATCAAAAGTAATTTCTCTATCAGATATAATCGTAGCTATTTTAATAAGATTTCTATAACCATTATTATTTTTAGCAATCAAAATAAAATTATCTTGATTAGTTTTAACTTCCATACCAATAATAGGTTTAATATCATTATTAAGACAAGCTAAATAGAATTCATATACTCCAAACATATTATTCAAATCTGTAATAGCTAAAGAGGAGTAGCCCATCTCCCTAGCCCTTTTAGTCAAAATATCAATTCTATTTAAACTACTCAAAATAGAATAACAAGTTTTAACTTCTAAAGCACAAAGCATAACTACTCCTCCTTTATACATAAGTTAATTAATATCTAAGTGTTAAATAAGCAATAATTACTCCTGCTATTGCAATAATACCTGCAAGAGTTATAACACCAGCAAATCCATTACTACCAATACCAATGTTAGCCCCCCCTTTAGGAGTCTTTATCTCTTTGGTAAGAATTTTTGTTTTAGGTCTATTAGCAAGAGTAACACTCTCTGGCATATTAAGATATGCTCCATCACTTTCCATTTCAATTTTTGAAGTACCATTTTTATCAGTAAAAGACTTCTCTAATTTATTAGGATCAAACTTAAATGCATTATTATTATTTTCCATTTTTATCCTCACTTTCTTCTATTTTCTGCAATCATTGTAATATTATCTGTCAAATATTTAATTCTTTCAATAATTCGTCTTGCTTTAATTTTACCTTCACTATCATTACCGGCAAGATGTACTTCTAATTCTTTTAAAGATAAATTAGAAGTAAAAAATGTTGGTAATGATTCTTGCATACGATATTGTAAGATAGTACCAAGTACTTCGTCTCTATTCCAGCTAGTAACAGTCTCTGCTCCAATATCGTCAATTAATAAAAGATCACACTTCTTAACCTTATCAAATACTTCTCTATAATCATCAGAAAATCTTTCTTTAAGACTTCTTAAAAATTCTGGATAATATAGACAAGCTACTTTTTTACCTTTTTTAGCAAGTTCGTTGAAGGCTGCAGCTACTACATATGTTTTACCACATCCAAAGTTACCTGTCAAGAATAAACCCTTACTTTTTTCATTATTTTCTATTTTTTTAATAAAAATAGTAAGCCATTTAATCGTCTCTAATCTATTCTTATCGTCAGTATATATATTTTTCATTGAAGCATTAACTATTTCCTTAGGCATATCAAAAGAAATAATATTATCTTGATATTTAGTATCATTATCCAATTTCCTTTTGTATTTGCAGGGAACATAAGAAAAAACTAAATTATCTTGAAGTACACTAGGATAATAAACATATCCACATATACTGTTCTTACATTCCATAATATTTTTACAATTAGCACAATTTTTAAGTTCTAAAGAAGCATCCTTAATTCTAGAAGTATATTTAATAAGTTCATCTTTAGATAACTTAAGTTTACTAACTAACTTTTTAAAGGTTTCATCTTCCATTTCAACATCAAAATTTCTCTCTAACTCATATCTATCAAAACTATATTTATTAATAATATTCTTAGTATCCTTCATCATTTATACTCCTTTAAAAGTTCTTCTAATTGATTATCTTCCCCATCATTAATTTTATCTTTTTCAATTTCTTTATCAAACCAATCAGGTGTTTTAGTAATAATTCTCTTCTCTTCAATAGTTTTTTTAGTTCTTTTCTTATGTTCTTTTTCACAAAGACTCATAGCATCTTCAACTGTTTCAATACCTTTTCTTTGCCATTCACCCGCCATTGTTTCTACTAATCCTCTTGTAAGTTTCTTATCATTAATATTAAGAATATAATCAATTAAAACATTAACAACACCAGGTTTTAAATTATAATCAAGAAGTAAATCTTCAACTAATCTTAAATCTCTTTTAGTAGGTTCATTACCTTTATTCTTACTAATAAGAAGTTCTCTAGGAGAAATAGTTTCAAAAGTATATATCATTTTAGCCCTCTTTGAAGTATCTCCTATTGGTTTTCTCAAATACTCAGGTTGACAATTAGATACAATTGTAGGAAGATTACCACCATTATCAAATTGGTAGAAGTTTCTCGCCGTCTTTCTAAGTGTTTCCTTATTAATAGTCCCTCTCTCATTAAGACTTCCCTTAACAATATTAGTCATTTTAATAGCATCAATATCATAAATAAAAGATAAACTAATAATAAGTTCTTTAATTTCCTTAGTAAATATTCTACTAGTATCAATATTCTTAGGCATAGCATTTATAAGAAAATTAAAATCAAAATTACTATTAATATTAAGTTTAAGTTTATTATATTTTCTAATATCCTCTAATGATAAATCATATGAAGTCATACACGTACTTTCAAATACATCATTAAAATTCTTAGTAATATCAGTATATCCACTAGTATTAAATCTAGGCATCTTAAAAGTTTTAATCAAATTATCATACTCTTTTTTACCAATATTACTATATAAAACAATATTAAGTATAGGATGTGATAAAAATTCAGTAGCAGAAGCCGGACTATATAATTCATAAATATAATTATTAACATTACCTTCTTTAACTAAAGTCTTAATAAGACCAATAGCCTCTAATTTACTTCTAGCATCTTCTACTTCATTAATAGTCATTCTAAGATTAGAAACAATCTTTTGATGTGTAAAATCTGAACTGACAATTGAAGAACTATCTAAGTCACTCCATAGCATAAAGTATAGCATGACCGCATCCATACCAATAACAGGTAGATACAAACTAGTAATAATTTTTCTATCTTCATCATGCAAAATAGTCTTATTAATAACAACATAAGAATCAGCAGGTAAAAGATTATATTTTTTCATAAGTATCCCCCGTCCTCTCCACCTATATTGTATAATAAATTAATATAAAAGTAAAGAAAAAAAGAAGTCAAAAATACTCCTTTACAAATACCTCTTTTCTTTTCTTAAACACAGTACTGCTACTATCATTAATATAATACCTAAAATAAATATTACTATATTATAACCAGTTATTAACGAGCTTATAGTATTAAGAGAAATATGAACTAAAGATATTCTGATAATGTCCCTTGTCTTAATATAAATATATCCATTAATAATACCAATAATAAAAGCAATAAAACCAGATAAAATATTAAAATGTAATATAGCAAAAATAATACTAGTTACTAAAACAACTTTCTTTTTATTACAAATAAAACTCTCTACCTTAGAAATAAAACTTACTCTAAAAAGAACTTCTTCAAATATAGGACTAATAATACCAGAAGTTAAAATATCTAGAAAAAGTATATTATTATTAGCATTATAAGTATATAAATTTAATCTATATAAAATCATATTATAAATAATTGATATAGAACTACCTAACATAATATATATAAAATAATTATTCTTAATATTAAAAGAAACATCAATTACCTTTTTCTTACTAAAAATATATATAACACTAAATATACTAAGTAAAATATTACCAATATAAATATTCTTATCTCCATTAAATAAAATAATAGAGAGAATAAGAATAAAATACTGAATAAATAAAACAATAAATATCTCTTTTAAAGATAATAATAAGTATTTAATTTTTTTCATAACTTCTCCATAAAAAAATAAGATAGCCTTAAGTACATCTAGCTGTCTTATATAATTGTACTTCCCTTTTTAAGCTCTAACATTAGTAGCCGCTACTACATTGATAGCCTGTAAACCTTTAGCAGTTTCTATAAGATCAAATTCAACTATTTGACCTTCAGCTAATGACTTAAAACCATCTTGCTTAATAGCGGAATAGTGAACAAAAATATCTTCACCATTTGGATAATCAATAAAGCCATAACCTTTGTCGTTATTAAACCACTTAACTCTTCCTTGCACCTTTGCCACCTCACTTTTCTGCTTTCATCTATAGGAGATATCAACCTATAAATGTACTCTTACTGCAAGCAAAAACATCATATCATGTATATAGGGGGTGGATACAGAAAAAATAGCAAATAAAAAAGAAAAGAACGTAAACAGTCCTGAGTTAACTATAAGTATACTAAGAAAATAAACAGAAAAATTAATTTCTGTCTATTTAATTTCAATATTCATAATTTCAAGAATTCTATTCAAATCATTAACATTCTCAAAATAAATACTAACTTTTTTATTATCAACTTTAACCTTAGTTCCGAGAATATCTCTAAGTTCATTTTCAATGTGGAAATAGTTAGTATCTGTTTTTCTTCTAGTGATAGGAATTCTTTTCTTAATATCTTCTTTTTTACTAATTTCTTCTAATTCATGTACACTAATATTATTTTCAATAACTTTATTAGCTAAATTAGTAACTTCTTCTGCATCATTCATTTTAGATAACACTCTAGCATGACCCATAGAAATTTCTCCATCAAGAATTTTCTTTTGAATATCTTCCGGTAAATTTAAAAGTCCTAAAGTATTAGTAATGTGGCTTCTACTTTTACCAATTTTTCTAGCTAAGTCTTCTTGTCTAATATCTAAGTTATCAATAATGCCCTTATAAGCCCAAGCAAGTTCAATAGCGGTAAGATTCTCTCTTTGAATATTCTCAAGTAGTGAGATTTCTCTCATTTCCTCATCAGAAAACTCCTTCACAATAGCGGGTATCATTTCCATACCTGCAAGTTTACTAGCTCTAAGTCTTCTTTCACCCGCAATTAAGTCATATCCCTTTATACTTTTCTTAACAATAATAGGTTGGAATACTCCATAGTTTTTAATAGATTCAGCAAGTTCGTTTAGTGCCTCTTCGTTAAAAGTTTTTCTTGGCTGATATGGATTAGGTCTGATTTCATTAACAGGTATTTCTTTTACTTCGTTAGTAGGAGTACTATCCATAATATTACTTTCAAAAGTATCAAAATCTAATACTTCACTAGAAAATAATTCTTCAAGTCCCTTACCTAGGGCTTTCTTCTTTTGTTCCATTTCTTTCAATTACCTCCTTTGCTAGATTAAGATAAGCTATAGTACCCTTATTTCTAGGCTCATATTCAAGTATAGGTTTACCATGACTTGGTGCCTCAGCCAGTCTAACAAGTCTAGGAATAATTGTAGTATATACTCTTTCTTTAAAGAAACCTTTAATACTTTCTATTACTTCAATACCAAGATTAGTATTAGAAAACATCGTAAGTAGAACACCTTCAATATCTAAACTAGGATTAACTTTTCTTTGAGCGAGCATTATAGTATTAATAAGCTGCATAATACCTTCAAGAGCAAAGTATTCACACTGAACTGGAATAAGTACAGAATCAGCAGCCGCTAAAGCATTAGTAGTTAATATACCTAAACTAGGAGGACAATCAATTAAAATATAATCAAAATTATCTCTAACTTTACCAAGTTCTTCTTTTAATCTAATTACCCTATTAAATTTTTCACCTGTTTCTTTAGCTTTCCTTTCTAATTCAATAAGTTCCATATCAACACCAGCTAAATTAAGATATGCTGGAAGAAGATAAAGATTTTTACTCTTAGTTTTAATAATAGAATTTTCTATTGTTTCTTTTTTTGTTAATACCTCATAAATACTACTTGATATATCGTTCTTGTCAACACCAACTCCAGTAGTAGCATTACCCTGTGGGTCAAGATCAACAAGTAATACCTTTTTATCCAAAACACCTAAAGAGGCCGATAAATTTATACTGGTAGTAGTTTTACCTACACCACCTTTTTGATTTACAATTGCAATAATTTTTCCCATCTGCTTCACCTTATTTTCCTCAAATATAATTGTATCAAAAAAAAATGAAAAAAGAAAGGGCTTTTATTTATTTTTTTAGAGTTCGCACTATGTTGCTCACTATTTTTAAAGCCTAGGGTCTTTAAAAAAGTAATTCAAAGCCATAAAGTCTTTGAATTAACATTCTTTATCATTTATCTTTCTGCTCATTAATATTGCAACATTATAACAAATATATCAAAAATCCTTGACATAATCAAAATAAAAATATATAATAAAATAGCATTTGACTTGGAGGTGTATTATATAATGAAAAGAACATATCAACCTAATAATAGAAAAAAAGCTAAAAAGCACGGTTTCTTTAGTAGAGTAAAAGGTAATGTTTTAAAAAACAGAAGAGCAAAAAAAAGAAAAAAATTATGTGCATAAACATAATTTTGTTTTCTTTTTTTCTTTTTACCTAAAAAGGATATATTATGAAAAAAATTGAAATAATAAAATCTTCTCGTGAATATACAGAAATAATAAACAGTAGTAGATCAAAAAAAAGCAAGTACTTTAGTGTCTACTATCGAAAAAATAATGATAGTAATAAATATGGAATAACAGTTCCTAAAAAAACTGGAACCGCAGTTACTAGAAACAAAATAAAAAGAAGGATAAAAAACATTATCGATAATAATAAAAAAGTCGTGCATAATGGTTATGACTATGTTATAATTGTTAAGAAAGGTATATTAGATTTAACATACAAACAAGTAGAAGAAGAGTTGTTAAAACTAATTAGTATAGGTGATAAAGTTGAATAACAATAAAAAAACAATAAAAATATTATTGCTAATATTAAGTTTAGCAATGTTAACAGGGTGTACAAGAACACTTACTGGAGAAGATAAAAAACCAGTAAAATATGAAGAAACAGGCAAGGCTTTAACTGAAAATGTTCTATGTAGGCCTACTGATGAAAATGTTATAAAAATATATAAAGAAAATAATGTTGATGTTGATAAATTACCAAGATGTGAAACATTTAAACCATTTTCTGAATATGAGGGATTATGGACAACAATCTTTGTAAAACCATTAGCTTGGGCTATAATAAATATTGGACTACTTCTTGAGAAAACAGGTTTAGGTAAGGGCTTAGCAAATGGTTTAGCAATAGTAATATCATGTTTAATAATAAGACTAATATTATATCCATTAACCAAAAAGACTGCTATGCAATCAGAAAAATTAAAAGAAATTCAACCCCAATTAGAAAAACTAGAAAAGAAATATAAAGATAGAACTAGTGAAGAGGATCAAAAGAGAAAAGCTGAAGAAATGATGGCAATATATTCTAAACATAAGATTAATCCATTATCAAGTTGCCTATTATCATTTATTCAAATACCATTATTATTTGCTTTTTTAGAAGCAATTAATAGAACACCAGTAATATTTGAAAATAAATTCTTAAAACTAGATATGGGTACAACAATTTCACATGGAATTATGTCAAACTTATGGTATGCTTACATAATATTCCTATTATTAATACTTGCAACTTCATATTTCTCATTTAGAAAGACCTTAAAAGATCAAACTGCAATGGCACAACAAATGAAGGGAACAATATACTTCATGCTAGCAATGATTTTGGTAGCGGCATTTAGTTTACCAGTTGCATTAGGAATCTATTGGATAACTTCCTCACTATTTACTATAGCACAAAATATGATAGTGGAAAGAAAGAAGGCTAAGAAGTAATGAATAAATATTATTATGAAGGAAAAACAAAAGAGCAAGCAGAAGAATTAGCACTAGAAGAATTAAAAATATCAAAAGAAGATTTGATAATTAACAAAGTTGAAGAAAAAAATAATTTATTAAAGAAATCAGTAAAAATAGAAGTTTTAAATATGAATGAAGTAATTTCATTTATAAAAGATACTATTAATGAAATAATAAATAAAATGAATGCGGAAGCAAATCTTGAAGTAAGAAGAAGAGAAGAAAATATAACAATAACAATCTTTTCTGATAATAATGCCATATTAATTGGTAAAAATGGAAAGAACGTATCTGCTTTACAATTACTAATTAGACAAATGGTTAATTCAAATTTAAAAGAACCACTATCAATAGTAATTGATGTAGGAAATTATAAAGAAAAAAGAGCTAGAAGTATAGAATATTTAGCAAAGAAGTTAGCAAGAGAAGCATACAAAACAAAAACAGAAATAACAATGGATAGTATGAATTCTTATGAAAGAAGAATTGTTCATTCTGCATTAGCGGACGATAAGTATGTCTACACTGAATCAATTGGTGAAGAACCAAATAGAAAAGTAGTAATTAAGTTAAAAGGAGAGTAATCTTCTTTTTTACTTTGTATAAACATATAATTAAAACATTGAAGGGAAGTGAGTGAATGAATAAAATAAGTCAACTACTTAATATTGAGGAAATATATATAAATATGACATTAAAAACAATAATTATAATAGCAATAATATTAGTAATAGAAAAAATAGGTATAAGAATAATAAAGAGAACCAAAGATAGTAAGAAAGAATATAATTATACTAAAAAATACAAACTAATAATAAGAATTATAATTCTATCAGCAATAATAGTAATATGGGGAAAATACATAAAAAACTTTTTAACATTGATAAGTCTAGTATCAGCAGCATTCACTATAGCAATAAGAGATTTAATATTCAATTTCTTTAGTGGAATATATATAAAATTAGTAAAACCATTTGTAGTAGAAGATAGAATAGAAATAAATGGTTATAAAGGCGACGTAGTAAATATCAACACTATGAACTTTGAAATATTAGAAGTATCAAACACTGATACAACAGGTCAAAGTACAGGAATAATAATCCATTTACCAAACTCTATAATCTTTAATTATCCTTTAAAAAATTATAATAAAGCTTTTAAATATATATGGGATGAAATAACAATTAGAATACCTTTAGATGCTGATGTAAATAAAGCCAAAAAAGTATTATATAAAATAGTAAATTCAAATGAAATAATAAAAAAAATACCGGCGAAATTAAAAAAACAAATAAACAATGTATCAAATAGTTATCGGATATACTATAATCAGTATGATCCAATAATATATACTAAAATAAATGAAGATCATATAGAATTACAAATAAGATATTTAATCCATCCTAAAAAATCAAGATATGTAGAATCAACAATATCTAGTGATATATTATTAGCCTATAAAAATGGTGAGATAGAAATATACAAATAATTGTAAAAATAATTGACAAAGTAAATAATTACTTTTATTTTTTTTCATATTGTGGTAAAATACTATGGAAGAAAGAAGGAGTCTATATGGAAGATACGATAGTAGCAATTTCAACATCAACCGGAGTAGGAGCAATTTCAATAATAAGATTAAGCGGTAATGATGCCTTAACTATAGCAAGTAAAGTATTTACAAAAGATTTAACAAAAGTAGATTCACATACTATACATTATGGCTTTATTAAAGATAAAAACGAAAAAATAGACGAAGTACTAGTTAGTGTTATGAAAGCCCCTAAAACATTTACTCGTGAAGATATAGTAGAAATAAATTGTCATGGAGGTATAGCCACTACTAATAAGGTGCTGGAAGTATTGTTAGAAAATGGAGCAAGATTAGCAGAACCAGGTGAATTTACTAAAAGAGCCTTTCTAAATGGTAGAATAGATTTACTTGAAGCAGAGGCAACGATGGATTTAATATCATCAAAAGCAGAATCAGCTAGAAAAATATCCATGAATACTTTAACTGGCGAAACATCAAACCTAATTAGAGACTTAAGAAGTGAATTAGTAAAAATAATTAGTAATATAGAAGTAAATATAGATTATCCTGAATATGAAGATATAGAAGTATTAACAAATGAAAGTATATTACCCGATATAAAAGAATTCAAAGAAAAATTAGAAGAAATCATAAAAAAATCAGAAGACAGTAAAGTAATCAAAGAAGGAATAAAAGTAGGTATTATAGGAAGACCAAATGTAGGAAAAAGTAGTCTCTTAAATTCACTATTAGAAGAAGAAAAAGCAATAGTTACTGACATTCCCGGTACTACAAGAGACATAGTAGAAGGTTCTTTAATAGTAGGTGGAATACCACTAAATATAATTGATACAGCAGGAATCAGAAGAACAGAAGATACTGTAGAAAAAATAGGTGTTGAAAAAAGTTTAAAAATAATTGACACCTCAGATTTAGTAATTTACATTTTAAATAATAATGAAGAAATAACCGAAGAAGAGAAAGAATTACTAGATAAAACAAAAAATAAAAAGAGAATAATAGTAGTAAATAAAATAGACTTAGAAACAAAATTAGACAAAACATTATTAGATAATTATATAGAAATATCAGTAAAAGAAAATATTGGTATTGATAAGATAAAAGAAGGAATAAAAAGATTATTTAATATAGGTGAGATATCTACTAATGATATGACATATTTATCTAATGCCAGAAGCATAGCCTTATTAAAAAAATCTTTAAATAATATAAATGATGCAATTGAAGAAATAAATAATAATAATCCAATAGATATAGTAGAGTTAAGTTTAAAAGAATCATGGAATAATTTAGGAGAAGTAATTGGTGAAACATATACCGATGAATTACTTGATGAATTATTTAGTAGATTTTGTTTAGGAAAGTAGGTGTAAATATGGACTATGAAATAATTGTCGTAGGAGGAGGCCATGCTGGTTGTGAAGCCGCTATGGCTTCTGCTAGAAAAGGACATAAAACATTATTAATATCAGGCAGAATAAATAATATAGCAACAATGCCATGTAACCCTTCAATAGGAGGTTCAGCAAAAGGAATAATAGTAAGAGAAATAGATGCTTTAGGTGGCGTAATGGGTGAAGTAGCAGACAAAACATTAATCCAAATGAAGATGTTAAACTACGCTAAAGGGCCAGCAGTAAAATCACTTCGTGCACAAGCTGACAAAATAACATATCCAAAAGAAATGTTAAAACTATTAAGAGAAGAACCTAATCTAACAATAAAAGAAGCAATGGTTGAAGACTTAATAGTAAAAGATAATACTGTTTATGGTGTTGTATTAGAAGATGGAACTAATATAACTTCAAATATTGTAATATTAACAACTGGTACTTATCTAAAATCAGACATTTTAATAGGAAATACCAGAACTAGAAGCGGCCCACATAATGAAAAACCATCAATGCATTTATCAGATAACCTAAAGAAATATGGCTTCAAAATACTAAGATTAAAAACAGGTACTCCACCAAGAATTGATCGAAGTACAATTGATTTCACTAAGACAAAAAGAGAAGATGGCGACAAAACATACTATACATTTTCTCATACTAATAAGCCAGTATATGATATCAATAATCAAGAACCATGTTATTTAATATATACAACTGAGGAAACAAAAAAAATAATTCATGATAATTTAAACAAATCGAGTATGTATGGTGGATTAAATGATATAACTGGCGTCGGTCCAAGATATTGCCCATCAATTGAAGATAAAATGGTAAGATTTAGTGACAAAGAAAAACATCAGTTATTTTTAGAACCCGAAAGTCTTTATTATGACGATATATACGTTCAAGGTTTTTCTACAAGTATGCCAAAAGAAATTCAAGAAAAAATGGTTCATTCATTACCAGGATTAGAAAATGCTAAAATATTAAGATATGCATATGCTATTGAATATGATGCTATATATCCAACCCAAGTAAAACCAAATCTAGAAACAAAAGTATTAAATAATTTATTTACCGCCGGTCAAATAAATGGTACTAGCGGATATGAAGAAGCTGCTTGTCAAGGATTAATAGCGGGAATAAATGCTGGCTTAAAATTAGAAAATAAAGAACCTCTAATACTAAAGAGAAATGAAGCTTACATAGGTGTTTTAATAGATGACTTAGTAACTAAAGGAACAAGAGAACCATATCGTATGCTAACATCAAGGGCCGAATATCGTCTATTATTAAGGCATGATAACTCGGATTTAAGATTAAGAGAATACGGCCATCAAGTAGGATTAATAACAGGAGAAAAATATCAAAAATTTATTGAGAAGAAAAATAATATTGAAGAATTAAAAGTCAAATTAAAAGAAACTAAAATTATTGTAGACAATGAAAAAAGAAGAGTTGGAATGTCAGTATATGATTATTTAAAAAATCCTACTGCTAACTTGCAAGATATAATAAAAACATATAATTTAAATTTAAATTATCCACAGGATGTTGTTGAAGAAGTAGAAATACAAATTAAGTATGAAGGTTATATTAAAAAAATTGAAAGAGAAGCCGAAAAAATGTTAAAGAATGAAGAAAAACAAATTCCAGAAAACATAGATTATGATAAAATACCAAACTTAGCCAGTGAAGCAAGACAAAAATTAAAAGAAGTTCGTCCATTAAACATTGCTCAAGCCATAAGAATAAGTGGTGTAAACCCTGCTGATATATCAATACTATTAGTATATTTAAGGAAACAATATAATGAATAAAGAAGAATTTATCAAAGAGTTAAAAAAAATAAATATAGAACTAACAGAGCAACAATTAGCATTATTAGAAGAATACTATATTATCTTAAAAGAAGAAAATGAAAAATATAACTTAACTAGAATAATTGATTATCAAGAAGTATATTTAAAACATTTTTATGATAGTTTAACAATAAATAAAATAATAGATATACATGGTCAAAACATATGTGATTTAGGTTCAGGTGCTGGCTTTCCAGGTCTAGTATTAGCAATATGCTTTCCAAATAGTAAATTAACATTAATAGAATCAAATGGGAAAAAATGCTATTTTCTAAATTTAGTAAAGGAAAAACTAAAATTAAATAATGTTATTGTGATAAATGAACGTATTGAAGATTATGCTAAAGATAATAGAGAAATATTTGATATAGTAACTGCTCGTGCAGTAGCTCCACTAAAACACTTACTTGAATATGGAATACCTCTAGTAAAAGTAGATGGAAACTTTATTGCAATGAAGGCTAATGTTGAAAATGAAGAACAAAATATAAAAAATTATTTAAATAAACTAAGTATTACAGAAGCTAAAAGAGTCATATTTAATTTACCAATAGAGAATAGTTTACGAACAATAATCAAATATACAAAGACAAAAGAAACAGATAAAAAATATCCGAGAAGATATAATGAAATACTAAAAAAAGAATTGTAGGAGACGCAATAGTCTTCTTTTTCTATAATAATAAACAAAAAATTAATAAAAATAACTTGTAAATTTTACAAAATTATAGTATCATTATATTAAAGTAGGAAAGAAGAAATTAAAAGAGGGTGTATAACTATGAGAATGAATAAAGAAGTAGTAATGGTAAAACTTTCTGACATAATACCAAATAGATTTCAACCTAGATTAACTTTTGATGAAGAGGCATTAAACGAATTAGCAAACTCTATAAAGGAGCATGGAATAATTCAACCTTTAATATTGAGAGATTTAGGAAGCAAATATGAAATAATAGCAGGAGAAAGAAGATATAAAGCTTCGACCATTGCTGGATTAACAGAAGTTCCAGCGATTATTGGTTCAATGGATGATCAAACAAGCGCTGAATTAGCTTTAATAGAAAATATTCAAAGAAAAGATTTATCCGCAATAGAAGAAGCAAAATCATACAAAAAAATATTAGACATGGGTAACTTTACTCAAGAAGAATTAGCTAAAAGAATGGGAAAAAGTCAATCGACAATTGCTAATAAGATGAGACTATTATCGTTAACCAATGAAGTACAAGTTGCACTTATGAATAATTTAATATCTGAAAGACATGCTAGATGTCTATTGCAAATAAAGGATGAAGATTTACAAAAACAAGTGTTAAATAAAATAATAAGTGAAAGAATAAATGTTAGAGATACAGATGAATACATAAAGAAATTACTTGGCATATCAAAAGAGACTCCAACATTACCAGATAATACAGATCATAATATAGATTTAACAATGTCAATAGATAAAACAGTAAATCCACTATATGAAAATACTAATATATCTAAAGAACCAGAACCACTAGTAGAAGAACAAAATGAGAACCCTAATGTATACACACAAACAGAAAATGTAGATTTTGTAAATATCAGTAATTTAAACAATGATATAGTATCTCCTGCAAATACAGATTTAAGTCCAGAAAGGAATAAAGTTATGCCAACGCCAGAACCAATTAGTGAATCAAAAACAATAAATACAACAATTTCAAGTAATGATTCGAGTGCTAAAATGTCAAAATTAAAATATGCAACCGCTATAAAATTGGCTCAAAATGCCATTAAAAATATACAACAAGCAGGTTATAATGCTACAATAGAAGAAGTAGATACGCCTAATGATTATCAAATAATCATAAAATTAGAAAAATAAGAATAAAAATTTTAAATATCACTCATAATTAAAAAGAAAGGGTGATATTTTTTATGAAAAAAGTAATAATAATATTAACATTAATAACAGCTATTTTAATATACACGCAAATAAAAGAAGACGAAGTAGTAATTCCAGATAGTGCAATAAGATTAAGAGTAATTCCTAACAGCAACTCTTCACAAGATCAAAATATGAAGAATAAAGTAAAAAATTATCTAGAAAAAAACACATATGTCCTTTTAGAAAATACAAATAATATTGACGATGCAAGAAACAGAATAAATGATAACTTAGAAAATATAAATAGTAGTATAGATCATATTTTTAAAGAAAATAATTATGCAATGTCATATGACGTAAATTTTGGATATAACTATTTCCCACAAAAAAAATATCGTAAAGTAAAATATGAAGAAGGCTATTATGAATCTTTAGTTATAACAATTGGTGAAGGTAAGGGAGACAATTGGTGGTGTGTTTTGTTTCCTAACTTGTGCTTAATAGACTTAGAAAACAAAAGTGATATAGAATACAAATCATGGATAGTAGAACAACTAAATAAAATATTTTAAAGAGCAAAGCATATATTTAGATAGGTGATAAAATTGAAGATATTAACAATATTTTTAATAGCAGTAAGTCTATCAATGGATGCTTTTTCTTTAGCATTAATCTATGGAACACAGGGAATAAATAAAAGAGATAAAGTCCTTTTATCCTTGATTGTAGGTATATATCATTTTATAATGCCATTAATAGGAGTATTAATAGGAACTACAATAACAAACAAGATAATAATAAACACTAATATTCTAGTAGGAGTAATATTAGTATTAATAGCTTTAGAAATGATAATATCAAGTTTTAAAGAAACAGAAAAAAAGTTTTTATTAACCATACCAGGATATTTTTTATTTGGTTTATCCGTAAGTATAGATAGTTTAACAACCGGAATAGGATTATCAATTATAACCAATAAATATATATTCTCAGCATTAACATTTGCTATAACCAGTTTATCTTTTACTTTTTTAGGTTTAAATATTGGTAACAAATTAAATCAAAAGTATGGTAAAATTTCAACTTTAGTAGGAGGTTCAATACTCTTTTCATTAGGAATTATATACATATTAAAATAATAACTATGTAAAATAAACTAAAAAAAAATAAATATTATTGACTAATACTCTTTTAAAGAATAAAATAAAGTAAAGAACTAAGAAAGGAGTAATTATGTCAAAAATAAAAATAGAAGGTGGATATAAACTTTCTGGTACAATAGAAATATCAGGATCAAAGAATAGCGTTGTAGCCCTAATACCCGCTGCAATACTATGTGATGAAACAGTAGAAATAAATAACGTTCCCAATATATCAGATGTAGATTCACTAGAAGAAATATTACTTTATTTAAATGCCGATATTCAAAGAACTAATGGTACAGTAGTAATTGATTCAAGTAAGATAGTAAATAAAGAAATACCAGAAGAAATGTCTCAAAAACTTAGAGCATCATATTATTTTATGTCATCGTTATTGGGAAAATATAAACAAGTAGAAATGTATTTCCCTGGAGGTTGTTCAATAGGAGAAAGACCAATTGATCAAACATTAAAAGCATATAAAGCACTTGGCGCTACCGTAATAGAAGAAGATAATAGATATAAAATAGTAGCAGAGGAATTAAAAGGAAACAAAATATATTTAGATATGCCTAGCGTAGGAGCAACAATTAATGCTATGTTAGTAGCCACAAAAGCAACTGGTAAAACCATAATAGAAAATGCAGCAAAAGAACCAGAAATAGTAAATGTAGCAACATTTTTAAATAATATGGGTGCAAACATTAAAGGTGCTGGAACAGATACTATTACAATAATTGGTGTAAAATATCTTCACAAAGCCTTTCATGAAGTTATTCCCGATCGCATAGAGGCTGGAACATATGTCATAATTGGTGCCTTATTAGGAGATAACCTAAGAATAAAGAAAATAATACCATCCCATATAGAATCTTTAACTTCTAAATTAATTGAAGCTGGAGTAAATATGACAATAGAAGAAGATGAGATATTAATTAACGCTAGTCCAAAATACAAATCAGTAAATATTAAAACTCAACCCTATCCCGGTTTTCCAACCGATTTACAACAACCACTAATTCCATTTCTTACACAATGTAGTGGTACAAGCATAGTTGAAGAAACTATATACGAAAATAGATTTCAAAATATTTACGATACAAATAGAATGGGTGCAAACATTATAGTAAAAAACAATAAGTGTGCTAAGATTAAAGGAGTTACCCCTTTACATGGCAAGAATGTAACAGCAACTGATTTAAGAGGTGGAGCTTCAATGCTAATATGTGGTTTAATAGCAGATGGTACAACTCAAATAGATAATATAAAATATATTTTAAGAGGTTATGATGATATATGTGATAAATTATCACAAGTAGGTGCTAAAATAGAATTAATATAAATATACTTAATTAGGTGAAATATGAAGAAAGTATTACTAATATTAATTCTTTTTTTATCATGTTATTTTATATACAATTTTACAATAGATAAAAAAGTATCGTATCTCGTGATAGGAGACTCTTTATCAAGAGGAACAAATGAATACGGAGTAATAACAAAAGGATATAGTGATTATATAAGAGACTATTTAAAAGATAATGAGATATTAAAAGAATATAATAAAACATTCACATCAAGCGATTATCGAATTTTAGATATTATAAAAATATTATCATATAACGAAACAAAAGATAATTATTCTCTAAATAGATTAATAAAAGAATCTGATATAATAACAATATCGCTAGGAATGAGTGAAATATACAACAAATTATCTAAACAAGATCAAAATATATATAGCTATATAGACACATTAATAAATGATTATACAAAAATATTTAATTATATAAATAAATTCCATCATCAGCAAGTAATAATTATTGGTTATTATAATGTAACAGGTGAATTTTCTGATGTTTTCAATTATGCAAATTATAAGTTGAAAAAAGAATGTGTGAAAAGAAATTTTACATATATAGACTTATCAAATTATTTTGATAATAATCCAATTTATTTTTCAAAAAAAGGCACTTTTATACCAAATATTGAAGGTTATAAAAAAATTTCACAAATAATTGTTGAAAAAATAGAAAATAACTGATATAATATACCATGTAATTTTATTACTATGACAAGTGTCATGGCGGAAGGAGAGATAATAATGAAAAAAAATATTCATCCAAATTATGTTGAAGCAACTGTAACATGTGCATGTGGAAATACATTTAAAACAAAATCAACAGAAGAAAATATTCAAGTTGAAGTATGTTCAAAATGTCATCCATTCTATACAGGAAAACAAACATTAGGATCTAAAAAAGGACAAGTTGAAAAATTCAATAAAAAATTTGGCTTTAGTACTGAAAAATAATGTGATTAATTCACATTTTTTTTATTTTTTTATTGATAATAATAGATTTTTTATAAGAAATTTGATACAATTATTTTAGTGATATAAATGAATGAAAAGAAAATAAGAAAAAAGTTTAGTGATATTAAAGAGCAAATAAAAGATAATTACTTACTTGAAATGATATTTATAATCATAAATTTGATAAATGGATTATTACTCAGAATAAATACAGTAAACAATGGACTGAGAATATCACCACTACTAATGGATTTAGGATTTTTAAATATACTTGCACTGCTATCTTTGTTTATTAAAAAAAGCAAAAAAATATACTATTATATGAGTATAACTATATTGTTAACGATAGTTTGTATAGTAAATAGTGTATATTATCATTATTATAGTTCATATGCATCATTATCAATATTAACAAATATAACATTTGCTAGTGATGTAAGTGATGCAATTTTTAAGAATGTTTTAAAAATATCTGATCTGGTATATTTATGGTGTCCTTTCGTTATGTATATATCTTATAAATTATTAACAAAGAAAAAACTAATAAAAATAAGAGAAAAAAAGAAGGGAATAATAAAAAAAATATTATTAACATCTATAATTATTTTTGTCATGGGAGCATTAACAATGCCTTTAAATGCCTGGGGCAGATTATATAAACTTTGGAATAGAGAATCAGTTGTTATGAATTTTGGTATATACATATATCAATTAGACGACTTTATTCAAAGTTTAACCCCAAAAATTAATAGTATGTTTGGTCACGACGAAGCATTAAAAAAAGTAACTGATTTTTACAAAGAAAACAAATATCAAAAAATAGAAAACGAATATACAAACATATTTGAAGGAAAAAACGTAATAGTAATACATGCTGAAAGTATGCAAACTTTTCCTATGAATTTAAAATTTAATGATAAAGAAGTAACTCCTAATTTGAACAGACTAGCAAAAGAAGGAATATTCTTTAATAACTTTTATTCAGAAGTAGGAGTGGGAACAAGCAGTGATAGCGAATTTACTTTCAATACGTCATTAATGCCTTCGACAAAAGGAACAGCATTTGTTAACTACTTTGATAGAGATTATGTAGCAGTTCCTAGTTTATTAAAAGATAAAGGATATTATACATTTAGTATGCATGCCAATACTGGAGAGTTTTGGAATAGAAACAATATGTATAAAGCTCTTGGCTATGATCACTTTTATAGCAAAGATTCATATGTTATAGACGAAACTATAGGCTTAGGCTTATCAGATAGATCGTTCTTTAGTCAGTCGGTAGAAAAAATCAAAGAAATAAAAGAAAGTACAGGCCCGCCTTATTACGGCTTATTGATAATGCTATCAAATCACACTCCATTTGACGATTTAGAGTTGATGGATGAGTTTAATACAAGTATATCCATAGATGCTGGTAATAAGACAATAACAAGAAATTACTTAGAAGGAACAGTAATGAATAATTACCTTAGATCTGTTCATTATGCCGATTCTGCTATTGGGGAATTTGTTGATAAGTTAGATGAAGAAGGATTGCTTGAGGATACAGTTTTAATAATTTATGGTGATCATGATGCAAGGTTAAGTTTTAATGATTTTAATTTACTTTATAATTATGATCCAGTAGAAGATAAAATAAAAACAGAAAAAGATGAAGGATATGTACCATATAATTCATATAATTATGAATTAGATCGAAAAGTTCCATTTATAATATGGACAAAAGACAAAAAATATAATATAGTAGTAGATGTACCAACTGGAATGATAGATGCATTGCCTACAATCGGAAATATGTTAGGAATACATAGTGATTACCAAATAGGGAAAGATATCTTTAATATAAAGGATGGTGATAATACTGTAGTATTTGTAGATGGTTCATATTTAACATCAAAAATATATTACAATGCTCCAAAATCAGAAATATACGCAATAACAAATGAGGCTGTTAGCGAAGATTATATAAAAAGTCGAGCTGACTATGCAACAGAAATAATAGAAGTATCTAATGATATCATTTCATACAATTTAATAAAAGAGTTAAAAGGTGTTTGCAGTAAATAAAAATTATTAGTATATTGGAAGGAAGATAGAAATGCTTAAATTTATAGTATGCGAAGATAATATAGAAGAATTAAATATTGCAGTACAAACAATTAACAAGGCCATGATGAAATATGATGACATTGAATACAAAATTCATAAATTTCAAAAATATGATGAGGAATTACATAAAATCATCAAAGAACCATTTGACAGAAAAATATATCTGTTAGATGTTGAATTACCCACAATTGGAGGTTTAGAAATAGCTTCAGAAATAAGAGAAGATGACGAACGAAGCGATATCGTTTTTGTAACAATACATCCTGAATGTAAAAATGATATATTTTATTCTAGACTCGAAGCTATTGATTACATAGAAAAAGGTCATAAATATCAATTAAGAGTTGAAGAAACACTAATCTATATATTAGATAGAATGGTTAGAAATAAAACACTAGATTTTACATATAATCATACAGCTCACAGGGTTCTATATAGAAACATAACATATATAGAAAAAGATCCTGCTGCTGCAAGATGTATAATTCATTTTATTAACGACAAACCAAAATATACAAAAAGAACAATAACCAGTCTAGAACAAGAATTGTCACCTCTATTTTTGAGGACTCACAAATCATGTATAGTAAATCTAGAAAACATAAGCAAAGTAGAATACGCAAAGTTTACTATTCATTTCAAAAACAATGATTCAACAACATTGCTTAGCTCTGCTTGTAGAAAGGAGTTGAGGAAACGTGTTGGAAGTTTTGAAGACATTTTTTAGTTGTGCAGCATTAATAGTTTCTGTTTATGCTTACGGAGTAATAATCTTTAATGATGGTAAATTAAAAAAGTCATATAAAGATATAATAATATTCATTTTAGTTTGTATTTTGAATACTGTCTTCTTTATATTTCTAGAAGGCACTGAAAAGACATTATTCACTTGTTTAGCATATTTTATATTAATTAAATTTTGCTTTAACATTGGATATTTAAAGTCATTCTTTTCAACAATAATATATGCTCTTTTAACACTAGTACCAGATTTATTTGTATTAATGTTTTCAATAAGAATTCTGGGAATAAGTAAAGAATATTATTATTCAACTTTTGCCGGAAGTATATTAGGAAATTTGATAGTTAGTGTTTTACTTATAGTGTTAATCTATTTATTAAGAAAGCCATTAAAGAAAATAATCAATTATAAATTATCGGGAAATATGAAAATAGTTGGTGTTTCTCTATTGACATTAATAACTATAACAATTTTCTTTTATAATCTAATTAATAATTACAGAAGAGATAATAGTATTATAATGTACTTATTAGTAATAGCAACGTTAATTGCAATATTATTTTATCTATTCAAACAAAAAATAGATAATGAGACAATGTTTAAAAAATATGACGATTTGCTAACTGTAATGAGAGATTACGAAAGTGATATTGAAGAACAAAGAACAATAAATCATGAAACCAAAAATGAATTATTAACCATAAGAAGTAAATTATCTGACAAGAAAGATAAGGATTTGTGTGAATATGTAGATAGTATTATTGGTGATAAGAAAAGCATCAAAAGTGCCAAGTTTTCTAAGTTCAAATATTTACCATCTAATGGTTTAAAAGGATTTTTATATTATAAATTTCTTGAAGCAGAACAAAAAGATATAAAAGTATCATTAAATATTTCTAAGCAAATTGAAAATAGTCAATTAGAAAAAATGAAAACAAGAGATTTTAAAGATTTAACAAGAATTATTGGTGTATATATGGATAATGCTATCGAAGCTGCATCAGTATGTGAAGATAAACAAATAGGCTTAGAAATATATTTGGTAAATGATATTATTAAAATAATAATATCAAACAGTTATAACTATAAAGTTGACGAAGAAAAAGTAGGTAAAGAAAAATATAGTACTAAAGGTAAAAATAGAGGTCATGGATTATTATTAGTTAAAAGAATTTTAAACGAAAATAATCGTATAACTTCAGAAACAAAAATTACTGATAAATTATATATACAAACTATAAAGGTAAAATAAAAAAGGAATCGCTTGCAGTATGATTCCTTTTCTAGTTAAAGAATTGATTTAAGTACGTTCTATTTTAATAAACTTTTAGGCATTTTTGGTTCGTCTGTAAACCATAAAACACATGCTTTTGTACCTGCACCAGCAGATAGAGAACCGATCCAACTTAATAATCTTGCTAACATTTTAATTCCTCCAAACTATATTTATTCCATACTAATTATAAGTAACATCATAGTTCTTATAGTTATTGTATGGCAATTGAAACATCCTATAAACTAAAGGATGGATCATCAAACTTGCATCTAGTAGTCCAAAACATAAGTATGAACTAATAATACTATTTTTTAGTAATATTATGAATATTAAGTACATAGAACTTAATATAATTGTTATAATCTTATAATTTCTTCTTTTATATTTATTTATTAGTGGTCGTTTATATGTATCAGCAGGAGCATATATTACAATAGTAATGAATGCTATAACGCTAATAATATATTTTATATATACACTAATATCAAAATATTTACATACAGCAGCAGTCCCTATAAAAAGTGCTCCTGATATGATATAACAATGCCAACTTTTTTTTGCATGCATACCAAAGGCAGTAGTTCTAATTAAATTATATGATAATAATATACCTATAACATTTTTAATAATACCAAGAATATATGCAACGCCAAATATGACAACTGTTTTCGTAAAAGTGATATATAAAGCTTCAAGTCCATAACTAATTTCCTCTAACTTTTCGTCATTGTAATCAGGATATTTTTTTCTAATACTATAAATAGCTTTATCTAAAATCTCTTGTCTCATGCTTTTACCTACAAACAAAGTATATCATTTTTAAGAGTAAAAAAAATAAAAGAAAGTAAATTAATATAACAAAAATTATTAAGTAATTAAAAGTTAACTTATAAGTAACTCATAGTTAATTTTAACCACATCAAAATAGCACTTGTCATATATGAAAAAAAATAGTATAATAAAATAGAGGTGGAAGATAAAGTGGAATTATATCAATATATAATTATAATAGCAGTCCTATTAATAATAGCCTTTGCTATTGTAAAAATGAATAAGAAAAATATCAAATTGGAATTTAATAAATTAGTAGAGTTACTAGGAGGTAAAGATAATATCCTTGATACCGAAGTAGAAATGTCTAGATTCAAAGTAACACTAAAAGATATAACCAAAGCTAATAAAGAAGGAATTCTGAAATTAGGAGCTAAAGGTGTTGTTGAAATAGATGATCAATTAAAAATAATCCTAGGAGCGGACGCTAAAAAATTAAAAAAATATATAGATGAATTAAAATAAGAACTTATATAATTACAAAAAATTACAATAAGTTCTTTTTTTCGACTTAATTCGACAAAATTCGACAAAACAAAGTCGTATAATTATATCGAAGGTGGTAAAATGAATTTATATATAATAAAAGATATAATATTAAATTTAATATTAATTACTTTTCCTATTTTAATATATTTAGTTTTAGTTTGTTATCGAGAAAACATAAACAATAGTAATAAAGATACATTATTAACAATAGCACTAATTACATCATTATATTTATGTTTAAAATATATTCCTAGTGAAGTAAATACCAAAGTATTATTATTTTGTAATATACCAATAGTAATAGCCTATATGAAGAAAAAACATTATTTAGGTATATTCTTATCAATCATAAATGTTTTATATAGCTATTATATACTAAATGTAGAAGTAACTATAATGATAATAAAATATATATCATATTTAGTGTTATATTTATGTGCTAGAAAAAAGAATCTCAGCAGTGGTTCATTTATATTATCAACAGCCATAATTCAAGGCTTCTTTCTATCATTTGAATATTTCTTTAAAGATATCAAAGTATCAGTAAATGATTTTATATTACTTCTAATAATAGTATTTATCTATTATTTTACTACTTTTTCCATATTATATTTATTTAAAGTAATGGATAAAATAGAATCATTAAATACTACGATTAAAATGCTAGAAAAAGATAAAAAGATAAAAGATGCCTTATTTAAATTAACTCATGAAATAAAAAATCCATTAGCAGTCTGCAAAGGCTATCTAGATATGATTGACTTAAATAAAGAAGAAAAAGCTTTAAAATATATTAACATAATGAAACAAGAAATAAATAGAAGCCTAAATATTATAAGTGATTTTGTTGAATATAATAAAATTAAAGTAGTAAAAGAGCAAATAGATTTAAATTGTCTATTAGACGATGTTTATGATTCCTTCAAAATACTTATGACTAATAAAAAAATAAAGTTAGAATATAACTCTCGCAATGATCAAGAAATCTATTTCTCAGGAGATTATGAAAGATTAAAACAAGTAATTATCAATATGCTAAAGAATGCTTACGAAGCCTGCACAGAAAATGGTAAAATAGAAATATCTTCCAATTTATATAAAAACTATCTAGACATATTAATTGAAGATAATGGTATAGGTATGGATGAAGAAACATTAAATCGTATCAAAGAAATGTTTTATACTACTAAACAGAATGGTACTGGATTAGGAGTAGCCTTATCAAATGAGATAATAAAGTCTCATGATGGAGAGTTATTATTTACATCAGAACCAAATAAAGGAACAAAAGTAACAATAAGATTGCCATATTAGTGATCTTATTGTTTTAATATTGAGAAATATCTGCTATAATATATAATGGTGATTTTATGGAAGATATATTTTTAAAGAATTTACCATCTATAGATCTTCATGGTTATGATAGAGAAACAGCGCGAGTAGCCACTGAAGATTTTGTAGATGAAAATATAAAGTTAAAAAATAATAAAATATTAATAATACATGGTAGAGGACTAGGAATAGTAAGAGAGTCTGTCCATAGTGTATTAAGTAGAAGAAAAGAAGTAACAAAATATCATACTGATAACTTAAATGATGGGTGCACAATAGTTTATTTATCTGTTGACAACTAGATATCTCTATGCTATAATAAATTACAATTTTAGGGAAGATATTATATGCTAAATAAAGAAATCATTAAACAGATAAAAGAAATAAACACCATCATAAAAGAAATCATACTGCTAATATCTTTATTAATAATATGTTTAATAATATTCATTGTTGAATTAATATAATATCACCAAAATAGGGAGGTTTTATATAATGGAAGATGAAAGACAAATAAATTGGTTAAGTCTATTTATTAAGATAATAATTGTATTCATATTTGCTATAATATTAATATGGTTAGTATCAAAAATAATAAATAGTAGTAAACCATCAGAAACATTTAAAAACAATATTAATAATATGGAAGAGGTAGCAGTTTCTTATTTTAAAGAAATAGATTTACCACAAGAAAAAGGGAAAAGTACTAAAATAACATTAGAAGAAATGATAGAAAAAAAATTAATTGTTTCTGTAAATGAAAATAAAGAATCAACTTGTGATGTAAAAAAGAGTTACTCAAAAATAACTAGAAATAAAAAAGATTATAAAGTAGAAACTACTTTAGTATGTGGTAAAGAAAAAGATACCATAACAAGAAAATTTAGTTTTAAAGATTGCAAGAATTGTAATACCAAAACAGAAACTAAAGATGAAAATAAAGACACTACTAAAGATAACACAAATAAAGATGCTACTAAAGATACAACCAGTACTAATACTAATGAAAATACTAGTACAAACACTACCAAAACAACATATTACGAATATGTAAAAGAAACAACAACATATAGTAAATGGATGAAAGGTAATAAGACTGGTGATAACATAGAAAACAAATATGAGTATTATGGTACTGCAACTGAAGAATACTATACATTAGGAGCAGTATCTAAAAATAGTACATCAGGTTCTTACACTATAAAATTAGATAAAGTTCCAAATAAAGATTATTACTTTACTATAGTTAAAGAAGTAGAATTCCTATCAAATAATGAAAAAGAATTCTTATCTAGTAATAATACATCAATATCTAAAGGAACAAAAATAAATAAATTACCAGATAGTATTAAAAATTACTCATTAACTGAAGACAATTTTACATATAAATTATCTCCATACTATCGTAAAGGCTCTTTCTATATAGATGTTACATTAAATGATATAAATACAACCATATCATCTTATGATAATGTATACTTTGTACCATTAAAAATAACAGTTAAATTTATGTCTCCTAAGATAACAGAAGAAAAACCATCAGGAGATTATGATACCATAACATACTATCGTTATGTTGAAAAAAATAAAGAAACAAAATGGTCAACAGAAACATCATTAGAAGGATATACTAAAACAGGAAATACAAAAACAGAATAGAACTTCAATTTGAAGTTCTATTTTAATATTCTATCAACAATACCATAGTTTAAAGCCTCTTTACTATCCATAAAATAATCTCTTTCCGTATCATTATCAATCGTAGCAATATCCTTACCAGTAACTTCGGCTAAAATTTTATTAAGTTTTTTCTTAAGTTTTAATATTCTTTCAGCGGCAATTTTAATTTCTGTAGCCTGACCTTGCGCTCCTCCAAGCGGTTGGTGAATCATAACTTCTGCATTAGGAAGAATACATCTTTTACCCTTTTTACCCGCAGCCAATAGAAAAGCAGCCATTGATGCCGACATTCCCACACAAATTGTGGATACATCACTTTTAATAAAATTCATTGTATCATAAATAGCCATACCAGCAGTAATAGAACCACCAGGAGAATTAATATACAAACTAATATCGTCACTATTTAAACTATCTAAATATAAAAGTTCCGCTACCACAACATTAGCAGTATTATCATTAATCTCTCCATTCAAAATAATAATTCTATCTTTTAATAATCTCGAATAAATATCATATGCTCTCTCACCCATATCATTCTTTTCAATAATCGTAGGAATTAAATTCATAATTAGTCACCCATAATTAGTATAATATATAGATAGTCTATTCATAACAAAAAAAGTATGACAAAATATAACAAACTATGATATAATAATAATATAGACTATCCAAAAGGAGGAATAATATGGAAACAATAATAATAACTTTGGATAATAACAAAAAGAAAGAATATGTAAAAGGAATAAAATTAAAAGAGATAATTGAACAAGAAAAAGATAAATTAACAAATACCGTAGTAGGAGCTCTTTATAACAACAATATGATTGACTATGAAGAAACACTAACCAAAAATGGTAAACTATATTTATATGATTTAAATACCAAAGAAGGAAATAAAATCTATGAAAAAGGATTACTTTATCTATTTGAAGTATCCGCAGTAGAAGCCTTAGGTAAAGATACTCAAATAATAGTTAAGCATTCAATTGATAAAGGAATTTATTGTAAAGTAAATAAACCATTAACTACCGAAGATATAACAAAAATAAAAAAGATAATGAAAGAAAAAATAAAAGAAAATATACCTTTTACAAAAATAGAAACATCTAAGTCAGATGCCATAGCATATTTCAAGAGTAAAAAAAGAGAAGACAAAGTAAGAACATTATTCTATATAAAAACAAATTTTGTAACTCTATATAAACTAGGAGATACCTATAACTATATAATTGGAGACCTTCCATATACAACAGGTTCTTTAAAATATTTTGACTTGTCATTAATTAAAGGACATGGTGTCGTAGTAAGATTCCCATCAATATATGATAATAACAAAGTAGTAAAATATACCCATCATGAAAATTACTTCAATAGTCTTGAAGAATATGGAACATGGGGAAATAATTTAAATATAAACAACTTAGGCGAACTAAATGAATTTATAACCAATAATAATGCTGGAGATATCATTCAGTTATCTGAAATAATGCAGGACTATAAATTACTTAGTATCGCAGAGCAGATAGTTTTAAATAAAGAAGATTATAAAGTAATATTATTATCTGGTCCATCAAGTTCAGGAAAAACAACTAGTGCCATGAAACTATCATTGTATCTAAGAAGTCTAGGATTAAATCCAACACATCTATCATTAGACGACTACTTCCTAGAAAGGTCAGAAACTCCATTAGGACCAAATGGTAAGCCGGATTTCGAGTCTCTTAATGCTATTGATGTAAAATTATTTGATAGTCAAGTTAGTAAAATGTTAAAGGGAACTAAAGTAACAGTACCAACATTTAACTTTATTGAAGGAAAAAAAGAATATAAAAGAACAGTTCAGTTAAAAGATAATGATATCCTAATAATTGAAGGACTTCATGCTTTAAATGAAGAATTATTAACTAATATACCTAGAAAGAAAAAGTTTAAAGTATATATAAGTCCATTAACATATCTAAATATCGATAATGATAATCGTATTGGTATGACTGATTTAAGATTATTAAGAAGAATGGTGAGAGATAACAGAACAAGAGGCTATAATCCATCAAGGACTTTAGATTCATGGTCCGATGTTCGTGATGGTGAAGAAAAATATGTCTTCCCATATCAAGATAATGCCGATGTTATGTTTAACACCAGTTTAGCCTATGAACTAGCGGTCATTAAAACATATGCTGAACCATTACTATTTACCATATCTGAAGATGATCCTAACTATCAAGTAGCCCAAAGACTAATAGAATTATTAAAATTCGTTTTACCAATACCAAGTGAAACCGTACCAAAAACTTCAATATTAAGAGAGTTTATTGGAGGAAGTTATTTTGAATAAATAAAAAGCATATATTTAAGTAGGTGTAATATGAATAAATATAAACTACTTATAATAATATGCTTTTTTCTTGTCACATTATGTTTACCCAAAGTAACTGCTACTGTAAAAAATTTAAATTTACTGGGAAAGGTAATAATTTTAGATGCCGGACACGGTGGCAAGGATGAAGGTGCCAGCAGTGGTCCCATCAAAGAGAGCAAACTTAATTTAATTCTTACAAAAAAATTAGAAAAAGAATTAATATCAAGAGGAGCAACTGTTTACCTAACTCGTAAAGATAACAACGACTTATCCACAACAACTATTAATAGAAAACGAAACGACTTATACAATAGAGCCAAATATATAAATGATATTTCTCCTGATATGTATATATCCATCCATTTAAACGCTTCTCCTTCCCCTTCATGGAGAGGTCTTCAAGTATTTTATACAGGTAATAATAAAGAAAATAAAATTATCGCCGAGACCATAACTAATCATCTAAAAGAAAATATATCTAATGTTAGAGAAATAAAAAAAGACAATACCTACTATATGTATAAACATATAAAGTCTCCTGGAGTACTAATCGAAGCAGGCTTTATATCCAATCCAAGTGATAACTATCTTTTAAGAGACAACAATTACCAAAATAAATTAATAACTCTAATTAGTGATTCAATCGAAAAATATTATCAAAATAAATAAAAACCCTTTCAAAAAATACAAAAATAGTGTATACTTCTAGTAGAGACTAAGAAGGGTGATAATATATGCAAAAAATATATTTAAAATATGATGAATATACACCACCAGTAGAATGTGACTATGGCTTTATACCAGAAATGGTTTACCTAGGCTTCTTATATCCAATCAAGAAAAAGAATTACAAAATGTTTTATATCATGTTAATGACTGAAGTAGCAGTTTCAACTTTAATAATGTGCTTCATCCCCTTTGTAATAGGTATAATCATATGTATAGCAATGCTATTTATCATAAATCTCTTATTTGCGGCTAACTATAACATGATAGTAATTGAAGAACTACTAAAAGATGGCTATGTCCCATTAGACTATAATTCTTCAGATATTCTAATAAAAAAAGGAATATACTTTAAACTCCAGTAGTAGATGTATTCCTTTTATTTTTCAAAAAAATAACAAAAAATATATCATTTTTTTCAAAACTATGATATACTTTAATACAGAATAATGGGAGTTGATATTGTGGAGAAAAATTTTAAGACAATAAATGAACAAGTAGAAATATTAAAAAACAAAGGTCTTATAATTGAAGATGAAAATGTCGTTAAAGATACCCTACTCAGAGAAAACTATTTCTTTTTAATGGGTTATCGTCACGCCTTCCTTATATCGCAAAAGGAAAGAAAATTCATACCCGGTACAACTTTTAATGAAATATACTCATTATTCACATTTGATAGGAATTTTAGAAATATAATATTTAAAAATGTACTTGTTATCGAAAATCAATTAAAATCAGTAATATCGTATCAATTATCCAAGAAGTATGGATATCGTGAAAAAGATTATTTAAATCCTAAAAACTTCACTCAAGATCATGATAAAGCACGCCGTGTTCGTGACTTAATTGATAAGATGAAAAGGCAAATAAGAATCAATGCTACAACCCATAATGCTACAATACACTACATAAATAACTACGGTTATATTCCCTTATGGGTTTTAGTAAAAGTATTATCATTCGGAATAGTTTGTGAATTATATACTATATTAAAGAAAGAAGACCAAATTGAAGTAGCAGAAGTTTTTGATACTACACCAAGTGTATTATCAGATATACTAATAATATTATCCAACTATCGAAATTTATGTGCTCATGAAGATATCGTGTTTGAACATAAAACCGAAAGAGTAATACCGGATACAGAATATCATGATATGATGGAAATACCAAAAATGGATGGCGAATATATTTATGGTAAAAATGACTTATTTGCAGTAATTATAATCTTTAAAATATTACTAAATAAAAAAGCCTTTCGCTTAATGATGAAAGAAATAGAATATGAAATAGAATTGTTAGATGGAAGAGTGGATACCATTCCAATAAGCAAAGTATTAGATAGAATGGGATTTCCAGAAAATTATATAGAAATAATAGATAAGTAGGTGATAATAATGAATAAGAAAAATAATAAAATAATAATACCTCTTTTAGTATTAGTAGCTTTTATTGGTGGTTCAGTATGGACATATCTAGTAATAAATCAATTAAATAGAGGTACAACAAATTCAGTAACTAAAGGGGGAAACTATACAATAAATGAAAATAGCATATCCGGAGCAGTAGATAAAATATATGATGCCACTGTAACAGTAGCCACTTATAAAGATGGTAAAGTAGTGTCAACAGGAACAGGTTTTGTCTATAAAAAAGAAGGCTCAACAGCCTATATAATGACTAATAACCATGTTATATCAGGAGGAGATTCTGCCAAAGTAATCTTTAGTGATGGAACATCAGCAGATACTCAAATCTTAGGAGGAGAGACATATTCAGATATAGCAGTATTAACAGTAAGCGCCGCAAGTATAAAGCAAGTAGCAACATTAGGAAACACTGATAAAATAAAATTAGGAGACACTACTTTTGCCGTAGGAGCCCCACTTGGAGATACTTATAGTGGTACAGTAACTAAAGGAATCCTATCAGGAAAAGATCGTTTAGTAGCAGTATCATTCTCTGGTAGTACTTCAGACTACTATATGAAAGTATTACAAACAGATGCTGCTTTAAATCCAGGTAATAGTGGTGGTCCATTATGTAATGTAAATGGAGAAGTAATAGGAGTAACATCTTTAAAGCTTACAGAAGAAAAAACAAGTTCAACAACAAGTTATAGTGTTGAAGGAATGGGCTTTGCTATCCCGATAGAAGACGCTCTATCATATGCTGGTATCATTGAAAAAGGTGAATCAGTAAAGAGACCATATATTGGAATAAGTATGTTAGATATAACAGATAGTTATTATTTATGGCAGGCTGGAATAACTTTACCAAAAGGTGTTGAAAAAGGAGTAGCAGTTCTAGAAGTAGTATCATCTTCACCAGCAGAAAAAGCCGGATTAAAGAAAGGTGATATCATAACTAAATTAGAAAAAGAAGAAATATCTTCAGTAGCAGAACTTCGTTATGAATTATATAAACATAATCCAGGAGATAAAGTAACAGTTACTTATAATAGAAATGGTAAAGAGTTAACTTCTGAAGTAACACTTGAAGAATCAAAATAATCTAGATTAATTCTAGGTTATTTTTTTCCACTTCAAACTTAAATAAATTTAAGTTTTCCGTGGTGTTAGTGAGCCAAAAATATTTGTCTCTCTAACAAACAATATTTAAGTATATATTTCTTGCTTCTATATAATAGATATGGTTGATATACTACTTATAGACAATACAAATATTGGCTATAAGTAGCACTGTAAGACTATTTAAGACTTACAGTGATATTAAAAATAAAATAATAATGTAAAAAAAATATAAAACTATTGTATTTTGTATGTAATATTTGTTATAATAAATATGACAAAAAGAAAGGTGAAGAAAGATGGAAGAATACAAAATAACATCACATAGTGATAATGAAACAATAGCAATAGCACAAAACATAGAATCAGAAAAGTTTCCTAACATGGTAATATGTTTAAATGGCGATTTAGGTAGTGGAAAAACAATGTTTACTAAAGGATTTGCTCATGCTATGGGAATAGATGAGATAACATCTCCAACATTTACAATAATAAAAGAGTATGTCGGAGAATTACCATTATATCATATGGATGTATATAGATTAGAAGATTCACATGAAGATATAGGAATAGAAGAATACTTTGATAAAGGTGGAGTAACCATAATAGAATGGGCTGATATGATAAAAGATATCTTACCAGAAGAAAGATTAGATATCAAAATCAAAATCGCTGACGATAATACAAGAGTATTAATATTAAAACCACATGGGGAAAAATATGTAAATATATGTGAGGCCATAATATGATAAGTTTATTTATAGATACATCACTTGAAGATGTATCTATTGCCTTAGTAAAAGATGGAAAAGAATTATCTCAAATACATGAATACATACCAGGAAAACATTCCATATATGTAACTCAGTATATAAGTGATATTCTAAAAAATAATAACTTATCCCCAGATAATGTTGATGAAATAATCGTCGTAAATGGACCAGGATCATTTACTGGTATCCGAATAGGAGTAACAATAGCCAAGATGTTTGCTTATATCGAAAAAATAAGAATTGTAACCATAACATCTTTAAAAGCAAGAGTACTAGGTCATACCGGAGATTATCTATTAACCACAATAGATGCTAAACACAATAATTATTATGTTGGCGTATATGATAAAGAATATAATACTATTGAAGAAAAGTTTGCCTCTAGTGAAGAAGTAGAAGAACTAAAAGAAAAATATTCCCCAGTAGTCATAGATCAAACAACCCCTTATGTTATCGAGGACATTATATCATATACAAAGAATCTAGAAAGTGAAAATCCTCATGGAGTAAACCCTATCTATTTAAAATTACCTGAGGCAATGGAGAAAAAATGTTAAGAGAAGTAATCAAAGATGACCCAAGTCCATATGTAAAATATATAGAATATATTGAAGAAGATAAAGTATTAGGTTATCTAAAATATTCCCTTATTTATGACCGTATGGAAATAGATAATGTTCTTGTTGAGCCAGAGTATCGTGGTCAAAAAATAGGAAACAAATTAATGAGTAGATTAATAAGTATAGCCATTGAAAAACATGTCGTAAATATAACTCTAGAAGTAAGAGTAAGTAATGAAATAGCCAGAAATCTCTATAGAAAGTTTGGCTTTAGAGAAGTAGCCCTAAGAAAATTCTATTATGGAGATGAAGATGCTATACTAATGGAAAAACAGGTGATGTAAATGAAAGATGTATATATATTAGGAATAGAATCAAGTTGTGATGAAACAAGTATGAGTATTGTTAAAAATGGTAGTGAAGAAATAGCCACTATTGTGCTAAGTCAAATAGATATTCATAAAAATTATGGAGGAGTAGTCCCTGAAATAGCTAGCCGTAATCATATCGAAAACATAACAATTGTTTTAGAAGAACTTCTATCTAAAGCAAATATGAAACTAGAAGACATAACCGCTATCGGAGTAACATATGGACCAGGACTAATAGGTAGTCTTTTAATAGGAGTACAAGCCGCTAAAACAATTTCTTTAGTAACAGGAAAACCATTAATACCAGTTCATCATATCATAGGACACATCTATGCCAATAACCTAAAAGAAAGATTAACATTCCCTCTAATAGCCTTAGTAGTAAGTGGAGGACATACCGAACTAATCTATATGAAAGAAGACTATTCCTTTACCAAAATAGGAGGAACACTAGATGATGCTGTTGGAGAATGTTATGATAAAGTAGCCAAAGTATTAGGTCTCGAATATCCAGGAGGACCAAAAGTAGATAAACTAGCCCACCTAGGAAAAGATACCTATAACTTACCATATCCTCTAGACAATAGTACCTATAACTTTAGTTTTAGTGGTATCAAATCCGCTGTCATAAATCTTGTACATAACGAAGAACAAAGAGGAAACACCATAAACAAAGAAAATTTATGTACGACATTCCAAAATAGAGTCGTAGGAATAATAACAAAGAAAACAATGAAAGCTATAAAAGAATATAAAGTATCAAATCTTGTCGTAGCGGGTGGTGTATCTGCTAACGCGGGCTTAAGAGAAAAACTAACCGAAGAATGTCAAAAAGAAAACATCCATCTCTCATTCCCCGAACTAAAATACTGTACAGATAATGCTACCATGATCGCCGCTGCTGCATACTTTGCCTATCAAAAAAATATCTTTGCTGATCTAACATTAAATGCTATGGCAACAGACACCATATATAAAGAGTGGAAATAAGGATTATAGAAATATAATCTTTTTTTTATTTCTAAGGACAATCTCTATTACAACAAAAAATAATTTCACATAAAATAAAGTGATTATGAATAGAGGTGAAAAACATGGAATTCATAAATCAAAATACCGAACTAGTAATAACCCTACTTACTATGACATTAACATGGATACTTGGTTTTATTTCTAAAAAATGTCCTTATGTAAATAACAATCTAATAATAATACAAAACATAGTAATTGGACTATCAGTATCAATATTCTATTTTATAATAACCAAAGACTTCAATTTAGCCATAACCTTAAGTGGACTATTCGCCGAAACAGGATATAATCTTATTCATAATATAGAAAAATTAATAAAGGAGGGAAATAATGGTAAACATAATAAAGAAGATAGTACCAGAGAGTAGATACTACCTAAAATGCCCTTATGAAATGACCCCAACTAGAATAGTAGTACATAATACCGCTAACGACGCTCCTGCTCGAAATGAAATAAGTTATATGACAAATAATGACTATGAAACATCATTTCATTATGCTGTAGATGATAAAGAAATAGTTCAAGGCTTGCCTGAAAATAGAAATGGTTGGCACGCCAGTGACGGAAATGGTAAAGGAAATAGAGAAGGAATAGCCATTGAAATATGCTATTCACTATCAGGAGGAGACCGATTTATTAAAGCCGAACAGAATGCAGTTGATCTAATCGTAGACATATTAAATAGATATAATTGGGATATCGATAAAGTAACAAAACACCAGGATTACACTAATAAATATTGTCCTCATAGAACACTAGATATGGGGTGGGATAGATTTCTAAATATGATAAATGAAAAACTATCAGAAACTAGAGCCAGACCTTTCATTGTAGGAACAAAGATATATAACACTGAAGATATCTACCTAACTGAAACAGCAGGTTATGGTGGAAAGCAAATGTTACTAACTAAAAATGCTGAGTCAATAGTAAAAAAATACCACTATAACAAAGGATTATATATGGCATTAGGAACAGAAAATACGTATTATGATGCAGCATGGACTAATAATTATAGTAAGTTTACAACTACTAAACCACCAGTAGAAGAACTAAAAGAAGATAATAAAGAGACAACTAAAGAGCCAGAAAAAGAAGATAATAATAAAGAAAATAATGATAATAAAGATAAAAATAATAATGACTTAGATAAAGAATTAGAGAGACAAAATCCATTGCTATGGTTTATAGATAAAATAATAAAATTACTAGTAAAAATATTTAAAAGAAGGAAAAAATAAATCCTTCTTTTTTAAAGTTCACACTTCGTTGTTCACTGCTATAGAAAGCCTAATGTCTTTCTATAGTAATTCATAGCCATCAGTAGAAGTCTATGAATTATTTACATTGTTTGTAAAGTTATAGTAAATATTAAAGAAAACACCATAAATATTAAGGTGTTCGCTTGTTTTTAAGATATAAAAAATGTTATAATTGTATTAGGAGATATTCAAATAAGTTGGGTGCTTGCCGAACTTCTATTAAGGAAGGGAGGCGATATTATGAGCAAGAAAGATTTTTTAATTTTCTTTCAAACTATGACAATCTTCCTTTTGATTATATTGTTATTTAAAACATTTAATTAAAAAGAAAATCACCTAACTTAATGCTTTAAGTCAGGTGAAACCAAATTATTGGCAACACTCAATTGTGACTATTGAATATTTCCTATTTTTATTTTATGCAAGTTTCCTTGCTTACATACTAATAATAGCATAAATATATACTTTTGTCAAACCAATAAAAATTATATAACCATAACTACTCTATAATAAATATGGCTGATATCCTATTTAAAGACAATAAAAATATTGGCTTTAAATAGCACTTTAAGACTCAAGACTTAAAGTGACAAAAAATAACAAAATAAATATCTTACCCTTTATAATATCTCTAAAATATGATACAATGAAATAGAGAAAAGTGAGGTAACAAGATGCAAATACAAGAATTAAATAAAGAACAACAAAAAGCCGTTAATCATATAGATGGACCAATGCTTGTTTTAGCGGGAGCAGGTTCAGGAAAAACCAAAGTATTAACAAATAGAATAGCAAATCTAATCGAAAATGGTATAAGTCCATATAACATATTAGCTATAACATTTACTAATAAAGCCGCTAAAGAAATGAAAGATAGAGTAGTAAGATTAATAGGAAAAGAAGCCTATAATATTCAAATATCAACATTCCATTCCTTAGGCCTAAAAATATTAAAAGAAAACTATAGTATGTTAGGCTATGAAAAAAACTTTACTATTATAGATAGCGATGATGTCCTAACAATCATAAAGAAAATATTAAAAGATAAAAATATGTCTAAAGATAGATATAACCCAAGAGAAATAAAAAATAAAATAAGTTCTGCTAAAAATGAAATGATGAGTATAGATTCATTTGCTAAAGTAGAGTTTGATCACAAAGTAGTCGAAGTATATAAAGAATATCAGCAAAAACTAAAAAATGGTAATTCCGTAGATTTTGATGACTTACTAATACTACCAATAAAACTATTCAGAAACTATCCTCGTGTATTAGAAGAATATCAAGATAGATATAAATACATCCTAATAGATGAGTATCAAGATACCAATGAAGCCCAATATACCTTTAGTAAATTACTATCAGCAAAGTATCGAAATATCTTCGTAGTAGGAGATAATGATCAAGCAATATATGCCTTTAGAGGAGCCAACTACAAGAATATCCTAAACTTCGAAAAAGATTATCCTGAGGCTAAAACAATCCTACTTGAAGAAAACTATCGTTCAACCAAAACAATCTTAAATGCCGCTAATAGCGTAATCAAAAATAACCATGAAAGAAAAGATAAAAACCTATGGAGTAATAATGCTGTTGGTAATAAAATAAAATATAAAGAAGTAGCAAATGAAAAAGAAGAAGCATCATTCGTCGGAACCGAAATAAAAAGACTACTAAGTGAAGGTGTAAACGAAGAAGATATCGCTGTATTATATCGTACTAATGCCCAGTCTCGTGTTATCGAAGAAGAAATGCTAAAGAAAAATATCAAATATAGAGTCGTAGGAAGTTTCTACTTCTATAACCGAAAAGAAATAAAAGACCTATTATGTTACTTAAGATTAATAAATAATCATAAAGATGATGTAAGTTTGCTTAGAGTAATAAATACTCCAAGAAGAGGAATCGGAGATAAAACAATTGAGACTCTAACTGAAGAAGCAACAACTAGAGAATTATCTCTATATGAAACAATAAGTAAAGGAAAAGAACTAGAGTTCAAAAACCTAATCGAAGACCTAACCAAAGCTAGTGAATCATTATCACTAACTGAATTAATAGATGAAATTTTAGAAAAAACAGGCATCAAAAAAGAACTATCAACATCCAAATTACTCGAAGATGAAATAAGGCTAGAGAACTTAAACGAGTTCAAAGGCGTAACCAAAAGTTATGAAGAAGAATACGGAACAGCATCCCTTGGAGACTTCCTAGATGAAATCTCATTAGTAAGTGACATGTCTGAACACCAAGATAGTTCAAATAGAGTAAGCCTAATGACAGTCCATTCTGTTAAAGGACTAGAATTTGATTATGTCTTCATTGTTGGTATGGAAGAAGGAATATTCCCTCACTATAATGCTATTAATGATGGAAGTAATTCCGCTATTGAAGAAGAAAGAAGACTATGTTATGTCGCTATAACAAGAGCCAAAAAAGAATTATATATAACATCAGCAGATACCAGAATGTTATTTGGTAATCCAATGAGAAATCAACCTAGTAGATTTATTGATGAAATAGATAAAGAATATATCGATAAAGAAAGACCAAAAAAACTAGAAAAAATAATAACTAAAGTAAGAAAGACTGTCGACAAAAATGCCACTTACGAAGTAGGAGAACATATCTCTCATACCGAGTTTGGTGAAGGAATAGTAATAAGTGTTGATAAATCCATCATAACCGTAGCCTTTCCACATCCATTTGGTATAAGAAAACTAATGAAAGGCCATCCAAACATAACCAAATTATAAAAAAGAAAAGAGGAGTAGTTATGAAAAAAACACTACTAGGTTTTACCATAGTATTACTATTAATGATATCAGAAATACTAATACTAAATAACGATATAGCATCACTAAAAGCATCAAATAAGATATTACAAGAAGACCTAAAAGATAAGAAAAATATAAGTACTTTAAAAGAAGAAAAAGAAGACTTAAATACCTCAGTATCCAATTTACTCGCAGTCTCTACCTTCAGTGATGAAGATATAGAAGAAATAATGACTAGTCAAAAAACAATCTCAAAAGATCTTGAAGACAATATAACATCACTAGAAAATACCATCATAGATTTAGAAGATAAACTATCAAGTCTTCAAAAAGAATACTATAAGCTAGTCAAAGAAAATGCTGAAAAAAATAGTTTCTATATTTCAAATGTACCCTTTATCAATCAGTATCCTAACTACCCAACCGGTTGTGAGTCAGTAGCCATAACCATTCTTCTAAATTACTATGGAGTAGCAGTAACACCAGATGATATCATAAACAAATTACCAAAGGGAAGTGTTCCTATAACCAAAGATGGTAAACTATATGGAGGCAATCCTGAAGTAGAGTTTATAGGTAACCCATATAGTTTAAATGGATATGGAGTATATGAAAAACCAATTGCTAATGTTGCTAACCAATATAAAAGTGGTATCAAAATAGCAACAGGAACCAGTTTTGAAAAAATACTAGAAGTAGTAAAAACCGGCAAACCAGTTATGGTGTGGACCTCCATGTCACTAGTAGTCCCATATATATCACAGTCTTGGATATATGAACCAACAGGAGAAACAATTTACTGGAAGGCCAATGAGCATGCTGTAGTAATAATAGGCTATACCGAAGATAAAGTCATAATATCAGACCCAATAAATGGTAAAGCCAAATACCAATCAAAAAGTATCTTCAAAGAAAGATATAACTATTATGGAAAGAAGGCGTTATATTACTAATGAGAAAGAAAAAAGTAAACAAAATATTACCACCTATCATCATAATTATAACCCTAATAATATTTAGTCTTCTAGTATATACCCTATATCAAAAAATAAATTTAAGTAACAAAAATAAAGAATTAAATAACTACCTAAAAGAACATCAAGAATTAACTGAAGAGATAGAAGATCTAAAAAACATTAAAGAAAATTATGAATTAATCAAAGAAAATAATCAAAATCTGGAAAAACAAAAACAAGACTTAGAAGATAAAATAACTACTCTAAATACCAAAATAAATAAAGTAAAGAAAGATATAGATAAATTAAAATAGTATCTATTTCTTTTTTTATAACATATAATACAGTAGGAGGTATCTATGGATTATAGTATTTTAGTAAATAAAGATAATCCCCTGCCAAGAGCATATATACCAAATACATTAGAAAATGCTCATAGTGAATATAAAGAAAACATATTACTAGATAATAAAGCCCTAGAAGCATTTCAAGAACTAAAAAGAGAAGCCTTAAGATATGGATATCATATTGATATAGTAAGTGGTTATCGAGACTATGATTATCAAGAAAAAATATATAATAAATTACTAGAAGAAAAAGGATTTACCTATGCCATAACAAGAATAGCATCTCCTGGTAAGAGTGAACATCAAACAGGATTAGCTTTAGATTTTTGTATATATAAAGATGGAAAATGTTATATAGAACATGATGTTGAAGATAAAATAGAAACTAAATGGATACATCAAAATAGTCATAGATATGGTTTTATCATAAGATATCCCGAAGGAAAAGAAGATATAACCAAATATAGTTATGAACCATGGCATTTAAGATATGTAGGAAATATAGCTAGTAATATCTATAACAATAACCTAACACTAGAAGAATATAAAGATAAAGAGTCTATTAAATAGATTCTTTTTCAGTATCGTCTCACACTATGTTGTTCGCCGTTTTCTAATGCCTAAGGTCATTAGAAAAAAGTTTTGAGCTTGTCATCTCAAAACTAAAATTGTTTCTTCTTAGAATAATCACAGTACATAATAATTAACTTATATATAATAAATATAGTTGATAAAAAATAATATAAACATATTGACATCTTTTAGTAACAGTGATATTATTTAAATATATGAATATATGTTCATATATAATAAGGAGAAATAATATGATAGATAATGTAGATATAAATAAAATACAAAAAGAATTACTTGAAGAAGATACAATTATTGATATAGCAGAATTATTCAAAGTATTTGCAGATTCAACAAGAGTAAAAATAATAAATGTCTTATTAGAAAATAAATTATGTGTTAGCGATATAGCAACACTAGTAGGAGGAACACAGTCCGCCATTTCACATCAACTAAGAATACTAAAATCAGCAAAATTAGTAAAATATACCAAAATAGGAAAAACAGTCTACTACGAACTAAGTGATGACCATGTGAAAAAACTATTTAATATTGGAAAGGAACATATAAATGAAATATAAATATAATATCAAAAATTTAGACTGTGCTAATTGTGCTAAAACCATTGAAAATAAATTAAATGAAGATAAAAATATCAAAAAAGCAATCGTTAATTTTAATTCATCAACAGTAACTGTGGAGACAGACTTAAAAGATGCTTTTACTTATATAAAAAAAATAGTAAGTGAAATAGAACCAGATGCTATTTTAAGTGAAGATAAAATAAAAGAAAATAAAAATATAGATATCTATAGAATAGTACTAGGAGGATTAATAGGATTACTTGGAATAGTATTAAAATTACCAAACTATTTAAGTACTATCTTAATAGTAGTAGCCTATATAATATTAATATATAAAACATTACTAACCGCTATTAAACAATTAAGAAAGAAAGTAATAAATGAAAACTTCCTAGTAACAATATCTGCTCTCGGTGCTTTTGCTCTAGGAGATTCCCATGAAGGATTAATGGTCCTATTCTTATATGATTTAGGAAAAGTATTAGAAAGCATGGCTGTAAATAAAAGTCGTAACTCAGTAGCCGAACTTATGGATATCAAAGAAGAAACATCAAATCTAAAAGAAAAAAATAAAATAATAGTAGTTCCAACAACCGAAATAAAAGTCGGAGATATAATCGTAGTCAAAGAAGGAGAAAGAGTACCACTAGATGGAACCATAGTAAAAGGCTCTTCCATGTTAGATACAAGTGCTCTAACCGGAGAATCACTTCCAATATCAGTAAAAGTTGGTGATAATATCCTATCAGGAAGTATAAATAAAGGAGGCCTACTAGAAGTAAAAGTAACATCAATCTATAAAGATTCAACAGTAAATAAAATATTAGAATTAGTAGAAACTGCTACCGAACGAAAAACCAAAACCGAAAAAGTAGTATCCAAATACTCATCTAAATATACATTAGGAGTAATTATAATCGCCATTCTAACAGCAGTCTTATTACCACTATTTACAAATCTAACATATAGTGAAAGTATCTATAAAGGATTAACAATACTAGTAATATCTTGTCCATGTGCTATAGCCATATCAATACCATTATCATATTTTTCAGGTATTGGAGCATCATCTAGAGAAGGAATACTAGTAAAAGGAAGTAATTACCTAGATAGTATCAAAAATATCAAAGAAATAGCTTTTGATAAAACAGGAACTATCACAACAGGAGAGTTCTATATATCAAAAATAAATATCCATAACAAAGAATATACTGAAGATAAAATAATGGAAATTTTTGCTAAAGGAGAATCGCTTTCAAACCATCCTATTGCCAAATCAGTATTAAAAAAATATAATAAAGAAGTATCACATAATGATATCAAAGATTTCAAAGAAGTATCAGGAAAAGGAATAGAATTTACTTATAAAAAAGATAAAGTAAAAATAGGAAACCCTAAATACTGTGGTATCAAAGAAGAAAGTAGTAATATATATCTAACAATAAATAATAGTCTAGTTGCAGATATTGAAATAAAAGATGAAATAAAAAGTACTGCTAAAGAAACAATAAAAAAATTAAAAGATATGAATATAACAGTTCATATGTTTACTGGAGATACCAAAGAAAAAGCTGAAGAAATATCAAAAGAACTAAATATCGAAGATGTAAACTATAGTATGTTACCAAATGATAAATATAACTATTTAGAAAAAATAATCACAAACAAAAAAGAAGGAACCATCGTAGCCTTTGTTGGAGATGGTATCAATGATGCCCCAGTTCTAAAACTAGCAGATCTAGGTATTTCTATGGGTCATCTAGGAACAGACTCTGCTATCGAAGCATCAGACATCGTAATAATGAATGATAACATAGATAAAATAATAACTGCTATAAACATATCTAAGAAAACAGGAAAGATAATAAATCAAAATCTAATCTTTGCTATAGGCATAAAACTATTAGTACTAATCTTAACTCTACTAGGAGTATCAACAATGCTAGAGGCTGTCTTTGCTGATGTAGGAGTAACAGTATTATGTATTCTAAACACTCTAAGATTATTAAAGAATAATAAATAAATAAATATCTTCAAACTATTGTAATTTATTTAAACTTATGGTATTATTTATTCATAAGTAAGAGAATTGATTTGTAATTGAGATCCCAAATAATTTGCAAATCAACAGATAGGAGGTAATAAATATGAACTTAACCAGTAACATACATTCGTTTGTAGAAAATGGGGGGTGTATTTATTACCAACTTTATATCTAAAATCTAACTTAAGTATAAATAAAAATAATAATATAGATAAAGACTATGAAGT
>CAKPRO010000009.1 GCA_934182615.1 uncultured Bacilli bacterium | reverse complement strand
AGGTACAATAAAATTAGTAACAGAGCAATTATCAAATACTGAATTAAATAAATATTTAATTGTAATATTTGTAGATAATGCATTAGCAGGTAACAGTGTAACATCAGCAACATTTCAAGGAAATATAAGTGCAGATGCAAATCAGGGAAAGGCACCAGTTAACGCTGTATCGTTAATAACAGATTTATATAATAATGCTACTAAAACGCCAGTAACAAATAATAGTATAACATATCAATATGATACTGCACATAATCTTATGAAAGATAATGCAGGTAATATCAGATATTATGGAGCATCTCCAAATAATTATATTTATTTTAATTGTTCTGATTACTCTAATCAATCATCATCTACATGCGAAACATGGAGAATAATTGGGGTATTTAATAATAAAGTAAAACTAATAAGAGGTAGTCAAATAGGAACATATTCATGGGATAATAAAGATAAAACAACCGGAGCAGAAACTAATTATGGAAAAAATGACTGGACTGAAGCCAGATTAATGAAATTATTAAATCCAGGCTATGATAGTGAAACAATTGGTGGAAGTTTATATTATAATGCTGAAAGTGGAACTTGTTATGTCGGTAAAAATAATGCTACTAAAACATGCGACTTTACCTCGACCGGAATCAAAAACGATAAAACAAGAGGTCTAATCTCAGAAGAAACATACTCCCTACTAGGATGGAATACATCTAGTATATATGCAAATGAAATATATGAGTATGAAAGAAGTACTGGAAAAGTATATAGTGATAGATCAAAAGAATGGACAGGTAAGATAGCACTAGCATATCCTAGTGATTATGGCTATGCTGTAGATTTAAGTAAATGTAGTCAAAACTTAAATAATTATGAAAATAGTACATGTAAATCAAACAACTGGATGAAGACAATAGTTAATAATGGAAGTTCCAATGCTGGTTTGTTATTAACCCCTGGTTCCGGCAACTCCAACTATGCGTGGTATGTCTATTCGTCCGGCGGTGTCAGCAGCAGCAGCGATGCCTATATTGCGTTTGGTGTGACCCCAGTCCTTTATCTAAACTCTGAACTAGCTGTCAAGTCGGTAACAGGTTCGAGTTCAGAACCATATCAATTGGCCGTGTAAAACGGACAAATTGATATTTCTTCTTCGGTAGTGGATATTCATAAAAAATAGGTCTCCGTGCGGGCTTGGTCCGCAGGGGACCAGGCTAAGCGTAAGCGAAGTCTTCATGAAGAGGAGCAAATTCGCCGTAAGGTGAACGAACCAAATATAAAAAAGAGGTAACATGGTAGATAATGAAGAAGAAATATGGGCTATAGTAAATGATTAAGTAGTAATATTCTTCGGCAATAGAAATATGGATATATATATAAGGACGCCAAGTTGCTTTGCAACTTGAGTCCCAAAATAAAAAAGCGGGGAATAGTAATTCGCCGTAAGGCGAAAAATTAAATATAGGAAATGAGGTGGAATATGAAAAATAATAAAGGATTAATAATAGGAATAATAGGGTTAATTGTTGTTATGATAGGTGGTACTTATGCTTATTATAGATGGAGTAGTAGTGATAATATAAATATTAATATTAGTATTGAAGGTAGTACTGTTACTTTTGATGGAGGTACTAATATAACTGGAGTATTAATACCTACTTCTAGTAAAGAAGAAGGTATTAAGAAAGATATAACAGTTATAGCAAGTGAAGAAGGTAGTACTATGAGTTTATATATGGATTTAACTACTATGCCAAGTGAATTAAAAGAAGAATCATTTATATATGAATTATATTATAATGATAGTACTTTAGTTACTAAAGGTAATTTTAAAGATATAACTTATGCTAGTAGTGGCACTACTACTTTAACATTATTTACTGATAGAGTAGTTAATACTACTACAGATAAATATACTTTATATTTATGGTTTAATGGGAAAGATTATACTAATCCAAATACTATGCAGAATAAAACATTATCATTTGATTTATATGCTACTGGTAAGAATGCTACATTAAAGAGTTAGTTTAACTAAACTAATTCTTTTTCTTTTGGTTATAACTGTGAATATAATATGTCTAATGAGACTCTGGTATAGACTAAGAATTAGGCTATATCAGACATGAAAATACCTTGGATTTTCATGAAAGGAAAAATAACTAGTTGTAATAAATAAAAAAATAATATATAATTATATTGTAAATAGGAGGATATATGAATATAGTAATAGCCATAATTTTTATATCGGTAATAGGAACACTTTTACATTTCATGTATGAATGGTCAGGACATAATAAAGTAGTATCCCTTTTTGCCGCAGTTAACGAAAGTACCTGGGAACATATCAAAATAGCCTTAACACCAACCTTTATATGGACATTATATGATGGAGCAGTATATGGCCTTAATCCAAATTACTTTGAAGCCAAAGTCTTAAGTATATTAGTAATAATAATACTAATACCATTACTATTTTATGCCTATCAATTAATAACCAAAAAAGCCATATTACCAATAGATATCACAATATTCTATTTAACTATTATTATAAGTAATCTAGTATTTTACTATATAATAAATATGGAATCATTACATTTCTTCTATGCATACATATCAGTAATAGTATTATTTATAATATTCGGCTCTTATATGGTATTAACATTATTACCAATAAAAAACTTCTTATTCAAAGATCCAATAACCAAAAGATATGGAATAAGAGGACATTCTCATCATGAACATAAAGAAAAATAATCAAAATATGTTTTAATAACATATTTTTTTTGGTATAATAATAATGGAAAGTTAGAAGTGAAAAAATGAGAAATATATATGATTTAACAATAAAAGAATTAGAAGACTATTTCATATCAATAAATGAAAAAAAATTTAGAGCAGTTCAAGTATATGAAGCCCTATATAAAAGAAGAATAAAATCATTTGATGATATGACCAATATAAGTAAAGAAGTAAGAGAAAAACTAAAACAAGATTTCTCTTTCTATAAAATAAAAATGTTAATAAAACAGCAAGGCAAGAATGTCAATAAATATCTATTTGAATTAGAAGATGGAAACAAGATAGAATCCGTATTAATGTTTCACGATTACGGAACAAGTATCTGCGTATCATCTCAAGTAGGTTGTAATATGACTTGTGCTTTTTGTGAAAGCGGAAGATTAAAAAAAGTAAGAAATCTATTAGCTTATGAAATAGTGCAGCAAATACTTCAAATAGAAGAAGACATAAATAAAAGAATAACTCATGTAGTATTAATGGGAATAGGAGAACCTTTTGATAACTACGATAATGTTTTAAGATTTGTAAAAATAATAAACTGTGGTAAAGGCATCGATATCGGTTCAAGACATATAACCATATCAACATGTGGAGTAATCCCTGGTATAAAGAAGTTTATGAATGAAGAAGGCCAAGTAAACCTAGCCATAAGCTTACATGCTCCTAATGACACCCTTAGAAGTAGAATAATACCTATCAATAAAGCATATCCTTTAAATGAGTTAATGGAAACAATAAAAGAATATATAAATAAGACAAATCGTAGAGTAACCTTTGAATATATAATGCTTGATAATGTAAATGATAGCGAAGAAAATGCTAAAGAATTAGCCTTATTATTAAAAGGAATAAATTGCTATGTTAACCTAATACCATATAATGAAACAGAAAATATTGAATTTAAACGAACAAAAGAGTGGAAAATTATGAAGTTTTATGATATACTAAAGAAAAATAAGATAAATGTAACAATAAGAAAAGAATTTGGAGGTTCAGTTGATGCCGCATGTGGTCAACTAAGAGCCAATAATTAAGAGGAAGTGAAATAATGCAAACATTTTATATGACAGATGCCGGAAAAGTAAGAACACATAATGAAGATAGTGTAATAATAGTTGGCAATAAAAATAATGAATTCATTCTCGCAGTAGCAGATGGAATGGGTGGACATAAAGCTGGAGAAATAGCTTCAAATATAGCAATAGAACATATTGTTCAAAGTTTCGAAAGTATGGAAACAATAGGGAAAAAAGAAGAAGGAATAGATTGGTTAAGAAAAATAGTAAAAGAAATAAATGAAAAAATATTTGAATATACCTCTATTCATCCAGAAAGTAAAGGAATGGGAACAACTCTAGTAATAGCCATAAAAACAGATGACTATATCCTTTATGGAAATATAGGAGATTCATCAGGATATGTAGTAAAAAATGAAAAATTACATAAAGTAACCAAAGATCATACCCTAGTAAATTTATTAGTCTCAACTGGAGAACTAACTCCTGAACAAGCCAAGTTTCATCCAAGAAAGAACCTGCTTACAAGAGCACTAGGAGCTAATGATCCAATCGAAATAGATATCTTCGATATCGATAATACCATAAACGGTTTATTCCTATGTAGTGATGGATTAACTAATATGGTAACAGATGAACAAATAGAAAAAGTATTAAATAGTAAATCTTCAATCGAAGAACAAGTAGAAAAATTAATAAAAAAGAGTAATATAAGAGGCGGAACAGATAATATATCAATAGCTTATCTGAAGAAGGAAAGTGGTGATAAGTAATGCTAACTAAAGGTCAAAAAATAAATGATCGTTATGAAATAATAAAAACCATCGGTGAAGGAGGAATGGCCAATGTCTATCTAGCAGAAGATACCATTCTTGAAAGAAAAGTAGCTATAAAAGTTTTAAGAGGTGATCTTTCAAACGATGAAAAATTTATTCGTCGTTTCAAAAGAGAAGCCTTATCAGTATCAAACCTATCACATCCAAATATCGTTGAAGTATATGATGTTGGAGAAGAAGATGGAAACTATTATATTGTAATGGAATATATCGAAGGAAAGACATTAAAACAATTACTTCAAAAAAGAGGAGCCTTAACCCTAACAGAAGTAATAGATATAATGAGTCAGTTAACAGATGGTTTAGCTCACGCTCATGAAGCCTATATAATTCATAGAGATATAAAACCACAAAATATAATGATTGAAGATAATGGTCGTATCAAAATAACCGACTTCGGAATAGCAATGGCTTTAAATTCAACCCAATTAACTCAAACAAACTCAGTAATGGGTTCAGTCCACTATCTACCACCGGAGCAGGCTAATGGCAAAGGCTCTACAGTAAAAAGTGATATATATTCATTAGGAATATTAATGTATGAGTTATTAACAGGATCAGTACCATTCAAAGGAGATACTGCTGTTGAAATAGCTTTAAAACACATGAAAGAAAAAATACCTAGTGTAAGAAAGCAAAACCCAACAATACCACAATCAGTAGAAAATATAATTCTAAAAGCTACTGCTAAGAATCCAAAGAATAGATATGATACTGTAAGAGAGATGTATAATGATTTACAAACTGCTTTAGAAAGAGATAATGAAAAAAGATTAGTATATGAATATCCAGAAAATGATTTAGAAGAAACCAAAGTAATAGCTCCAATACCAAAAGAGCCAAAGAAACCAGTCGTAGATAAACCTCTTGATAAAGAAGAAGATACAGATAATGACGATTCAATACTAAAAGAAAAAGATGAAAAAAATAAATTACCAATTATCTTAGCAGGTATATTATTAGTCTTTCTAATAGTATTAGCAGTAGTATATCTACTAATAAGTAATCATGATGTTAAAGAAGTAAAAGTACCAGATGTAACAGGTCTTACTTTAGAAGAAGCCATAAAGAAAGTAGAAAAACAAGGCTTAAAATATACTACAAAAGATGAAGAAAATGCTGATATCGAAGAAGGAAAAGTAATAAGAACAGAACCAAAAGCCGGTTCAACCAAAACCAAAGGAAGTACTATTACAATAGTAGAATCTTCTGGTAAAGAATACTTATTACTAGAAGACTATACTGGTAAAAACTATTATGAAATAAAAGCAAAACTAGAATTAAAAGGTATCAAAGTAGAAATGAAAACCAAAGAAGTAGAAAATACTTCTGATTATAAAGACAAAGAAGAGCAAATAATTGATCAAGAACCAAAATTTGATAAAGAAAACGAAACCAAATTATATGCTAATGATACCGTAACACTATACATACCAGAAGTAGATGTATATCCAGATATGGTTAAAGAAAAATGGACTTTATCTCAAGTTCAAGAGTTTGCTAAAGAAAATAATTTAACATTAGATATAACATATAAAGAAACAACAGATGTAGAAGAAAACATCGTATTATCACAAGGCAGAGATCCTGGTGATCCAATCTATAATGGCTATACTTTAAAAATAACTATATCAAAGAAACCAGAAGATAAAACAGAGCCAACAGATCCATTAATGCCAAATGATGATAAAAAAGATAAAAAAGATAAAAAAACAGAATAGGAACAAAATATGGAAGGTATAATAATCAAAAACGAAAGTAATAATTATACAGTAAGAACAAATAAGGGGATAAATATCTGCAAGCCAAGAGGTAAGTTTAGATTAGATAAAATAACTCCTCTAGTAGGAGATAAAGTAGTAATAGATGATATAAATAATTACTTACTAGAAATAAAGCCTAGAAAAAACTCACTAATAAGACCTCAAATAGCTAATGTTGATATAGCATTAATTGTAACATCAGTAAAAGAGCCTAACTTTGATAGTAACTTGTTAGATAAACTACTAACAATAATATCTTATAATAATATAGAACCAATAATATGCTTAACAAAGACAGACTTACTAAATGAAGAAGAAGAGAAAAATATTAAAGAGATATTTAACTACTATCAAAGTATTGGCTACACAGTAGTAACAAATAATGATATCAAAGAAATAAAAAAATTAATAGCAGGTAAAATAGTTGTCTTTGCTGGTCAATCAGGAGCAGGCAAATCATCTTTATTAAATAAACTAGATAAAAATCTAAATCTAGAAACAAATGAAATATCCAAGGCTTTAGGTCGTGGTAAACATACCACAAGATGTACAACGTTATATGACATTGATTCATCTTTAGTAGCAGACACCCCTGGTTTCTCATCAGTAGATTTCCGTGGAATGACTAAAATAGATATCCGTGATAATATGAAAGATATGTTTGATAACTTACATAATTGTAAGTATAAAGATTGTATGCATATAAAAGAAGATGACTGTGAAGTAAAAAGACTAGTAGAACAAAATAAAATATTATTATCTAGATATAATAATTATAAATCTTTTATAGGAGGTCAAAAATGAAACTATCAGTATCAATACTAAATGCCAAAGATAAAAAAGAAACAATAAAAATATTAAATAATACTGATATATCATATTTTCATATTGATGTAATGGATGGTAATTTTGTTAAACAAATATCTATGCCAGTAGAAGAAACATTAGAACTATCTAAAGTATCAGAAAAAAAACTAGATATTCATTTAATGCATAGTAGCCCTCTAACTTATATTGAGAAAATAAAAGACTTAAAAAATATTGAATATATAACAATTCATCTAGAAATAGAAGAGAATATTCAAAATACATTAAATAAAATAAAAGAATATGGTTTTAAAAGAGGAATATCTATTAAACCAAATACTGATATAAATAAGTTAATACCATATTTAGATAATATTGAATTAATATTAATAATGACTGTTGAACCAGGTTTAGGAGGTCAACCATTCCTAGAAAACAGTCCAGATAGAATAAAAGAAATAAAGAACTTGATAAAAGATAAAAATATTTTACTAGAAGTAGATGGTGGTATCAATGATAAAACCATAAACTTAGTAAATACTGCTGACATAGCAGTAGTAGGTTCATACATAACTACTAGTGATAATATGATAGAAAAAGTAAAAACATTAGTATAAATATAACTCCTCTCTTTATAATAAATAAAGAAAGGAGTTTTAATATGAATGATAATCAAAAACAAGAAATAGATAAAGAAGTACTCGCTGAAGAATACAGATTAGGTAAAGAATACTATAATAAGCTACTAGAAGAATCTCCTAAAGAAACAGAGAAATACAATTAAATAAGATTGTATTTTTTTATAGATAATTGTCAAGTAAATTGTCAATATATGTCAAATCAAAAGTAAAGTTATCAACAATTTCTGTGGACAAACAAAAAAATGGATATAAATCCATTTCATTAAGCATCTTTTTTACTATTCTTTTTCATAGTTCTAGCTTCTCTAACACTAGTCTTAATTTTGTTACCATCTTTGTCAGTAACAGTAGTAAAGTTAACTTTTTGAGTACCTTTAGTTATTTTTAAACAGTTAGGTCTATTATTTACAGATCTAGTTTTTTTAGTTGTTACTTTCTTCATCGTATTCCCTCCTCATCAGTTCGTAATTAACTTTACCATAAAATTGCCTTTTAGTCAACAATTATTTATGATTTTACTATTTCTTAGTATCATTTTTAATAAATTCTCTTAAAATTTTTGTTATTGCCCTTTTTTCAATTCTTGAAACATAACTTCTCGATATACCCAAATTTTTAGCAATTTCCTTCTGCGTTATTTCATCATTATTATCAAGACCATATCTTTTAGTAAGAACATCCCTCTCTCTAGGAGTAAGAACATTCATATATTCTTTTAATAATTTAATATTATCATTTTTATATATTTCTTCATTAAAATCAGGATCTTCAGTTTTTAAAACGTCAAGTATTGTAACTTCATTTCCTTCCTTATCATAACTAATACCATCATAAATACTAACATTCTTAGAATTCTTTTTATCTGCTCTAAAATGCATAAGAATTTCATTTTCCGCACATTTAGCAATATAAGTAGTAAGTCTTACATTCTTATTAGGAGAAAAACTATCAATACCTTTAATAAGCCCTACTGTTCCTATTCCAATAAGATCATCAACATCATTATAAGTAGATTCAAACTTCTTAACAATATGTGCTACTAGTCTAAGATTATGTTCAATAAGTTTACTTCTAGCTTCCTTATCACCATTAATCATTCTTTCAATATATTTTTCTTCTTCTTCCTTAGATAAAGGGTCAGGAAAAACATTATTAGAGTAGGCACCACTAAAAAAAGTAAGATTACCAAATAAAAGATTAAATAAATTAAACAACATAAAATACATCCTCCTAATAAAATTTATGCAAAATAAAAAATAGTAAGATTAAATCTCTCTTTCAATAATAAAAAAAATATAGTATAATATTTATAGCGAGGTGAATTATATATGAATTATTTTTATCCAGATGTTTATCAAAAAAGTATCTATACCATCAATTATGATAAATTAAAAGAAAACGGTATAAAATGTTTACTATTTGATTTAGATAATACTTGTGTACCATATGTAGATAAAAAACCAACAAAAAAATTAAAAAATCATTTTGATAAACTAAAAGACTTAGGTTTTACAGTAATAATATTTTCTAATTCACCAAGAGATAGACTAGAACCATTTAAAAAATATTTAAATGTTGACTGTTGTCCATCTGCTAGAAAACCAAGAAAAGCAAAATTTATAAAAGTATTAAAAGAATATAAATTAGACTTATCTGAAGTAGCCATAGTAGGAGATCAATTAGTAACAGATATCTATGGTGGCAATAGAGTAGGTATAACAACAGTATTAGTAAATCCAATGTCTGATATTGATATGCCATTTACTAAAATACATCGTTATATAGAAAGAAAAGAAATAAATAAAATGAATAAAAAAGGAATATTTAAAGTAGGAGAATATTATGATTAAGAAGTGTACAGGATGTGGAATCACTCTTCAAAAAGAAGATATAAATAAAGAAGGATATACTGAAAATATAGATAATGAACTATGTTTAAGATGTTTTAAATTAAAAAACTATGGTGAGTATAAAGCCGTAACATTAAATAATAAAGACTATACCGATATCTTAAATAGTATCCCTAAAGATGCGTTAGTAGTCTATTTAACATCATTATTAAATATTAATTTAGAATACATAAATAACTTTAATAATGTAATATTAGTATTAACCAAAAAAGATTTACTACCAAAATCAGTTCAGGACTATAAATTAATAAATTATATATCTAATATAACTAATAACTATCTAGATATTGAAATAATAAGTTCAATAAAAAATTACAATCTAGATAGTTTATTAAACAAAATAAAAAAATATAATAAAAGTAATAAAGAAATATATTTTGTAGGAATGACTAATTCAGGTAAATCAACTCTAATAAATAAACTAATAAAAAACTATACCGACAAACAGTTAGAAGTAACAACTAGTCTATATCCTTCAACAACCCTAAATAAAATAGAAATAAACCTAGACAATTTAAAGATAATAGATACACCTGGTTTATTAAATGAAGGTAGCATTCTAAATAGCCTATCACTAAAAGAAATAAAAAAAATAACTCCTAAAAAAGAAATAAAGCCAAGAAGTTATCAATTGAAAGGAAAAGGCTCCCTAGTAATCGAAGACTATATTAGATTAGATTACTATACTGATAATAATATTACTATATATATAGCCAATAACTTAAATATAACTAAAATGACACATAATAATCCCAAATTAAAAGAATGTAAAAAAATAACATTCAATCTAGAAAAAGATAAAGATATCGTAATTGAAGACTTATGTTTCATAAAGTTTACTAAAAAAGGAAAAGTTGATATATATACCAAATATAATATCAATATATATGAAAGAAATAATTTAATATAAAAAGGAGTTAGCAGTATGAAGAAAATAAAAGAATATCTTTTAAAAGATAGAACACCCTTCGCTGAAGGTTTATCTTTTAAGAAAATGTTTTTAATCTTTGTCATTTTTAGTTTCTTAGGTTGCCTTTATGAAGATATACTATTTATGACTAAAAATTATATCAATTATGGAATACTAGATTATTCCACTAAAAGAGGGCTATTATATTTAGAATTATCTCCAATATATGGCTGGGGAGCATGTATCATGGTATATATTCTTGCTAGAAAGCCGAGGCAAAAATTAGATTATTTCTTAATAGGTTCTTTAATAGGAGGAGCCTTCGAATATCTAATAAGCTTCTTGCAGGAGGCCTTCACCGGAACAACATCATGGGATTATTCAACATATCTATTAAATATAAATGGCAGAACAACTTTACCATATATGTTATTCTGGGGTTTATTATGTTATATACTCATGGTTAAAATATATCCCTTTGTATCAAACAAAATAGAAAAGATACCATATAATTTAGGAAATCTAATTTATTACATTCTATTAGTAGTAATAACAATAGATATGTTTATATCATTTAGTGCATGTATAAGAATGGGACTAAGACATGAAGGCTATAAACCACTGACAGGATATGGTGAGTTTTTAGATAAAGTATATAATGATGAAAGAATGAAGAAAAGTTATACAAATATGGTGGTAAGATGACAACAATAATAAGTTTTTTATTAATAATTTATTCACTATTCTTATTAGTATATAGTTTCTTTGTAATGACAAGAAATAACAATAGTCCAAAGAAGTCAGATACAGTAACTAATAAATATTGTATTTTAATACCTGCACGTAACGAATCCCAAGTAATAGAACAACTTCTAATTAGTATTGAAAAGCAAACTAAAAAAATAAATTCCAAAGATGTCTATATAATTGTAGAATCAAAAGAAGATCCTACAGTAGAAATAGTCAAAAAACATAATATGAATATCGTCTATCGAAAAGATTTAACTAAAAAAAGAAAAGGCTATGCCTTAGATGACGCTATTAAAGAAATATTATCAAAAAATAAAAAATATGATGCCTATTTTATCTTTGATGCCGATAATATCTTAGATAAAAACTATATCAAAGAAATGATAAATAGTATTGAAGAAGGTTATGATATTGGCATAAGTTATCGTAATACTAAAAATAGTTCTACCTTAGTAGCAGCTTCTTCTGCCTTAACCTTTTCTATGATAAATACAATTGGTAATCAATTAAAAAGTAAATATACCAATAATTTAACCATATCAGGAACAGGATATTATATCAAAGGTTCTTTAGTAGAAGATTGGCAAGGTTTCCCTTTTAATACCTTAACTGAAGATTATGAATTAACTCTATATAGTACTTTGAATAATTTAACTACAACTTATAATGAGAAAGCTATCTTTTATGATGAACAACCAGATAGTTTCAAAGTATCCATGAAGCAAAGAACAAGATGGGTAAAAGGTTATTTTGAAGCTCGTAAAATATATATCAAAGAAATTAGAAGAAGTCTAGATTATAAAGATAAAAACTATGGTTCAAAAATAAGTACCGTAATAGGAGTACAACCACTAATATACCTTTTAATAGGAGTTCTTCTGTTAGTAGTAAGTTCATTAACAATAAATGATATTACAGCCTTTATAAAAACTTTAGTAGTAGTCTTATTACTAATCTACTTAGAATTAGCGGGTATAACCTATATAATAATTAAAAGTGAAAAAAATAAATTAAATTTAAATGTATCAAAAACAAAATTAACATTATATAACCCATTATTTTTATTAAGCTATATCTTATGCCTTATGATATCAATATTTAAAAGAAATTTAGGTTGGGAAGAAATAAAGCATAACAAAAAATTAGCAGACTAATTCAAAAATTATTCTAGATAAAAAGTGATATTTCTATTTACTTTTTATCTTTTTTATATTATAATTTATTTATAATAAGGAGGGGCCTAATATGAAATATTTTACAAAAGAAGAGTTAGAGGATATAACGAATGAGTTATTACAAGAACCTACTCGTGAGACATTAAAAAATCTTAATAACAAATATAATAAAGAAGAAAAAGTAGAGTTACCTGTTCAGGAGTCAGTATTTAATCCACCTAAAGAAAGTGTAGCAAATAGCATGCCTAGTTTTGAAGTTCCAACATTTAATTCAGGAGCATTCAATATACCAAAAGAGGAACCAGTAAATACAGAAAGTATTCCTGTAAGTACTCCAAGTTTTGAAGTACCAGCATTTAATACTCCAAGTAGTCCTGCTGTAGAAGTAACACCTCAAATGTCAACACCAGAACCAGTAGAAGTACCAAACCAAGAAGGACAGGCACCAAGTAATTTAAATATTCCTAACATGAATCAAACTGAGGCTATGCCTAATTTACAAACAAATAACTTTGAAATACCAACACCAGTTCTAGAACCAACTAATTATCAACCTATGGGAGAACCAATTCCTAAACTAGATAATCAAGTAGTAAACAATCAAAGCAATGAACCGGTAAATTTTAATGGTAATTTGTGGCAACAACCTACACCAGAGCCAACTAACTTAATGGATACAACAGACAATTTCAAAATAGATATAAATAGTACTCCAAACATGAATCCGGGAGTTAATACTAATTTAAATAGTAATCCCTTCTTTGGTAATCCAGTAAATGAGTCTAATCAAGTAAATAATCCCATTCCAGTAAGAGGACAAACAACAACTGGACCATCAATGTTTGGACAAATAATGCAAAATAATCAGTAGCAGATAAAAATGCTACTTTTCTTTTACCAAATTATAGACAAAGATAACTATATATGATAAACTATATGTGTCATTTAAATATGAAGAAAAACAATATTTTTTTTAAAGAAAGAAGTGTATAAAATGAATACTAAAACAATAAATATTCAAGTATTAGCATTGCTAGGAGATGCTGTATTATCCTTATATATAAGAGAAAAATTGTTAAAACAAGGTATCAATAATGCCAATAAATTAAATGCATCAGCAGTTCCTTATGTATCCGCTAAAGGACAAGTAAAAATATTAGATAAATTAACTAAAGATAACTTCTTAACTGAAGAAGAATTAGATATCGTAAAAAGAGGAAGAAATAACAAAAAAGAAAATCACCCTAAAAATACCGATATCATAACCTATAAATTATCTACTGGTTTTGAAGCCTTACTAGGAGACTTATACTTAAATAATAAAGATAGATTAAAAGAAATATTAGAGCAAATAGAGGTGAAATAATGCAAATATATGGAAAGAATGTAGCAAAAGAAAAATTGCAAACAAAAGATAAAATAAAAAAAGTATATCTAAGTAATAAATTTAAAGATAATGAAATAATCACTCTAATCAAAAAAAGAAATATAAATCCTATTCCTCTAGATATGCGTGATTTAGATAAAATGTGTAAAGGTTTACATCAAGGTATAATATTAGAAGTAGAGGATGTTAAAACCTATTCACTAGAAGATATCATACCAAATATCGATAAAGAGTATCCATTAGTGGTTCTATTAGATCATATTGAAGACCCCCATAACTTTGGAGCCATCATAAGATCATGCGAAGCCTTTGGTGTAGATGCCATAATAATACCTAATGATCGTTCAGTAGATATAACCGGAACTGTTGTAAAAGCATCAGTAGGTACCATTGAAAAAGTAAAAATAATCAAAGTAACAAATCTAAATAATACCATCAAAAAATTAAAAGACTATGGTTATTGGGTTGTAGGTACTGATATGGAAGGAACAGTTTATACCGATATTGATTATAAAATGAAAACTGCTCTAATAATAGGAAATGAAGGTAAGGGAATAAGTAGATTAGTAAGTGAAAATTGTGACTACTTAGCCAAAATACCTATGAGTGGAACAGTAAATAGTTTAAATGCTTCCGTAGCTTGTGGCATCTTTCTAGCAGAAATAAATAGATCAAGAGGAGTATAATATGGATAATGATTATGAACTATTATATTTAGCTAAAGATGATGATCAAGTAAAAGACCTAATTTATCAAAAATATAAAAATCTAATTTATTATAAAGCTCGAAAATATTCACAAAGAAATAACACTAATAATGAGCTAGAGGACTATATAAGTGAAGGAACTTTAGCATTATATGAAACAATAGATAATTATCGCGATACTACTCCCTATAATATCTATTTAAATAGATGCCTAGATAATGCTTTAAAAAATGCTTTTAGAAAAAATAATACCAAAAAGAGTAGAGTTTTAAGTGAAGCAACATCACTTAATAGTACTGATTATTTAAATATATCCTCATATGATAAAAAGTATGACCCAGAACTACAAGTATTTGAAGAATATAACTATAATAAATTAAAGAAGACAATCATAAGTAAATTAACTTGGCAAGAAGAATTAGTTTTTAAATTAAAAGAACAAAACTATAAACCAAAAGAAATATCTGAAATAATAGATAATAATCAAAGAACTGTATATAATATAATTAATAGGATAAGAAAAAAAGTATCAAGTATAGTGTCAAATAAAAATAATTACTAACTATAATATTTACTTTTTTTCTTTTCTAATATATACTATAAGTGTAAAGGAGGCACAAGTATGAATAATAATTTTACCCCAGAAGAAAAATTAAGAATAATAGATTTACTAGCGGTTACTCAAAGTAAAGAAGAATTTTTAGATACAGTAAATAAATTACTATCTGAAGAATCAAAAAAAGAAACATTGCCTCCACAAGAAGAGAATATACCATTACCTGAAGATACCAAAGCATTAGAGGATTCTCCTAAAGAAGAAACTTTATCAAGTACTCCAGGTGAAGCAAGTATTTATGATTCAAAATATACTAACTTAGTAAACCAAGAAAAACTAACTCATCCTCGTGATGAAGTTCTAACCATGGATATACCAGAAGAACCTATAAATGAACTTGCGGTTACTTTTGATAAAGAACTTGATAATTCAGTTAAAGAAGATTCTAGCAAGGTAAAAGAAGAACCAAAAGAAGCAAACTACACAAGTCCAGACCTAGAAAACTTTATTCCTGAAGAGCAAGAGGAACATAAAGTACTAGAAAGAAAAATAAACAATCCATGGGCCGACTCTGGTGCTAGAACCGTATCCCCTGGTGAATTAAATTTTTAATAAATATAAAGTGCTATCAATTAGCATTTTTTTCTTGTTTATAATTTTAAAAAAATGTGGTATAATACCAAAGGAAAAGGAAGCAGTGATAATATGGATAAAATAATAATAAAAGGTGCTAGAGAAAATAATTTAAAAAATATAAATATAGAAATACCCAAAAATAAACTAGTAGTAATGACTGGTGTATCAGGCTCAGGAAAATCATCCCTTGCCTTTGATACAATTTATGCCGAAGGCCAAAGAAGATATGTTGAAAGTTTATCTGCTTATGCTAGACAATTCTTGGGTTCATCTGGTAAGCCTGATGTTGATGTCATCGAAGGTCTATCTCCAAGTATTTCTATTGACCAAAAAACCACTAACAAAAATCCCAGAAGTACTGTTGGAACCGTAACCGAAATATATGATTACCTAAGACTATTATTTGCTAGAGTAGGAGTTCCCCATTGTCCTAATCATCATATCCCTATTTCATCTCAGTCAATCGAAGAAATGACCAATAAAATCTTAGAACTAGAAGAAAATACCAAGATAATGGTTATGTCACCAGTAGTTAAAGGTGAAAAAGGAACTCAAAAAGATTTATTTGAAAAGCTAAGAAAAGAAGGATATATAAGAATAAAAGTAGATGGTGAAATAAAAGAACTAACAATCGATTTAGAATTAGAAAAAAATAAAAAACATAATGTATCAGTAATAATTGATAGACTAGTAATCAAAGATGGAATAAGAAGTAGACTATATTCATCACTAGAGACTGCTAGTAAATTAAGTCATGGTAAAGTAGTAATCGATGTTGTAGGTAAAGAAGAAATAACCATGAGTGAAGACTATGCTTGTCCATATTGTGATTATTCTCTTGAAGAACTAGAACCAAGAATCTTCTCTTTCAATGCTCCATATGGTTCATGTCCTGATTGTAAAGGATTAGGAGTAAAATATAAAATAGATGTTGACTTAGTAATACCAAATAAAGATATCTCTATTCTAGATGGTGCTATCAAACCAATAAATCTAGATGAAGAATCAAGTATTATGTATACTGAACTAACAACACTAGCGGACTACTATCATATTGATTTGAGTAAACCTGTTAAAGACCTAACCAAAGAAGAATTAAATTTAATATTATACGGTTCAACCGAACCTCTAACTTTTAATTATAAAGCCAAAAATGGAAATACTAGGAAGACAACAAGTTACTATGAAGGAATAATAACCAATCTTGAAAGAAGATATATCGAAACCAAAAGTACTTGGATAAGAGATTGGATTGAAGGCTATATGACAGAACTAGAGTGTCCTACTTGTCATGGTTCAAGACTAAAACCATCAGTATTAAATGTTCTAATAAATAACAAAAATATCTATGAAGTAACATGTTTGTCAATAGGAGACCTAAGAACATTTATAACTAATCTAAAATTAACAAAAGAACAAAAAGAAATATCTGAAATAGTAGTAAAAGAAATAGATTCAAGATTAAACTTCTTAATAAATGTTGGCCTATCATATCTAACACTATCAAGAGAAGCTGGCACCTTATCAGGCGGTGAAAGTCAAAGAATAAGATTAGCTACTCAAATAGGTTCAAGATTAACAGGAGTCTTATATGTCTTAGATGAACCAAGTATAGGTTTACATCAAAGAGATAACCAAAGACTAATAAATTCTCTATTAGAAATGCGTGACTTAGGCAATTCCCTTATTGTAGTAGAACATGATACTGATACAATGCTAGCAGCAGACTACCTAATCGATATAGGACCAGGTGCTGGACTAGAAGGTGGAAATGTAGTAGCGGCAGGTACTCCTGAAGAAGTAATGAATAATGAAAATAGTATTACTGGAAGATACCTAAAAGGAACTGAGAGAATTGAAGTACCTTCAGTAAGAAGAAAAGGTAATAAGAAATACCTAGAGATAAAGGGTGCTAAAGAAAATAACTTAAAGAATATCAATGTAAAAATACCACTAGGTACAATGACTCTCGTAACAGGAGTATCAGGTTCAGGAAAATCAAGTTTAATAAATGAAATACTATATAAAGCCTTAGCTCAAAAAATATATGGTTCTAAAGATAAACCAGGTAAATATAAAGAAATAAAAGGGTTAGAGAATGTTGATAAAGTAGTTCAAATATCTCAAGCACCAATAGGAAGAACACCTCGTAGTAATCCCGCTACTTATACTGGAGTATTTGATGATATAAGAGATATCTTTGCTGAAACCAAAGAAGCTAAAATAAGAGGTTATGACAAAGGAAGATTTAGTTTCAATGTTAAAGGTGGAAGATGTGAAGCTTGCTGGGGTGATGGTGTTAAAAAAATAGAAATGCACTTCTTACCAGATGTTTATGTACCATGTGAAGTATGTAATGGAACAAGATATAATAGTGAAACATTAGAAATAAAATATAAAGAAAAAAATATATATGATGTATTAAATATGCGTGTTGAAGAAGCAATCCCATTCTTTGAAAATCATCCTAAAGTATTAAATAAATTAAAAGTATTAGATGATGTAGGATTAAGTTATGTCAAGCTAGGCCAAAGCGCTCCAACGCTATCCGGAGGAGAAGCCGCTCGTGTCAAATTAGCCAAAGAACTTCAAAAGAAACCTACTGGTAAGACTGTCTTTATCTTAGATGAGCCTACTACCGGTTTACATCAAGCTGATATCAAAAAGTTACTTGCTATCCTAGAGAGAATCGTTGATAATGGCGATACTGTAATAATAATAGAACATAATCTAGATGTTATCAAAGTAGCAGACTATATAATTGATTTAGGACCTGAAGGAGGTTCTGGTGGAGGTACAGTAGTAGCAGTAGGTACTCCAGAACAAGTCGCCGATAATCCAAATTCTTATACTGGAGAATTCTTAAAAGAAATATTAAAAAGTAAATAGTTTAGTATTGTGCTAAACTATTTTTTTTAGAGTTCACACTTCGTTGTTCACTGCTATAGAAAGCCTAAGGTCTTTCTATAGTAATTTAAAGCCAAAGTCTTTAAATTAAGTTTTATCATAAGCAAACAAAAATTTGCTTTTTCTAATAATATATGGTATAATACCCAGCACATATGAAGGGGAATTGTTATGGATAAAATAATAAAGAAAATATATAGTAATATAAATTATAATACTAGTGAATTAATAAGTGATGTAAATCTAGGCCTAATGTTAACAACATTTGGTACAGGCTTCTTCTCACTAGGAGTAAACTTAAATAACGCCGCCTCATTAATGATGTTAAGTATATTAAATATGATATATTATATATATAGTAATGGAGAAAAACTATCATTACATACAAAAGATATCAAAGAAATAAAAAGCCTATATAATGATTTAATAAAAGACTATAATAAACTAAATAAAATATTTGGCTTTCAAAATCCTGTAGAAATATATACATTGTATAATAAAATGCTATATGCTGGATATTTATCTAAAGATAAAGAATTCCATTTTGGAAAAGATAAAGTTAAAGATATAATGACTATTCAAGGAGCAAATGTAATAAATGGTGAAGCCGTATGTCGTCATATAGCCCCAATGTTAAAAGATATTTATTTAGACTATGGTATAACAAGTTATGATATTAGTGTATTTCAAAAAGACACTAAAATAGATGAAGGAATGTTAGCCTATTATCAAAGAGAATTACAAAAAATAAGTATAATAAAAGGTATCCCATTAGAAGACTTAACCTACTTACTTGAAGATAAAATACAGGAGGTCTTTAGTTACTATATAGATCCAAAAGATATAGGGAATTTAACTAATCACCGTATAACTAAAGCCGTTTACCAAGGAAAAGATTATTACTTAGATCCCACTCAAACAAGAATGTATAAACCAAGTAATAACACCCCTAATCTCTTAGTATCTGAAGATGGTCGAAGAGATACTAAAATAATATCAAGAGCAAATTTACCAGAAGAAATGAAAATAAATCCATCAACACCATTTAGTGAAGATTTAAAATATGTCAAAAGTACTATTAATATTTATAAACAAAATAAAGATATATTAGAAAGATTTTATAAAGAACATCAAGAACTATATAATTATATATCAAATCTATTGTCAAATATAAAAGTAAAGAGAAAGGAAAAAAGATAATATGAGAGATAATTTAAAAGATAAAATATATGGAAACATAAGTTATAATACTAATGAAATAATATCTAAAGCTAATACTATAGCAATCATGTCATGTGGAATAGGAACATCTCTTTTACCTAACATAAGTGATAGTTTATTAGCAAGTCTTTTGTTACTAGGAGCAAATATTATAAATGTTAGTTATGCAATATTTTCAAGAAATTCAGAATCACATACTAAAGAAGTTCAAAAAATAAAAGCTCTTTATCAAGAATTTCTTTCCGAATATGTAAAATTAAATAGAATATTTGAATTTCAAAACCCTATAGAGATATATACATTTTATGATAAGATGTTACATGATGGTTATTTATCTAAAAATAAAGAATTTGATTTTGGAGAAAAAACAGTTAGAGATATTGATGGTATCTATTTTTCAAATATAATAAATGGTGAAGCAGTATGTCGTCATATAGCTACTATGTTAAAAGAAATATATAATGCTTATGGAATAGAAGGAAATACTTTAACTGTATATCAAAGTGATTTTGATGTAATGCAAGATAATGTAGAAAATATGCTAAGTCTGCTAGAAGAAATTCATAACGAACACCAAAGAACAAACATTTCTTTTTTAGATTTAGTATATCAATATGAAGAAGAACTAAATAAATATTATGAGTATATTATTCCTAAAAAAGATAAAAAATTAACTTTAATCGGTAACCATAGGATAACAACAGCAGTCTACCAAGGAGATACATATTATTTAGATCCAACTCAATCTAGAATATACAAACCAAGTAGTATAAAAGAAAATATCTTAATAGATACATCAGCAGCAGGAGATATTCACATACTACCAAAACAAAAGAAAAATAAAAAAGTACTTGCAACATTAACTGATGCAGTAACAGCCCCAAGTGAAGATAGAGAATACATAGATATAACTACAAGAATATATGAAAGTAATAAAGATATAATCGAAGCCTACTATCAAAGTCAAAAAGAACTATATAGTGATATTACTGAAGAACTAGCCAAAATAAAAGTAAAAAAAAGAAAGTAGGATAAACGATGAAAGAAAAAGTTGATATTGAGGCATCTACAAATACCTTTCTAAAAAGTTTTTTTGATGCTACCTATAATGGAAATAAATTATTATTTAATAATATGTCAAATATTTATAAATTAATATCCTTTCTATACTACAATATGGATAGTTTAGATGTAGAAAAATTAGATTTGAGAGATGGTGCTCGTGCTGATTATATGGCAAAGTCAAAATTAATTGATGCTTTTTATAAAAATATAGGAATAGACTTTAGAATGGAAGAAATAGCAAGTAGCGGAGTACTTAACATAATAAGTACTAATAATCCTAAAAAAGCAACCTATAAAGAAATATACACTGGCAACAATAATTATATTATTCATGAAGAATGTTATATCAATATTAGAACACAAGAGCGAGTAGTAGTAGATACTACTTATCATAAAGCAATAAATGTTTATAATAATGATTTAGTAACTGATTCAATAATATGGGTTCATGAAATATCTCATTACCGAAATCAACCATCTATAAAAAGAGGAGAAGTAAATGATATTTTGACTGAACTACTTGCCTTTACTGAAGAACTAATTTATGCTGATTATTTAGAAGGTATTGGCTATCAAGAAGCTGTAAATACATTTAAAATATCAGAGTATAATAATTTTTATAGCATTATAAATCAAGGCTTCCATATCATAAGAATAACTTTACTTTACTATTTACTTGGAAAAGTATCTGAAGAAAATTATAAATTATTATATCATGACGATAATTATCGAACATCATTAGAAGTATTTGATAAAGAAAGAATAAATAATCAAAATATTATGTTTATAATATTACACTACTCAGTAGCTATTTTCTCACTATATAATTATATAGAATATAAAAAAGATTCCAACTTCTTAAAGCAAATAGAAGAATTAAATGAATCGTTATTAAATAATAGATATTCACTAGAAGATTCACTAAAAATAATAAATATAAAATTAAATAAAGAATCTTTAGACACTTTACTAGAAGATATCAATATATTTAAAGATACCTTACTAAGTAACAATAAAACTAAAACATTAAAACCAAATAACTAAATTAGAGACTACAGGCTCTAATTTACCACGTAAGACTATAGGCTGAAGTGGCATAAAAAATAAAGATAATTCTAAATATCAAGAATTATCTTTTTATTATAACTAATTATGAATATACCAAGTCTTATTAATATCACAACTCTGACTAAGAGGTTCAGGATTAGGTTTATCAAGAATAGCAATCGTAGGCATCTTAAAAGCCGTACCAAACATAATACAAGTACCAGGATGTAAAGTCTTAATCTTATTAGTCAAAGTAATATCTGCACTAGAAATAATATCCTTAATAAATTGTAAATCCCTAGGATGAAACATCTTAAATACTAAGAAGTTACTACACTGTGATATTGTAGTTTCAGAAAGCTCAGAAGGTCTTTGAGAAACAATACCAAGAAGTAATCCATATTTTCTACCTTCCTTAGTAATTCTTTCAAAAATATTATATCCAAGTATAGTGGCATCTTCATCATTCTGAACATATCTATGAGCCTCTTCAAGAACAATATGAAATGGCATTGAAGCTCTCTGATTAAGAGATACAATATAATCAAATAAAAGTTTAGAAAATATTTTAACCAAATTCTTAGCAAATCTATCATCAACATAATTAATATTAAAATTAACAATCTGTGCTTTCTTACCATCATTAGTAGTAAGAAGTAAATTAATAAAACTCTCTCTATTAATATAACCATCATATTCAAAGTATCTAGCATAATTACTATTCATTAAATTATTAAATCTAACTTTAAGAATATTAGTAAGTTCAAAAGCCTTATCACTATTTAGAGTACCCTCAGATATAAGAGCAAACTCCAAAGCCGTACTAAAGTCTTTCATAGTATACATATATTCCCCATTAGGAAGAGAAAGCTCAAAATTATCCAAACATAAACTTTCTAAGTATTCAATAACAACCTCAACATCCGAAAACTCACCAGTATTCTCTACGAATAAACATTGTCTAATAGTTCTAGTCCATCCACCCTTAACAAGTTTAACTTCTAAGTTAAGATTACTAGTATTAAATTTAGTAAGAATAGAAACAATCTTATTTCTAATCATACTAGCACTCTTACCAGAAAATAAAATATCTAATAAACATCTAGCAATAATATCATTCTTCTGATTAATAACTTCTTCTTCTTTTCTAGCAAAATAACTAACTAATTTTAAAGCCTTCTCAATAACTGGTAATTGCTCTTTAGAAGTAACACCCATAAGTAAAGCCAAATCATCAATACCAAGTAACCAAAAAGGATATTGTAAAATATCAAATTCAGTACTATTTAAATCAGTAGTATATACCTTATAATTAATATTATCATTAACTTCATGTATCCTAGAAAAAGCTCTTTGATACTCTCCATAAGCATCAAATAAGAATATATTAGAATAGAAAGGTAAACTCTTACATTGGTAGAAGACACTCTGAAGAATCTTAGCAACAGAGTAAGATTTACCACTACCAGAATTACCTAGTATAGCAAAATGATTAGAAAAGAAATTACCAACATCAAGTTTAATATCGTAATCAGGATAAATAAAAGACTTACCAAGTTTAATACTATTAGGTCCATCATTATTTAAAATAATATCAAGAACACTATTATCAATCAAATTACAAGTAGCCTTAAAAGAAGGCTTAGAAATATCTCCAAATAAAAACTTATTATTTCTAATTTCTCCCACTAAAGATACCTGCATAATACCATTACCAATAGCAATAACTTCCCCAATACTAATCGCAGAAGTATCTTTAAATATAACATTCTTACTAATTAAACTATCATAATCATAAATATTAACAGATAATTGTACTGAAACAATATTATCATTAATAGCAATAATTCTCCCCAACATATTCTTCTTCACCTATTATAATTTTACCACATAAATAAATAATTGTATATAAAAATATTAAAAAAACTATAGATATTCTTTAAGTTCATCTATAGTCTTTTCTTGAAATTTCAAAAATTCTTTCGCTATCTTCAAATCACTCTTATCAACATCTTTATCATAAGCCTTAATTTTCTTTTCCATATCCACAGACCCTGTTGATACACCCTTAATAATCATCTTAGCAATCGAAGAATCACTATTATCATTAATAACTTCTTTCTTAATACCCATCTTAGCCATCATTTTGGCCATAACTCCACTATCAGTAATTTCTGCTTTTCCTTTCTTTAAATACTTCATACTCTTCTTTTTCCAAGACTCATATTCTTTAAGAATATCTTCAAGAGTCTTCTTTATTTTATTATCTTTATCTTTTAAATCATTAGTAAGAGTAGTCAAAGTATAAACAGCCATTTCAGCATCTTTATAAATATGTTCCATTAATTCATAATTTTCTTTCATAAATATCCTCCTCAAAAATATTATGAACCAAAATAATAAAAATATAATAAAAAATTATATTCCTCTCACACTATGTTGTTCGAGGTTTTGAAAGCCAAATGTCTTTCAAAAAAATTTCAGAGCCAAATGTCTCTGAAATAAAAGTATATATAATATAAAAAATATCAAATAAGTATTCTACCACATAAATAGTCCATAGAAATGTTATATCTTTTACATATCTCATAAGCAAAAGCTGTAAGAATAGTAGTTTTACCACTTTCATAAGCACTAATCGTTGAATGAGTAGTATTAAGAGTACTAGCTAGTTCTTCTTGGGTAATATTTTTTTCTTTTCTAAATTCTTTTAATCTCCTACCAATAATCTTTTTATCAATATTATATTTACCATTATTAAAACTATTCTTATTAGAAAGCCCCAGCATATAATCCATACTAACATTATAATAGTTACATAAAGAATTCAAATGCTTTAAAGGAATAATTTTACTGCCATTTTCCCATAGTGAATAAGTCTGCTGAGTAATGTTTAATAGCTTAGCAATATCCTTTTGTTTAAGATTAAAGTCTTCTCTTAATTCTATTAGTTTTTGAAAATTCATATCTAACACCTAATATAATTTTCCCATTAAAAATAAAAATATCATTTTTTTACAAACAAATACGACAAAATATGATATAATTAAATAAAGTAGCAAAGGAGAAACTATGAAATGTATAAAGTGTAATGAAGAACTAGAAGTGGATGATAACTTCTGCCCCACCTGTGGAGAACTAACTCCTCATGGTTATTTATCTCTAAAAGATAATAAATTAAGATATAAAGAAAATAATATTGGCTCATTATTTACCTTAACTTCTATTATCATAATAAGTTTTATTGCTATGACTTTAATAAGTGGTAAAGATATGTTTAGACCATATATAGAATTACAAAAAGAAATATCTAGCTTAAAATATGGTTATAAAGTATCCATTATGAATACCAATAATAAATATACAAATGTAACTTTGAGTACCAAAGAAGAAGCCATAAACCTAATAAAACAAGATATCACAAAACAATCTTGGAAATGTAAAAGAAATATAAATGTATCTCTAATCGAAAAAGAAATAAGTGAAAACTATAATATTCCCAGTGTAAGTTTATGTGATGTTGATGAAGATGTATCAAACAAAATAAAAGAAGTAATAAGTACAACATATCAGTTATTTCCTAATATAAAAGGCTATCTAACAAACATAACAGTAACCAATGCTCCAAATAACGAAGACTATATAGCTTATTTCAATCCTACTAATACCTTTATAAATAATAACTTAGATATAAAAGAATATAACAAAGTAAATAAAACAGAAATCTTATTAAATAGTTATTATTTCTTAAATAAAGATATCCTAAGTAAAGGATTAAAAGAAAACTGGTATCCAAATAATGCTAGTTATGAATCACTAATAGCCCATGAATTAGGACATTACATAACATTTGTAACATTATTAAAACAAAATAATATTGATAACATAACACTAGTAACAAAAGATAATATAAATAGCTATCAAAATATTCTAAATATCTTAAAAGAAGGAACATACTCAAAAGAACTAGTCGAAGAAGCCATAGAGAGTTATAACAAAAAGTATAATACCAATATTTCACTTGAAGACTTTACCAAAAGTATCTCTGGTTATGCTAGTCAAAAAGTAAAAGAAAGTGTAAATTATGATGAAGTAATCGCCGAAGCCATTCATGACTATTACTTACATAGAGATTCGTCAAGTACTAGTTCATTAGAAATAATAAATATCATAAAAGAGAGGTTACAACAATGAAAGAATGCATAAATTGTAAAAAAGTAGTAAGAGATAGTGATAAATACTGTCGTAACTGTGGCATAAGAGTACTAAAACCATATCAAAATATCTTAATAAACATAACCAAAGTACTCTTAATAATAATCTTAATAATAATGATAGTAATGTTTGTTCTATCATATCTAATATAAAGGAGTAAAAAGATGAAAGAAAATAATTATTATAATAAAAAAGTAGAAGAACTATATAAAGAATTAAATACCAATATAAGTGGATTAACTGAAGAAGAAGCAAGTAAGAGATTAGAGGAGTATGGCGAAAATAAATTAGCAGAACGAAAGAAAAAATCAAATTTCATAATCTTTTTAAATCAGTTTAATGATCTAATGATAATTTTACTTATCTTTGCTTCAGTATTTTCTGCAGTAATATCTTATATCCAAAAAGAATCATATGCTGACTCAGTAATAATTCTAATAATCGTCATAATAAATGCAACCCTAAGTTTTATTGAAGAAAAGAAAGCCGATAAGGCTATTGAAGAACTAAATAAAATGTTTATAACAAATAATAATGTCATAAGAGATGGTAAAAAAGAAACAATTGATGTAAGAAAGATTGTACCAGGAGATATAATAGAATTAGAAGCAGGTGATTATGTATCCGCTGATGCTAGAATAATATCATCAGAAGCCTTAGAAGTAAATGAATCAACCCTAACCGGGGAATCAAAAAGTATCAAGAAAGATAATATAGATATAACCGAAGAAAAAGAATTATACGAAAGAAAAAATATGGTTTATGCCGGATGTAATGTAACCAATGGCCATGCCTTTGTAGTAGTATGTAGTACCGCTATGGATACAGAACTAGGTAAAATAGGAGCAAGCCTTATGAATAATAAGAATGAACTAACTCCACTCCAAAAGAAAGTAAACCAAATAAGTAAAGTATTAACCTATATAATAATAGCAATAATAATAGTTATGATGGTCGTAGGTCTACTTAAAAAGAATGATTTCTTTGATATCCTAATGTTATCCATCTCATTAGCGGTCGCCGCTATCCCTGAAGGAATGTCATCAGTAATAACCATAATATTATCTCTAGGAATGTCCGAAATGGCTAAAAGAAATGTAATCATAAGAAAGATGGCTTCTGTTGAAACACTAGGTTCTACTGACATAATCTGTTCTGATAAAACAGGAACTATTACTGAGAACAAAATGCAAGTAAAAAGTATCTATGTAAACAATAAATTATATACCGAAAAAGATAATATTGAAAACATAAATCTATATAATTATTGTTTATCAAGTTGTCAGAATGTAACTAAAAATAATGATAAATATCTAGGAGATGAAACCGAAGTAGCCATCTATAAATACCTTGAAGAAAAAAATATATTAATAAATATTCCAAGAGTAAAAGAGTATCCATTTGACTCAGATAGAAAAATGATGAGTACTATCAATACCATTGAAGGTAAAGAATATTCATTTACTAAAGGAAGTTTGGACTCAGTATTACAAAACTGTTCCTATTATCTAGAAGATAATAAATTATATAATATAACTACTGAATATAAAGAAAAAATATTTAAAATAGAAGAAGAAGAATCAGAAAAATCCCTTCGTATCTTAGCACTAGCCTATAAAACAGAAAACACAAGTGACCCAGAACATAATATGATATTTATAGGATTAATAGGAATGATGGATCCACCAAGAATATCAGTACCAAATGCTATTAATACATGTAAAAATTCTGGAATAAAAATAGTTATGATAACTGGAGATAGTATAAATACTGCTCGTGCAATAGCTAAAAGTGTTGGTATTATCGATACCGATGAAGGAGCCACAACAGGAAAAGAAATAGATAAGTTAACAGACGATGAATTAAAAGAAGCAGTAAAAAAATATAATGTTTATGCTAGAATATCACCAAGTACCAAATTAAGGATAGTAGATGCACTTCAAAGTAATGGTTATGTTGTAGCTATGACCGGTGATGGCGTAAACGATGCACCTGCTATTCAAAAAGCTGATATTGGAATAGGTATGGGAATAACCGGAACTGAAGTAGTAAAAAAAGTAGCAGATTGTATTCTTGTAGATGATAGTTTTTCTACCATCGTCGATGGAGTTGAAGAAGGAAGAAGAATAACTTCTAATATCAAGAAAATAATACTATACTTACTCGCGGGTAATATAGTAGAAGTACTTCTAGTATTCATATCTATGGTACTAAATATGGAAATGTTTACAACATTACAACTACTATGGATAAACCTAGTAACCGATAGTATACCTGCTATTATGTTAGCTTTCGAAAAGAAAACAGAAGACCAAATGGAAAATACTCTTGCTAATAAATACAATGAAAGTTTCTTTACACCATTATTAACAGCTAAAATAGTAATCGGAGCAATCATAAAATCAATAGTAATGTTAATAATATTTATCTATTTTGCAAAAGAAGCAGATGTAAATACCGCAGGTTCATTATTATTTATCTACTTAGTAACTCATGAATTACTATTCTCGTTCTCTTGTCGTAATATTAAGAAGTCAGTACTAAATAAAGACATCTTTTCAAATAAAAAACTAACATTAGGAGTATTCTTAATACTATTAGTTCAAATCATAGTATTAGTAACCCCAATAAGTAAATACTTTATAGTACCAAATATAAAAATAAATTATATCTTGATAACTATCGGAATATGTTTTATAATGTTTGTATTAGGAGAGTTAGTAAAACCAATATATACAAAATTATTTAAAGATTACAGGGAGGTTAAAAATGAAAAATAATAATAGTACATTCATAGTACTTGGTGGCATTCTTGTCTTATCAGTATTTAGTTTCATTGCAGCAAAAAATATCTTGCCAGATAGTGATAATAATCAGTATTATGCTAAACCTAATGAAAATATGATAGCTAAAATAGAAAGTATTACTAAAGAAAATAATAAACTTATAATAACAACAACAGGAGATTCAACTGAATACTGTCTAAAAACAACTAAGAGTGTTCCCAGTATAGATTCATTATGCTGGAATAAAATAGAAAATAACAAAGTAGAGAGTAATTACTTTACATATAAAAAATATTATCTTTGGATTAAAGATAGTGATAATAGAATAAGTGGTAGAACTACTATAGAAAAGGAGTAAATATGGAAGACGATAGAATAGAAACTACTAGAAATAGAGTATTTGTCCGAGAATTAGCTTTTGGGAAAGATAGTCCTATTGCTATGAAGACAAATGATAATTTTGTATATAGAGTAACCGGTATGGATCAAGTAGAAGATATTATAACTAGTGGATATGCAAGAAGTAAAGATAAAGTAAAAGGTGGTCATAATAATGAATTATTTTGGACTAGAGGTGGAGATAAATTATTTTACTACGATAAAAGACCAGTACTAGAAGCACCTTATACCAAAGTACAAGATGGTCAAATGGGAGCTATCTCGTTAGAAGATTTAACTGCTATATGGATATTTAATGAAAAAGAAAATAAATATGTTAATTGTATTGAATATTATAGATATTTAAGAGAAGAACTATTATCTTCTAAAGGAAAAAGTAGAAGGTAATATATCCCTCTCACATTACATTGTTTGAGGTTTTTGAAAGCCAAAAGTCTTTCAAAAATATTTACTGGGCCAAATGGCTCTGAAATAAAAGTATTTATATAAGCTATAGATTTATGTCTATAGTTTTTCTTATATCCACATATATTGTTGATAAACAAAATTACTTAAAACCTAATGACAATATTAAAAGTACATGCTATAATAAACATTAAAACAATTGAAGGGAGCACTTATATGAACAAAAAAGAAGAATATCAAGAAATATATATAAATTTAGATGATTCAGGTAAATTAACAAAAAAAGAAAAAGTATCAGTATATGCAGGAATAGTCTTTTTATCAAAACAAGAAAAAGATAAATTTATAACTCAGTATCGCCAAATAATAAATGAGATAAAATGTTCCTACTGCGGACAAACAAAAGGAGAATGTACTAAAAAATGTAAAGAAATAAAAAATACAAATATCAAGAAAGGTCATAAAAGAAGACTTATGAACTACATAAGTAAATATTATACTATTGCCCTAGTAATAAATAATACAAAAGTATATAATCATATTATAAATAATAAAGCATCAAAAGGAAGATACATAGATTACACAATAAGAAGACTAATTAAAAGTACCATAGAAGAATTAATAAAAGATAAAAAAATAAACCCACATAAAAATGTGAGATTAATAATAAATATAGATGAACAATCTACAAAAAGTAATGGTTATTATAATTTAAAAGATGGCCTAACTGAAGAATTACTACATGGAATATCTAATTTTAATTATGATATAAAATATAAAAATATATTATATGGAAAATTAGAAATAAGATTAACATATCAAGATTCAGGTAAGAGTTACTTAGTGCAAGCAGCAGATTTAATAGCAGGCACTACCAGAAGAAGAGCATTATCAAATATTGATTCTGATATTGATATTATCGATCATAAACTATTATTTCCATAAAAAGAAAAGAGACTATCTAGTAGTCTCTCCCCAACTCAAGCGGTGTACTTAACATACACTTAATTTAATAAAATCGACATTGAGCTATCGACCTGACGAGATTTCTCTCCGGTAATACAATGATACTATAACTATTATAAAAAGTCAAGTATATTGCATTATTATTATACTCAAAATAACAAAAAAAATACCAATAATAAACTACTTTAAGTATATATTTCATACTTATATATAATAAGTATAATTAATACTTATTTGGAGACCCAAGACTCCAAATAACACTAGCAAGACAAATGGCTTATAGTGTAAAAACAATTGACAAAAGTAAAAAACTATAATATATTATAAATGGAGGGATATTTATGTATAAATATGTAGGTAATGTAATCATGTTTACTATAAATATCACACCTTTATCTCATCAAAAATTAAAGTAAAAAAAATGAGATGTGGGTGTGAGTTTTTGTCGTGCCTGCATCTATATATATAAATAGAAGTTATATGGATGCAATACATTCATATAACTTTTTTTGATGGGAGGAATATTATGATAGATATAAATATAAGTAAAGTATGTAAGTCATTTGGTTTTGACTTAGTATTAAATAATATAGACGTAACAGTACAAAAAGGAGAAAAAGTAGGTTTAATTGGAACAAATGGAAGTGGAAAGAGTACTATACTAAAAATAATCGCAGGCCAAGAAAGTATAGATTCCGGTTCCCTTTCAATAAGAAATAATATAAGTATAGGCTATTTAAGTCAAATACCTGAAAAAAAAGATATAATAGTAAAAGACTATATAAATAGTGCCTTTAAAGAAATAATAGAACTAAAAGAAAAATTAGAAAGATATGAAGATAAACTCTTAACTGAAGATTATAAAGTAATAACAAAGTATATGAATCTGCAAGAGAAGTTTATCTCGCTAGGAGGATATGAATACGAAACAAAGATTCAAAAAATACTACCAGTATTTAATATAACTGAAGAAATATTAAATAGAAATTTCAATACCCTATCTGGAGGAGAAAAAACCATCATATCTCTAATAAGATTATTATTACAAGAACCAGATGTCTTATTATTAGATGAACCCACTAACCATTTAGATATAAATAAAATGATTTGGTTAGAAAAAACATTAAAGAACTATAAAGGTACAATAATACTAGTATCACATGACCGCTATTTCATGGATAATGTCATAAACAAAGTATATTTATTAACCAAAAGAGGAATAGAAGTATATCATGGCAATTATAGTTACTATATTAAAGAAAGTGAAAATAGACTATTACTAGAATTAAAAAACTATAAAGACCAACAAAAACAAATAACCGCTATGGAAAATAGTATCAAAAGATTAAAAGAATATGGCAGGCTTTGTGGACCAAGTGGTGGAGAAATATTCTTTAGAAGAGCTGCCAATATCGAAAAAAGATTAGAAAAACTAGAAAAGTTAGATAAACCAGAAGACAAGAAAAAACTAAATATAACTTTTGATACCGCTAGTAGGTCAGGAAAAGATGTATTAACAATAAATAATCTAAATCTATCTTATGGTACTAAAGAAATATTTAATAATCTTAATCTAAGTATTAAATATCAAGATAGACTATGTCTAGTCGGAGATAATGGAGTCGGTAAATCAACTCTAATCAAAGAAATATTAAAAGGAAATAATAGTATAAAACTAGGAAGTAATATCAAGATAGGTTATATTCCTCAAGAGATCGAGTTTGAAGATATTAATTTATCAGTACTAGAAGAAGCCAGAAAATATTTCATTGGACCAGAACAATATTTAAGAAGTGCTTTATTCAAATATCTCTTTGCAGGAGAAAACATTCATAAAAAAATAAAATACTTATCTGGAGGAGAAAAAGTAAGATTAAAAATATTCTGTCTAATTCAAGATTCTTATAACTTCTTAATTCTAGATGAACCCACTAATCACATTGATATTGATACAAGAGAAATGCTTGAAGAGTCACTAAAGGAGTTTACTGGTACTATATTATTTGTATCTCATGATAGATATTTCATAAATAAAATAGCTACTAGTATAATAGAAATAAAAAATAAAAACATCACTAGATATATTGGTAATTATGATGATTATCGTGATAAAGTAAACAAAATATGATATAATTAAATAGGAGGAAATATGAATAACATACCAAAATTAAAATTTAAATATTTAACTCTTGAAGAAACATCTGACATACTATCATGGACACTTAAAGATACTGATAACATATTATCAGTAAAAGAAGGAACATTATTCCTATATCCAGAATTAAAAAGACTTACCAAAGAAGATAATATTAAAGACATAATTCAAGATAGATATAATAACTTTATAAAAGAAAATAATAACTTGAGAGAAGAATATACCACTATCTGGAATGAATATAATGATAAATATATGTTAGAAATAAGTAATTACTTTAATATAAAGTGGCCAAAAGAATATAAAGAAATATCAGTAGGAATAGGACTAATACCAGTATGTCCTAGATACATTAAAGAAAAAGCCTTTGATATTCATAAGAAAAATAAAGAAGATTTAATAGATACCTGTATGCATGAATTATGTCATTTCCTTTTCTTTGAGAAATGTAAAGAAATATATCCAAATTGGAAGTATGAAGATTTTGATAGCCCAAGTTTGTTATGGTACTTAAGTGAAATAGTCATAGACCCAATACTAAATAGTGACGGCATACAAAAAATATATAAACATAAGTTTAAATGCTATGATATCTTTTATAATGTAGAAATAGATAATATAAATTTACTAGATAAAATAACAAGTATATATAAAAATAATAGTATAGATACCGCTATTAAAGGAAGTTATAACTATTTAAAAGAACACGAAAAAGAATTTATAAGGAAATGTAATAATAAATAACTTATCCGCAGAAACTGTTGACAGGCAAAAGTGTCAATGGTTTTTTATTTGACATAATTTGCATCTTTCTATATAATATAAGCATCTAGAAAGGAAAAATACCATGGAATTAAACATTGACTACGTATCTGATTTACACTTAACTCACTACATAAGTAAAAATGAAAGCATAACCAAAATAGATAAATTAGTTCAAGATAAAATAAGTATGCAAGTAAAAGGAGATATCCTTGTAGTAGCGGGAGATATCGATGAAGATATAAATAGAGTGAGTGAACTATTATATTCATGTTCAAAATACTATAAAAAAGTAATATTTGTCCTAGGTAATCATGAATACTATATACCAGTAATAAAATATATCTATACTGATCCTATGGCTAAAGAATATAACTATAATAGTATGAATAAAGTATATAGATTAAATGAAATATTTAAAGATAATAACGATATAATCATACTAGATAAAACGAATAATACTAAAGGACTATATACCTATAATACCTTCTTATTAGCGGGAGATACCCTTTGGTATAAACCAGTAACATTAGTAGATAAACTATATAACTATCCTATGCAGAATGATTCAAGATTTATCTTATCAGAATTATCTAAGAAAGATAAAATACAAAAACTACATAACGATAGCATATCTTGGTATAATAACTTACCAAATAATATAGATTTAATAATAACACATGTACCACCATTTAGAAACAAAAGTAATAGTAGGGGTAATAACTCTTGTTACTATACAGAAGTTAAAGAATATAAATCACCAGTATGGATATATGGTCATGATCATAAAGAAGAAGATATAATAATAAATAATATAAGATTAGTATCTAATCCATGGGGTTATGATACTAAAGAATTTAAAATAAAAACATTAACATTAACTAAATAACAAACTAAGATATCAAGTCTTAGTTTTAATATACCTATATATTATCTTTATTATGTTCACTATAAGCCTTACTATGTAAGTCTTATTAGTGTTTAATTAAGCCAAGTAAACTTGTCTTAATTAAATGTATCCAAGATACCTATTATATATAAGCAGTAGATATATATACTAATATTATTTTAGTATAGAGAAGTAATTATATAAATAAGAGTAGAAAAATAAGCATATAGTCATATATAACAAAAAACTATGATATAATAACTTCAGGTGGTGAGACTATGTGTTTAATATGGAACTTAATAAAAGCATTTACTGATACAGAAGATGATAATAAAAAAGATAATAATGATTTAGAAGATTGGCAAAAAGAATTAGTAAAAGAAAAGAAGTATGATTCATTTAACTTTGAAGAAGAAGAACTAGAAGATGATGACTATTATTCTGAGGATGATGAATAAGAAAATTGTCAAAATATATTGATTAAATAAAAATAATTTGATATACTTAAATTAGTTAAAGAAAGACGCTAGTACAGGTCTATTTAATAGATTTTTGTGCTGCGTCTTTTTATATTAGCTAGAAGTTAGGAGTTGAAGTAGTAGTATGATTGAAAAGATAGTTGAAACAGGCAATAAAGTGGATTTTCATATTCATTCTTTTGCGTCAAAACATAAAGAAAGTGATGATCGTGTAGATTTATCGACAATAGATAACATAAATTTATTAATAGAAAAATTAAATGAAAGAAAAATAAATATGTGCTCTATATCAGATCATGATAACTTTGATTTTGATATATATAAAAGATTAAAGAATGAAGAGAATAAAGGAAGTATTAAAAAGGTTTTTCCTGCAGTTGAATTTTCGGTGGCATATGATAAAAAAGTTTTGCATGTTATTACAATATTTGATGATTCAGATGAAGAAGCAATAAGTAAAATACAAAGTAAAATATTTGATAAAAATAAAGGAAAACCATTGTATGATAATAACAAATTAAATTCATTTTCTGAAAGTAAATATCTTGATATTTTAAAAGAAATTAATTTAAATGTAGTGATGATAGCCCATCAAAAAGCAACCCTATCTAGCAAGGAGCCGAGAAATCATGATGTCATGAGTTTAGGAAAGGAAAAATTTGATGAATTGGTCTTTTTGGATTTTTTTGAGGCCTTTGAATTTAAAAAAAAGATAAACGAAATATTTAATAAAAACTATATTGAAAGAAACAGGGAAAAATATAAAGATATTACATTGAAGTTTATAACAGGTTCTGATTGCCATATTTGGGCCGATTATCCCGAGGAAAACGATGATTTTTCATTTACATATTTAAAATGTTTACCAACCTTTCGTGGTTTAGCCATGGCTATGACAAACACTAAAAGAATAAATTATGTTAATAACTTTTTCCCTGTTACAGATAAATATTTGGATAGTATAGATATAGAAATAAATGGAAATAAACATAATATAAAACTTTCTAAAGGAATCAATGTTATTATAGGTGATAATTCCATAGGAAAGTCGCTATTAATTCACAAGTTAACTGATTATAATTATTTAAATGATAATAAAATAAAAAATAGTTATGAGGAGTATTTGAATGAGAAAAATATAAAAATCAATTCACATATACCAAAATCAAATATTTCTGAATTTAATGGACAAGGCTCTATAAGAAAGATGTTTGAAAATAAAAACTTTAATAGTGATAATTTCTTGAATAGTTTTTTTCCTGTTGCCCCTTCAGTAAATAAATATATTAAAAAATATAAATCTGAAATTGAAAGTTATATTTCAGTTTTAAAAAATAAAGAAGAGAAAACCAGTGCATTCAATAAGATAATAGATTTTAGTATATGTATCATTGATTCAAACTCAAAGTCACTAAGCTTTAAAAATATAACTAATACTATTATTAACAATATTAATTTGAAAATAAAAGAAGTAAATAAAATAATTGAAAAACTTGAATCAATCAATTCATTGCTATTGGAAGTAATGAATAATGACTGCTTTGAGAAGGGAGATAAAGAGTATATTAAAAATAGCGTTGACCACTATAAAATTTTAATATCAAAATATAACGATATAAATAAACAAAATTTGCTTGAAATATCTAAAATCAATATAATCAATACTGAGTTCACTAAAAAAGGTAAAGAACTAAAAAGAATAGAAACGGATGAAACAGAAAAAATATCAAATTATGAAAATAATAAGGAGATTTTTTCGGAAAACATCATAAATTATTATATTAAGAGTAGGAAAGAAACTAAATATAAGCCAAATATCAAAGAAGAAAAAATACCAACATCCTTTAATATAGTTGGAAAATACAGATTCGTCGCAAAAACTAAGGTAAAAGAAATATCAAATGATCATTTAATATACTTAATTAAAGAAATATTAGGAAAAAGTATAAAAGATATAAATTCAATTGATCCAAATACAATTCCAGATAAATTTAATAATAGAAGTAAAGAAATTTCTTACGATAACAAGTTATTAAATCTAAAAAATGAATTAGATAATAAAATAAACGATATTTTTTCTGTTGAGAATGCAATAAATGAATGGAACAAAGATAAAGATAAAGATGTAACAAAAGAATTATCATCAGGTTTAAATTCTAGAATCTATTTTGATTTAATATCTAACCAAACTGATGATAAGAGAATATATATAATTGATCAACCTGAAGATGACGTGTCACAACCATCCATAAAGAAAAATATTTTAAATGATTTTAATGATATGAGCAAGAATAGACAAATTATTATGATAACGCATAATCCACAATTTATCGTAAATTTAGATGTTGATAATGTAATATTCTTGGGTAAAGATGAAAAAGATAAAATATATATTCAAAATGGTGCACTTGAATATAAAGATGAAGAATGTAATGTTTTGAAAATTGTTGCCGATAACATAGAAGGTGGAATAGCTTCAATTAATGAAAGGTGGAAAAGATATGACAAAAATATATACGATGTATAATAACAATGACAAATATATTATTAAAAGCGAAAATGTGGAGATATTTGAAATTCCTAAAAGTACGCTAAATGTGGATGGTAAAAAACTATATGAGGCTTTGTTTAAGGAATTTAAAAAAGGTGATATTATTAAAATAAATAAGTCTACCGATTTTGATAGCTCTAATGATAAAATTTCAAAAGTCGTATATGATAGTATAGTTGAAGTCGTTAACAAAATAGTTACTGGAATTAATGAACTATAATAAAATATTCAAAATTTTAAATTAATAAAGAAAGAATAAGATAATGTAAACAAAAACATGGTAAAATATTAAAAGAATTAAAAATAATTAAATAAGGACGCTAGTACAGGTCTATTTAATAGATTTTGTGCTGCGTCTTTTTTTGTGGTAAGGTGATATTTAATGAAGAAAAAAATAATAGTAATTTTAGTGTGCATTATACTATTAATGCCATTAAAAGTTAGTGCAACGAGAGGGTGTTGTTCTCATCATGGTGGTGTTAGTGGCTGTAGTAGTTCTGGAAGATTGGTTTGTAATGATGGTACTTTAAGTCCTAGTTGTACATGTACACCAACAGTTACCTATATTTATGGGTGCACAGACAAAAATGCAAGTAATTATAATTCTAGTGCTAATAGAGATGATGGAAGTTGTATCTATTATACATATGGATGCACAGATGAAACAGCAAAGAACTATAATTCATCAGCAAATAAAGATGACGGAACCTGTGAATATTATGTACTAGGATGTAAAAATCCATCAGCAGACAACTATGATCCAGAAGCAGAGGTTGATGATGGAAGTTGCATTATATCCACTAGTAAAAATATTGAAGATAATAATATTGAAGATGAAAAGGATAGTAATAGTTTATTAAACACAATCTTAGGTATAGGAGTAATATCAGGAGGAGTATACTTGTATAAAAGAAAACATAAATAAAATTTTAAATATATTAATAAAAGATAAGACATTATTAACAGAAGAAGAAAGAAAATATGCTTCTCACCATAATACTCATATAGATTTCTTAATATATAATAAAATAAGTAAAATACCATTATTAGCGGTAGAAGTAGATGGATATAAATATCATAAAGAAGATAATAAACAAAAAGAAAGAGATATATTAAAGAATGATATTCTATCTAAATATAATATACCATTAATAAGATTAACTACTAATGGTAGTAGAGAAGAAAGTATTATAAGAAGTAAATTAGATGAGATAGTTAATAATAAATAATTATATATATTTTATTATGTTCACTATAAGCCTTACTATGTAAGTCTTATTAGTGTTGTTATTAGCCTAGGGTCTAATAACAATATGCCTATTACATCTATTATATATAAGCAATAACTATATACTAATATTATTTTAGTATAGAGAAATAGTATTATATAAATAGAATTAGAAAAATAATCATATAGTCATATATGGAAAAAAACTATGATATAATAACTTCAGGTGGTGGCCAAAAAAAGCAAATGTATAAAAACTAAAACCAAATAACTATGGAAAAAAATGGATTATTAAGATTAAAAAGATATTATTAAAGTAATTAACACTATCAGAAATGGTAGTGTTTTTAGTTAGTAGAATAGTGTTTGTTGCATGGCCAGCACTGAATTTGTGTTTCTATGCAAAATTATTTTATAGGAATAATCCCAATCTCTTGATTAAATTTCAAAAATATGATATCATTATATCAAGATATAAAGATATCACAGTAAAGAAGGTGAAAATATGAAAAAACAAGATCTTAATGAGAATGAAAAAAAGGAAACTTATTTATTAAGATTAGATAAGAATTTGTTTTTTCAGATTTCAGATTATGTTCAAAAAATAAAAAAGAAAAATGGAAGAAAAAATTATAGCTTTAATAAATTTGTATTAGAGGCTATAGAAGAAAAAATTATGAAGGAGAATATGTATTATGGCAAAAAAAGAAGTTAGAACTGATTTGTGGGTTTATGATTTATTAAAAGATGCTGGAATAACATTAGATGCACAAGGAAGCAATATTAAAGAATTAGATTATGCATTAAAAACTGCATCAAAAAAAGGCACAGGTAATGTGGGATTTCCAGAATATGTAGGGGTTGTAAAAGATTTTGTTTTAGTAATTGAAGACAAGTATTCCACAGATAAACAAGCAAAATATGATGAAAATGGTATTTTAAATTTAAGCGTATCATCAATAACTGATTATGCCTTAAATGGGGCATATTTTTATGCAAATCACATATTAGAAAACACTAATTACAAAAAAGCTATTGCATTTGGAATTAGCGGAGATGAAAAACATCACGTCATAAAGCCAATATATTTAGATGGTAGAGAATATTTTATAGATTTACCGGAAGTAGAAAGTTTTATTTCTTTTAATGAGAATAATATTGATGAATATTATGTTAGAGAAATTTTAAAGGAAAACACAGATGATGAAAAGACGACTGAAGAAATACTAAAAGATGCAAAAGAATTGCATGAATATTTAAGAAATTATGGTAATTTAAGCGATAAAGACAAGCCTTTGGTTGTAAGTGGAATATTATTGGCTTTAAAAGAAATAGAACATAAGAATTTCTCTATTGACGATTTAATTGGTGACAAATTAAAAACAGATGGTTTGAAAATTTATAATGCAATACGAGATAATTTAGATCGATCACAAGTATCTCCAGAAACAAAGAAAGATAAACTTTTATCACAATTTGCTATAATAAAAGACACTGTCATTTTGAATGAAAAAAACGATATTTTAGGTAAAACCCCATTAAAATTTTATACTGAATATTTATATAACAAGCTATATAAAACTATTAGATATAATCAGACATCAGAAGACTATTTGGGTAGATTTTATGGAGAATTTATGAGTTATTCTGGTGGAGATGGGCAATCATTGGGAATTGTTTTAACACCAAAACATATATGCAATTTATTTTGCGATTTAATAGAGTTGAAATCTACAGATGTGGTGTTGGATCCATGCTGTGGAACGGCTGGATTCCTTGTTTCAGCTATGCACGACATGCTTGGAAAAACATCTAATAATCAGGAAAAGATGGCAATTAAAAGGAACCAACTACATGGCTTTGAACTTCAACCATATATGTTTACTATTGCAACTACAAATATGATTTTGCGTGGCGATGGGAAAAGTAATCTAATATGTGATGATTTTTTAGCACAGGATTCTAGCAAAGTACAATTAAAGGGTGCAACAGTAGGCATGATGAATCCCCCATACTCAATGGGAAAAATAAGCCCTGAAAAATGTGAACTTAGCTTTGTTGAACATTTATTAGACAGCATCGTAGTTGGCGGTAAGGTTATTGTCATTGTACCTCAAAGTACAATGACGGGTAAAAATAAGAATGAACAAAATATAAAAGAAAGTATATTATTACATCACACTTTAGAGGGAGTAATTACTCTAAACACAAATACTTTTTATGGAGTTGGAACAAATCCTTGTATTGCAATTTTTACCGCAGGTATACCACATGATAGAAACAAATTATGTAAATTCATTGATTTTTCAGACGATGGATTTGAAGTTCAAAAACACAAAGGGCTTGTCGAAACTGAACGTGCAAAGGATAGAAAGCAACATTTGTTGGATGTATGGTTTGATAAAATAGAAGCTCCAACTAAATTTTGTGTAGAAACGACTGTTGAAGCGGAAGATGAATGGTTACATTCTTACTTTTATTTCAATGATGAAATTCCCAATAATGATTGTTTTGAAAACGCTATAGCTGATTATTTAACATTTGAAATTAATATGATTACTCACGGAAGAGGATATTTATTTGAGACCGAAGGTGATAAGAATGAATGATAATGGTATCAAATGGAAAATATTTAGAATAAGTGATATTTTTGAAACAACTGAAAATCAAGTACCAACAGGTGCTTATATAAATAAGTCTGAATTAAAGCCAGGATCAATTCCTAGAATAACAGTTAGAGATACAAATAATGGTATTGATTCATATTGCGAGTCAAGTAACCCTAATTTTAGAGTTTATGAAAATTTTATAAGTGTTTCATTTTTGGGTAGCGTTTTTTATCATCCGTATAAGGCTTCATTGGATATGAAAGTTCATGCATTAATATTAAAAGAACATACCTTAAATAAAAACTTAGCTGAATATTTTAAAGTTATAATTATGGCAAATACAGATAATTTTTCATATGGAAATCAGTTATCAAGTAAGGATTTGTCTAAATTGAAAATTATTCTTCCCATAAATGACGATGAAACAGTAAATTATCAATACATGGAAAATAGTATAGCTGAAATATTAGACGATAAATTAGATTTGGTGAAAAAATATTGTAATAAAAGTATATCAAATATTGAATATAAACAAATCCTTGAATTATCAGAAAAACAATGGAAAGAATTTGATATTAATTGTATATTTTCAATTATTGAAAGAGGAAAAAGATTAAAAAAGAGCAATCATAAAGCAGGAAACATTCCGTACATTTCCTCAACAATGATGAATAATGGTGTAGATAATTTTATTAGTAACAAAGAAGGAAAAAAATTTAATAATTGTTTAACTATCGCTAATAGTGGTTCAGTTGGGGCCACCTTTTATCATCAATATGATTTTATTGGTAGTGATCATATTACAGCACTAAAAAATAATAAGTATAATAAGTATATTTATTTATTTTTAACAGCCATAGTTTCAAGAATAGGAAATAAATATAGTTTTAATAGAGAAATAAATGATTTTAGAATTAGTAAAGAAAAAATTTTGTTACCAGTAGATAAAAACAATAATCCTGATTATGAATATATGGAACAATACATAAAAAATATACTAGTTGATCAATATAGCAGATATTTAGAATTTTTGAAGGATTAAAAAGGATTATAGTTTAGGAAGGTTAGAAAAAATAATAAATTTAAGAGAAATTTGGAAAAATGAGGCAAATGATATTAAGTTATTAAGTGAAGAACTTGTGCTTAATATTACTGCAGATGAAATAGAGGTATCAATAGGAAGTATAATGTTGATATTAAAGTTCATGAAGAAATAACTGACAAGAATATAATAATTGAAAATTAATTATAAATTAGAAATTCTTATGGAAGAGTAGGCAAAAGCTTGTAAAAGACCTAAATCTATGTTAATATATTATCTTGTAAAAAGGACTGCACCTCATGAGTGTTTCGCCATGGTTAAAAAAATGTTAGTTACATTTAGGTATTATAAATTAATTATTTCGTTTAATATACCTTATACTATTTATTATTTAATATAATAGTACAATGTATGAGTCCTTTTTACACTGAGGTGATGAATATGTTGCATAAAAATTATATATTTTTAGAGATTGATAGCGTTGATGATTTATGTAGCATTTTAAATATATCTAAAGGATATTTAAATTATATTTTATTTGTAAAAGAAGAAAATTATATAAGCTTTGAAATTCCTAAAAAAAATGGCGGTATAAGAAAAATTTCTGCGCCTACAATTGAATTAAAAGTAATACAACAAAGATTAGCAACATTATTATATGATTGTTATGATTTTTTAGATGTTCAACATGGTTTTATAAAAAACAGAAGTTGTGTAACTAATGCAAGTCAACATGTAGGAAAAAGATTTGTATTAAATATTGATTTAGAAAATTTTTTTGATACAATACATTTTGGTAGAGTTCGTGGAATGTTTATGGGTAAACCTTTTAATTTCAATAGGCATTTAGCTACTTTTCTTGCAAAAATAGTTTGTAAAGATGGTAAATTGCCTCAAGGAGCCCCAACATCACCGATAATATCTAATATTATATGTTATCAAATGGATAAAGAATTAGAACATTTATCAAAAAAAAATAGATGTATTTATAGTAGATATGCTGATGATATAACAATATCTACAAATAGTGATAAATTTCCTTTACAAATAGCATATAAACAATCCAGTGAAATAGTTTTATCTGATAGATTAATCAAAATAATTAATGGTGGTTATAATACAGGATTTAAAGTAAATAATGCAAAAACTAAACTTTCAAAAAAAATGTTACGTCAAGAGGTAACAGGTGTAATAGTAAATACTAAATTAAATTTAAATAAAAAATATATAAAAGAAGTTCGCGCAATGCTTTATTCCATAAAAAAATATGGCTTTATAATAACAGCTCAAAAGAATTTTAAAAATTTTAAATTTGACACTGAAAAGGATGCAAAATATAAAATGTTTAATTTGCTACAAGGAAAATTAAATTATTTAAAAATGGTAAGAGGTTATAATGATAAGATGTTTTTAAAATATGCTAAAGAATTTAACGAGCTATTTAGCGTTGAACTGTTTGATGTTGATAGTATATTGGAAATTCAAAAGTATACAGAAGATAGATGTTTTGTTTTACAGTCAGAAGCTGAAGATTCTCAAGGTACAGCATTTCTGATAAAAAATAATATATTGCATACTTCAACTCATGTTTTAATAAATAAAACTACCATTAAAGATTTTATTTATGATGAAAATGACACTCAATATTTAAGACAGTTTCCTATTATACCTGATGATGGAAATTTACCTTTCTTTTATTTAAAAAATAAAACGAGTAAACTTTTTTTGAATTATAAAATAGAGGAAAATAATTATAAGACCGATATTTTATGTATCAAAAATATTAATTTTAATAGTAAGTTTTTTAACATTTCAAAAAATAAACCTATGATGGGAGATACTGTATATTTAGTTGGTTATCCGGGCTTTGTAGACTTTGATAGGACGAGTATTTCAATTATAGAAACCAAAATAATTGGTAAAGATACTTTTCTTGGAAGAGAATTTTGGGTAACTAAAGATTCTCCAAAACATGGAATGAGTGGTGGCCCGGTTTTAAATAAAAAAAGAGAAGTTGTTGGTATTGTATATGCTGGTGCTGATTTAGATGATGATTACAGTAGTGATAAAGTAGGGTTTATTAGTTTAGTGTGACATAAAAATTTAATATAGGTAACTAAAATTCAGAGTTGACGAGACTATGTGTTTAATACGAAACTTAATAAAAGCATTTAAAGATACTCAAGACAATAATAAAAAAGATAACATAACACCGTTTGGAGAAAGATTTTATGAAATATTAAATTCTGAATTATCCGAAACGCCAAAGGATCTTGATTAAAAAAATATATATTTATGTAGACAAAGTATTGTTTTATACTATTTGTACAGTTTATATGCAAAATTATGTTGAATTTTATTATACAAAATTATACTTTTTTAACTACATATTTTAAAAAGTTAATTTTGAAAGGACAGAATAGTAAAAAATCAGATAGATATGATTTGTGCATTACGGACTTCTCACAAAAACCAAAGACTTACCCACATCACAAAGATGTACTAAGTCTTTTTCTTCTACCTTACAAACTTGTAATATAAAACCAATTAAAACAATGATATAATATAACTATAGAAAGAAGGAAGTATAATATATGAAAAAGATAATGATAATTGAAGATGATACCATAATATCTAAAGAATTATATGAACTACTAGTAAATGCTGGCTATGAAGCATTAATACTAAAAGACTTCACAAATGCCAAAGAAGAAGTATTAAAAAGTAATATAGATCTAATTCTCTTAGATATAAATATACCATATCAAAATGGTGAGCAGTTACTTAAAGAAATAAGGAAAGAATCAAATATTCCCGTAATAATGGTAACCTCAAGAGCAAATGAAACCGATGAAATATTATCAATCTCTTATGGAGCAGACGATTACATAACCAAGCCTTATAGCCCAACCATTCTATTACTAAGAATACAAAATATCTTTAAAAGATTAGATAATAGTACTGAAGTACTGAAATATAAAGATTTAGAAGTATCGCCCTCACGTGGTACCTTATCAGGTAATAATAAAGAATTAGAACTAACCAAAAATGAAATGTTAATCTTTCAGCACTTATTAAATAACCAAAACAGAATTGTATCAAGAGATGAATTAATGACCATCCTTTGGAATAATGAAGAATACATAAATGATAATGCACTAACCGTAAATATAAGTAGACTAAGAAGTAAACTAGAGGACTTTGGTTATCCAAATGCCATAGAAACAAGAAAAGGACAAGGATATATACTATTATGAAATTAACAAACTATCTAAAAGATAAAATAACCATAATCATTATCACTATCATATCAATAATTCTAATAACCCTATTAGACATAGCCTTCAAAGTACCAGAGGGACTAATAATAGTAACCATAGTATTACTACTACTAACACTAATCATAGCCCTCTTAATATCATATTTCCAAAAAAGAACCTTCTATAACACCATCATAACCAATACCGAAAATCTAGATAAAAAATACCTAGTCCTAGAAACCATACCAAAACCAAATACTTACGAAGAAGAATTAATATATAACGTCATGTGCGACATAAACAAATCAATGATTGAAAATGTCAGTAGTTACATAAATAGCACCAAAGACTTCAAAGATTATATTGAGATGTGGATACATGAAGTAAAAATACCAATATCAAGTCTAATACTTATGACCCATAATCATAAAAATCAAGTACCAAAAGAATACATTGAAGAAATAAAAAGACTAGATAACTACATCGACCAAATCCTCTATTATGTAAGAAGTAACTATACCAGTGAAGACTTTATCTTCAAAAAAGTAAAACTAGAAAAAATAATCTCATCAGTAGCCCTTAAAAATAAAGATGACCTCTTAGAAAATAAAATTGACCTAATCGTCGATATAAAAAATACCGAAGTCTATACCGATACCAAATGGTTAGAATTCATTTTAAATCAAATTATCAATAACAGCATCAAATACAAAAAAGATATTCCAAACTCCTATATCCAAATAAAAGCTACTGAAGATAATAGTCAAATAACCTTATTTATCAAAGATAACGGTATTGGCATACCAAAAAGTGATATCCCAAATGTTTTCAAAAAATCATTTACCGGTACTAATGGCAGAGATAAAATTAAATCAACAGGCATGGGTCTATACATAGCCAAAAAATTATGTACCAAACTAGGCCATAAAATAGAGATAGAATCTGAAGAAAAAGAATATACCATTGTCAAAATAACCTTTGGTAAAAATAAACTTTATCACCCAGAAGACTAACCTTACAAAAAAGTAATATACTGTAATATTAAACTTACGACAAATATCCTATTATCTAGTATTATTAATTACGAAAGGAAGGAAAATAATATGGAAAATATACTAAAAATAGAAAATATTGAAAAATACTATGGAAGTAAATCAAGTTTAACTAAAGCCATAGATAACATATCATTTGAAGTAGAAAAAGGAGAGTTTGTCGCTATCATGGGTTCTTCAGGTTCAGGTAAAACAACATTACTAAACTGCATATCCACAATTGATAAAGTAACCGCCGGACATATTTTCGTAGGAGGAACTGACATAACAAAACTAAAAGGAAATGATTTAAACAAGTTTAGAAGAGAAGACTTAGGTTTCATCTTTCAAGACTTCAATTTATTAGATACCTTAACAGCCTATGAAAATATAGCACTAGCCTTATCAATTCAAAATGTAAGTCCCAAAGAAATAGATAAAAGAATAAAGAAAGTAGCAAAAGAACTAGATATCGAATCAGTACTAAAAAAATATCCTTACCAAATGAGTGGAGGACAAAAACAAAGAGTAGCAGCAGCTCGTGCCATAATAACAAATCCATGCTTAGTACTCGCAGACGAGCCAACTGGAGCCCTAGACTCTAAGTCATCAAAAATGCTTCTAGAAAAACTAACCTACCTAAATAATGCTTTAGGAGCCACTATTCTAATGGTAACTCATGACGCTTATGCCGCAAGTTACGCTACTAGAATAATCTTCATAAAAGATGGTAAAATATATAACGAAATTCGTAAAGGAAATGATACCAGAAAAGAATTCTTTGATAAAATAATAGATGTCGTAACCTTACTAGGAGGAGACATAAATGATGCTCTTTAAATTGTCTATAAAAAACATAACCAAAAGTATCAAAGATTATGCCATCTATTTCTTTACCCTAGTACTAGGAGTAGCCATCTTCTACGTCTTCAATGCCATAGATAGTCAAACAGTAATGCTAAATGTATCATCATCAACAAGTGAAATAATAAGACTAATGACAACCATCCTAGGAGGAGTAAGTGTCTTTGTTTCATTCATTCTAGGATTTCTAATAATCTATGCCAGTCGTTTTCTCATAAAAAGAAGAAACAAAGAATTTGGAATCTACTTAACCTTAGGAATGTCCAAAAGAAAAATATCTCTAATCCTTTTCTTTGAAACTCTTATAATAGGAGTTATCTCTTTAGGAGTTGGCTTAGCCCTAGGAATAGTTTTATCACAACTAATGAGTATCTTAGTAGCCAATATGTTTGAAGCCGACTTAACAAAATTCCAGTTTACATTTTCATCATCAGCGGCCCTAAAAACCTTATTATACTTTAGCATAATGTATCTAATAGTAATGATATTTAACACCATAATTGTAAATAAATGTAAACTAATAGATCTATTACATGGTAATAAAAAATCCGAAAAAGTAAAATTAAAAAATCCTATCATTTGCACTATAGTATTCATAATTGCTGTTATAGCACTATCATACGCTTACTATCTAGTAACAGATGGATTTAGCTCTTCACCACTAATGAATACCATAAGAGGAATATTGTTGCCTATAGCCCTAGGATGCGTATCAACATTTCTAATATTTTGGTCACTATCAGGTCTAATTCTAAAGATAGTAATGCATCTAAAAAAATACTACTATAAAGGACTAAATAGTTTTACCGTTCGTCAAATAAGTAGCAAAATAAATACCACTGTCTTTTCAATGACAATAATATGCCTAATGCTATTCTTTACTATATGTATCTTTTCATCAGCATTATCTATAAAAAACTCTCTATCAGGTAATCTAAAAGATTTAGCACCTGTTGATATTCAGTTCTCAAAATTACAAGAACCATTATCTAAAGAAGAACAAGAAAACTTTTCAAAAGAGATAATAGAGGATTATAACACCACTGTCAAAGATACCTTACAAAGATTAGATGTATACAAGTATCTAAAAGATGTAGTAGATATAAATACATATCGAGTAGAAGAAATAACCCTAAAAGATTCTTTTGGAGACCAAATAGAACAAATAGGAAAAGATTATCCCACACTAGCTTATAACGTAAGAGAAGACTTAGTAAAATTAAGTGACTACAATCGTCTAGCAAAACTATATAACAAAAAAGAATTAACTCTAAAAGATAATGAATATGTAATTATATCTAACTATAAGATGATGGCGGACATTCGAAATATAGCCTTAAAAAATAATACCAAACTAACTATAAATAGTAAAAACTACTATCCAAAATATCAAGAATGTCAAGATGGCATTATCGAACTAAGTGGAAGTGCTACTAATACAGGAGTAATAATATTACCAGATAATGCCTTAGAAGGTATTCATCCATATAAAAATATTTTAGCAGCTAACTATCAAGCAGACACTAAAGAAGAAAAAGAAAATGTTGAAGATATAGTTAGTACTATAATAAATAACCATTTTAACAAAGATACCTTATTATCATATAATACTAAAATAGATATCTATGCATCATCCATAGGACTAGGAGCCATGGTAACATTTGTAGGACTATATCTAGGAATAATTTTCTTAATATCAAGTGCGGCCATCTTAGCCTTAAAAGAATTATCAGAAAGTACTGATAATAAAGAAAGATTTAATATGTTAAGAAAAATAGGAACTGATGAGAAAATGATTAACAAAGCCTTATTTAAACAGATAGCAGTATTCTTCCTATTCCCATTATTACTAGCTATAATTCACTCAATATTTGGAATAGAGTTTGCTAACTATATCTTAAAAACAATGGGAACAGAATCATTATTATCATCAATAATATTAACAGCAGTATTTCTAGTAGTAATCTATGGAGGATATTTCTTAGTAACGTACTACTGTAGTAAAACCATAATAAAGGAGAGATAAGATGAGCTATTTAGTACCAATAAAAACAGCTTTAATAATCTTTCCTTTTTTAGCCTTATTAATAACATTACCATATATAATATATGAATATCATCATTATGGATCAGTAAACAAATTAAGAACTTTAATAATATATTCCTTTATCTTATATCTAATAACAATCTACTTTTTAGTAATATTACCTCTTCCAACCAAAGAAGAAGTAATCAAAATGAAAGTGATTAATCCTCAGTTAATTCCATTAACATTCATAAAAGATATAGTAGAGGACCTAATAGAATTAAAACAAATAAACATTCTAAAAATAATAACTATACCTAGTATATATACTGTTATCTTTAATATAATAATGTTTATGCCATTAGGAGTCTATCTAAGATACTACTATAAATGTTCATTAAAGAAAACAATAATTATAAGTTTCTTAATATCACTATTCTTTGAATTAACTCAGTTAACAGGACTATATTATATCTATCCTAGAGCATATCGTAATTTTGATGTGGATGACCTATTAATAAACACACTAGGAGGTCTTCTGGGATATTTAATAATAAGTCCTATCCAAAAACATTTACCAACAAGAGAAGATATCGATACCAAATCATTAAAAGAAGGACAAAAAGTATCTTCCTTAAGAAGAATAACACTCTTTATAGGAGATATCTTTATCTATCTACTAATGATAATGCTAGTATCATTTTTAATAAATAATAAATATATAAATCTTTCACTAGCGGTTCTTTACTTTATTATCATTCCATATTTTAATCATAACCAAACTATCTTTGGAAAAATAATAAATGTATCATTAGAAGTACCAGATAAGAGATTACTTAGAATAACTTTAAGAAATATCTTTATCTATCTATACTACTATGGAATATTTTCACTAGTGATACATCTAGAAGTATTATTAGCTAAAAATATACCTAATTATCTATTAGTAATAATAGGATTAAATACATTTATAATATTTATAATTTTCTATATATATAGTTTTATAAAATTATTAAAAAATAAACAATTACTATATGACAAAGTATTAAATATAAAGTATGTAAGTACTATAAAAGTAAATAATGTAGATTAATATATTCTATGTTATTTTTTTCTTTATCCTCTTAAGCCTAGGTCTTAAGAGGTAATTTAGAGCCTATTATATAGTCTCTAAATTAAAAATATTATGTTGTATTATATATAAGTAATAACAAATTACATATAAAATGTCAAAATACTGTAAAAATAATTAAATACAACATATAAATTATTAAAATTATGATATACTTAAATTAATGATAGAGGAGGGTAATATGGATATTGATAACAAGTATTTAATTGGAGAAATATTAAAAGACATATTTGGCATGTCATTATTAGATGTTAAAAAAATAGAAAACGAAATAACTAATAATTTTAATGATATTATGACTAAATTAGATGAATATAAGATTGTTTATACTGATGATGTAAATATGATGATTGCAATAAAAGCCATAGAAAACTACATTGTAGATAGTTATAATCGAATAAGCTCTACAATAATAAACAATATATGTTTAAAATATTTTGGTAAGAACATAGAAATGACATTGGCCTCTGAAGATATAGATAAAATAAAATTAGTTTTTGAAAGATATTGCAAATTAAATAATTATCCAATAGAATTACAAGATAAAATTATGAGTGATATAGAAGGAAAGGCAATGATGCTCAGTAAGAGATTTACTTTTGATGATATCTCACTAATAAACTTAATTGAAGCTGCTAAAGGCTCAAATATAGTAAAAGAAGAAGCAAGTAATAGGAACGCCATTTTAGCACAGTCTAAAGAAAAAGGCACATATCACTTTAAAGAAATACCTAGAATAAAAATAACTCCAGATATGACTGAGGAAGAAAAAAATCGGAAAATAAAAGAACAAAAACAAGTATTTACTATCGGAGGAAAGATACCAGAACCAAGAAGTGAAGAAAACAGATTAGAAAAAAATAAAATTTTTCTTAAAAGTTATCCTGGATATTCTGCTGCTTTAGAAACTAGAAGCAGAGATGATATAATGAAAGAATTAATAGGTAATCTTTTTGATAATCTAAATTTATGCTATGACACATATCAAAAATATTATTTAGATGGTAATAACAAAGCAATAGAAAATGATGTGGAACTAGTAGATGGTACTATATTTCCATTTAAATATGTTCTAGATACAAAAAGAATACCTCATATATTAGGAATACCAAGAGCCGAATATTTATCAGAAAAAGTAAGAAAAGTTCTAGGTTTAAGTGAATCAGCAGGAGCAGATAAAGTATTATTAGCATTGATAAAAAATCAAAAATATATAATAGCCGAAGGTGGATTAATAGAAGAAAATGGTAAAGTATATCAAATGTTACCTTGGGGAAAAATAATACTAAAAACAAGCTCATTTATGCGAGGAGACTATTTTAAAACATGTTTCTGTTTAGTAAAACTAAAAGAAGGTCACTATTTAGAAAAACCAAATGAAGAATATGCTACAATAGCAGCAACTAGATATGGTCAAGATTTTATAAATAAGAAACTAACAATAACTGGTATATTAAATGATTTGATTCTAACAAAAAAACAATCTAAAGATTTTATTTTCAGTGGCTTTCTACTAGATGATAAGACAGGAATGTATGTTCCAGATACATTAATAACAGGAAAAGCCGAAAATATAAAAGTAGGAAAAGATAATGAAAAATTATTGACATTACAAAAATATAGAAAAATCTTTGGAGATAATGATGGCTGTCAAGTAGTTAAGAGAATAATGAATGAAAACGAAGATAGACAATTTACCCCTGAAGAGCAAGCTTTAGCACACCTAACTACATCTTCAAGTTTAGGACTGCCTGCTAAAGTATCCGAAGAAGCAATAGAATTAGAATTTAGCATCCAGCAGGAAATTGAACAAATATTAAAAACAAATTTAGAAGAATTAATAACTACAAGCAATCAAAAGAGACGATAAACTATTCAGTTATCGCCTCTTTTATATATTTAATAAAATTCTTACTAATATATCCAATGCTACCGCAGTTATAAATCATACCTAAATATTTTTCTTTGAGTGGTAATTCAATATCAAGTTTAAATAAGGTACCATCTTCAAGTTCATCTTTGATATGTTCTTCAGTAAGCATACCAATACCAAAGCCTGCTAGTGTAAAATCTTTAATTAAAGTATTACTACCAAACTCCATCTCCGGATTAATAACAATATTATTATCGGTACAATATTCATCAAGTCTAATTCTAGTAGAAGCACCTTTAGTTAAAACTAGTAAAGGAAGTTTCTCAAAGTCATTCTTAGTGATAGTTCTATCTTTCAAATACTTAAATGTTTCATTCGCAGCAAAACAATCATGCAAATCAATTAATTTAAAACTATCAAAATTATTTGGAATATTATATGGCATATTAGTAAAAATAACATCAATTAGTCCCATTTTAGCCTTCTTAAGAAGTAAATCAGTTTTATCAGTAAATATCCTAATATTAACTTTAGGATATTTTTTATGAAAACTTTTAATATATGGCATCAAAAACTCATGAAGAATAGTTCTACTAGCTCCAATATTAATAACACCGGTATCCATGTTAGTTAAAGCATCTAAATCGTTTTCAGCAGAAACTATAAGTTCAACAGCATCTTTAATTTTATTATAAATAGTTTCCCCTGCTTCTGATAAAATAACTCCATCTCTCTTTCTAATAAATAGTGGAGTACCAACTTGCGCCTCTAATGTTTTAATAGATTTACTGATAGCAGGTTGACTTATCATCATCTCGTTAGCGGCTCTACTTATGCTACTATTTTTAGCAACATAATAAAAGACTTTATATAATTCAAAGTTAATATTCATAAATAACCTCCATCTAAAATATAACCAAAAGTTATATAACATATAAATAATATGTATATTAATTATATCATAAATTATGTTACAATACTAGTGCTTTTGACAAAAAAGCCATTGGAAGGGGGAAAAAGTATATGTTAGAAGAATATTTAAAGGCATTATTTTGTCAGTACTGTAATGCTAGAGAAATAAAGAATATTAATTTTGCCGAAATGAAAGATAATGAAGATTTTATAAACTGGATAGTCCAAAATAGACAGACATCAAAAATGTATAAAGATTATCTTTCATATCTTAATGTATCATTATATGATGGAACAGAAGTGGGAAAAGGAAGATATGATAGCATAAGTAGTAAAGATATGGAAATAGTATCACCTTATGGAATAACATTAGGTATATTACCTTCAAAACTAATAATAACCGATAGAAATGTTTTAATAGCAACTCCAAGAACAATATCATTAGCGGAAACAAATTTATTTATTACTCATAATCCATATTCATATCAAGATGTATCATCTTGGCATAAAATACATAATTCAGGTATGTATGATATAAGTATAGGGATGTATGGAAACATTTATGATAGAGATAGAAAATCAAAAATAGAACTTCTATCTAAATTAGCAGATAAAATGGATACTGATACAGAATTAACTCAAGATACATTAGGAGATAAATACTTTTGTTCATTAAATAGTAGAAGATATATCAAAAGAAAAATATTAACAAGATAAAAAAGTAAAGAAGGGGATTAGAATGGAAGAGAACATAAAAATATTAAACATGTGGAATGAAAAAGTAAAAACACTAGGTAAACTAAAGTTAAAAGAAGCTCAAGAATTATTCATTGAGATGAAAAAAGAATCAAATATTAAAGAAAAAGAAATAAAAAGAAAAAAACTAATTGAAGACACGGTATATGTACCATTAAATTTTATAAATAAAAATAAGGTTTATTTTACAAATACAATATCATACGATATGAATGATGTGATAAGTACAATTTATGAGATATGGATAGAATTAATAGATGCCGAAATACTTGTATCAATAGATAAATATTCAAATATATTTAACTATAATAGTCTATTTTATACGAAACTATTAGATAAATTACCAATAGCAAAGTATTCTTTTGAAAAAATGGTCGTTTTAAATACAACAAATTTTGCTGAAATATTAATAAACTACATCAAGTTAAAGGAAATAACTCCAGAGGTAACCTATAATAAATACCTAGACTTTATAAAAAAAGAACTAAATAAAAATGAAGACTTTTTTAAATATTTTTCAGGCTACTATTGTTTATATAGTATATATACATTATTAGAAGCAATCACTAACACACTAACAGAAGTAGATAGTAGCAAGCTATCAAAAGCAAAGATGGATAAGTTAAAATATTTATTAATTGATAGGGGACTAACAGATTCAATTCAAACATTAGAAGAATCTTTGCCAATAGATATGGAAACAACTATAATAGATGAAGATTATAATTCACAAACAATAAATTTATTATTAGATGGTTTGAATGAAGATGAATTAGAATTAATAAAGCGAAGGTTTGGTATTGGTGAATATGATCGTCATAATTTAAGTGAGACAGCACAGTTAATGGATATAACAAAAGAAAGGGCAAGACAAAAAGAAATTAAAACATTAAGCAAATTAAGAAGAATAGCAATAGGTAAAAGAGTAAGATATTAGGAGGAAAAGAAAATGAAAAAATATAATATAGAAACAGTATATAACTACATAAATGGTGAAGATATAACAGATTTTACATTAGAAGAACTAGAGTCCAATACTAACTTTATGATAGATGTAATAAATGTATCAAATGACAAAAACTTTTATGATTTTGCTGAAGATAATGTAAAAACAGATTATAGATTTGTTAAGTTTATAATTAATAAGTTTAAAGAAGATGAGAATTTAATTACTGTAGCAGCAGACACTTATATAGAAAATCAAGATAATGAACAAAATTATATAGAATTATTAATAATTATGTGTAATCTAATAAAAGACAAAAATAGTAAAAACTACAAAAAATACAAATTTCTTTTAGAGGTTAATCATAAGTCGAAAAGATTACAGATAGAATTAGGAAAATTAAAAATAGATGAAGCGGCAGCGGAAAATTTAGGAATGGGCTTTCTAATCATTTATGATAGTTTTAATAGTAGTCAAATTATACTAGATTATTATGCTAAAGCAATAATTGAAGATATTTTCGAGGAATATGATATTGTACTTGAAGATTATCTTCATCAAAGATTTAATACATTTGAAAAAATAGAAAAAATAGGAATAAAAAAATATATATTAGATTTTATAGCAGTCTATGATGAAATGTTATCATCATATTTAAGTAGTCATATCTATTTACTTGAAGATATTTCAAAACAATTAGACAAAATAAAGAATAATTGGAATAAATATATTGAAACAAAAGAAAGAAAAAAATATAATGAAATAATAAGTAAAGTACATGAGTATATGGAGTATGAAGCAGTTGACTATTATTCACTAAGCGAAATAACTTTACTATATTTAGTAGCAACTAATCTAGGAATAGAAAAGACTTTATTAAAATATGATAGTATATCAGAAGAACATTATCAAGGAATAATGGAAGAGTTAAGTTATGAATTAGATATATCTAAATTAAGCTTTAACGATAGGTTAAATTATAATAATATAAAAAAAATAATACTTGATGTTTTAAAAGATACTCAGTCCAGTAGTCAAACACCGGAAGCAAAAACAGAAAATCATAAAAAATGTAAGATAATAAAATTAGTTAAAAATGAACAAAGAGATTAGAAGAGTCTCTTTTTCTTTAGCCTCTTAAGCCTAAGCCCCGTGAGGTAATTTAGATCCTATTATATAGTCTCTAGATTAAAAATATTAAGTTGTATATAATAATTAATATGATACAATCAAGTTGAAGTAGAGAGGAAAAATAAATATGAACTATGTATATCATGGAAGTAGTATTCTTAATTTAGAAGTAATAAAAAAACATAAAAGTACCGATATAAAGAATGAGCATATGCACATTATTGTTTAAGAGTGATACATAAAGTAGTAATTGATTCTAATCCACCAAGTTATTTGTTCTATCAATGCAATTGTATAAATGGTATAATAAATAAAAATCTATAAAATGTAAAGTACTTCATGGAAAAGTCTCTTTTTAGTGATATAATTATATTATCGATTAGATTTAATTAAATCTATTTTATTATAATATTGTAATTGAAAAGTATAGGAGATGATAAAAAATGAATGAATTAATTGATGACTATATTAATAAGTATTTTACTATATATATCTTAGATGAAAAATATAATGCACAATTTTATTTTGAGGATAATCAACTTAAAATTAGACTATTAGATTTAGTTGATATAAATACGATGCTAAAATTAAAAAAGGGTTTTAATTTAGTTAATGGCATAATTGATAAAAAAGATATAACTATTTTTAACTTTTATAGTTGTGGGATGACAAGCGGGATGGACGAAAAATTTGAATTACGCTTTAGATTTGATGAATTCATTGTAAATTATAAATATACGAATAAAAATAATAGAAAAATTAGGAGAACTTTAGTTGAATTTTATAATATAAATGAGTTTACTAATATCCCATTTTATGATTATGATGAACAATTAAACCCAATATTTAAGAGTAAATGCTATAGTTACAACTTTGATGATAAAAAAATTTCTATTTTAGTGGGTAATTCAGTTATTTGTGGGCATCCATTATATCAAAATGAGAAAACCATTTTAATTGAGTTTAAATATAATAAATCTCAACGATATATGGATGTAATGAGAGATGTATATCAATTTAAAGCATTTTTAAGTATATTATCTAAAAGAGAAATTGGCATAAAGAAAATTGAAGTAAATGAAAACAATATAATGTTTTTGAATTGTATAAAATTTATTGATAAAATACCTAATAATGAATGTCTAGCACATCATTACAACGAATTTGTTATAACGATAGAAAAAATTGATAAATACTTTTTAAAAGCCTATGCTAATTTTAATACTTTACTAGAAAATGCACTTCCTATTTTTGATATTTATTTAGATATTTTAAAATATAAAACATCTGACTTAAATAGATTTCTTAATTATACTCAAATCTTGGAATATATATCTAAAAACTATGATGAACAAAATGCTAAGAATATGTGGGTAAAAAATGGGAAACCGAGTGGCAAAGTAACATTGGCAGATAGAATTGAATCTATATTAAATCAAGTTGCTTATATTTGGAATTTTAATAGTAAAAAAGTATATAAATTATCAAGAAAAATAGCTGATGGAAGAAATTATTATAATCATCATACCAACGAGTTGAAGAAACTATCAAATGATGAATTGGTTAGAATACCATATTTTTTAGAGGATGTAATGCTTGCTTATATATATCAATATATTAGGCTTGATAATACAATAGTTAAATCATCATTAAGTCATAATATTTATTATGATAAATCAATTTTAAATTAATGATTTAATAAATATAGTTTTTATGTAATTTTCTTATAAAAAAGTCTTAATTAATTAAAATTGATATGTTATAATAGTAAATAAAAAGAAGGTGAATCGATATGATTAATGGTAATAATATAGAAACATTAAAGCCTATGTTAAAAATAACAGATATGGTTCCATATCTAAAAAATAAAAATATTAAGTTTGAACTAATATCAGAACAAGAAGCAGAAAAATATTTAAAAGACAACAATAACTATTATAATTTAACATCTTATAAACATAATTTTGAAAGATATTTAATTAATGGAGAGTTTGTAGATAAATATGTTGATTTAGATTTCGCATATCTTAAAGATTTAGCGATTATTGATCACAGGGTAAGATTAGTTTTATTTAAAATGATAATAGATATTGAACATTATTTAAAAATTAGAATATTAAATTTAATAGAAGATATAAATGAAGAAGATGGATATAGAATAGTAAATATGTATTTAGAAAAAGATTTTAACGACGATAAATTTCCCAAAAAAGTACATAATAGTATATTTAAAAAAGTAGGAAGCGATTATTATCAAAAAATATTTTCTAAATATGATATTGATAAAGATAAGAAATTGGAAAATATACCTATATGGGAATTTCTTGAAGTTATCACATTTGGAGAACTAGTAAACTTTTATGAGTTTTTCTCTAAAGAATACAAGTTAGCAGAAGAAAGTAAAAATGTATTTATTCTAAGGGAAATAGTAAAACTAAGAAATGCAGTTGCACATAATTCTTGCGTGTTATGTGAACTTGATAAGAAAGATAATCAATATTCACCTGATTATAAAGTGGTTAATTACTTAAACTTTTGTGGTATCAAAAAAGAAATGAGAACTAATAAATTGAAAAATTCACGAATAAGGCAGATAACATACACGCTTTATATGTTTAATGAAATAGTAACAAGTAATGGAGTAAAAGAAAATGTTACAAATGATATTAAAGATTTATTTTATGGAAGAATAAATTACCATAGTGAGTATTATACTAATAATGAACTATTAAAATCAATATATGAATATTTTGACAAAATAATAAAATGTTATTATAAGTAAAAATAATGTAAACATTGATTAAATAGTTTGACATAGATAAAAAAATATGTTATATTATCTATGCAAGGAAAAAATGGTAATACATTTTTGCAAGGGCACTGTCTAAATGATGGAGCCCTATTTTTCTATATTTATAATTTAAGAGATTAACAAAAATTAATCTCTTTTATGTAATTTTATTTATCAATCTATATTGCACATTATTACATAATAAAGAATAAAAAACATTATATAAACCTATGAAAGTATAAATATATATGATATAATATATCAAAAAACAAAGTTTATTATTAATATGTTTATAGGAGGCTGACATGAGAAAATCTGTTACTGAAAAATTTATTGGGAGAGTAAAAGTAGAATCAAACATTCATAAATTTATAAAAGAAGATTTAATTTACCAATTAATAGATTATTTTAAAAAGGATTATACTAAGATGGATTATCCTCAAAATATAAATAATCCTCTAGGCATAGTTCTTGAGTTTTATAAAAGTTATAATAAAGAATACTACAAAATCATTTTAGAAGGAATAAATAGTAACAGAATTATCATAAATAAAAACGAAACTAAAAGTTTAGTTGATACAAATAATAGAAGAGCATTTATAAGACTTTCTGGAAATGATTCTGATATTTTTATACTAGCTCATGAATTTGCTCATTATATTGACATAATTTCTAATCCACCAATAATTCCTGATAAGTATAGTTTTCTTTGTGAAGTATTTTCATTTTATATTGAAAAGCAATTAGAACTTTGGCTTAATCACAAAGAATTTTATGAATTAATTCAAGCAAGAAGAAATAATAGAATGTATTATGAAGAAAAAATGCTAAATGCTATAGAATATGAACTATTGTGTGAAAAATTATATATTCAAAATGAACAAATAAATATAGAAGATTTAGATGCTCATAAAATTAAAAAACTAATGCGTTATGACTACGATTTAAATATTGGTTTGGTTAATTATTTATTGCGTTATCCTTTAGCAAATATTCTTTCAGATTATTTATTAAATAACAACTTGATTAAAAAAGATGCAGATATTTGTAGCACTTGTTTAAATAGTAATTTATATGAGGTTATAACAGGTTGTAGCTTAAATAAAAATAAAGTTAAACATAAAAGTTAAATTAATTAACAAAAATTATTATATAATACGAAATAATATATACTTATAACTTAGGAGATTAACAAAAACTAGTCTCTTTTTGTTTTTATTAAAAAATGTTATAATATAACTATATTTAATATTCATTTAATAAATAAATTATATATTTAAAGAGGTGATTAACTATGCATATCTTAATAATTGAAGATGAATATACACTCGCAGAACTAATAAAAGAAAAATTAACTAAAGATGATTACATCGTAGATATAGAAACAGATGGTGAAGAAGGTTATTATAATGCCTTATCAGGACTATATGATTTAATAATATTAGATGTAATGTTACCAAGTATGAATGGTTTTGAAATATTAAAAAAACTAAGAGAAGAAGAAATAGAAAGTAAAGTCATAATGTTAACAGCCAAATCAATGCTCGAAGATAAACTAAATGGTTTAGAAAATGGAGCGGATGACTACTTAACAAAACCATTTCATATTGAAGAGTTATTAGCAAGAGTAAATATTCAGTTAAATAAAACAAGTACTAGTAAAAAGAAAAAAATATCTTATGAAGAAAATAGATATAACAAAATCAGTACTAAAAAATACTAACAATAATGAAGAAGTAGAACTAGTATGTAAAGAATTAAAATGGTTATAAATTATATGTAAATAACACCGCTATAAATTAAATATCAAAAAGATACTAAAAAGTAAAATTAGTATCTTTTTATACTAGTCAAGTTAACCAAATTAACATTATTTACATATACTACTTTGAAGGTGATAACTATGAATAATAATGAAGATAGAGCGGTTCGTAAAGTAATAATTGACCCAGGTCACGGTGGTACGGATTCTGGTGCTACAGGCAATAATTTATTAGAAAAAGACTATAATCTATTAATATCCAAATATATGTATGATAGATTTAAACAGTTAGGAATACCAGTGGCTATAACAAGAGACTCAGATACCACATTATCTCCAACTGATAGAGTAAATACTATTTTAAATAAGTTTGGTAACTCCTCTGATGTTATACTAATATCAAACCATGTTAATTCAGGAGGCGGCGAAGGAGCCGAAGTCATCTATGCTCTAAGAAATAGAGATACCCTAGCTAAAAGAATACTAGAAAACATAGGAGCCGCTGGACAAGAAACAAGAAAATACTACCAAAGAAGACTACCAAGTGACACCTCTAAAGACTACTATTTCATACATCGAAATACTGGCAATCTAGAACCACTAATTGTCGAGTATGGCTTTATTGACGATACCAAAGATGTCGAATTCCTAAAAGAAAACTATAAAGAACTAGCAGAAGCCGTCATATCAGCAGTAGCAAACTATATAGGAGTACCATACACACCACCAGGGGGAATAACAACCAATACCTATGTTGTTCAAAAAGGCGATTCACTATATAGCATAGCAAATAAATTAGGTACTACTGTTTCAGAACTAAAAAAAGAGAATAACTTAACAACAAATACATTACAAATAGGAGAGGTACTTCGTATTCCAACTAAAGAAATATATGAAGAAGAAGAAAATATCTACATAGTCAAAAAAGGAGATACCTTATACTCAATTGCCATGGCTAATAATACAACCGTGGATGAATTAAAGAGAATCAATAACTTAACATCCAATATTCTATCAACTGGACAATTACTAAAAATACCAAGTGCATTATTACCAGAGTCAACATACATTGTAAAGAAAGGCGATTCCCTATATTCAATTGCCAATAAATATAATACTACCGTTGATGAACTAAAGAGAATCAATAACTTAACAAGTAATATTCTAAGTATTGGTCAGGTATTAAAATTACCAAGTGATAAAGTAAGCGATGTAGAGAAGGAAGAAAATACCATTAGTTATACAGTTCAAAAAGGCGATTCTCTATATAGTATAGCCAGAAAATATTCTACTACCATTGATAAAATAAAAGATTTAAATAATCTAACAACTAATTTACTATCAATAGGTCAAGTATTACTAATACCAACAGATACCAACCTAGAGACAACTTACACCGTTCAGAAAGGTGATTCACTATATAGTATAGCCAAAAAATATGATACTACTGTTGATAGATTAAAACAGTTAAACAATCTAAAATCAAATTTATTATCAATAGGTCAAATACTAATAGTAAGATAACATAGAAAGTATATAACCATATATTTTCTTTTTTCTTATTCCACTTTAACCATAAACAAGTTTATGTTTTCCGTGGTATGATAGAGCCAAGTAATTTTGTCTCTATCATAAAATGAGTAAGCCTAAGATTAGTCTTCCTCATAAAAACATTATTAAAGTTTACACTATTTTACATATGAAAAAGCCTTATAAAATATAGATTTATCCACAACATCTGTGGACAGACTAAATAATTTTGGCAAAAATTGACAAAATTAACAAAAACCTGTTGACAAGTGCTAAACCATATAGTATACTTATTGCGATATTAAGGCCTACTAAATTAATGAATTTTTTGAAGACTTTTTCAAAGGAATCCATTAATAATATTTGAGTATAAAGTATAAATCTAAGAATGGGCGAAATCTGAAAATAAGGAGGTTATTGCTAGAGTAACAACACATAACGCTCTAGTTTGAAAAATTTAAAAACACCTAATATGTTGTTAAAGGTAATTCCTACACGAATGTATAAAAATATTTTATCGTTGATTCATATGTCAACTACCCCTTTTTATGTTAGATATTAAATAAAATTCACAAAAATCTGTTAAACCTATATTAAATAAAAAATTAAAAAGTACAAAAGTTCAAAACCCTATTGTAGAAATTAAAAGTAGGAATTACCACTCATTTATTAATTAGTTCGTTTGTTATAATAATTTATTTTTGATTTATGTTTTTGTTTTTAAAATATATTTACTTCAAATAAAAAATAACTATTATCCATTCCCTGGGTAATAGTTATTTTTCTTATATAATTATTTATTTTTATTTGAGATTTCCTTCTTATGATAATCCTTCTTAGATTGAACCTCTTTTTTATTATTATCATCTTCCTTATTATGCGTTTTAATACCCATAACGATAGGTAAGATAATAGGAACTCTACCAGTCTTATCCGAAAGAATTGGCATAAGACCATTAATAATTTCTGACTTCATATCATTAAAGTTAAAGAATTTCTTTTTAAGTTCCTTATTAATAATAATTTCTGCATTATGTTGAATTTCCTTAATTAAGTCAGCATTCTCATTAACTAAGATATATCCTCTTGTAGTAATTGCCGGACTACCTAAAAGAATCTTATGCTCAATATCGATATTAGCAATAATAACTAGAATACCATTAGTACTCATAAGAATTCTATCCTTTATAACCGCAGACCCAACATCACCAATTCTTGAACCATCGACATAAACTTCCCCAGCTTGAACTTTACCATCTTTATATAGTTGTCCTTTATCAAGAGCAAGAACATCACCATTTTCTAAGACAAAAGTGTTTCTTCTTGGAATACCACACATAACACCTAAGTCCGTATGTTTCTTAAGCATTCTAAATTCACCATGGTAAGGAACAAAGTATTTAGGCTTAAATAATCTAATCATAAGTTTAAGTTCATCTTGATTAGCATGTCCTGAAGAGTGAATTTCACTCATAGCATTAGTAAATACCTTAACACCTTTCTTATAAAGTTTATTAATAGTTCTTGATACCGAAGCTGTATTACCTGGAATAGGTGAACTAGAAAATACTACAATATCATTAGGCATCAATTTAATTTGTCTATGTGTACCAGCAGCAATTCTAGATAGAGCGGCTAATGGTTCACCTTGGCTACCAGTACAAAGTAAACATACCTCACCAGGTTTTAAATGATTAGCCTCTTCCGCAGTAATAATAATACTCTTATCCTCAAAGTAACCACACTTAAGAGCAATATCAACCATGTTTTCCATACTTCTACCAAATAAAGCAATTTTTCTATTATTCTTTTTACAAGTTTCAATAATATGTTTAATTCTATAAACATTTGAAGCAAAAGTAGCTAGAATAATTCTATTACTAGTATAAGTAGAGAAAATTTCTTTTAAGTTTTCATCAACAACACTCTCACTAAGAGAAGTGCCAGGACTCATTGCATTAGTAGAATCACTCATAAGTACACTAACACCTTTTTCACCAATTCTTGCCATCTTATGTAAGTTAGCCATTGGCCCAATAGGAGTCATATCAAACTTAAAGTCACCAGTCATAACAATAGTACCATCAGGAGTCTCTATTGCAAGACCATGAGAATCAGGTATCGAGTGGGTTGTTCTAAAAAATTCAATATTAAAATATTTAGTTTTAATTACAGTGTCTTCATCATAAACAACCATGTCTTTGTAGACAATATTTCTTTCATCTAATTTTTTATCAATAAGCTCTTTAGCATTAGCGGGAGCATAAATCTTTGGAATAGTAACCGTCTGTAGTAGAAAAGGAATACTACCAATATGATCTTCATGTCCGTGCGTAATAATTAAAGCCTTAATTTTACTTTCATTTTCTTTTAAAAATGTATAATCTGGTATAACATAATCAATACCAAGTAAGTCATCATCCGGAAACATAACACCAGAATCGACAATAATAATTTCATCACCATGCATAACAGTATACATGTTTTTACCAACTTCCCCAAGTCCTCCTAGGGGAATAATTTTTGTATTCATTTAATTTCTCCTTTCAAAATATTTTTCTCGTTAAAAAATAAAAATTTAATATATTGAATTTTAAAAGAATAACCACTGCCTAATAATTATACAATAATTTTGTTAAAAAAGCAAATGGTAAATTTTATCTTTACATATAGAGTGTGAACCTAAGGTTTCCCACTCATCTTTGAAGCCTTGATGTCTTCAAAGAGAAATATGGAGCCAAGTGTGTCTCCATATTTAAGAATCAGTCATTAAAAAACAAAAAAATACCTTGTATTTACTATAAACATGTGCTATAATATAACTGTCTTGAAGAAAGAGTGGCATAAAAATCCACTCTTTTATATATATTAATTAGGAGGAAATATGACAGTAGAAGAAAAAATAAGAGAAATGCTTGAAGGACCAGTCGCAGAAGCAGGAGTAAGAATAGACTCCATAAATCTAGAAAAGGAAGATAATAATTTATATCTAAGAATCGTAATAGATCGTGATGAAATAATTGATATAGATAAATGTGTTGAAGTAACAAATATTATCAATCCGATACTAGATAGAGAAGATCCTATAAAAGAATCATACACTTTAGATGTATCGACAAAGGAGAAGGGAAGATAAAAATGAATCAAAAACAAATGAAAGAATTTATGAAAGCATTAAATGCTATCGCTGAAGAAAAGAAAATAGATAAGAGTGTAGTTGTTGAAGCTATGGAGCAAGCTATGGCCGCAGCCTACAAGAAAAACGAAGGAATAACTAATGTTATGGCTAAAGTTGATGATGTAACAGGAGATATTAGAATCTATTCATATAAAACAGTAGTAGAAACAGTAGAAAATTCTGACTTAGAAATATCATTAGAGGATGCTTCTAAAGAAGTAGAAGGAATTGAACTTGGTGATACTATTAAAGATAAAGAATTACCACTTAAAGATTTTGGCAGAGTAGCAGCTCAAACTGCTAAACAAATCGTTGTTCAAAGAGTAAAAGAGGCCGAAAAACAAAGTATATCAGGAGAATTCCAAGATAAAGATGGCGAGTTAATGGTTGGAACATTATCAAGAGAAGACCAAAAGAATTACTTTGTTGATTTAGGAAGAGCAAGTGGTATTTTACCAAAAGATCAAATAATACCAGGTGAAAAACTAGATATGGGTTCATCAGTAAAAGTGTATGTATCAAAACTAGAACTTGGGCCAAAAGGACCATTTATTATGCTTTCTAGAAGTCATTATGGTTTTGTAAAAAGATTACTAGAAATAGAAGTGCCAGAATTAAATGATGGCACAGTAATGTTATATTCAGTAGCTAGAGATGCCGGAAGTAGAACTAAAATAGCCGTTTATACCGAATATAATAATGTTGATCCAATTGGTGCTGTAATAGGTGAAAAAGGAAGAAGAATAGCAGCTGTTTTAAAAGAGTTAAATGGTGAAAAAATAGATGTAATATTATATGATAAAGATCCAGTTAAATTTATTACTAATGCTTTAAGTCCTGCTAAAGATATTAAAGTAACAATTAAAGATGAAAACAAGAAAGAAGCATTAGCGGTAGTCGGAGACAATAATTTATCTCTAGCAATAGGTAAGAGAGGACAAAATGTAAAATTAGCTTCTCGTCTTACACATTACAAAATCGAAGTAAAAAGTCAGTCAGCAGTAGCGGAAGAAAATGCTGAAGAAGTAGAAGCATCTGAGGAATAAAATGAAAAAAGTTCCATTACGTAGATGTGTTGTAACTAAAGAACAATTACCTAAAAGTGAATTACTTCGTATAGTAAGAGATAAAGAAGGACAGGTTTTTCCTGATTTAACCGGTAAGGCAAATGGCCGTGGTGCTTATATTAAGAAAGATATAAATACCTTGATGATAGCTAAAGATAAAAAAATATTAGAACGTGCATTAGAAGTGAAGATAGATGATGCTGTCTATGAAGAGATAGAAAAAATAATAAAATAGGAGGTGATACATATGATGAATGTATCCGAATATGCAAATGATGTTGGAAAGAAAGTGTCAGAAATATTAAAGTTATGTCAAAGTCTAGATATCAAAGTATCTGGTGAAGAAGATATGTTATCTGATGATGATATAATTATGCTAGATAATGAAATAGCAAATATGGATGAAGAAGAGGAAGTTGAAGAACTAGAAGAATTATCAGAAGAACTAGAAGACTTTGCTGATTCTTACGAAGAAGAACTTGAGGAGATAACATCAAATGATAAGGAAGAAGTACATAGGAAAAAGAATCCTATCAAGAAAGATACCAAAAAGAATGATTTTAGGGCCAAAAGAAAAGAAATGTACAAGCATAAAGAAAAACTACAATCTAATACTAGTACTAATAGTGATGATGTAGTAGCTTACAAAGAAAATATGACTGTAGCAGAATTAGCAGCAGCCTTAAATGTACCAGCAGCAACATTAATAAAAAAATTAATGGCTCTAGGTATGTTAGTAAATATTAATGCTTCTCTAGATTTTGATACTGCTGAAATCTTAGTAGCGGACTTTAACAAAACCTTAAAAAAAGAAAGTACTATGGATGAAACTAATTTTGAGGAATTAGAAATAGTAGATAGAGAAGAAGACTTAGTAGAAAGACCACCAGTAGTAACAATAATGGGCCATGTAGACCATGGTAAAACAACATTATTAGATACTATCAGAAAAACTAATGTAGCAGGTGGTGAAGCTGGAGGAATAACTCAGGCTATTGGTGCTTATCAAATCGATTATAATGGTAAAAAGATAACTTTTATTGATACACCAGGCCATGCAGCCTTTACTGAGATGCGTGCCAGAGGAGCCTCAATAACTGATATCGTAATCATTATTGTAGCGGCTGATGATGGTGTTATGCCACAGACTAAGGAAGCCATTGATCATGCTAAAGCAGCTGGTGTACCAATCATTGTAGCAGTAAACAAAATAGATAAACCTACTGCTAATGTCGAAAGAGTATTAACAGAAATGTCTGCTAATGGCTTACAACCAGAAGCTTGGGGTGGAGATATTATGTTTGTTAATATCTCAGCAGTAACCGGTGAAGGAATAGAAGACCTTCTAGAAAGAATTTTATTACTAAGTGAAATGGGCGAATTAAAAGCTAATCCAAATCGTTATGCTATTGGTACTGTTATAGAATCTAAATTAGATAAAGCAAGTGGTGTAGTAACTAACTTACTTATCCAAAATGGTACTTTAAGACTAGGAGATCCAATTGTCGTAGGTACAATATCAGGTCGTGTCAGAACTCTTAAGAATGATAAAGGTGAAAACTTAGTTGAAGCCCTTCCATCAATGCCAGTATCTATAACAGGCTTACCAGAAAGCCCTTCAGCAGGAGATAAGTTTATGGCTTTTGAAAGTGAAAAGAAGGCTAAAAAAGTAGCAGAACAAAGACAAGAAATCGAAAAAGAAAAGAGAAATAAACCAAAAACACAAGTTTCATTAGCAGATCTATTTAATAGAAAAGAAGCCGGTGAAAAAGAAATAAATATTATATTAAAAGCTGATGTTAAAGGTAGTGAAGAAGCTGTAAAAAATTCATTACTAAAGTTAGACATCGAAGGTATGAAAATAAATGTTATCAGAAGTGGTATTGGCGCTATTTCTGAAAGTGATGTTGTATTAGCGGAAGCATCAAATGCTATTATTATTGGTTTCAATATTAGACCAGATCATAAAATATCTGAAACTGCTAAAGATAAAGGTGTAGATATAAGATTATATGATATTATCTATAAAGTAGTAGAAGAAATGGAAGCAGCCTTAAAAGGAAAACTAGAACCAGAATATGAAGAAGTTGTATTAGGAGAAGCTGAAGTAAGAAAATTATTTAAGTTCTCTAAAGTAGGTACTATCGCCGGTTCATATGTAACATCAGGAGTAATCAAAAGAGGAGCCAAGGCTAGAGTAATAAGAGATGGTGTCGTAGTAAATGATAGCATAATTGCTACTCTTGCTCGTGAAAAAGATCAAGCCAAAGAAGTAAAACAAGGTTTAGAATGTGGAATAACTATCGAAAACTTTAATGATATTAAAGAAAAAGATGTAATTGAAGCCTACGAATTAAGAGAAATTAAAAAATAATATAGAATAGGTGGTTGATAATATGGAAAAGAATAAAGAGAAAAAAAGAGCGGCTGAAATGGCAATAAGAAAAAAGGGCGTGCTTTGTAAATCGATTGAAGATGAGTCGAACAAAACAAGACGTGCCAAAGAGAAGTATACCAAATATGGCACTAGTAGATATACCAGTAGCGGAATAAGTGACCGTATTTCAGCCCTACCGCCAAGAATTTCACTACGTGATGTAATAAAAACAGGCGATGAGCAGTCATATTACTATGGCTATTATGAGAGAGGAACAGAAAAATTAGCAACGTTAATAAAATATCCAGAAATTAAAAGAGTAGCCACTATTGAAGAAATTGGTTATAATGATGCTGTAAGTGGTATAGCTTTTAATCTTTTACCAGAAGCAATTCAAAGTAGCAAAGAATATCTAGAAGGATATAAGCAAGGATTAGAAGAATTAAAAACAAATAAAAAAACAAGATAGGGGACTAGAATATGGCAATAGATAAATATAAAAGAATGTCTGCAACAGATATGACAAAGCTAACAAGAACTGTAATTTGTTCAACAATTGAAGCAAAAGAATATAAATCAAAAGATGCTAAAGAAAAATTTGCTAAATATGGAACTAAAAAGTATTTAAAGGTTGGTTTAAATGATCGAATTTCAGCACTTCCACCTAAAATTCCACTATACAATGAAAATCGTACTGGTGATGAGCAATCGTATTACTATGGCTATTACGAAAGAGGAAATGAAAAAATAGCCACATTAATAAAATATCCAGAAATTAAAAGAATAGCCACTATTGAAGAAATTGGTTATAATGATGCTGTAAGTGGTATAGCTTTTAATCTTTTACCAGAAGCAATTCAA
>CAKPRO010000008.1 GCA_934182615.1 uncultured Bacilli bacterium | reverse complement strand
TAAATCAAAATCTGATTTATATAATTTATCTTGTTTTATTCTATATTTTTCAAATTCTGTTAATGCTTTATCACAAGCTATTTCATGTGATATTTTTCCAGCATCTTTTAATATATCCCTATCATCTGCAAGCAAAAACTTATCTATTCTAGATGACCAGTCTTCCATCGTCATTGGAATATGTCTTCTCGCCCTATTTTCAGCAATTTCTAAAAATGCACTAACAATCCCCTCTAAATCACTTAATTCTTCTTTATTTAAATAATTTTTAGCCTTTATAACATCGGATTCCATTATCTTTCCATTAGGAGATTTTTTCCAAGAAGTCAGTCCCATATGTTCCTTTTCTGAATTTGCTCTATTATATATAATTTCAGCAGCCGTCTGATGTGATACCGCAAAGTGCATTTTATTTTGAACCTTTTTAAAGAAATCGATTGATATAGAAGATTTAGGATCATAATCTATACTTGTAGTATAAATGTCAGTTACTTTTTGATAAAATCTTCTTTCAGATAACCTAATTTCTCGGATTTCTTCTAATAACTTTTCAAAATAATCTTTATCAATAAATGAACCATTTTTCATTCTTTCTTTATCTAATACATATCCTTGAATCGTAAATGTTTTAAGTATATTCGTCGCCCATCTTCTAAATTGTGTCGCTCTTAACGAATTTACTCTATATCCAACTGATATTATGGCATCTAAATTATAAAATTCAACATTTCTCTTAACACTTCTATTTCCCTCTTTTTGAACTAATTCCATTTTGGAATAAGTTGAATCTTTGTCTAACTCCTTTTCATTATATATATTTATAAGATGCTTTGCTATTGCAGGTTGTTCAACATCGAATAATTCCGCCATAGCTTTTTGTGTCATCCATAAAGTCTCATTTTCATATCTAACTTGAATGCCTTTATCTTTTTCTTGAAGTTTAAATGTTATAAATTCTTCAGTACTACTTCTAATAATTAAATTTTTTGCCATTGTTATCATCTCCTTTGTCTGAAATATTAGTTTTCAATAAATCGTAGTTACCATCCTTTTTTAAATTCTTTTATAAATTCTATCTAAAAAATGTAAAAAGGAATAGGACTAAAAGACTTTATTTATAAGACTTCATAGAAAGTTTTCCATAAGTTATATATTTCCAATTAATCTTTATTTTTTTATCATTCATTTGAATTATCTTTTTCACTTATTATATTTCATATAATATCTAGATTCAGTTTCTTCTATAACATTAAATCCTAGCTTTTTATATAATGATATAGCTTTTTCATTTTCTTTATATACCCATAAGTATACTACATCATTATTATTTAAAATATCCATTATAATCTTAGTCCCAATACCTTTATTTCTATATTCTTCTTCAAGATATATTTCATCTAATAATTTACCATTATCATTGTTTGTTAATAATATACAACCAACTATTTTATTATCAACTATTATATTGCAATAATCATTAATTAGTCTAGGAACTTCACTAGTTACATACTTATTTATTCTATCAATTTCTTCATTAGATAAATCTTTTGCACATTGATAGATTGTTCTGTTTTTATATTCAATTAACCTATTTATATCTTTTTCAGATGATTTTGATAATTTATATTCCATAATGCACCTCTTTATATCATTACGAGTTACTATCCCGTATAAACACCTTAGTTCATATACAATTTTAACATATTTCATTCATTTTGAACTATTCGAAATTTTCGAATAGTTGATTCTTCTTTTAATTCATTATCATTATATATTTTTTTAATATGATAATTTATTGTATTTATCTCTACATTATAAAGAATTGATAACATTTTTTGTGTAAGCTAAATATTTTCATCTTCATATCTCATGTGAACATCACGCAACTTAAAAAAAGCATGCTTCTAATATCACTATTAGAATTTTCTCCATAATAATCATACCATATATTGACATCCATGTAAATATTTTTAGAACCCCACTACCAATTAATATTTGTTTTCATTATTCATTATTTTTACTTTCTTTTAATCATTTTATAAATGACTTAGCATTATCCATTGGCCAACAATAAAAATTAACTAGATAGTTTTTATATTCATCTAAATATATCGCATTATTTATGTTATCTCTATTTAAATTGTTTTCTAAATACCTTACTATTTTATTATGTTCTTTAGCATATTCAATCTCAGACTTAGTACTATCACCAATATAACCACCTACATTTATAACAAAAATTTCATCGGCCATATCAATCTTTCTTTTATGCATATCGTCTAACATTTCTTTAGTCCTAGTAAGAGTTCCTTCATCCATATTTTCCCATACTTCAAAGTCTCCGGCATGACCGAATAACCCTACCGAAATTACAATATTTCCTTGTAATGTCAACTCTTTTTGTACCTGCAAAAACGCATCTTTAAATCTAGTAGAACCACATAATGTTATCACCTTATAATTGCCAATCATACACTAGTCACCTCGTCTTAATTATAATATATATGGTAACATAAAGTCAATTCTCTGGTAAGATTATTACCAAAGAAAAAAGAGCATAACAAATATTATGCTTTTATACTATTGATACTTCTTAATATCCTCTATTCTAGCAGCAAAGTAAGGTTTATCTTTACTCTCTTCATTTAAGAATAAAGCAAAAGTATTATCAACATTAAAATATCTAGGTTCATTCATATTAGGCATAGCCGTTGTCTTCATGTCAGTAGCGGCTTCACTCTTAATCTTGCCACCCTTTTCATCTAATGAAAAACTAATTGTCTGAATAGCGGTATCAATAATATACTCCTTACCATCTTTAGATGTAAATATCTTATTAGACAATTCAGTATATTCTTTTTTAACATTAAAGTCAATCATTGGAGCTTTAAATTCATCATTCTTTTCAAAATTTTTATTACCCTTATAATCATTACTCTCAGTAATCATATTATTATATATTTCATTAAATGTTTTACCATCTGGATTCTTATATAAAATAACCTCATCACCATTCTTAGTATGTAATTTAATAGCAAAGTTATCTTTACCATTATAAAATAATACCTCAATTTGTTTTCTTACCTCATCAGTAGATTTCTTATCAATACCAAAGTATTTAACATTATCATAATTACCAAACCTATCATTACTTAAAATACTAAATTTCTTATTATATTCAAATTCTCTATATAACATTGCATAAAAGAAATACCTATCATTATTACTACTAAGATCATCCTGATCCCAACTAAAACTATCAAGTATATCACTTGTTTGATTAAACTTTTCCTTAATACCTTGCTCAATTTCTTTCTTTAAACTCAATGTTTTAAAACCATATTTTTTATAATAATATTCTTCAGATATCATTGAAGTATTAAAATCCTTTTTATTTAAATTAGTTACCATATCATTATTATCTTCAAATAAAATATCTTGTCCTACCACTTCATTAATCATATCATTCCACACTAATTGAAAAGTTCCACACCAAGTACTATCACTATTTACCATATCGTTCATCGTAGGTACTACTTCTACACCCTCAGTTACTATTTTATTTTTACTATTTTTTAAAACCAAGAAATAAAATAAACATAATAATATTACTACTATCACAATTACACTACCTATTAATGCTTTCTTTTTCATATGCATTCTCCTTTACAATTTAATAATAACATGACTACAATCTTTTGTCTAGAAGAATATATTAAATTTTATTAAAATAAATATCAAAATAAAGAAAGGTTTTCCCTCTCTTTATTAATTTTAATTATTTGTAATTCAATTATCTAAGCTGATGGGCCTGTTGGTCCAGTAGGACCTGTCGGACCGGTTGCACCAGTTTCACCTTGTATTCCTTGTGGGCCTGTTGGTCCAGTAGGACCTGTCGGACCGGTTGCACCAGTTTCACCTTGTATTCCTTGTGGGCCTGTTGGTCCAGTAGGACCTGTCGGACCGGTTGCACCAGTTTCACCTTGTATTCCTTGTGGGCCTGTTGGACCTTGAGGAATTGTTAAATTTAAAACATAATTAGGTGCTGTTCCGGTTATTGATGCTGTAGCTTCTGTACCAGGTTCTCCAGTCGTAACCGTTCCAATTTCTAAAGTTGGAGTTTCTCCGTCTGCTCCAGTTGGTCCCGTTGCACCTGTTGGACCTGTTGCTCCAGTTAAGCCTTGTATTCCTTGTGCTCCAGTTGGTCCCGTTGCACCTGTTGGGCCTGTCGGACCTGTTGCTCCAGTTAAGCCTTGTATTCCCTGTGCTCCAGTTGGTCCCGTTGCACCTGTTGGACCTGTTGCTCCAGTTAAGCCTTGTATTCCCTGTGCTCCAGTTGGTCCCGTTGCACCTGTTGGGCCTGTTGCTCCTGTTAAGCCTTGTATTCCCTGTGCTCCAGTTGGTCCCGTTGCACCTGTTGGGCCTGTTGGGCCTGTTGGGCCTGTCGGACCTGTCGCACCAGTAGCACCACCTGATGGTCCGGTTGGGCCAGTCGGACCTGTTGGACCCACGATAACAGGAGTACAATTGCACTTCTTACCACAGGCTAAAATATTCTTAATTTTATCTTCAAAACAATTATTATTCATTATATTCTCCTTTCAAACTATTATATGAAAGAAGATCAAAAGATTGTTTACTATTGTCTATATACAATAAAAGATGTAACTATAAATTACATCTAATTATATATATTTCCAAATTTAGATATAGGCCAAATACGATATACCGTTTTACCTAAAATATCTTTTTCATCTATAAGGCCAATCATTCTACTATCTTTTGATATAGGTCTATTATCTCCTAGTACAAGATATTTACCTTCTGGAATACTAGTGCAAGAACATATCTCTTCTAAGTTAAAATCATTAGTTTTTCTAAAATCAAAATTCTCTTCTAACACTTCATAATTAACATATAATTTATTATTCTTATAACTAATATGTTCACCAGGTAATCCTATTACTCTCTTAATAATTTCTTCTTTACCTTCTTTAATTACAACGATATCAAATCTTTTAATATTAGAACTATTATAACCAATCTTTCTCTCTAATAACACTTCACCACTATGTAAATTAGGTTTCATAGAATCTCCACTTACTATAACAGGAGTAATTATAAAAGTTCTAATTAAGATAACTCCACCTAATATTAAAACATATGGTAATAATTCTTTAATTATATTTTTCATTATTCACCTCTAAAATAAAAAGACAATAGCTAAGCTATTATCTTCTTTCTTTAATATTATACTTACTCTTTCTGTCTCTTAAGAAATATAATTTAGCTCTTCTAACTTTACCTGGTTTAACAATCTTAATATAAGCAACTTTATTAGAATGTACATGGAAAGTTTTTTCTACTCCAATACCAGAGTACTCTCCTCTTACAGTGAAAGTTTCAGATACTCCTTTACCTTTTCTTGCGATAACTGTACCTTTAAAGTCTTGGACTCTTTCTTTAGATTTTCCACCTTTAGTTTCAGTAATAATACATCCTACTATAACAGAATCTCCTACTCTGAATTCAGGTAAATCTTTTTTCATTTGACTAGCAGTTATTTTGTCAATAATGTCCATCGTATATACACTTCCTTTCCTTTTCAGATAATCACTATATTTTATAGGCGGATTATCCCATAACGAATATAATTGTACCATATATTATATTAAATTACAACTATTTTTATGTAATTTTTCTATTTTATTCCAAGAAAGCCTTAGTCTTTCTTGGTTATGACTAGCCTATAGTCTAGTCATAAATAATTATAAGATATTATATTCACGGTGAAATACTTTCTAACCTATATTTTTCCAATTAAAAGAAGCATAATTCCTTATGCCTCTTGTTTTTTCATAACATAGTAAGTAACTAAACCTACTGCTACTGCACCAATAATTACTATATATATTATAAAACTACCTGTTTTTACTTCAGTTGCTTCTGGTGTATTTGTAAATACAATTAAATTACCATCAACATCCTTTTTATTCATTTTTACTTTACCATCTTCAGTAACTGTAAATTCTATTGTTGTATCAGATAATTCGTATCCATCTGGAGCAATAGTTTCTGTTAAATAATAAGTACCAGGTGCTAAATGAAAACTTTTTTCTTTAGTAGTAGAAGTCCACTCTAGATCATTACCTTCTATATCTTTTAAAATATTACCATCTTTGTCAGTTATTTTTAACTTTGCACCAGGAAGTTCCGTTTTACCATTAATACTCTTTTTAGATATAATTACTGTTATTGGTTCATTTTTCATAACTACTGATGTTACTTCTTTACCATCTACTGTTACTTTACCATTATCTTTTACAACAAAAGTTATCTTTGAAGTACTTTTAATATATCCTTTAGGAGCAATAGTTTCTTCTAAAGTATATGTTCCTGGAGCTAAATAATATCCATATGGTGTTGTTGTTGAAGTCCAACTAACAATTTTAGTATCTCCTTGTTTAATAACTAATTCTGCACCTTCTATTTCTTTAGAACCAGTTATATCTGTTTTTGATATATATACCATATTTTTAGTAGCAGTTACTGTAATATCGTCAGTAGCGGTTTTTGCTTCTTCGCTTGGTACATAATCAATTATATCCTGTACATTACCACTACCAGTAACGTGTGTACATCTATATACACCACCAGTATATACTTTTCCACTACCACTAGCAGTTAGTTTTGAAAAAGCTTTATCACCAACTGAACCAGTAGGCACTTTAATATAAACTTTGCTACCATTTGCAAAAGAACTACTACCTGTTGTCGCATTTTTATCAGATGTAACAAATGCTCCATTAGGTCCTGAGATAGTAACTGTTATGTTACCACTTATGTTACTACCACCTAAAGTAATTGCTTTACTTATATAATATTTACCATCACTAGTAACAGACATTGTCTTATCACCACCGTCAATAGAAACGCTTACAGATGGTGTTGAATTATTTGCATAGTTTTGAGCGTCTTTTACTAATTTAGCAATACCAGCAGCAGTACTATCACTACTACCATTATAAGTACCATCTAAATTACCATTAGCATCTTTACCATAGTTATTAAATATTTTTCCACTATCTGTATAATACCATACTGCTAATTGCGTTTTAAAGAATTCATTCTTATCACTATCGCTCATAGTGGACTTATATTGATAACCATTAGCAAATATATATCTTAGTTGATCTGCGTTAGTAGACAGTGGACTACAGTTCCAATTAACATATCCATTTTCTTCTATTCTTGGATTACCTTTAGTGGCATCACCGCAATATACAAGTCTGCTAATATCATTACCATCTTCTTTAGTAGCGTGCATAACAAATGTATTAGTTCCCCCTAGTCCAGTAACTTCTGTATAATTTTCATTTTTGTTACTTTCAGAGCCATTATAATATACCCCTATTTCATAAGCTAGTGTTTTTGATGAAAAGATAAAAAAGATTCCCATCATAAACATAAATAAACTCAATATTTTTTTACTCCTCATTTTCTTATCCTCCTATGATTAAATGTTATCATAAAATTAATTTTTTTTCAATATATTTCATAAAATTAATTATGAAATATATTATCCATCGAGGAATAACCTCTAAAAATATTAAAGAAAATTCTTATCACGCTATTAAAAAAGCCCTTAAAAATAAAGAAAGTATAGGTGTAGAATTTGATATAAGACTAACTAAAGATCACAAAATAGTTTTATCACACAATTCTCTTATTAATTTAAATGTTATTGAAGAAACCATCTATAGTGATTTAATTAAAAATAATTATCTAACTACTTTAGATAAGATTCTTGATATTGATACTAATAAAATATTTTTAATTGATATTAAAACTAATAATAACTATAAAGTATTTGGAGATATTCTTATGAATACTCTAAATAATTATAATAAAAATATTTATTTAGCTTCTTTTGATAAGAATATTATTAAGTATATTAAAAGTAAATATAAGAAAGGAATAATTACATTACTTTACAGAAGAAATAATTATGATTTTATTATTACTAATTATAAATTAATAAGTAATAATAAAATAAAAAAGATTAAAGATAAAGAAATATTTTTATGGACTATTCATAATAATAATGAATTAGAAGAACTAAAAAATAAGTTTAGTAATATTGATAACTATTACATAATAAAAGATAAGAAGGAATAAAACTATTCCTTCACTTCAACATAATCACCAGAATCTAAGTAAATAATACCTTTTTTACCTTCTAATCCTGAATATATACTATTATATTTATTTATCTTTGTTATTTTAGGTAATGTTATATATACTAGATTACCATCATTCATTTTTAATGAAAATCTTTCACTATCTACTTCATTAGGTACATAACTAATTTCTGATATTTTAAGCAAGACATCATTATCTACTAATGAGAATTTCTTAATAAATTTCTCTTTAACACTAGTAATATCTCCAATTAATATAGGAGCACTCATGACATTATAATTGTTATCTACTAATAGGCCATCTTCTAATAAGAGTTTATCGTTATATAAAGCTAGTACTTTCTTTTCCGTAACATAAATATATACTTTACCCCATATTTTCTTTTGTACTTTTATTTTTTTAATATAATTATTTTCCATTAAATTATCTTTGATATTACTACCTAAAGTAGTAATAAAAGATGGATAATTACCAATACCAGAAATATCAATAATTTCTTTATCAGATAATATATTATTACCTACTATATATATATTAGTAATTGGTAATCTTTTAATATAAAGAAAAGATAATACTAATATACCAATAATTAATAAAGTTATAAGTATCTTCTTTACTTTTAATCTTCTTTTTTTAACCTTAACCTTTATTTTCTTTTTTTCTGGCATAACATCACCTTATTATTTCTTGTTCTAATATTAAATCTATATCATAAATTATTTTAATTCTTTCTTTAATATAATCAATTAGCATAATAATATCTTCGTAAGTAGCAGTACCATTATTAATTATAAAATTAGCATGTTTATCACTAATCATAGCCCCACCATGAATGTATCCTTTAAGACCAGCATCTTCAATTAATTTACCAGCAGACATACCAGGAGGATTTCTAAATACTGAGCCAGCACTAGGTTTATCTAGTGGCTGAGAAGCTACTCGTCTATTTTTTCGATCGTTCATTATATTCTTTATCTCTTCTTTATCTTTATATTTCATTTCAAAAGTAGTCTCTATACAAACATAATCTTTATTTCTTTTAAGAAAAGAATCTCGATAAGCATATTCTAATTCTTCTTTATTTAAAGTAATTATTTTTAAATCAGGATCTATTACTTTTACTTCTTTTACTACCATAGACATATCTTCATTATATGCTCCTGCATTCATTGAAGTACTTGCCCCAACCATACCAGGTATACCACCAGCAAAAGCTAGACCATCTAAATTATTTTTCATACATTCATTAGCTAGCTTAATAAGAGGTACGCCTGCTTCTGCTACTACAATATTATCATTAATAGTAATATTATTTAATTTATCTAATTTTATTACAACATCAAAGCAAGGTTTAGCAAGAATTATATTAGAGCCTCCTCCTAAGATAATATAATTAATTCTATTTTGTCTTAAATAATCTAATAGTTCTACTAATTCATTTATATCTTTAGGAAATATTAAATAATCAGTATAACATTCTAAACGATAAGTATTATATTTTTTTAAATCAACATTCTTATAATACTCATAATTCTTAATAAAATTTTCTATCATTTATAATCAAATCCTTTAAAATATTATATATTCTTGTACTACTATCTTTAATACCAATCTTCTTTAAATTATCTTTAATATCCTTAATCTTTTCTTTATCATTTAATGTCTTATCTATTAATTCTATTAGACTTCTATCAGTCATATCTTTTTCTTCTAACATAATACCAGCATTTTGATCTACTAAATCTTTAGCATTTTTATATTGATGGTTATTAGCTACATATGGACTTGGTATAAATATAGCGGGTACTCCTAAAGCTGTTATTTCACTCATCGTAGAAGCTCCTGCTCTTGTTACCATTAAATCTGTAATCTTCATAACTGAAGGCATTTCATAGATAAATGGTACTACCTTAACATTATCTGGTACTCTTCTTTCTTTTACTCTTTCATAATAACTATTACCTGTAACTATTATTACACTATAGTTTTTATTTCTAAATTTATCTACAAAACTAAAGATTCGATCATTAACACTTCTACTACCAAGTGAACCCATTACTATTAATACTAGTTTTTTATCTTTATCTACGCCTAATTTATCTTTAGTAGTAGCCTTTATTGATAGAGCCTTCTCACTACAAGGATTACCAGTAAGTATAGCTTTATCTTTAGGAAAATCTTTAATAGTACTTTCAAAAGATACTCCTACTTTATCAGTATATCTAGATAAGAATTTATTAGCAAGTCCTACAACACTATTTTGTTCATGGATAAATGTTCTTTTACCTAACTTTTTAGCGGCATATATAACAGGAGCAGTTACATAACCTCCGCATCCTATTACGATATCTGGATCAAAATCTTTAATTATTTCCTTTGCTCTTTTAATAGCGGATATAAAACAAGTAACTGTCTTAATATTATCTAAAGTTAATTTTCTCTTTAATCCTTTTACTTCTAATGCTTCATATTTATAACCTAAACTAGGTATTAAATCTTTTTCCATTCTATCAGTAGTTCCTATATATAATATTTCACTATCTGGTTCTTCTTCTTTTATTTTATTAATTATAGCTAAAGCAGGATATATATGTCCTCCTGTTCCTCCAGCAGATATTATTACTCTCACTATATCACTCTCCTACTTCATTATATCAAAATAATTAAAAAAAAGATATAATTATATTAAAATATATGCTTTTTTACATATTTTTATTATGTTTTATATTATGAAATGCCTAAGTCATTTCATATTACTTATAGCCTATTATCATAGTCTATAAGTAAATGATTATAAGATATCATATCCACGATGTAAACTTACTAACCAAGATAATCCCAAATAAATATCCCCTTATGAGAAGGACCTTAGGCCTTCTCATACCCCGGAATACCATAGGATGAAGGGGCAAAAAGAAAAAGCACTATAATAAGTGCTATAAAGTAATTTCTCCTAATCTAATTAACTCTACTACAGCCTGAGCTCTACCCTTAACAGATAATTTCTGCATAGTATTAGAAATATGATTTCTAACAGTCTTTTCACTAATATTCAAATTATCCGCTATCTCTTTAGTAGTCTTATTCTCTATTAGTAGTAAAAATACTTCTTTTTCTCTTTTAGTTAAAATACCTTTATTCATAAATACCTCACTTCCCAATAGGGTGTTATATATCTGTCATATTATTGTATTCAATATAACAAATATTGTGAAGGTATTTTATCATTATCCAGCCTTAGTATCAAAACTTTTTACAGTAACTAGCTTTGTTTCCTTATTAACAATATACATCTTAGTATTATTATCCTTATCTTTACCATAAATAATATAATTATCATCCTCATCTATATAAATAATAGAATCCTTCTTAACATCATACTTATCTTTTACTATCCTAATCGCAGCATTAACATCAAATACACTATTAGTATTATTATCTTTCTTCTTATATATAATAGGAAGAATAATAAATATAATCAGTAAAATAACAAGTATAATACATAAAATCTTTAGTATCTTTTCCTTTTTCATAACATCACCTATCTCACTATTGTATAACAACTAGTAATATAATTATCTGAAGCAATATAATTACCTGAACTATCAGTACCAACAGCCCTATAATCAATACAATGCCTACTATTATTTGTACTAGCAGTAGCACTACTAACATTACTATTACTAGTATAATAATATGCATTAATAGTAACTCCACTAATATCATGCCATTCATCAGAACTCAAACAGTTAGTAGTTGCACCAGCTGAACTCTTAATAGCACAGTCAGGACTTCTAACTTGAATAGTACAATTTGAAGTATTAATACCTAAACTACTTCTACAAACATAAGGAGCATAAGTAAAAGTTGCCACAGTCGCATAATCAACTTGTTCTAGTGGTGTAATAGACTCTAATATAAAGAATTTAATCCAACCAGCATATATAGTTTTATCTCCCGCTTCATTAAAGATATCTGTAGATATATACTGTGAAATACGTCTATTTTCACTCTTACCATAAGTTAAATAATGTTTATATAATAAAGAAGCATCATATTTAAAATAAGCATAAACATCACTATTATTGTCTGCATAGTAATTAAGTGGACTATCTTTATAATTAGCATCAAACCATCCTACAAAAGTATAACCACTTCTCGTAGGAGTACATAAATAACCATATGCCGATCCTTTAGTAACTTTTTTAGAAGTACAACCACTACCACCATTATTATTATAAGTTAATGTTTGTTTATTATCTCTCCACTGTGCATATAAAGTTACACTTGCATTATCAATATATGTCCCACCAGACATATAACTATCTCCCGATCCATCTTTCTTAGTATTCCAATAAAGAAAAGTATAACCACTTCTCGTAGGTTTAGTTCCTGATAAAGTAATATTTTTATCTTTTTCTTTAGTTTGACTTTTAGGAGCCCCACTACCACCATTAGCATCATAACTAATTTTATAAGCATTCTGCCAATTAACTCCTAATACAACAGTACAACTATCGCTGCTAGCATCACAAAATTCAGAAGATTTATAAGCCTTAGATTGACTAAATACTTTATTAGAAGTACTACATCCACTTAAACATATCCATTCACTATCATTAATAACAGTATAACCATCTCTAGTAATATTAATATATTCAGCATTATTATAATTAGGTAACCCATCACCACCTAAAGTAGCACCATTATTCATATAAAAAAAATTCTTATCATATTTTTGACCATAATCCGTAGACTTATAAATAATACCACTACTATCAGTCTTCCAATAATATGCTTTATTATTAGATACAGTTATAGAAGTTAAATTACCACCATTAACACTAAGTTGGATATTAACTCTATTTTTAAAAATAGGATAATAAATATAATCACCATTAACACTCTTAGAAGTCTTAGGATCCCAACTACTAGTAGTACTACCAGATAATCCCCATCCTACTATTGTATATCCTTCTTTTTCAATACTAGGAGAAGTAATATTACAACTATAATCTGTACTAACACAAGTCTTATAAATATCTTCTGCTTTACCATCTATCGTATCAGCTTCTCCCTTAGAAAAAGTAATTCCCCGTGAATAAATATTATCATAATTATGTATATAGTTACCACTCTTATCATAAGTATATGTCTCAAGTTGGCCACCATTACCCTCAGTAACTGTTATTACTGGTGTTATAGTATCACTCTTATACCAAGTATCAGCTTCAATAGTATTCGTAGTCTCATCACTACAATTAATTATATATTTATGTCTACTAAAAGCATCTTGACTAGTACTTTCATCTTCTACAATAGTACACTTTTTCACACCAGAAGCACTAGTACCCGACATTGGAATACTAAAGTAATAACCACCTTCACCTTTTATTCCAGTATTATCATATTTAATATTAATTTTATCTTCATTAGTACTAAAAGTTGATCCTTGAACTTTTAATGTTTTTCTACTTTCAGAATTAGAACAAATATAACTATTCTTTTCAGTAGTCATACATACTCTAACATAATAAGTACTATTGTCTCTTAACCCTTCAAAGACACATTTTCCATTACTAACAGTACCTTTACCATAACTTTGTCCAGGATAATATCCATATTCACAAGTCCTATCCTTAATAGTGGATTCTGCCTTACCATCAGTAAAATTAACCTCTAACGTATCCGTATAAGGACTACTACTACCAAGAGTAGGATAACTAATTATATCTTCATTCTTAATATTACCACTACAAATAGTATAATCATCACTACTAGTATCCGTAAGTATAATAGGAATACTAGTAGTGAAAGTAACCTTATTTTTCTTTATAGCAATATAAGAATACTTATCAATATTATCATCTTTAAACTTAGCGTTCTTATCAAGAAGACCATTATTAATAAGTTCTTCAACAGTCGTACAAAAATACTTACTATCACTACCACTAACATCTACCCAGCGATCATTATCATCATTTTTCTCCGTAGAAAATGTCGTAGCCGCTGCCATTATACTACTCTCAGAAATAATACTCGCTTGTTCTTTAGAATTATTTAGTGCATTAATAACCCCATAAGTAGCAAACCCTACAACTAAAGATAATATAACTATTACTCCTAATAATTCTATCAAAGTAAAGCCTTTTCTGTTTATTTTCATAATAACCTCCTATTAAGCAACTTGGATAATCTTTTTCACAACTTTCATAGCGGCTTTTAATACCTGTTCATCATCTATTTCTTCTATATAATCATAACCATCTTTATCCTTATTCAAATAAGCAACTTCTAAATTAGCAATATCATTTCTATCATAACCTTCAATTGAAAACAAAACAATATCTTTTTTTACATTTGGAATATTAAATATTGTAATAATAGTACCAAGTTTAAATTCATTCTTCTCATTCAATATATTAAAATTCATAACTATCACCTAACAATACTTCCAATTATTCCAAATATTATCATACCTACTACTACTGTACCCAGTACAATAAGTGTACTAAAAGTAACATATCCTGCTTTCTTTTCCATTTCCAGTTTTTTCACTCTAGCCAGATTCTCTTTTCTAGCCATTACTTGTGCTTCTTCTACTTCACTAAATTTAGAATATCCTTCACTAGCAGTCTTTCTAAGATATAAAAATGGTTTACATAGTTGATCAATATGATTAGGAGTCGTAGAAATAATAGTATTCTTCTCTTCATTCCATCTTTGAACTTTATCAGGATTAAATATTACATTTTTCTTATTATTATATCTTTCTTCCATAATATCTCCTATTCCCATTTAAACATTCTTACTTCTTCCATATCAATACCATATTCTCTTATATATGCTTCATGATACTTTAACTTTTCTTCCATAAGTTTAATAATCTTTTTACCTTCTCTTGTTTTACCAACATCTAAATGATTAATAATATCAATAACAATATGATATCTATCTATTTCATTTTTAACTCTCATATCAAAAGCCGTTGTAATAGTACCCTCTTCCATATAACCATGAACACTAATATTTCTATTTTCTCTTTCATAAGTTAACTCATGTATTAAAGTAGGGTAACCATGATAATTAACAATAATAGGTTTATCTCTAGTAAATAATTTATTATATTCAGTATTAGATAAACCATGGGGATGTTTAGTATCAGGCTCTAATTTCATTAAATCTACAACATTAATAAATCTAATCTTAATATCTGGAAGATAACTTCTTATAATAGAAACTGCTGCTATATTCTCCAAAGTAGGAGCATCTCCTATTGATACCAAAACGACATCTACACCCTTTTTATCATTACTAGCAAACTCCCATTTAGATAATCCCTTAGCACAATGTTCTTTTGCTTCTTCCATTGTAAGCCACTGTGGACGCATATGTTTAGAGGCTACAATTACATTAATATAATTCTTAGTCCTAATAACATGATCAAAACAAGATAAAAGGCAATTACTATCAGGAGGCAAATATATTCTAACAATATCAGCCTTCTTATTAGCTAAATGATCAATAAAACCTGGATCTTGATGTGTATAACCATTATGATCTTGTTGCCATACATTTGAAGTTAATATATAATTTAATGAAGCAATATCCTTTCTCCAAGGAAGTTCTTTAGCTACCTTAATCCATTTAGCATGTTGACTAGCCATTGAATCAACAATTCTAATAAAAGCTTCGTAGCTGACAAATACCCCATGTCTACCCGTTAAAAGATAACCCTCGAGCCATCCTTCACAAGTGTGTTCGCTAAGATAAGAATCCATAATTCTACCATCATAAGATAAATATTCATCACTACTCTTCTTAGGCAAATAAAAGCATCTGTCAGTAGCTTCAAATACGTGTGATAATCTATTACTCATAGTCTCATCAGGTCCAAACAATCTAAAATTATCTGGATTATTCTTGATAATATCTCTAATAAATTCTCCAAGTACTCGCATATCCTCTTTTTCAATTTCTCCAGGATGTGTAAACTTAACAGCATATTTATTAATATTAGGTATCTTTAATTCTTTTAACAAAAGACCACCATTACTATTAGGATTAGCTCCCATTCTATTATAAGGAACAAGTTCCTTCAAATGAGGTTTTAACTTACCATTATCATCAAATAACTTTTCTGGATGGTAACTTCTTAACCATTTCTCTAATAATTTTAAATCTTCGTCATTTTCCATAGGAATAGGTACCTGATGGCTTCTAAAAGTACCCTCAATCTTTTTACCATCTACTACTTTAGGACCAGTCCACCCTTTAGGAGTTCTAAGTACAATCATTGGCCAAAATACTCTTTCAACCTTATTATTATATCTAGCATTATATTGAATCTTTTTAATTTCTTTAATAATCTTATCCAAAGTAATAGCCATCTTCTTATGTAACTCCATCGTAGTACTACCTTCGACTAAGTAAGGTTTCCATCCATATCCATGAAGTAAAGAAGCAAGTTCTTCGTCACTAATCCTTGCCAAAACAGTAGGATTACTTATCTTATAGCCATTTAAATGAAGGATTGGAAGTACTGCTCCATCTCTTTTAGGATCTAAAAATTTATTAGAATGCCAACTCGTGGCTAAAGGTCCAGTTTCTGCTTCTCCGTCCCCAATTACACAAGCCGCTATTAAAGATGGATTATCAAAAACAGCACCAAAAGCGTGCGACAAACTATAACCAAGTTCCCCACCTTCATTTATTGAACCAGGTGTCTCAGGAGCAGCATGTGAAGCAATACCACCAGGAAAAGAAAATTGTTTAAATAATTTTTTCAATCCCTCGGTATCTTCTGTTATTTCAGGATACATTTCTGTATAAGTCCCCTCTAAATATACATTAGAAACAACCGCATTACCACCATGTCCTGGTCCCGATATATATATCATATTAAGATCATTATTCTTAATAATTCTATTTAAATGCGTATATATAAAATTTTGTCCTGGTACAGTTCCCCAGTGACCTACTATTTTCTTCTTTATATGACTCCACTTTAATTCTTCTTTAAGTAGAGGATTATCAACTAAATATAATTGACAAGCTGAAATATAATTTAAAGCAGAAAAATAAGCATCAAGATTATTAAGTTCTTTCTTTGAAATACTCATAATATCACACTCCCTATTCTTATTAACTTAAGTATATCATAAATTAACTACCTTATCAAGCAAAAAAGTATTTTATTTTAAAGTAAATTATGATACAATTATGAATGGAGGAAGAAGTATGAAAATTATCGAACTTACAGAAACACAATTTAAAAACTATGCAAAATTACATAGTCTAAGAAACTACTACCAAACAGCAGAATACGCTCATTTAAAAAGACAATCATTCTATTATTTGGGCTACATCAATGAAAATGACAACACTTTAATGGGAGCCACTCTTCTTTTTGAAAAAAGAATTGGCAAATACAAAATAGGTTATGTACCCGGAGCCTTTCTAATTGACTATAATAACGATAATCTTTTCAAAGATTTTATAAATTCTTTAAAACAATATCTAAAGAAGAAAAAATATATCTATGTAACTTCAGATAATATTTCTACTTATAAAATGTTTGATAAAAATAATGATATTATCTACTACGACACTAATATTATTAAGTTATTTGATGAACTATCATTTAGAAAAACCAATAAAAATATCAAAAGAAATGTTGTTTTAGAAACAGAAAAAACTCCTGAAGAAACATTTAGCTTTTTCAATGCTAATACTAAAAGAAATATAAACGTTTCATTAAAAAGAGCTATTACCATTCATAAAGACGAAGGAAATAATATTGATAGTTTTATTGAATTAACCGGAGCAAGTAAAGATCGTATTCAAAATATCTTAAATAATTTTAATACTGAAAACAATAAAGCCGAAATCTATTTTGCTAAAATAACTCCTGAAGAATATGTTAATAATTATCGTTTCTTACTAAAAGAAGAAAACATTAGAAATGATCGCTTAAATCAAATAATGCAAAATATTAACATAAAAAAAAGCGATGCTTTTATCACTAAAAAAATGAATTCTGATAAAACAATCACTAAATATAACAAAGAGATAATAAAAGCCACTAATATCTATACCAAATATCCTGAAGGAGTTTTAATTGGAACTATTCTAATTATCAAAAATAATCGTGAAATATATTTCCTTGAAGAAGGCTACAATAAAGATTTAAGTTCATTCTACTCTTCTCATTTAATAAAATGGGAGATCATAAAGAAATACTTAAATGAAGGTTATAAAATATTTAACTTTGGTTCTATTAAAAATACTGACAAAAAGAATGGTAACTACACCTTTAAAATGGGATTTGGTGGTAAAGTATATGAATACCTTGGTAGTTATGATTTAATAATAAATAAATATTTATATCTAATATTTAAAATAATTGTTAAAGTACAAGATCTAATAAAGAGAATTACTAAAAAGTAACTCTCTTTTCTTTTATTTTAAATCACTACTACCAAACGGATAAGGACATAATTCCTTTACCGTATGAATTTCTTTTTCCCCATCATTACTATATAAAATAATTTCTGCATCCTTAGGAAAAAACTCACTAATAGTTTGTCTACATAAGAAACAACAAGAAGATATCTTAGTACTATCACACATAACATATAATTTACTAAATTCTCCCTTTTTATATCCACTGGCAATTGCCGAAGTAATAGCTACCCTTTCAGCACATATAGTTCCACCATAAGAAGCATTTTCTACATTAACTCCTCCAAAACTCTTGCCATCATTCATTAAACAAATACTAGCTACTCTAAATCCCGAATAAGGACTGTAACTATTTTTTAATAATCTCTTTAAACTCTCTTCCATTTTATTCCTCCTAGCATATTATTTTGGGTATAAATATTACCATTCCTACTACTAAAGAAAAGAAGCACATTAGTAGTACGGCAAATGCCATAATATCCTTTACTTCTCCTGCTATTTTGTTATATCCTGGACTTACTAAATCAACAAGTCTTTCCGTAGCAGTATTAATAATTTCTGTTACTAATACTAAACTAATCATAACAACAATGATAATAAACTCTATCCTATTTACCTTTAATATATATGATAATATAAGTGTAATTATTCCAATAAATACTTCTCTCTTAAAATTATCTTCATTAATATTAACAAATTTTAAACCATCAATACAATTTTTAACACTACTTCTAAAACCTCTTTTAGATTTAGTTCTCGAAAGCATTTATAGTCCTCCTATTATCTTTTAATACCATATTCATTAAGTAATTCTTCTTGTTTACCAAACATAATTTTTTCTTCTTCTGCTTCCATATGATCATAACCAAGTAAATGTAACAATCCATGAGTAGCCAAGAAACATACTTCCCTCTCTCTTGAATGATTATATTCAGTAGCCTGATCGTAAGCAACATCAATAGCAATATAAATATCACCAAGAAGTCTAAAATCATCATAAACAATATCCGGATTATCTTCTAAAGCAAAAGATATAACATCAGTTACTCTATCTACCTTACGATACTCCTTATTTATTCTATGTATCTCTTCATTACTTACAAATATTATATTAAATATTCCCTTCTCAATATCTAATTTCTTAACAACAAATTCCATATATTTCTGTAATTTATCTAACTCTACTATTTCTTTATCACTTTCATTAAATATCTCAAACATAATTATCCCCCAATCCAATCAAATACATTTATATTAAATGAATATGCCATTACTAATACTAATAGTATTATAATTAATATATCTAATACAGTATCATTTCTAAATAGTTTAATCTTTCTTCTAACAGCATCTAATCCTATATATACTAAAAATCCAACTATACCACCAATTACATTAAGTATAATATCATCTATATCAAATACTCTTCCTATATAATATTGAACCACTTCAATAGTAAGTGAAGCAATAACTGTAAGAATAGTAGCTATACCCAACTTATTATTTTTTAGTAAATAAGATGATAAAAATCCAAATGGAACAAACAATAGTATATTGCCAACAACATTTCTAAAAAACTTATATGTTCCAAATTCATATCTAAATATTTCTTTAAATGGTGTAAAATTAGATACTCCATAATTTACATCTTGAAACGTTACAACATGGAACAAACAAAGTATATAAATAATAGCCAGTAAATATATTATTTCTTTATGCAGTAAAAACTTCTTGTGTTTAGTTATTAAATAAGTTATTCTTAAACTAGACAAAATAACTGTTATTATAATTAACATCGGCCATACATCAGGTAATACTTCCATAAATGTTTGTTTTATCACTTTTACCCTCTCCTCTTTACTACATATTAATTATATAACATTTTAGACAAAAAGAAAAGACTATTTTAAAAATCTTATCGACTTTTCCATAGTCCTATATCAATAACAATATTACTTATCAAAATCATATTTATCAAGATCATCCGCTATCTCAAGTTGTGACTTAATAATATTCTTTACCCTATTTTTATATACAGTAATATTCTTTCTAAGTAGCATTGCTTCATTTTCCGTTTTTTCTGCATTCAAGAGTGCTTCATGAACAATAGCATTAGCATTATTTCTTGCTTCTTCTACTATCATATTAGCTTCCTCTCTAGCCAAACTTTTAATTCGATCTGAAGTTTCTTTCGCTGCCATAATAGCTTCAGTTATTTTAACTTCACTTACTTTCTCTTCTTTAAGTTTATCTTCTAGTGAAGAGATCTTAGCTTGCAACATAGCATTCTCATTATTAAGTTTTTCAAGTCTTTTAATAACTATATCAATAAATCTATTAACTTCTTCAATATTATAGCCTTCATTAGCCAAATTAAATCTCTTCATAAAAGCCACCTACTTTATTACCATTCTAAATCTGGATCATTTTTCTTTTTACTTTTTTCATCCTCTTCAGATATTGAACCTTCAACATTTACATTTTTAGGAGTACATAAAAATATTCCTCCACCAATTTTCTGAAGATCACCACCAATAGCATACACTGTACCACTTAAAAAATCCACTATTCTTTTTGCTTGATCAGGAGTTACTCTTTTCATATTTACTACTACTGTATTTCTTTTTTTAAGATGATCTGCTATCTGTTGACTTTCTGAATATGCACGTGGTTCTAAAAGAATCATTTTACCACTACCACTAGGCATAGTAACATTTTCAGCATCGTAAAATTCATCTTCAGATACTTCATCCATAACTTCTTCAGTCACAAATTTTTTTAATTTATTTAGTGCCATATCAATCTCTCCTATTCTTCTTCATTTTACCATATTTTTTTATAAAAAACAATATCTTTTTTTATTTATTACAATTTATTCCATTAACCTTATAAGTAAACACTTTATTATCACAATTATAAATAACTGAAATAGTATTATTATAATCAACCTTTTCCTTAGTAACTGGATTAATAATAGGACTACTAATATTATCATTATCAATTAATGTCTGCAGTCTAATCTCTTTAGCAGTACCACTACAATCAAAACCTAACTCATACTTATTTTGATTAACATACATTTTAGTAGCACTCTCAATATTATCAATTAATTTTTCACACGATTTCTTATTATTCTTATTAATAAAACTCATCACATTAGGAGTAATAAGCATTGCTAGTAATGAAATAATAGCAATTACCATAATAACTTCAATTAATGTAAATCCTTTTCTATTCATATTATCACCTTTGCATAAATATCTTTTCTAATTTACCTTCACATCTAATATCCTCTCTATTATACACTTTATATTTATATAAATAAACATAGCAGCCATCATCAAATACATATTTTCCAGTATATTCTGCTCTATAAGGATAACTAAGTTCTCTATTATCAACACCTAATTGATAATCAAATGCACTCTCTTTTTCAACTTCAGTTATAGTTTGATCTAGTCTATTCTTCTTAGTACCTAACATAGTCAAATAATATCCTACAATTGAAACAAATAAAATAAGTAATCCATATAGAACCGCAGTTATAGCAAAACCTTTATTATTTAACTTCATAAATCCTCCTAATAAGTAATTACTTTCTTATCCGTAGTACCTAACTTATCTTTATCTACTTCTTTAATAACAATAGTAGAGGCATCTCCATCAGATATATATTTATTCTTCTTTAACATATTAAATACCATATCTATATCAAAATCTTTACCATTATTATCATAAGCACGACATCTCTTTAAGAAAGTCTTATCAAAATCTTTATCAAAACATGATACTTCAGGTTCCCAACCTACTCTTAAAGCAGCCTCAGTCTCATATGTTTTTCCATTATAACTAGTAGATAAAACATATTTAAAATTATCATGTGTTTTAACATAAGGACTACCAAATGGTAAAGCAATAATTTTAACATATTTACCAGGTATTACTTTCTCTAACTCATCATATACATAAGCTATTTCTTTTTGTACTCTATCACCACTAGATTTCTTAATATCTAGATGTGTCTGTGTATGATTACCTATATCATAACCATTATCTACCATCCATTTTAATATCTTATCATTATATTCACTTTGATTAAATATACCACCATTTACAAAGAATGTAGCAGTAACATTAGTATCAGGATGTTTCTTTTTAAATTCCTCTAATATACCAACAGCACTATTCTTATCAATAATAATATTACCATTATCATCAAGACCAGTAACCTTAATATTATCTTCATTACCATCATCAAAAGTAAGTATAATAGGACTCTTACCATAACTAGCTTTTACAATACCATTAATATAATCATCTAGTCTAATCATTTCATAACCATTTTCATAATAAAACTCCAAGTCTTCTCTAAAAGCTTCCGGTGTTCTATTATAACCATCTTTATCAACATTACCTCCTACTGTACCAGTACTATTACTAGTCTTTTCTCTAATACCATGATACATCATAATAGGTACTTTACCTAATTCATTAATACCATCACTAGCAAGTTTATCTTTATCTAATTTACCAAGAGATACTACTACATCAATTGAAGTAACATCTTTAATACTATCCCCTTCTTTAATACTCTGACTAATTACTTTATCTTTCTCAATACTATCATTATATTCATAACTAATATTAACTTTAATATTCTTATCTTTACTAAAACTATTTACTTCTTCTAAAGTATTTAATTTTATCATTATATTCTTATCTTTTCTAGGTTCTATCTTATTATTCTTATTTAATATAAATAAACCTCCTAATAATAATAATATTAATACTAATACAATAATTACTACTACTAAACTTCTCTTTACTCTAGTTTTCTTTCTCATAATCTATATCTCCTCTATTTATTTAATTATAATACATTTTTATATTTTTGAAAAGATATATTTATCACCTTTCATGAAATGCCAAGATCATTTCATGTCATTCCTAGTCTAAGGTCTAGGAATGAATAGTCATAAGATATTATATTCGGGGTGAAGTACCTCTTAACTGAAAAGAGAGACAATTACTTATCTCTCTAATTAGTATTCTTTTTATATGTTAAATATCCATTAGTATAATTAGCCATACTTACATCTATTTTACTACTATCAAATGGTACTCTTCCAGCAAGGGAACCACAACAAAAAAACATCTGAAAAGAATCGTCAACCTTATTAACATTCCACAAACTTGAAGCATAAATTGTTTTTAATTTACCACACATTCTAAACATTAATCCCATATCAGTTACATTTGATGTATTAAAACTTGATAAATCAACAATTTTAAGTGAACTACAATTGCAAAACATGCTATCCATAGTTGTTACATTTGATGTATCAAAATTAGTTAAATTAAGTTCTTCAATTGCAGTACAGTATGCAAACATACCAGCCATAATTGTTACTTTGCTGGTATCAAAACTTGATAAATCAACAATTTTAAGAGAACTACAATCATTAAACATATTATTCATATTTGTTACATTTGATGTATCAAAATTTAATAAAGACAAGTTTTCAAGTGACTTGCAACTAGAAAACATAGATGACATATTAGTGACTTTACTAGTGTTAAAATTACTAATATTTAAATTCGTCAATAATTTACATCCTCTAAACATAGAAGTCATATTTGTTACATTTGATGTATTAAAATTACTTAAATCAAGTTTTTCTATATTAGAACAGTATGTAAACATACCAGACATACTAGTTACATTTGATGTATTAAAACTTGATAAATCGAGATTATTTAATACTAAACAGCCGTTAAACATATCAGCCATACTAGTTACAGTTGATGTGTCGAAATTCGACAAATTTAATTTTTTGATAGAACTACAGTTCCGAAAAATACTAGCCATATTTGTCACATTTGATGTATTAAAACTTGATAAATCTATACTCTCAAGTGATTTACAGTTTCTAAACATATTACCCATCAAAATTACTTTACTTGTATCAAAACTACTTAGATTAATACTTTTTAAATTTGTACATCCTTGAAACATTCCTCCATATCCATATCCCGGAGTACCCATATATAAAACATTTGCTGTATCAAAATTACTTAAATCAAGTTTTTCTATATTAGAACAATCTTCAAACATACCGGTCATATTTCTAACTTTGCTAGTATTAAAATTAAACACATTTAAATTTTTCAAATTATTACATCCAAAAAACATATAATCCATATTTACTACTTTTGATGTATCGAATCCTGATACATCTATGTTTTTAAGACTAGTACTATTGTAAAACATTTTACTCATACTAGTCATATTACTAGTATTTAAACCAGTTAAATCTAGAATATCTACATTATCTAAGTAAGAGAACATACCACTACCATTAGTGTTAGCTTCAAGTGAACCATTCTCACTACCTATTGATACTTCATATAAACTATTATTATCTTTATCTGTATACCATAACATTACACTTCCATCTTGTTTTGATGATATATCTTTACTATATTTTGCATCACTTGGTACTATATTATTTTTCTCTATTGTTATAGATTCTATTTGATTTCTAAGTACTTCAGTATTTAGAAATGTTGATGATGAACTAGAGGGAGTTGTAGTTTCATTTTGGATTACATTTTCTTTATATATAGCTCCAGTTCCTTCTCCATAAATATTAAATCTAAAGTTTTGATTACTCATAGTAATAGGATTATCTCTATTACCATCTATATAAATATATAAAGTATATATAGATACATTACTAGTTACTATTTCATTATTAGCTAGTGTTATAGTATCACCTTGTTTCTTATCACTAAAGTTACCACTAGTTATTAATTCATTACTACCATTATATAATTCATAGACAAAAGTATTTTCTTGTAAGGCTGTAGGTAATAAATCTAAACTTAAATATAGATTCATTACTGCAGTATCATTATTACAAGTTTTATGTAAGTTTACTTCTACTTCTTTAATTAATCCTTCTTCTTTACTAGATACTGGTTTTAATTTACCATTAATCGTAGCTCCTCCAGTAAAATATATCTCTGGTAAACATAAATTACCTGATATACTAGTAGTACTACTACTCCATATATAATATGCTAAACTACCAGTAATAGATAAACCTAATAATACTATACCAAATATCATATATAACTTATACTTGTTCATAATTATTCCTCCAATAGTAAAAAGACTATGAAAGACTAGTATTACTACTAGTTACTTCATAGTCTTTATTAATATTATTATTTATATTTAGATTACAACCCCCCCCCGAAAATTAACTTGTTGTTAACTATATCTAATACTTCCATAGGCAGGGCCTCCTTTCATACTTTATGTATTAATTTTATCATAAACTTTTTTAATTTTCAATATTTATTACTAATTATTTTTAAGATAATCTATTGCCTCATCAAAAGTATCTACTCTTACAATATCCAAATCATATTTATATTTATTCTTAGTCATAATTGCTTCTTCATAGTTAGCAGTAGGAACAAATACAATATCAACATTGTCTTTAGCAGCTCCCATTATCTTATATTTAACGCCATCTATTTCTCCTACTGTACCATCAAAAGATATTGTTCCAGTACCCGCTATCTTACGATCTTTAATAATATCTTCATCAGTAATAGCATTATAAATAGTAAGCGTTAACATAAGTCCACCAGAAGAACCTGATTCACTATTTTTAAACTTAATATCTACTTTAGGATTAATATCATAATCATACTCAGTAATAATAATAACTCCTACTACTTTAGAATTATCTTCTAAATATATTTTACTATCCACTTCTATTTCTTTATTATTTCTTAATACTTTAAATTTAACTATATCATTTTCATTCTTAGTATTAATAATCTTCCTAATATCACTAACATCATTACTCTCTTTACCATCTACTGATAATATAATATCTCCTACTTCTAATCCATTATCTTTAGTTCTAGCAATAACAACATTCTTTTTGCTCTTAATCTTAATATCTTTACCAGCCTCAGCATAAGCAACCATCGTAGCAATATCTAAAGAATTATCTCTCATAATAGTATTTCTTCTATTAATTTCTTTTACTGATTCATTAGATATTTGTCTATCTTTATTACTCTCTATATCATAACTCTTTAATTTAGCCATTAGTAAAGAAGCTGGTGTTCCCTCATACTCACTTACATAAAGCATATTTAAACTACCCTTACTACTTTTATTATAATTATCCATAACCACTCTATCAGTAATATTAATAGTACCACCTGGAGCCATAATATAGTATGGTAATCTAATATTAAAGAATAATACTATCATAATCATTAATATTATAAACTTATAATTCTCTTTAATAAATTCTTTTATTTTCATTATATTCTCCTTCTTTTCTCTTATGTTATATCATATATTAAATTATGAAAAAATATTCTAATTTAATTATTATTCTAATTACTTTTTTAATTTTAATTCTAGTTTTATTTAATAAAAACTTAGTATCAAGTACTATTTTAACATCCTTCTATATCTGGTTTAACACCCTAGTACCATCAATGTTTCCTATGTTTGTCTTATCAGATATTTTAATAAACTATAACTTTATAACCATAATACCAAATACAATTACTAATTTTATATCCAAAGTATTAAACATAAGTAAAGAAGCAGTCTTAGTATTATTCATATCCTTAATATCCGGATTTCCAGGTAATGCCCTAGCAATTAAAAATTCTTATGATCTAAAACTAATAACCAAAAATGAAGCTTCTCATTTACTTTTATATACTCATTTTTCAAATCCATTATTTATTCTTCAGACAATAGGAACCTTCTATTTAAAAAATAATATCTATGGTATTATAATTCTAATTAGTCATATCTTATCAAATATTATTATTGCTATCATATTTAGAAATAACAATATCCCTAGTAACAATTATATATCTAAAAATAATAATTGTCAAAGCTTTACTACTATTCTTTCAAACAGTATAAAAAGAAGTATCAATACCCTACTAATGATTGCTGGTACAGTTACTTCTTTTCTAATAATTAGTACCCTAATATGTCATATCTTTCAATTAAATAATTATTTATCTGTAATAATTAAAAGCATTCTTGAAATGACTATGGGACTATCTTCTCTATCATTATTAAATATAAAAGATATATACAAAGTAATATTTAGTTCTATAATAATATCTTTCGGAGGTTTATCCATTCATATGCAAGTAATTTCTATTCTAGAAGATATACCATATCATAACTACTTAAAAGGTAGAATATATCAATCAATAATATCTAGTATAATATCATTTATCTTATTCATACTCTTTGCTTAACTTTATATAAAGCAATCTCTCTATTATCAATAATATTATTTCTAAGTTTCCTTCTTCTAATCGGTAACTTAATATCCAATATTTTTTTTAATTTACAAGTAAATAATCCCAATAAATATTCTAACTCTATCAAAGATATAATACCACTGTTAAATAAATATAATAATTTATTAGTATAAGATACCATCAAAAAATAATTAACATCATAAATATATTTTACAACCTTATTTCTAAGTAACATATTATCCCTATTATCCATAATAAAATCCATCTTCAATAAAAATTTCCTAATACCATCTAAAGTATTATATTTCTTTAATATATTAATTAAAGAATACAAATCCCCATCAAAATACAATTTCTGCATATTATTAGGTCCCACTATAATCTCCATCAAAGATGCCACAACCATCTCATATAAATAATATGTTTTAGAAATATCAATATAAAATAATTTATCATTCAAATATTCTGTATACCCCTCATTTAAAGCATCCCCCAAAGTAACACTCTTATTTTCTTGAAAAAAACCACAATAATTAATATCATTCTCTTTATCATAATAAGAACTAGCTACATGTAATAACTCATGATTAAATGTCGTTTCAAGTAAATAAGGAGTATATAAACTAATAGTATTTTTCTTACTATCATATTCAGCCATCGTTCCATCAAACAAATTAAAAACATTCATCCACTTATTATATATCTTAATATTATCTATATTTCTCATAAAGTTATCTAAATTAGTTACTACTCCCTTATCAATAAGAGTTTTATAAAATATTTCAATATTTTCTTTATATCTACTATTAAAATTTATAGTTTCTGATAACAATACTTGTTCTTTACAAACATTATTAAATATTACACTACCCTTACCCAAATATATTTTTTCCATCAGTTCCTCTTTTCACGTGCTATTATATACTAAAAGTCAAATAAAAGCAAGAAAAAAAGAACTATACAAAGTTCTTAATATTTAAATATGGTGACCTGTATGGAATTCGAATCCATGAATGTTGCCTTGAGAGGGCAATGTGTTAAGCCACTTCACCAACAGGCCATATAATGCTTCTTTCTCACAAGCCATTATTATTTTACCATATTTATTTAATTTTGACAATACCTTCTAGTCAATATTTATAAGTTCATAGTCACTACTACCAAAACCAATTTCATTAGCAGCTTCAATTATATGTGTACCATGTCTAGTATCAATTCTTTCTACCAAATGATCACGACCAGAATCACTACTATTATATACTAAATCAAGACAAGCCTTATCAATAGCTACTGGATCTAAACTAGCAAGTACTCCTATATCTTCCATACAAGGATCTTCTGCAACCGCACAGCAGTCACAATCAACACTCATATTTTTCATAACATTTATATAAGCAATATTACCTTTAAATTTATTATGTACGGCTGAAGCAGCATCTGCCATTGCTTCAATAAATTTATCTTGTTCCGGTAAATTATCCCATAACTTATTCATATCAGTAGTTTTACCAGCAGTATGAATATATGCTTTACCACCACTTGAAGCAACACCTATTGATAATTGTTTTAAAGCACCACCAAAACCTCCCATAGGATGTCCTTTAAAGTGCGATAACACTAACATACTATCATAATTATCTAAATGACTACCAACATAATCTTTCTTTATAACAAGACCATTTGGAATATCTAAAGACATATCTTCTTCACTATCCATAATATCAACTTTATAATATTTACTCCATTCATGATCCTCCATTAGTTTCTTATGTTTCTCAGTAGTATTTCTTGCTCCATTATAAGCAGTATTACATTCTACTACAGTGCCTCCTACTCTAGTAATAATATTTTTTACAAACTCCGGTCTTAAGTAATTTTGATTACCCTCTTCACCAGAATGTAACTTAACAGCTACATTACCCTTTAATTCTATTTCTAATTTCTCATATATTTTTACTAAAGATTCTTCAGTAATTTCCTTAGTAAAATATACTTTTGCTTTTTCCAATTAAATCATCCTTTCTATCTATATACAATTATACCACAAATACATAAAAATATTAATTTTTTGTAAGAAAGACTCTAGGCTTTCTTACACTTCTCAAGATTACAAGCTTGAGAAGTAAAAGAAAAAGAACCTAAAGTTCTTCTTCAATATTCTTAATTCTATTAATAATTCTATCCCTACCTAATAATCTCATAATTTCATATAGATCAGGAGTCATACTCTTACTAGTTAAAGCTACTCTAAGTACCGTAGAAATATCCGCTACACTACCCTTATACTTACTAGGATCATTCTTATATTCCTTCATATTACTAGCATAACCCAAACTATCAGTTAACTCTTTTACCTTATTAAACCATATCTCCTTATCAGATACATCAAAATAACTATCAATATAAGTATTAAGTATTTTAATTATCTCTTCCTTATCAGTAATATTTCCCCATTCATAAGTAGTAGGATTATAAAGTTCATCATACATATAAAATATCTGATCTTTAATCTCACTATAACTAGCATAATCCTTTCTCGGTTTCTTTTGCTCTCTCTCAATATTTAATATATTCTTAGTATATTCCTCATACTTAGTAATCAAATCATAAAAATCCCTATCATAATCCTTAGTCCATTCAAGTAAACCATCATAAACAGCATCTTTACTCATTTTACTAATATAATTTCTAGAAATATTATTTAGTTTTTCCAAATCAAATAAAGCACCACTAGAAGACATCTTTTTAGGAGAAAACTTAAAATCCAAATAACTCTTATCATGATTAGCAGTATGCCACTCCTCATAATTAGAATTAGCAATCGTCATAATAGACTCAATAACAGCTTCACTAGGATATCCCTTTTCTTTATAAAAACTCATACTAGCTTCCGGATCTTTTCTCTTACTAATCTTTCTTCTAATATCACCATCTTGTTTCATAATAAGTGGTATATGAATATATTTAGGTATCTTATAACCAAACGCCTTAAATAACTCAACATGTAAAGGTACTGAAGACAACCATTCCTCACCTCTAACAACATGAGTAGTATGCATTAAATGATCATCAACCAAATGAGCAAAATGATAAGTAGGAAGTAAATTATCCGACTTCATAATAACCGCATCTTGATCATTCTCAGGAAATTCAATTCTACCCTTAACCAAATCCTCAAAAACAAACTTCTTATCTGGATCACCCATTGATTTAAACCTAATTACAAATGGTTCACCATTCTTAATTCTAGTAATAGCTTCTTCCGTACTAATATTACGACATTTAGCAAATCTACCATAATACCCTGTTCTCATTTTCTTCTCTTCTTGATTCTTTCTCAAATCATCAAGAGTATCTTTAGTACAAAAACAAGGATATGCTCTTCCCATTTCAATCAATCTCTTAATAAAAGCATGATATATTTCTATTCTCTCACTCTGAATATAAGGACCATAATTTCCTACTACTTGACCATTATATTCATATTCATCAGGTATCATATTATATTCTTTTAAAGTACCCATAATTTTATCTACAGCATCCTCTATCTCTCTAGCTTTATCTGTATCCTCATTTCTCAAAAAGAATACCCCATTAGTATTTCTAGCAAGACTATAATTAATTACAGTACTCATAAAATTACCAATATGCATATAACCAGTAGGACTAGGAGCAAATCTAGTAACATATGCCCCTTCAGGTAAATCCCTATTAGGATACATTTCTTCATAATCTTCTACTGTCTTAGTAACATTAGGAAATATTAAATCTGCTAAATCTTTATTTGTCATATTTTCACCTCTATTTTTATTATTTATTAGGTATCCATTATATTCATTTATCTATTAATACAGTATAATATATTGAAAGGAGAAATGACTACTATGTACGGTTATGGATACCCAAGTTATGGATATGGTTATGCAGGAGGAGCATACTGGATAATAATAGTAATATTATTAATCTTCTTTGTTTTATTCTGGGGAAATGGTTGTTCCCAAAATAGATGCAACCCATGCAATCACTAATCATATCAAATAAAGCCCTTTAATAGGGCTATTTTTTTTATTTGGTTGCCCTGGTTAGATTCGAACTAACGCATGTCAGAGTCAGAGTCTGATGCCTTACCGCTTGGCTACAGGGCAATAACAACAATATAATTATAGCATTATCTTCCCTGTTATTCAAGTAATTTTTGCATAATTTTATATTAAAATCACTATCATGAAATGAAAAAGATACAGCACTCCCATTATCATATTCTTTCTTTTTAAATACCCATTTTACATTTTGGACTAATTTCATTTTACATTTTGACAAAAATAAAATAACCAATTAAGGTTATTTTATTACAATATTAACAATTCTATTAGGTACACAGATTACTTTTACTATCTCTTTGCCTTCTAACCATTTCTTAATAACTTCACTATCCATAGCTAACTTTTCTAATTCTTCCTTAGAAGAATCTTTCCTAATTCTAATAGTATCTCTTACTTTACCATTAACTTGAACTGCTATATCTATTTCATTATCAATAGTTTTATCTTCGTCATAACTAGGCCATACTCTATCACATATTGGAGCATATCCTAAACTTTCATTTAATTCTTCAGTAATATGTGGAGCAATAGGATTTAACAAATCAAGTAATACTCTATAATCACCTTTAGTAATAGATTCTTTTTCATCGTAAGCATTTACTAAAATCATAAGTGTACTGACAGCAGTATTATAAGCCATATGTGTTAAATCATATCCAACTTTCTTAATGCTCTTATTAATAAGTACCTCTAAATCCTTAGAGTATTCTTCACCATCAGTTACTTTATCTTTTAATCTGATTACTCTATCAATAAATCTTTTACATCCTTTTAATGAATCAGTACTCCATGGAGCATCTTGTTCATAATCACCCATAAACATTTCATATACCCTTAGAGTATCTGCTCCATAATCATTTACAATATCGTCAGGATTAATAACATTACCTTTACTCTTACTCATTTTTTCATTATTATCACCAAGAACCATACCATGACTAACTCTCGTCCAAATCATTTCCTTTTTAGGTACTAAACCAAAATTATATAACATTTGTACCCAGAATCTAGCATATAATAAGTGTCTAGCCGTATGCTCCATACCACCATTATACCAATCTACTCTATTCCAGTATTTCATAGCATCCATACTAGCAAATTCTTTATCATTATGTGGATCCATAAATCTTAAGAAGTACCAAGAAGAACCAGCCCAGTTAGGCATAGTATCAGTTTCTCTTTTAGCAGCTCCTCCACATTTTGGACAAGTAGTATTAACAAAACTATCTATCTTAGCAAGTGGTGATTCTCCATTATCCGTAGGTTCATACTCTGCTACATCAGGAAGCAATAATGGTAAATCTTTTTCATCCATAGGTTGCCATCCACATTTTTCACAATAAATCATAGGTATTGGTTCACCCCAGAATCTTTGTCTAGAGAAAATCCAATCTCTCATCTTATAATTATTAACTCTTCTAGCAATACCTTCTCTTTCAAGTTTATCAGTAATAGCCTCTTTAGCTTCTTCAACAGTCATACCAGTAAATTCTTCCGAATTAACAAGCTTACATCCTTTACCTAAATATTCTCCCTTTTCAAAAGCCTTAGTAGTAGTATCTCCTCCAGATATTACTTCAATCATTTCTAGATTATGTTCTTTAGCATATTCAAAGTCTCTTTGATCATGACTAGGTACAGCCATAACTGCTCCAGTACCATAATCTCCTAATACAAAGTCTCCTAAGAAAATAGGTACTTCCTTACCATTAATTGGATTAATAGCTTTAATTCCCTTTATTTCAACACCAGTCTTACCCTTATTAAGCTCAGTACGATCCATACTAGACTTCTTAGAAGTCTCTTCAATATAAGCATTAACTTCTTCTTTATTTTCTACTCTAGGCATCAATTCTTTAATCAATTTACCATCTGGAGCTATTACAAAGAAAGTTATACCATATACTGTTTCAATACAAGTTGTAAATACTGAGAATTTGCCTCCTCCTACAATATTAACATCAAGTTCAACACCAGTAGATTTACCAATCCAATTTATTTGACCTAATTTAACTCTTTCTTTAAAATTAGTATCGTCAAGACCAGTAAGCAAATCTTCTGCATATGCACTCATTTTAAGCATCCACTGTGACTTTTCTTTTTGAACTACAGCTTCACCACATCTTTCACAGACACCACCAGCAGCATCTTCATTAGATAATACTGTCTTACAATTAGGACACCAATTTACTGGTACAGTAGCTTTATAAGCCATACCATGTTTATAAAATTGTAAAAATTGCCATTGTGTCCATTTATAATATTCTGGATCAGTAGTAGAAAACTCTCTACTCCAATCAAACGAAAAACCAAGTTTTTTCATTTGACCTTTAAATGTTTTAACATTTTCCTTTACCGCATCTTTAGGATGGATATGATTCTTAATAGCATATTGTTCCGCTGGTGCTCCAAAAGCATCCCATCCCATTGGATATAAAACATTATATCCTTCTCTTCTTTTCATTCTAGCAAGAGCATCTTGAGCAGTATAACTTCTTACATGACCTACATGAAGACCACTACCAGAAGGATAAGGAAACTCTACTAATATATAATAAGGTTTCTTATCACTACCTGTTACTGCTTTAAAACTTTCATTATTATCCCAATAATCTTGCCATTTTTTCTCTACCCTTTTAAAATTATACATTCTACTTCCTCTTTTCTTTGTTCTGTTTATTTTGATAATATCTACCTATTATGCCGTAGCAGATAATTATTAATAAAGCCATTATCACTACTCCGCATAATATTTGTAAAAGCCATTTACTAAGTAATTTAGACACTAACATATAAGTAGTAACTATAATAAAAGTATTAACTATACCAGATAAATACATAAACTTCTTATAATTAACTTCTTTCTGATTAAGTCCATACAAACTCAGCAAATAATAATACTCTACTGGTACCTTATTTTTATTATACCTAGTCTTCTTTCTAATAAAAATGAGGTAATAGAGAAGAAAAACCAAAGCATAACAAATTATATATTCTAATAATATCTTTAATATTTGCATCATCTTATTACCTCCATATACCTGTGTATTATACTATATTTTTTGAATGTATTCAAGTAAATTAATAAATATTTTAATATATTTACTATCTAATCCCTTTCTTTTTAATTTTCTAATAGCAATTCTTTTCTTTCTAACATCAATATCACTAAATAATACTTTATCAATCTTTTCTTTTAAACTAGTATTAATATTAATATCATATAATATCTCTTTAATTTCCTCATTAACTAAACTAACTGAACTAACTAAAGAATCCTTACCCTTTATATTAACTTCTATATCTCTACCAGTTATTAAATTATTAATAACCACTACTAAATCATCTTTATCATAATAGTATTCAGGCTTAATCATTTTATCACTAATATTAATCTCCGTAATATTTTTAACATTCTTAAACCTTATCATATAATTTCTTTGTCCAATTAATGTTCTACCACTTTCTCTATGAATACTAAAAGTATAATTATCTTCTTCATAATGATAACTAAACTTAGTCTTCATATATAAACCATTATCATAATTATTACTAAAACCATCATCTTCATATAAAGTATATTCCCCATCACTAAGCGGATATACAAGTACTTCTAAAGTAGTAGGAATATCTTCCTTAACATTAACATTAAGAGGTATAATAGCTCCTGCCTTAACAAAAACAGGATAATCCTCATCACGATAGAAGTTACTATAATATTTACCACCAATAAATTTCTTACCCTGTAAAAAATCAAACCAAATACCATCAGGTACAAATACTTTCTTCATAACCCTATTAATAACTGTATTCTTTCTCTCAGTAATTGGTGATACAAAGAATTCTCTTCCAAAGAAATATTGATTCTTATAAGCAACCTCATCAATAATTCTAGGATAATCATAATAAAATGGTTTAACAATACCATGTCCAGTAACATGATAATTATATCCTTCACTATATATATAAGGTATCAATTTATATCGTAAATTCATATAATACTTAATATTACTCTCAATACTAGGATTCCATTTCCAAGGTTCTCTCTTATAATACTTGCCACCCTCACTAGCAAGTAAAAATATTGGTGAAAAACAAGCAAACTGCATATATCTTAAATATAACTCATCTTCTTCAATACCATTCTTATATCCTCCAATAGGATGAGCAATATAAGATACTCCAATATTATATCCCTGGAGATTATATCTAGGAAGTAAATTCAAAGTCGTCCAATTAACTAATGTCTTACCACTCCATATAATAGGATACCTATGAGGAGCAATACCACTATTACGACTAAGTACTAATCCCCTTCGATTATTAATAACCCTCTTACCATAATGATAATGATTAATCTTCCATAAATTAATTCTATCTAATGGATTATTATAATCAATACTAAATAAATCTACTCCCATATTCTCTAAATTATTAATAAATAAATTAAAATATAACCCTATCTTATCATTACTAAAAGGAATAAAATTAAAATTCTTAGTATTAATATAATTACTAATCAAATTATAATCATTACTTCCCTCTTTAATATCAAATTTAGGATTAATAGTTACTCCCAATTTAATATTATATTTACTTAAATAATTACTAACTTCCCTTAAATCAACACTAGGAGTATATCCATTATTCAGATCATGCCAATAATCCCCTAACATAAATATTGATATAGGAATATTATCATGATTAAATTTATCCACTAATTCTTTAATATCTTCTACTTTATAATTATCATTCTTATACCACCATGCTCCTAAAGCATATCTAGGTATCATATTAGGATATCCCGTTAAAGTAAAATAATCCTGTAAACATCCCTCAAAATCATTACCATATAAAAATAAATATAAATCTTTAACACCTTTATCTCTCTCAACAAAAATATCATTATCATCAAGTACTAAAGAACCACTATCATCTAATAAACAATATCCATCTAAAGAATATAAACCCTTATCTAAAATAATCTTATCCTTAATACTATCAATAGAATAATTAATACCCCTTAAATTTCTAGCTTCTGGACTATTAATTTGCCACTCCTTTTTACTACTATTAATAATAGCCTTAATATTACTAGATAAAGCACTAGATTTCAAAGGACTATCCTTAACATAAGTTAAAGTAAACACTCCTGTATTAATTTGTATTAAAGTTTCACTCTCCGTAATAGAATATTCTACTTTAGGAAAAGATCTATTAATAACTAAAGAAGTAGCCCTATCTTCAAATACACCCTTTTCATTATATTCAAGTCTAATAAGTCTAGGAGAAAGAATAGTAAATCTAAACTTCTTTCCAACTATATAAGCATCCTTATCACTAATTAACTTACTCTTATCTTCAACATAGTAATTAGTTATATTCTTCATTACTATTCACCTTCCTATTCTTTTTTCATTTTTCTTTTGCCATGTCGGCCCTTATATATACTTAATCTACCAATAACTGATATGGATTATTCTCTGTCCCTTCTCCACCTGCTATATCTTGTGTTGAACTTAGAAAAACGACTGGGCGGATAGCGCCGCCATTAGACACATAAGCGCCAGAATTGACATAGCTGGGCGAATCCACGTCCCACACGCTGTATGAACTTCCAGAACTAGGAATTAATAACCATTCAGACTTATTTTTATATAAATAGTTATTTTTTCGACATTGATAATCATTAACATTACTAGCATAATTATAAATTGTAAGATCGTTACCACTTGCATCTTTACACTTTGTAAAATCAGCAGCATATCCATAATCACTTGGATACATTAATCCTATTTTACCCGTCCATGTTGTTGGCCTTCCACTATATACAGTAGTGCCTCTTTCTTTTTCATAGATAAAATCTGAGTAAACAGCAGGAGTATCCCAACCACCAATGTTATATACTACTTCTTGAATTAAATTCCTTGTTGCACTATTTTTAATACCAATAGATGTAAAATTACAAGCAACTGTAGCATTATTTTTTCCAACATAACAAGTTCCACTTTTAGCATTGTAATATAAGCTTCCACCAACTGTTTCACTATCATAACCTGGATTTAGTAATTTCATTAATCTAGCATCAGTCCAGTCATTTTTACCATTGTTATTTTCTGCACCAGTTGTTGTATCCTTATTATCCCAAGAATAACTTCCTATTGAAGTATCTCTTACTAATTTTACTTTACCATCAAATACTCCAATTATTCTCCATAGTTCACAAGTTGAAGAAGATTGATTTGCATAATCAGAACAATTGAAATATACATAGTTATTTGGACTTGCTCCATAATATCTAATATTTCCACCTACATCTTGCATTAAATTATTTTTTGTATCGTACTTATAAGTTATGCTATTATTTGTAACATCTGTTTTAGTAGATACATTATATAAACTAATAATCTTTCTAGAAAAACTAAACGTATATGGTTCGTCATTAATTTCTTTCATAGTGGCTTCACATCTGACAGTAGCTTTAATAGTTTCTCCTTCAATAGAAGTATCACTACCAGCAGATTCGTCTAACCATAAATATACAGTATATGTAGTAGATGTTGTTTTTAAAGGAATATTTACTGCTAGTAAATATGAGCCATTTGAAGTAACACCTTTTAATTTGCCTTCCGATACTTTAGTACTACCTTCAAGTACTGTATACTTTAATGCATCACTATTACTTAAATTACTACCAATAGTACTAATATCTAAATAGATATGACCATATATATCATAAGTATTATCTTTTTTATTTAGGGTTACAGTTGCACTATTACCACCAGTATAATCAGCACTTGGATTTAAAGTAGCAGAAGTTATATCTGTACCTTTAGCATAATTAATATAATAATCTAATCCTCTTGTTATGGTATTTACACTAGTAGATGTTAATACATAACGATAGTAGGCATAAGTACTACCTATTATTGCTACAACTAACACAGTTATACCAAATATCATATACAATTTCTTTTTATCTTTTATTTTTTTCATATCTATTCCCACTATCATACTAAAATAATGATACCATAATTAATAAAAAAGTGCAATATTATTGCACTCTTTTACCTATTATTTTTTCTTTAACAATATAAAACATAATACTAATAAATATATAAAATAAAATCACCAATATACTTCTTATTATACCATTTATATCTACCTTTACTATAAAAGTAAATAATACCAAGAATAAAGCATATATAATACTTTCATAAATAATATTTAATATATTATTAAAGTTATCTAATAAAGATAATTTTAATTTTTTATTTATAAGTATTATATAAATAATAGTACTTACACTAAATCCAAGAATTATTGAAATAAGTGAACCTCCAACTAAATTATAACCCATTCTATATGAAGCATCAATTAAAGGTATACTAGTCATTAATGTAACTAATACTCCTACTAACAAAACTATAAATACATTCTTTTCTTTATTACATATCATACTTATCTTAGTAGTAGTAATATATAATACATAGAATAATAACAAATAACTAACATTTAAAACTATATTAATATCTTGATTATTAAATAATAAATTATTTAAAGGTTTAGCTACTATTATCATTATAATAGTAGTAGTCATCGTAGACATAACAATCTTATTTATAAAATTATATATATTACATTCTTCTTTATTATTAATTTTATTTTTAATTTCATTAAACTTATCTTCATAAATATTTTCAATAATTTTATAAATAATATATACAACACTAATCCCATAAAAATATATATTAGTAATATACATCCCAACAGTATCATAACTATAATTATATTTATTAATTAATATAAAATATAATATAACTATAGATAAATAAATATATGATCCTTGTATAATACTTGCCGTCGTAGCCATTCGATTCGTTGCTAATATTCTTTTAACTTCTTTTATATAATTAATTTTATTTTCTTCCCTTTTCTTAACATACTTATTCTTTTTAAAAATAAAAATATAAAATAAAATATTAAATACTATAAATGTAACAACACTAATCAAATATAAAATACTAATATTAATATAATTATCTAAATTAAATACTTTATATAATAAAATAATTCCAATAATTAAAAGAATAGTATTAACAAATTTATATATATCATTTAAATTATTACCTAATTTTTTATATTTAATTACACTTAAATACTCTCCTTCTATATTAATAATTTCTTTTGTTATCAAATATAAACACATACTAATACTTACTATAAATATACCCTTTATATTTAATAATAAACCAATTAAATAACTAATAGCGGCTAGTACAAGTCCAATTATACCAATTAATAAAATACTTCCCTTAAATATCTTATTCATAGAATAATAATATTTTTTATCATATAAAGATTCTAATCTCTTTTTAATACTCATAGTACTAAAGATACCACTATAAATAATTAGTAAACTAAAACTAATTGTTAATAAAAACATATTTGTATTCTTAGTTAAATAATAAGATAATATTAATAATATAAAATATAATAAATTAAGTATTTTTTTCATATATTTCTAACCTCTCTAAATAAATTATAACTAAAATTTACAAAAAATGCAATTTTTTTCGAAAAAGGGGTTGATTTTTTTTAACTATTGTTGTACAATTTATATTGTCCGATGTCTTGGTAGCTCAGCTGGATAGAGCAATCGCCTTCTAAGCGATCGGTCTGGAGTTCGAATCTCCACCAGGACACCACTTATAATAATTAATTCTTAAGCCTAACGCTTAAGAATTTTTTTATACCTAATTTTATCTTCATATAAAAAGCAAGATAATATTTTATTATCCTGCTAATACAGCATTCTCACCAGTAGCATATAGATCAAATGATAATGTTTTATTTTGCATAGTATTTGGATTAGTATAATCTTTACCATTAAACCATAAATATAAAGTATACTTATCAGTACCAGTAGTACTAATATCTCTACCAGTAAATAAAGTCAAAGTAGTAACTCCACTTGAAGCATATGTTATACCACTAGCATTACTACTAGCATTATATGCTGCAAAATTACCTTTCTTAACTAAAGTACTATCATTATAATATAGTTCATATTCAAATGACTTGTCTTTTAATTCACTAGGCATTGTAGTTAAATCCATAAATAGACTCATTGTAGCTCCAGCCGTATCTGCTTTAACTGTAATATCTTTCTTAATACCCTCTTCTTTACTAGCAGTCGGTATTATTGTTCCTGTAATATTACTACCACCATCAAATGTAACCGTACCACCTTCTATCTTTACATTAATATTAATATTTTCTGTACTACTCCATTTGTAGTAGGCATATGTTCCTCCTATCATAAGTATTAATAATGCTACTACTCCTAATATAAATTTCTTATTATCCATGTATTATTTCCTCCATTCTATTTTAAAGCCCCTTGTGTTATTGAAGCTTCAAGTGTTCCTTTAAAGTTACTAGTCGCGTTAGCGGCATCATTCTGTGCCAAATCACCATCAATATAAAATATAACCATATAAGCCGTAGTACTATCTTTAGATAATTGTTCATCTTTTAATTTAATTGTACTAGTACTTGTTATTGTACCGGTACTAATTATATCAAAAGATACTCCATTTAAAGTAGTAACATCTATTGTTGAATATGTTGCTGGATCATAACTAACTAAAACATAATTAAGCGCTCCTGTACTATTACCAGAAGAAGTAAAAGCACTATTTACACTAGTTACTTTTAAATTCAATGTTAAATAACCCTCTATTGTACAAGTACTCTTTATTTTAGCGGTCACTCCTGATAATACCATTCCCTTAGTAATAGTAATCTTATTATTACTTATTATTTTATTCTTATCAAGTAAAAGTAACTCATCTCCCGAAATATCATTAGTCTTTGTATAATCAATATCTAAACACTCAGTACTACCATTAATCGATATATTATTACTTCTCCATGTCAAAGCAGCATAAGTAAAACCAGCAACCAATAAAACAAATAATACTATTCCCAGTACTAATCCATACGTTTTTACCTTCTTATTATCCACTCTCTCACCTCATATTCTCTATATAAAGTATATCATTTGTCTAGTTAATAGTCAAACAAAAAAGCCTAATTTCCCAAAAGAAATTAAGCATTATTTAATATCATTAATATTCATAGTATATACTTCTTCATTATTAACCAAAAAAGATACCGATTTCAAATCACTATAAATATTATCCATAGATAAACTAATTGTATAAATTACTTCTTCTAAAATATTCTTTTTATCCAAATCATTAAGTAAAGATTCATTAAAATTTAACTTCAAATTATTATCTAATATTTCATAACTATCAAGAACAGCATTAGCATTCAAATAACTCATTAAGTTAGTCTGATATATTGGACTACTACCTAACTCTTTAATAATAACTTTAACTACATCTTTTTCTTCACTATTAATATACTTAGTAACAGGAACATAATATTTATGATCATTATAAGTACTAGTATAATAAGTAGTATAAGAAAATATATTATTTAAACTAGATAAATCATAACTCTTATTTATACCATAACTTCTATCCAGTACTGTTAGAATATTTATCTTACTATGTGGTAAATTAGTTAATACTTCTCCTTCAACCTTAATAATAACTTTATCAATACCATTAATACTAGTCAAAGTATAAATAATTGCTTCAATCATTTTTTCTTCATCATTTTCATTAACTTCAAGTAATTCTTTAGAAAAATCAATTGTTAATATCTTATCACTAAGTTCAATACTCTTAACCGTAGCATCAGGAGGAATTATACTTCTAAAACCATTAGGAATTATATTATTCTTAGTACCACCAACAATCAAACCATCGATCAAATCACTAGCCAAGGTAGTACCATCACATTTACAAGTAGGAATAGAAGTTCTAGCAACATAATCATTACTATCAACTAAATATATCGTACTAACAACATTATTATAAGTATATTCAATATTATCATTTTTAAGTTCAATATCTTTTCTATTATCCGGTATCAAATAAATAATAAGTAACAATAAAATAGCGGTACTAGATACTATAATCTTCTTTATAGACATTCTTTTTAACATGATATCACCCATTAAAATATATGATATATATTATTATTTAATACTAAAATAGAGAGATTAATCAATCTCTCTATTAAATTATTCAACAGTAACAGACTTAGCAAGATTTCTAGGCTTATCAATATCACAACCTCTTAATTTAGCAACATTATAAGCAAGCATTTGCATAGGAATAATCGTAAGTAAAGGATTCAAAATCTCATCATAATCATCAATAACAATCTTATAATCCGAAAATTCCTCGTCATTAATATTAGTAATAGTAATAATTTTAGCCCCTCTAGCGGCTACTTCTTTCAAATTACTAATTGTCTTATCACAAATATCCTTATCCGTAACAACCGCTACTACACCAAAATCTTTATCAATTAAAGATATACTACCATGTTTAAGTTCACCTGCTTGAAAAGCCTCACTATGAATATAAGAAATCTCTTTCAATTTCAAACTACCTTCCATACTAAGATAATAATCAATACCTCTACCTAAATAGAAAACGTGTTCTTTATCTTTAAGTACATTAGCAATAATACTATAATCATATTCATTAATATACTTCGTAATTAAATTAGGTAATAATTTCAAATCAGCAATTACTTTTGCTTCTATTTCATTACTATGTACTGCTAATAAAAGAAGTACTAATATTTGAGCCAAATAAGCCTTAGTAGTAGCTACTGCTACCTCTATACCAGCCTCAGTATATATAACACTACCAGCTTCTCTAGCTATTGAAGAATCTCTTCTATTAACAATAGCTAGTGTATCAATACCATTTTCTTTAGCTAGTTTTAAAGCTGCCAAAGTATCAGCAGTCTCTCCCGATTGTGATATTAGTATTACTAAAGTATCTTTATTAAAGAAATTCTTTTGATATCTATATTCCGATGCATAATATACATCAGTCTTAATATTAGCATACTTTTCAATATAATACTTACCAACTTGACCAGCAAAAGAAGCAGAACCACAAGCTACAATATCAATATTCTTATATTTCTTAATATCAAAAATATCATTAACTTTACCATCCGTAGTATATAAATTAAGTATATTCTTTACTACTTCAGCTTCCTCGTTAATCTCTTTTAACATAAAATGATCATAACCATTTTTACTAATAGTATCTACATTTCCAAGATATTCTTTAACATCTTTTTTAATCTCTTTACCACTTCTATCATAATATTTAACCATATCTTGATCAAGAACAACTATATCATAATTATCAAGAACAACATATTTATTAGTTACATGTAAGATAGCGGGTATATCACTAGCAAACATATTACCATCATCAGATATCCCTACAATAAGTGGAACATCTTTTCTAATGCCATATATTTTATCAGGAGTATCATCATTAATAATATTAAAAGCATAACTACCCTTCAATATATCCGTTATTTTACTTAAAGTACTAATCATATCACCAGTCTCATTATATAAATCATCAATAACACCCGCAGCAATCTCTGTATCAGTACTAGATTTAAATACATACCCCTTTTTCTCTAATTCTTTCTTTAACACATCATAATTTTCTATTATACCATTATGAACCAAAGTAATTTTACCCTGTCTATGTGGATGAGCATTAGTATCATTAGCTCCTCCATGAGTAGCCCATCTTGTATGTGATATACCTATACTAGCTACATCATTATAATTTAATATCTTATCTAGATTTTTAATAGGTCCTTCTTTCTTATATATATTAATTTGATTATTCTTTATATAAGCAATACCAGAAGAATCATAACCCCTATATTCAAGTGACTTTAAACCAGTCATTATATTTTTAATTACATTTGTTTTTCCTGCATAACCTACTATGCCACACATAATTTACCTCTTTCTTATATATGATTATTATCTTGTTACAATATTAATTTTGTTTTTTATAATAATCTAATGAGTATATAACCCAGAGTAACATCCGCCGAATATTCGATAATTACTCTCCTCGTCAACCATATATGGTTCAGGCGCTAGTTTATAATTTACCTCCTTCTACATCTATAAACTTTACTATATTATATCAATATTACTATCTTTTGTAAACTATTTACTATTATATTCATTCTAAGCTTTACATCTTAGAATGTCATTCCTAGCCTAAAGTCTAGTAATGAATAACATTAAGATATCATATTCACAGTGAAGTACTTTCTAACTAAGATAACTCCAAATAAAAAGAAAGATAACTAGTATCTTCCTAATTAGTATTTAAAGACATAGCTAATTGTTTAAAATATTTAACTTTATCATAATAACCATTAAATTCTTCATTGCTAATAACTTTAAATATATTAAATCTAGTATCAAATTATTATATTAAACAGTAGTAACTCCTGTCAAATTAGAAAATTTACTAGTAATCCAAGATTTAACAGTATCATTTTTAACGTATATCTTAGTACCATTAGGAACACCAGAAAACATAAGATTATAATTAGTTACACTAGAAAAGTCAGCCTTTCTAATATCAATTTCAGTAGCAGCCGTACAATTCAAAAACATATAGTAAGAGCTTGTTACTTTACTTGTATCAAAACTACTTAAATCTATTTTCCTTAAAGCACTACACTTTCTAAACATACCAACCATATTAGTCGCAGAACTAGTATCAAAACTATTTAAATAAACACTAGTAAGAGCATTACACTCATTAAACATATAATAAAAGTTAGTAACATTACTAGTGTTAAAATTACTTAAATTTAAAGAAGTTAATTTCTTACAACTACAAAATAAATTACTCATATTAGTAACTCTACTAGTATCAAAATTACTTATATCAATATTTTCTAAAAGATAATTCTGATAAAACATTCCACTTATATCAGTAACATTAGGAGTTTTAAAATTAGAAAGATCAATCTCTGTAATATTTTGACAATTAGCAAACATATCAACCATTGATGTAACATTCACAGTATTAAAACTACTAACATTAAGTTTAGTTAAAGCTATACATCCCGAAAACATAGCTTTCATATTAGTAACCTTACTAGTATCAATACCCGATAAATTTAACTCATTAATTGAACTAGTATTAAAAAACATATAACTCATATTAGTAACACTAGAAGTATCAAGATATGTTAAATCAAGAGAAGTCAAACTAGTAAGCCAAGAAAACAATTTATAACAATCTTTAATAACAACCTTACCACTTTCACTACCTATATATACATCATATTTTCCACTTGTAGAAGAATTATACCACCACATCATTACACCACCATCACTATTTTGTGATATATCCATACTACCTACAACATCAGTAGAAACAATGTTATCATTAGTAAAAGTAATACTATTAATACTACTTCTAACTAATGAACTTCTTAAAAAAGCCGTGCTAGCAGAAGTTGCATCTTCAGAAGACTTCATAACATTATTTTCATTTATTTTTTCAGTAACTAAAGTATAACCACTAGGCACTATTAAATTTCCACCATTCTCATAACCTAGTATTGTACTTAACTTAATAGTACTACTAGTAGCATTATTATTAATAAGTTTTAATTTTACAAATTTACTTTTACCATACTCTATAAGGCCTGTCTCTTCATCTTGAGAATCGTTATACACCTTAACCTTAACACTAGTACCAGAATATCCAATACCATATTTAACTGTCCCTTTATTAGTATTTAAAACTTTATAATATATAGTCTTAAATCCATTCGCAGGAACCTCAATACTAGAATTATTATTAACATTAACAACATATGTATCATTACTATCAGTAATAATGCTAGATAAAGCATAACTTTGATATAAATAACTCATTAAAACTAATACCATTACTAATATTAATATAAATTTCTTCTTTTTTCTCATAATGTATACCTCCATACAAAAAGGCTATGAAAAATCACTAATATTTCTATTAGTTATTTCATAGTCTTTATTTATATTATTATTTGTTATATTTAGATTAGATTTTTGACCCCCCCCCAACACGTACAAAAGTACTAGTTAACAAATGGTTAACTTTTGCTAATTCTTTCTTCTTCATAAGGGTCCTCCTCTCAAATCTTTATTTTATAAATTAATTTTATCATAAACAAATATATATTTCAAGAAAGTATTGATATTTTTATAATTTTTTGGTAGAATACTTATAGGAAGAGAAATTTATCCATAATAAAAATGGGTAACACCTAGCTTCAAAAGGTATTCTCTCCATAAGTATTTTATAGAGGCACCCCCTGGGTGCCATCTTTTTTTATCTCCTGTTTTTTCTATTATCTATATAGACAACAAAGAAAAAGATTATCATAGCAAGTGCTACAACGTAATCCATTACTCAAATCTCCTAACCCCCTGAGGATGAAAGAAAACTTTTTCATACAGAATCACTCCTTCCTCCCAGAGATACTTGGGAAAAATGGAGAGACGCACCTTATTGGTGTTACCTAGATAATTGTACTATATTTATACTTAATAGTCAATATAATATGACTATTTATTTTAATTTATATATACATACAATTGTTTATAATAGAGACTATTAATATAGGCTCTATTATACCACGGAAAACTTAAATTTATTTAAGGTTGAAGTGGAAAAACAAAAAGAGATTAGATATAAATTCTATCTCTTTTATTTTTAACTTTCTTTTCAGTATAATATTTATCTACTAAAACAACTTCTCTATTTTTAAGACTTAACTTAGTATCAATAATTCTCTGATTAGTAGATCCCCTAAAAACACAATCCAAACTCTTCTTTTCTAAAATAAATGGACCATCTACTAAAACATCAATAAGTTTCAAAAATTCAATTATTTTAGGATTATCTTTAGCTAGTTTAATAAGTGTTTCATAAGTAAAACCAGTATAACACCATATATTCATTTTTTTACTTTTAATATATTTAGCAATCTCTATACATTCTTCTACTTGATAAAAAGGATCTCCTCCTGAAAAAGTAATACCATCTTGTCCTTCTAATTCATCAATTTGTTCTTTAATTTCATCTATATCAATTAGAAAACCATCATCAAAAGAATGAGTCTGAGGATTTTGACACCCAGGGCACTTATGCAAGCACCCCTGTGTCCATAGCACTGCTCTTATACCCTCACCATCTACTATACTATCAGGCATAAGAACAGGACTAGCAAGTCTAATCTTCATTATTTATTAGAAAGTAATCCTTCAGTACCGTGTTTTACTCTATCTCTTTCTTCTGCTCTTTTACCGTTATTAAATCTGTCTACAGTACCTACTAGATATCCAGTAATTCTTCTAATTCTTTCAAAACCTACACCCTCACCTACTAATTTTTCTTTAGTTTCTTCTTTCATTTTAATTACCTCTTTTCTTTATTTAACAATTACAACTATTTTTATAGTCATTTACCCTTTCTATTGGAACACCTTCATATGCTTTTCTACCACATCCAGGGCAAACATCTCCGATTACACCAACATAACCACATACTGGATCTCTATCTACTGGATGGTTAATTGCAGCATATCCCATATCATTTTCATACATTAATCTAATTATCTTTTCAAATGCCTCTAAGTTATTCGTAGTATCACCATCTAACTCAATATAACTAATATGACCAGCATTAGTATATTTATGATATGGACCTTCCTTCTTAATTTTATTTACTATTGATATATTATAATATACTGGTACATGGAATGAATTAGTATAGTATTCTCTATCAGTAACGCCCTTAATCTTACCATATACAGCCTTATCTATATTAATAAATCTACCCGATAAACCTTCTGCTGGAGTAGCAAGTAAAGTAAAGTTTAACTTATATTCTTTAGCATACTCATCACATCTATTTCTCATAAATTCAATAATCTCAAGTCCTAGTTTTTGAGCCTCATCACTCTCACCATGATGTTTACCAATTAAAGCCTTAAGACATTCAGCAAGACCAATAAAACCAATTGATAAAGTACCATGTTTAAGTATCTTTCTTAATCTATCATTAGGTTTTAACTTATCTGAATCAATCCATACTCCCTGTCCTAATAAGAATGGGAAATTATAAAGTCTCTTATTACATTGAATTTCAAATCTTTCAAGTAATTGATCTTTAACTAAATCCATAAGTTCTCCTAGTTCTTCGTAGAAGCCTTTCATATCAGTCTCATCATTTCTTACAATACCATGTTTAATACCAAGTCTAGGTAAGTTAATTGAAGTAAATGATAAATTACCTCTACCAGGAGTAACAGCCTTATCTTCGTCTACAACATTACCAATTACTCTAGTTCTACATCCCATGTATCCTACTTCAGTATTATAGTCTCCCTTATAATAAGGTTTATTAAATGACGAATCCATAAATGAGAAGTTAGGGAATAATCTCTTTGAAGATACTTTACATGATAATTTAAATAAATCATAGTTCGGATCCTCTGGATCATAGTTTACACCTTTCTTAACTTTAAATATTGATATTGGGAATATTGGAGTTTCATTCTTACCAAGCCCAGCATCAATAGATAATAAGAAATTCTTAATAACCATTCTACCTTCAGGTGATGTATCAGTACCAAAATTAATACTAGAAAACGGTACTTGTGCTCCTGCTCTTGAATGCATTGTGTTTAGATTATGAACGAATGCTTCCATTGCTTGATATGTTTGTCTATCTGTTTTCTTATAAGCTGTTTCATAAGCTTTTTCAAAGATTCTCTTTACTTCAGTACTCTCTTTATAAATAGGTTCAAATATAGTAATATCTAAGTCAATACTAGATAACTTATCAATTTCTTTCTCTACTCTATCCATATTTATAAAACTAATAAAATCAGTAAAATCTAATAATTCATATACTGCTTGTTTAAACATCTTTTTAAATGTTTTAAGTACACCAGGTGCTAAATAATAGTCAAATGCTGGTATTGATTGCCCTCCGTGTTGATCATTTTGATTAGATTGGATAGCTATTGCTGCTAGTGCTGAATAACTCATAATATCTTTAGGTTCTCTAAGATGTCCATGTCCAGTAGAAAAACCACCTTTAAATAACTTATTCAAATCTATTTGCATACAAGTAGTAGTACCCATAGCTTCAAAGTCCATATCATGAATATGAATATCACCATTATCATGAGCCTCTGCAAATTTCTTTTTCATTAAATATGTCTCAGTAAATACTCTTGATATAGTACTACCAAATTGTAACATAGTACCCATTGCAGAATTACCATCAATATTGGCATTCTCTCTTTTGCTATCTTCTTCATTTGCAGACTTAAGTCCAAGTCCTTCAATACTCTTCTGCAGCTTAGCTTGTATCTTGTCATCTCTAAACGCTATACGAGCTGCTGCTCTTCTTTGACGATATTCTGAAAATGATTCATATACATCAATATAATCATATTTTTTTAGCATATCTTCAATCAAGTCTTGAACTTCCTCTATTTTTATTTTTCCTAGTGGTAAATATTCTTTAGCTATCTTCTTAATAACTGCTTGATATACTTTTTGAATATCTTTCTCACTATATTTTTTTTCATCTTCTTCAATTAAAATACTATCAAAGCCTTTCTTAATAGCAAGAGCAACTTTAGTTCCATCGAACTCTACTTTCTTGCCATTTCTTTTAACTACTTCAATAGTTTCTAACTTTTCTTCAGTTTCAACCATACTTCTTCCTCCTACCTTACAGATACCATTATATAGTCTAGAAAGTTCTTTGTCAATACTTTTTGTTCGTATTTTTTATTTTTTACATTTTTCTGTTTTTTTACTTTTTTTATTTTTTATATTTTTCTCTTTTTCAATTTTTTCTATTTTTTATTAATTTACTATTTTTGTATCCTATATCACATAATTGCTTATATTTAAAGGCTTTATATAGTGTGACGGTGCCATATTATATGTCAATTATTTTTTTATTTTTTCTTATTTTATAAAAATCACCGTTTCCTATTTTTTTAATTTTTCACAATTTTTTAATTTTAATATACAAGTTAATTGTTCGTGTATTTTAAATATAATTCCTTATAAATAAAGCAATTAAAAAGAGAAAAAACTACTAGTTAACTTTTTCTCTTACAAACAAATATTTACTAATCATTATTTTAATTTTCTAACCAAAACTTTAGGAGCACTTTTAACATCATTCATATTTAAATCATCCAAAAACTCCCTCATTGAATCTTCTCCTACTAGAGCCATCTCATTAAGCTTATCAACAGCAGTCTCTTTAGTATAAATTCTACTATCAGTATATTCACCCTTTAAAGTTCTACTATAACTATGTACTATAACATAACTAGCACTACTAGGTATCTTAATATCTATACCAACGCCATCTTCAAAACTACAAAATGCATCATCAATTGGACATTCATATAAAGATAAAGTATCTATCATAGTAATCTTTTTCTTACTACTATCAGCATCAGATACCAATCTTTGATTTAAATTCAAATATTTACCTCTAGCATTTAATAAATTATAATTTAAAGCAGGATTAAAATTATATATTTTAACATTATATTTATCTTCAACACTCTTAATAATAGTTAAAGTATCCGCTAAAGATCTAATAACATCTAACTGCATTCTACTAATAATTTCTACATTGTCTCTAGGATTTAATTCAAATACTCTACTATTTCCACTATAAAGTAATTCTTTAGAACGCTTAGTAAAATATTCGAGCATATTATTAATCACTACTCTACTTTGTATTTTACTAGAACTTAATGAAAATAATTTATTATATTCTTTACTTTCAAAATAAGGATACAATTTCTTACTAAGTTCTACAACATCACATTCTTCAACACCATTTTTCTTAAGTTCCAAAAACAATTGTCTAAAAAAACTTATATCATCAATCTTTTTCATATCATACTCCTCCTAAGTACTGCCTATTATAACACAAAAAAGAGAACTTTTCAAGGTTCTCTAACTTTTCTATTGGTACCAGCCAAGGGACTTGAACCCTCACACTATCACTAGTAGTAGATTTTGAGTCTACCGCGTCTACCATTCCGCCAGGCTGGCATTACTACTAAATTATATAATAATTTTAGTAGTTTGTAAATAGTTTTCTTAAAATTATTTATGAATAAACATAGCATCTCCAAATGAGAAAAACCTATATTTATCTTCAACTGCATGCTTATAAGCATTTAATATTATTTCTTTACTAGCAAATGCTGATACCAACATTACTAATGTAGATTTAGGTAAATGAAAATTAGTAATAAGTCCATCTATACCTTTAAATTCATATCCAGGATATATAAAGATATCTGTCCATCCAGAACACTCTTTAAATGTATTATACTTATTCATAATCGTTTCTAATGTTCTAGTAGTAGTAGTACCTACTGCAATTATATTTCTTCCTTCTAATTTAGCCATATTTAAAGTATTCGCTACTTCTTTAGTCATACTATAAAACTCACTATGCATCTTATGTTTAGTAACATCTTCTACTGCTACTGGTCTAAAAGTACCCAGTCCTACATGTAAAGTAATATAACAAATAGTAATACCCTTATCTTCTATTTCTTTTAATAATTCCTTAGTAAAATGAAGTCCTGCAGTCGGAGCAGCAGCACTACCAATATTCTTAGCATATACTGTCTGATATCTATCTTTATCTTCTAATTTAACTTTAATATATGGAGGAAGTGGCATAGTACCAAGTTTATCTAATATTTCATAAAAAATACCATCATATATAAAAGTAAATTCCCTAATACCATCTTCACCTATCTTAGTACATTTAGCCTTAAGATTACCATCACCAAAAGAAATAATAGTACCTTCCTTAACCCTTTTAGCGGGTTTAACCAAACATTCCCAATTATCCTCATTAATATTCTTAAGAAGTAATACTTCAATAACTGCTCCTGTATCAATTTTTTCTCCTATCAATCTAGCAGGCATAACCTTAGTATCATTAAGTACTAAAACATCACCCTTATTCAAATAATTAACTATATCATAAAATTTATCATCAATCATATCACCATTATTCTTATCAAGTACTAATAATCTAGATTCTTCTCTATGCTCTAATGGTACTTGAGCGATAAGTTCTTCAGGTAAATAATAATCAAAATCATCTGTCTTCATAATCTTCCTTCTTTCCCTAATATTATATAACATTTTAAACAAAAAGAAAAGACTATTAATCAATAGTCTTAATATCCCGTAATAGTAGATCCAGATAACCCACAACTATGAGCCTTATATTTAGCATATGTAACAGAACTATCACTAAATATCAAATATCCGTCTGATGTACCATATGGATAAGATGGACTCATAAGTGAAGTCTCAGAACTATCATAATTATTCTTATAATATAAAGCTGACATACCACAAGTTCTACAATAAATAGCATATGCTGTCGTATAACTATTACCACCAGAAGTCCAAGTAAATCCTGTACTAAACTTAGTATTACCACGAGCAGTAAATACGTGTGTATGAGCCGCTACTGTCCAAGTATAACTTTTTGAAGCAGTAGTACCATCACTCCATGCATAATTAGTTTTTGGAGTTGCATAAGCAGTAAACGTTCCTGTACTACTACTAGAAGTAGTACCAGATAAAGTAACATTATTACCTCCACTTACACCAGTAACAGTAGGTGTATTACAATTATAAGTATAATTATATACTGAAGGCTCAGTAGCCGTTTTAGAAGCCACAATACTCCAAGAATAACTCTTCGTAGTCATAGTATTATTACTCCAACAATAACCTGTATTAGGTGTTGCCGTAACCGTATAATTACCAACCGAAGTAGCCGATTTAGTACCAGATAAAGTAATATTACTTCCTCCACTTACACCAGTAATAACACTGCCAGTATAAGTAACACTACCTTTACTAGTAGGTTCAGTAGCCGTATTCAAACAAGTAATAGATAACGATTTACTAACTGAAGAAGCATTATAAGTACTAGTAGCAGCAGCCTTAACTGTAATAGTAGTACTACCAATTCCTTTAGAAACAACATTAATCTTTTTATTAGTAGTATCAACATTACAAGTAGCAATAGAAGTATTAGAACTAGAACAAGTAATACTAGGAGTAGTACTATCACCAGTATAAGTATAAGAATAACTTCTAGTACCAGTACTATAAACTAAAGAAGTTGGAAACGAACTAAGACTTATACTAGAACTTTTCTTATTAATAGTTATCAAAGCACAATTACTTTCCGTAGCTTGATAGGCACCATACGCAGATATAATAGCCTTAACAGAATAATTACCCGCCGCTGTCGGAGCACTAGTAATAGATGTCGAACAACTAGAACCACTATAATATTTATATGTAACAGTAGGTCCTGTAATAGTATTACCATTAGAATCTTTAATAACAACTGCATTTGAACTAACAGCAGATCCAGTATAAGTAACAGTCTTATTAGCAATAGTAGCATTAAGCATATTACTACCAATTGACCAAGTAAACGTTTTCTCATCAGTAGAATAATCACTCCAACAATAATTACTCTCTGGTTTAACAGTAACCTTATAATTTCCCATATCTTTGGCTGTTTTACTACCAGTAATAACAACATTACTTCCACCACTTACTCCAGTTAGTGTAGCCCCAGTATATATCAGATTAGATACTGTTGGAGCAGTAGCCGTATTAATACATTTAACATCAATAGAACCAGAATTATAAGCAATATTATAATTATCTGTAACATCATTATTACTACTATCGACAATCTTAACAGCAGTCGGAGTTGCTGTACCACTACCAACCCCAGCAACACTAGAATTAATAAATACATAACTAACAGAATGCCCTGATACTAAATTATTAGCAATAATAGCACTAGTATCATGATTATCAAAACTGCCAACATCAACAGATAAATCATCACTAGTAATAGATACACTTCTTTTATTTATATTACAACTAACAACCTTAGGATCAGTACTACCATCAGTCCACTTATAACCATCTTTTACCCTAGCAGTAACAGCATATGTACCAGCATTAATACCAGTAGCCCTATCTAAAGTATAATAGTCTCCATCATTAATTAATACCTGCTCAGTACCATCGTATGTAGCAGTATTACAACTAGGAATACTTGTTGCAACATAACTACAAGACAATGCACTACCAGTAGTTCTAACAAGTTCCTTTTTACTCTTAGTAGAAAGTTCAATCTTAATATCCGCTGTTAAAGATTTATTTAAATACTTGCTTTGATCTTGTTCTTTAGTACAAGACTTAATATCACCAGTGCAAGACTCACTAATCCAAAGTAAAAATACATAAGTATCCGTAGAAGTAGTCAAATCTTGTTGTGTATTAGTAAGAACCAATCTTTGACCAGACATAGTATCAAATGTTGGCGATAAATTACCCGAAGAAATTAAAGTATTATTCTTATATAAACGCCATTTCAAATCCTCTGTCCGAAGAGCACAATCAATTTCAGCATTATGAAGAGCAATATCATATATTGTATTACTTGGATTACTAGCTTTACCAGTAACCATAAACTTAACTTTTAATACCCTTTCATCACTAACCGTAGGCCCAGTAACCAAAGAATCCGCTATCGGAAGCATCTTATCCGTACTAGTAACTTTAGCCTCGTTAACCGCCGTATCATAGGTTAAATTTAAATCAATATTAGCTGTCTTAGTACTTAAGTTAATAGGATTAAAATTACCAACTTTAATAGCCACAGTAACACCAATTATACCAAAAACAACGATCAATAACATAATTATCAAAAACTTACCATTTCTTTTTATTATCTCTCTCATAGTACTCTCCTATCATCAATATAATTATACAATATATATGTATTTTTATCAATAATAAAAATTTATTTTTTCTATCTATTTACAAAAAAATAAAAATATAGTAATATTAATATATAAAAAGAATGAAAGAAGGAATAAAAATGAAAAAATTAAAATTATTAATATTATTATTAGGAGTATTCTTACTATCAGGATGTAACATAACTAAAGATAGTATGGAAAATATTAATATATATACGACCACTTACCCAATAAAATATCTAATAACAAGTTTATATGGTAATAATAGTTCTGTTTATAGTATTTATCCATCCGGAGTAAATACTAAAGATTTTGAATTATCCGACAAGAAATTAAAAGAATATTCAAATACTGACCTATTCGTATTTAATAGTCTAGATCGTGAAAGAGACTATGCCGTAAAGATGATCAATTACAACAAAAAATTAAAAGTAATAGATGTATCAATGGGAATGACTTATGAAAATGATATCGCCGAACTTTGGCTTAATCCATATAACTATTTAATGATGGCTCAAAACACTAAAAATGGTCTTTTAGAATATATAACTAACCCATATCTAATATCTAATGACGAAGGAACAGGTATTGAAAATAAATATGATGAATTAAAATATAATATATCAAGATTAGACGCTGATATGAAAGAATCAATAAGCCTAGCCCCATATAAAACAATTGTTGTTGATAATGATATGTTTAAATATCTAGAAAAATATAACTTAAAAGTAATTTCTCTAGAAGAAACAGATGCCTTAAATGAAAATATTATTGACGAAGTAAAAAAATTAATCAGAAATGGCGAAATAAAATATATCTATACTTCAAACACTGAAACAAACTCAACCTGTCAAAAACTAATTGAAGACTACAATCTTGAACTAGTAACCATAAACACTATGGAATCAATTGATGGTGGTATTACCAATTCAAATGAAAGTTATATAACCATTATGAATAATAATTTAGAATTATTTAACAAAGAATTATACAAATAATCAAAAAGTACTAGACAAAACCAAAAAAATGTAATATAATTATATTACATTTGACGGCGAGATAGCTCAGTTGGCTAGAGCATTCGGTTCATACCCGAAGGGTCGAGGGTTCGAATCCCCCTCTCGCTACCATAATAATTACAAAGCCTATATAGGCTTTTTTATTTTTATCCAAACATAATTTTAACAACAATAAAACTAATTATAACACTAACAAGATCCGCTAATAAACCAGCAAGTAAAGAATACTTTATTTTTTTTATCCCAACACTAGAAAAATACATACTAATAATATATATTGTAGTATCAGTAGATCCCTGCATTACTGAAGCTAATCTACCAATAAAAGAATCCGCTCCATACCTACTAAGTAAATCATTCAAAAGAACTAAAGAACTAGAGCCTGATATTGGTCTAAGCATTGCTAAAGGAATAACTTCACTAGGAAATCCTATCTTTCCCAAAAAAGAACCAAATAAATTACAAATATAAAAAATAACATTACTATCCGTAATCATAGTAATAGCAATAATCATAGTAAAAATAGTAGGAAACAAATTAACACTAAGTTTCATTCCCTCTTTTACTCCTACTATAAAAGTATCAAAAATATCTACTTTCTTATAAATACCATATATAAGAATTACACAAACAACCAAAGGAATAAAATACCCAATCATATTTTCTTTCTCCATATAATATAAAACAATCTATCAAATAATAATGCCAAAAAAGTAGATAAAAAAGTAGTAATAATAGTAGCAGGTACAATATCTGTAGGATTAATACTATTATTTAACATTCTAATACTAATAACAGTAGTAGGAATAATCGTAACTGATGCCGTATTAATAACTAAAAAAGTAATCATTGATCTAGATGCTACATTATCATTACCATTAAGTCTTTTAAGTTCACCCATTGCCTTAAGCCCAAATGGAGTAGCAGCATTCCCAAGCCCTAACATATTCATCACAATATTTGAACTAATATATCCAATAGCCCTATCACCTTTAGGTATTTCAGGGAATAAAACTCTAACCATTCTAGATAATTTATTAGATATCATATCAAGAAGTCCTGATACCTCCGCTATTTTCATTGTACCAAGCCATAAACACATAAGAGGAACAATAGCCATTATCATTTCTATACTCTTTTTCCCCGAAGATAATATACTATTACCTATATCATTATTACCATTAATAATACTAAAAATAACCCCTATAACAATAAATAATCCCCACAAATAATTAATCATTAAACCATCTTCTTATAATACTAAATATATTACTTTTATATTTAGTATTATTCTTATTAACATAAATATCTTCTTCATACAACAATAAATCATTAAGTAATATCTGATTAACTCCTACTTTGTCATTATCATTATAATTATTTTTTTTATCTAATATAATGTGACTAATTAAAGATTTCTTTTCATTTTTCATAAGTGGTATAAAAACATCATTCTTAATATATAAACTATCATTCTTATAATAATTATCTCCATACACTCTAAACTTGCTTCTATTAAGTACCCTATAACCAATATAATTATCCCTAGCATATTCATATAAAGAAGTATGTGTATTCCAATCATCACTGTCTCTAATAGTAACCACTATCAAATTCATATCATCAATACTACCAGAACTAACAAGTGTTCTTCCTGATTCCTCAGTATATCCAGTCTTACCACCCGTAATATAATCATATCTAAGTAACTTATTTTTATTTTTCCATAAATAAGTTTTTTTATTGGTAGTAACCTTATATTCTTTTGTTTTTACAATATTTCTATACTCTTCATATTTCATAGCATATCTAGTAAGAAGTCCCATATCATAAACAGAAGAATAATTACCATGTGGAGTCGGAAGACCACTCGGATTATAAAATGTAGTATTTTTCATTCCAATGCTAGTAGCCTTATTATTCATCATATTAACAAACTCTTCACTATTTCCACCAACATATTTAGCAATCATACTAGCAGCATCATTACCACTCCTAAGCATTAATCCATATACCAAATCTCGCAAAGTAATTTCTTCCCCTACTTCTATATATATACCAGAACCATAAGCATCTAAAATAGCATCATCAACTACTACAACATCATCTAATTTACCACTTTCAATAGCCAAAGTAGCAGTCATAATCTTAGTAATAGAAGCAATAAGTCTCTTACCATGAATATCCTTACCAGTAAGTACTCTCCCAGTAGTCTGATCCATCAAAATATACGAAGAAGCACTACTAGTACTAGCATTAACATTAGTAGTAGTTATAACCAATAAAATAATCAATAAACCCAAAATTTTCTTCATATAATCACCTAAAACATAATATGAAAAAAAGGACTAGTTTAGTCCTATTAATTAAAGTAATATGGATCACTACCACTAATAGTATAATTACCATTAACAGTAATAACCGGTCTAATACCAGCCGAATTAATAATAGTATTAGTATTTGGCCAGTCAGTAATACTACCACCAGTCTGAACAATAAATAAACCAACTTTTGCTTGATTACTATCATAATACGCTGGTGATAAAGTCCACCAACACTTAAAGTATAACCTTTATACTTAGCTACAGTAGTACCACCATTTTTAACAGTAGCAGTTACAGTACAAGAGTCCCCAGGAGCTGCTAAATCACAAGCAAATGTAATTTTGTTATCGCTGCCAGAATTATTACTATCAGTAGAAATAGCAGGTGGAGTACTAAATGAACCATTACCAGCTGTATTATTATCTACTTTTGAAAAGTATACATTCCAACTACTTGCAGCACTCTTAACAGTAGCAGTTCCTTCAATATCAAGTCTTTGACTTAAAGCCGCAAAACCAATAGTCATTGCCCCTACTACAATTAATAATCCACAAATTACAAGTGTGTTAATTCTTCTTTGTTTTTCCATTCTTCTTCTCCTTTCCTCTGGATAATATATTATCCTAGCAATATAAGTTTACTATGTTTTGAACGTAATGTCACCACAATTCTCTACAAAAAAAATTAACTTTAAAAACCATCATATTTAGTGTATAATATTATATAGGAAGTGAAAAAAATGAATAAAATAATAGTAGAATATGATGCTGAAATATATAATTATTTAAGAGAAAACTTAAATAAATCAAAAAATAATATTAAAACTTTACTAAAGAATAAATGTATATATGTAAACAATAAAACAGTAACCCAATATAACTATATCGTCCATAAAAATGATATTATAACTATAGGTAAAAGCATCAAAGAAAACACTTTTACACTAAAAATAATATATGAAGATAATGATATTATTGTTATAGATAAACCAACTAAAATATTAACAATATCAAACGAAAAAGAAAAAGAAAAAACGTTATATCGTGAAGTATCTAACTATTTAAAAAAAGAAAACAAAAAAGTATTCGTAATACATAGATTAGACTATGATACATCTGGAGTAATAATGTTTGCTAAAAATCAAAAGATACAAAAATTATACCAAGAAAATTGGAATAACTTAACTAAAAAGAGAGAATACACTGCGGTTGTTGAAGGCATAACTAATTCTCATGGTCATATTGAATCATATTTAAAAATGTCTAAAACTCTTCAAGTATATTCATCAAAAAACAAAGATGGCCTATTTTCTATAACAGATTATGAAAGAATAAAATATAACAATAAATACTCTCTGCTAAGAATATTAATATCTACCGGAAGAAGAAATCAAATAAGATGTCATATGTATGATATAAATCATCCCATCCTTGGAGATAGCCGCTACCACAGTAGAGATAATTCTCTAAATAGATTAGCACTACATGCTAACAAACTAGAAATAATTAATCCCCTTACAAATAAGCTAATGATATTTACTAGTGATATACCAAAAGAATTTTATGATATAACAAAATAGTACTAGTTAAATCTAAAGTTCCTATTATATAAAAAGCAAAAACATTTCTACTTTTTTAGAAATGTTTTATTTATACTCTAATTGGATTAAAATCTACTTCTACATCTATCTTATTATTATTTTTATACATATCAATAATAAAATTTAAAGTATTAATTAAATTATCTTCTTTTTGATATTTAATAATAATCTGATAATGATAAATATTATTTATCTTAAATGCACTACTAGTAGTAGGGCCAAGTATAATTGAATTACCAAGTTTACTTCTTAAATAATTACCTATCTTATTAGCCTCTTTAAATCCTCCTTCATAATCTCTTGAAGATATACTAACTAATGTTAAATAATAGTATGGAGGATATTTAAGCATCTTTCTAATACTCATTTCTTCCTTATAAAATTTTAAATAATCATGATCTTTAGCTAGCATAATACTATAATGATCAGGATTATAAGTTTGAATAATAACTTCTCCCTTTGAAGTACTTCTGCCCGCTCTTCCTGCTACTTGCGAAAGTAACTGAAAAGTATTTTCACTAGCTCTAAAATCTGGAGCCATAAGTGAAGAATCTACTGATACTACTCCTACTAAAGTAACAAGTGGAAAATCAAGTCCCTTAGCAATCATCTGTGTACCAATTAAAATATCATATTTATGTTCTCCAAAGTCATCAATAATCTTCTGATGTTCTCCTTTTTTACTAGTAGTATCAACATCCATTCTAACTATTCTTGCTTTAAATAATTTATTTAATTCTTCTTCTAATTTCTCAGTACCAAGTCCAAAATCTCTTAAGTTACCACCACATTTAGGACATACCTTACTAGGTACTTTAGCAGTACCGCAGTAGTGGCATTTTAAATTATTACTTGTCTTATGATAAGTATAAGTAACATCACACTTAGGACACTTCTCAGTATAACCACATTCCCTGCAGCTAATAACACTAGAGTATCCTCTTCTGTTAAGTAAAATAATACTCTGTTCCTGTCTATCTAGTTTTTCTTTAATCTTATTCTTCAAAGTATCAGATAAAATAAAATTACCTTTCTTAACTTCTTCTTTCATATCAATAATCTCAACATTAGGCATTGTACTACTACTAGGTCTTTTAGATAATACTAATAACTTATATACTTTATTACCTGCTCTAGCAAAAGACTCCAAACTAGGAGTAGCACTTCCCATAACTACAGGACATTTATGATATTTACTTCTAAGAATAGCAATATCTTTAGCATTATACCTAGGATGATTCTCTTGTTTATAACTACCCGTATGTTCTTCGTCTATTATAATAACTCCAATATTATTAAAAGGAACAAAGATAGCACTTCTTGTACCAATAACAATCTTAGCTTCTCCATCAGTTATCTTTCTATATTCATCATATCTCTCAGTATCAGATAATTTAGAATGTAATACCGCTACTACATCACCAAATCTAGATATAAACTTTCCTACTACTTGAGGAGTTAAACTAATTTCTGGTACTAACATAATCGCTTCTTTACCTAACTTTAAAGCATCTTCAATAATACTCATATATACTTCTGTTTTACCAGAACCAGTAACTCCATATAATAAATAAGTATTAGCCTCTCCAAATGAATTAACTACTATATCTTTAGCCCTCTCTTGTTCTTCATTTAGTACTACCCTCTTATAATCACTTATTCCTGTATAAGCATATCTTTTATCTTCTTCTAAATATATTTCCCCTAATCCATTCTTAATAATCGTATTAATCGTACTAGACATCTTAGTAATAAGAACATCTCCCTCTTTTAACTTACAAAGTAAATTAACTTGTCCTTCATACCTACAACTACTAATATATTTATCTATCTCTTCAATACTCTTAGTTCTTCTTAAATATTTATTATATTTAATTTTAATATTAGTATTAACTTTAGCCTTTAAAGCTTTAGGAAGCATTACTTGATAAGCACTAACAAGTGAACATAATAAATGCTTACTCATATATTTACCCAGTAGAAGCATCTCTTTATTAAGTACTGGCCTATCATCTACTACATCACTAATATCTTTAATCTTACTCTTATCATAATCAGTATCATTAAGAATATTCATAACAAATCCTTCTAATTCCATCTTACCAAAAGGTATTCTAACTCTAATACCAATCTTAATATTATCTCTAAATACTTCTGGTACTGAATATACATAATACTGATCTACTGCTTTAGCACTAATTTGTGTTAATACTTCTACATACATACTAATATCACCTAATAACTATTATACTAAAAACTATCTCTAAAGTACATATCTTTTATTAATTAAAATAATCAAAAAGTACACTTATTTTTGCTATTTTTGTGATTTTTTCACAAATATTTAAATAATAATCGCTATTTTAAGATTATTTTTTTAAAATACACTATTATGATATATTTAAAAAAGATAATTATACCCTCTCTTTATCAAAAAAGTATTAACCCAAATATAATAAATATGGTTGATATCTTGTTGTTAGACTCTCTTTAGGCTAACAACAACACTCTAAGATTATAGCTTAGAGTGAAAGAAAAAGAGAAACAACTTCTATTTCTCTTTAATATATCTATAACCATCATAAGTAATCATATTCCTACTAAAAATAATCTTATTCTGAATAATATTATTAATATTACTAATATAATCACTATCAATATCACCACTATATTTACCATTAAGACTATTATATCTACCCTTATCAGTAATCCAAGATAAATTATCTAAAATAACCATACCCTCACTATTAGATAAAAGATCATTACCCGCTAGTAACCTAGAATCATATCTAATACCAAATAAATTATATACCGTAGGTAAAACATCAATAGGCATACCAGTCTTACTAATATTAACATTCTTCATCTCACTATTATATATCACAAGAGAATTATGATTAATCTCAAATAACTCATCTCTCTTATAACTAGATAATTCATTAATCTCATCTAAATCTAACCCATAAGGATAATGATCCGCTAGCATGACAATTACCGTATCCTTAAGAATACCCTTATCATCTAACTTCTTAATTAAACTCTCCATCGCCCTATCAAGTTCAATCTGTGTAGCAAGATAAGCCTTAGCCTTATCACTATAATCTAAGTCTTTAACCAAATCCCAATTCTTACTAACAATACTATTACTCTCTTTATCATAATCAAGATGCCCTGATACCGTCATATAATAAGTCATAAAAGGTTTATCACTATCAATATAATCATTAATACTAGTATTAATCATCTCAATATCACTCTCAGGCCATATATCACAGTTAATATCAAGTCCCATATTACATGCCTTAAAATTATCAAAACCTAAAGACTTAAGATATTTATATCTATTCTGAAAATAACCATTATGCGCATGATAAGCATAAGTATTATACCCTTTCTCTTTAAATACCGTAGCTAGTCCATAAGGAAAACTATTCTCTCCACTCTTCCACTTAGTCAAAGTAGCATAATTAGGATATAACCCCGTAAGAGACTGTGCTTCTCCTCCAATAGTAGATAAATAATAAGGTACATAAAAATTATCAAAAGTAAACCCATTATGAATAAGCCTATATAAAGTAGGAGTTCTCTTCTCATCTACCCCAATCTCACTATAAGATTCCGCTACTACAAAAATAAGATTCTTATTTTCAAACATCCCACTATATTTATTCTTACTAGTACCAGGATTATCTTCAATATATTTCTTAATATCCTTATTTAATTTATCACTATCCAAATCCAAATCAAGAATATTCTTGTCATAAACAAATAATTCTTCATTATCATCATTCTCTTCATAATTAACTTCAATTACCTTATCTTCAAACCCAAATATATTCCTATATATATCTAACCCCGTACTAGATAACACTCCCATCTTCTGAATACTAAGAGGAATATTATTCGTATTATAATATAAATCATATAAAGATATATCACTACTATTCTTAGTACTATTAATATATAATCTATAAGATAAGAAAGATAAAGGAATAAGAATAATATAACTAAATAAATACTTCTTATTACCCTTTATATCATAATCAATCTTCTTCCTAAAAATAATAAGTAAAATAAAAGGTAAAAAGAATAACACTAAATAGTGGATATTACTAACAATAACCTTAACAGTCTCTCCTGCAAAACCCATTGCCTGATCAGATAACTTAAAACAATCTAAAGAAAAGAAAGTCTGTAAAAAAGCCTTAAATATCGTCTCTAAAGCAAACCAAAAACAAAAAATAAAATAAATAATATAACCAAATATTCTATTTACTTTCTCACTCCATATAGTCATTAAAATAGTCATAACAAAAGAAACAAATAAAGAATATATAAGTATACTAAGTACTTCACTCTTTGAATAAATATCAAAAGAGATGAGAGCAAACATCGCCTCAAAAAATATTAACACCAAATAATTCATTCCATTAATCTTTAATATTTCCTTCATCTTACCCTTCACCTCTTAATAAGTATATTATTTCTTTTTATAATTATTATAAAATTCTTCTTTTAATTCTAAGAATCTATCTTCTTTAATAGCCTCTCTTATCTCTTCCATAATTCTAATTAAGAATCTTAAATTATGAATAGATAAAAGTCTTTGACCTAAAGTTTCATCTGCTACTAAAAGATGTCTAATATAAGCCTTAGTATAATTCTTACAGCATTTGCAGTCACAACTTTCATCTACTGGTGTAAAATCTTCTTTATACTTAGCATTTCTTAAATTAATCTTACCATCTCTAGTAAAAGCATGACCATGTCTAGCAAGACGAGTAGGAAGTACACAATCAAACATATCTACTCCTCTTTCTACTCCTTCAAATAAATCAGTAGGCTCTCCTACTCCCATTAAATATCTAGGTTTATCTTCTGGTAAATATTTAATACCATATTCAATCATCTTATACATCGTCGGTTTATCTTCTCCGACTGAAGTACCACCAATAGAATAACCATCAAAATCTAGTTTAACAGTCTCTTTACAAGACCATTCTCTTAAATCTTCAAATTCTCCGCCCTGTACAATACCAAATAAACTTTGATTAGGATTATTAAAAACAGCCTTCCCTCTCTTAGCCCATCTAATAGTTCTCTCAACACTATTCTTCATATATTCATGTGTAACCGGATATGGAGGACATTCATCAAAACTCATAGCAATATCACTATCTAATTTATTTTGAATCTCAATACTCTTCTCAGGTGTTAAGAATAATCTCTCTCCATTAATATGACTCTTAAATACTACTCCCTCTTCACTAATATCTTTAGGTTTAGCCAAACTAAATACCTGAAAACCACCACAATCAGTAAGAATAGGTCCATCATAATTCATAAACTTATGTAGTCCTCCTGCTTTAGCAACAATATCTTCTCCTGGTCTAAGCCATAAATGATAAGTATTAGATAATATAACACCCGCTCCTATCTCTTTAATTTCTTCTGGATCAAGAGTCTTAACCGTAGCCTGAGTACCTACTGGCATAAACATCGGAGTCTCAAACTTACCATAGTTAGTCTCTAATGTTCCATATCTAGCCTTAGTATCTTTATCTTTATGTAATAATGTATATTTAACTTTCATAATACGCCTCGTTTCTTACTAATTATATCAAATATAACAATTAAAGTAAAGAAAAAAAGTACCATTAATACTCCTTATTCATGTATCTTCTTCATAAGTAAAGTAACATCTTTTACTTCTACATTAGAAGTATTAATATCTCCCGTTAAATTAGTCATAACCTCAAGTATAGTATCATCTTCAAATCTAAATAAAATATTCACTAGGTTCTGGTACTAACCAAGTCTTATTAATAATCATTGCTTCAATATCATTAGTATCATTATAACTAGCAAAGAATATCCCTTCAGTACTAACTACTAGGAGGCTCTCCTTGAAGTCTCGTAGGACCAATTAAACCCTGTAATACCATAGGCCAGTCATCCCAATAATAACAGGATTACATATACATTTCTTATCTCTTTCTATCTTATCATAAGGATTCATACTATTCCTCCCTATAATAATCCTATGTAATAATAATATTTAAGTAATTATTATCATTTACATTCTTTCACCTTTCATGAAATGCCAAGGTCATTTCATGTCATTTCTAGCCTATAGTCTAGAAATGAATATCATCCATATCTATTATATTCACAGTGAATACCTAAAAGAAAGAAAAGAACTAGTATCACTAAGGATAATGATATTAAATATCCTGTTCCAAACGTCCTAAACGGGCAGTGATATAATTTCTTTTCACTACTATCTAAAAAATAAAACTTATAACTATTTACTAGAAACTTTTAATTCTTCTAACATCTGCTCTTTCATTTTATCTATATCAGTAAAAAATACCTTTATTCCCCTTGTATTAAGCTTCATTAACTCCTTAAAATTATCATAAATTATCTGTTCTAACTTTTCCGGTACTCTAGCAGGCTTACCATCAATTGTATGAACATGATCAATATACTTTTCTAAAGTTGGAAAAGCATTCTGAAGTAAAATAGCAGATTCTTCATCAAAAATTTTTTCTATTAATATAGTATTACAAAAACCATATTTTTCTATTTTCTTATCAATTATTTTTTTATATTTATCTATTTTTGAACTAATAGGAATAAACCATAAAATATCATTATCCTTAATAGTAAAATAAGTAGGTCTTTTTTTACCCTTTTCATGATTTTGCATTAAATTATCATCATTAACAATATCAAAAAAATCATCCTTAATATGATATAAATATCCAGTTTGAACCTTCATAACAATCTTTTCTCCTTTCATTTTATTTCATAAACATATAGTAAAAAACATATTATTTTTGAACTATTAAACCCAATAAAAGTATATCATAAATTAAAAGAAAACTCTACTTAAAAAGTAAGAGTTTTCAAACATTTTCGCTCGGGATTACTTATTACTCGCACCACCCGTAAGCGAGAAACATTGTCGACCAGGATTACTTATTACTCGCAAGCCACCTGGAAGCGAGAAACATTTTCTTATTAATGCATTCATCAAATGCAATAATAATATACTATATTTTATGCCAAAAGTCAATACCATTGCATAAAATTGGCAAATTATCATTTGCATTAATATTATACACAATTTTTATTATTTTATTATCAACTAAATTTTGTAGAAAAAAGACACTCAAATGAGTATCTTTAATTTAATTATTCAATAATTTCAGTAACTGATCCAGCACCAACAGTGTGTCCACCTTCTCTAATAGAGAATTTAGTACCATTTTCAACTGCGATTGGAGCAATTAATTCAACTGTCATAGTAACATTGTCACCAGGCATAACCATTTCAGTTCCTTCTGGTAATGTAACTACACCAGTAACGTCAGTAGTTCTGAAATAGAATTGAGGTCTATAGTTTGTAAAGAATGGAGTATGTCTTCCACCTTCTTCTTTAGAAAGTACATAAACTTGTGCTTTGAATTTTTTATGTGGATGAACTGTTCCAGGTTTAGCAAGAACTTGTCCTCTTTCAACTTCACTTCTATCGATTCCTCTTAATAATACACCAGCATTATCTCCAGCTTCAGCATAGTCAAGTTGTTTTCTAAACATTTCAATACCAGTAACAACTGTTTTCTTAGTATCTTTTAAACCAACGATTTCAACTTCATCATTAAGTTTTAATTGTCCTCTTTCAACTCTACCAGTAACAACTGTTCCTCTACCAGTAATAGTAAATACGTCTTCAATTGACATTAAGAATGGTTTGTCATTATCTCTTTCAGGAGTTGGAATCCATTCATCAACAGCATCCATTAAGTCTTCGATAGCCTTAACATACTTAGGATCTCCTTCAAGAGCTTTAAGAGCAGAACCTCTAATGATTGGAGTATTGTCTCCATCAAATCCGTATTCAGTAAGTAATTCTCTTACTTCCATTTCAACTAGGTCTAATAATTCTTCATCATCAACCATATCACATTTATTTAAGAATACAACCATTCTAGGTACACCAACTTGTCTAGCAAGTAAGATGTGCTCTCTTGTTTGAGCCATAGGACCATCAGTTGCAGCAATAACTAGGATTGCTCCATCCATTTGAGCAGCACCAGTAATCATGTTTTTAACATAGTCTGCGTGTCCTGGACAGTCAACGTGAGCATAGTGTCTCTTTTCAGTTTGGTATTCAACGTGTGCAGTGTTGATTGTAATACCTCTTTCTCTTTCTTCTGGAGCTTTATCGATATTTGCATAATCCATGAATTCAGCTCCGCCTTTAGCTGCTAAAACTTTTGTAATAGCGGCAGTTAATGTTGTTTTACCATGGTCAACGTGGCCAATTGTACCAATGTTAACGTGTGGTTTTGAACGATCAAATTTAGCTTTTGCCATTTTAATTTCCTCTCTTTCTTTAATATTACAATATCTATTTTATCATATTATTGTATTTTTTCAAGTGTTTTTACTAATTTCCACCATTTTTTTTGATGATTTCATCAGCAATTGATTTTGGAACTTCTTCATAATGGTCAAGTTCCATTACATAGTTACCTCTACCTTGAGTAGAACTTCTTAAACTAGTAGCATAACCAAACATTTCAGCAAGTGGTACCATTGCAGTAAATGCAATAGCATTTCCTCTTGATTCTTGTCCTTGTGGTTTACCACGTCTTGCAGTTAAGTCACCAATTACAGCACCAGTATATTCATCTGGAGCAGTAACTACTACTTTCATTATTGGTTCAAGTAGTACAGGTTTACATTTATTCTTAGCTTCTTTTAAAGCAAGTGAAGCCGCAATCTTAAATGCCATTTCAGATGAGTCTACATCATGGTATGAACCATCAAATAATGTAGCCTTAACATCTACCATAGGGTATCCTGCTAGAATACCAGTTTGCATAGCATCTTGTAATCCTTTATCGATAACTGAGATGTATTCTCTAGGAACAACACCACCAACGATGTTATCAACAAATTCATAACCTTTCTCAGGATTTGGTTCAAATCTAATCCAAACATGTCCGTATTGTCCACGTCCACCAGATTGTTTAATATGTTTACCTTCACACTCACCAGTTTGTGTAATAGTTTCTCTATAAGCAACCATTGGAGCACCAACAGTAGCTTCAACATTAAATTCTCTTCTCATTCTATCTACGATAATATCAAGGTGTAATTCACCCATACCAGAGATAGTAGTTTGACCAGTTTCAGGATCAGTATGCATTCTAAATGTTGGATCTTCTTCAGCAAGTTTTTGAAGGGCAATGCCCATCTTTTCTTGGTCTGCTTTAGTTTTAGGTTCAACAGCCTGAGTAATAACTGGCTCAGGGAATTCCATACCTTTCATGATAACAGGTTTCTTCTCATCACATAGAGTATCCGCAGTTGTAGTATTCTTAAGACCTACAGCAGCTCCAATTTCACCAGCATATATTTCTGGAATCTCTTCTCTGTGATTAGCATGCATAAGTAGTATTCTACCAATTCTTTCCTTAACATCTTTAGTAGAGTTAAGTACATAAGAACCACTCTTTAAAGTACCAGAATATACTCTAAAGAAAGTAAGTCTTCCTACGAATGGATCAGTAGCAATCTTAAATGCTAATGCAGTAAATGGTTCAGAATCAGAAGGATGTCTAAGTACTACATTTCCTTTAGGATCAGTACATTCAATAGAAGAAATATCAGTAGGAGCAGGTAAATAATCAACAACAGCATCAAGTAATAACTTAATACCCATATTACCTAAAGCAGTTCCACACATAACAGGGAAGAATTCTGCCTTTAATACACCCTTTCTGATAGCTTTCTTAAGTTCTTCTACACCTATTTCTTCACCATCTAAATATTTCATCATTAATTCTTCATCAAAATCAGCAGCAGCTTCAATTAATATATTTCTATATTCAACTGCTTTATCCTTCATATCTTCAGGAATCTCAATCTCAGTATAATCTTCAGCTTGTTTACCATCAAAGTGATATGCTTTCATAGTAACTAGATCAATTACACCATTAAAATCAGATTCAGCTCCAATAGGAAGTTCCATAGCAGCAGTATTTGCTCCTAATCTATCTTTAATAGTACCTAAACTAAAATAGAAATCAGCTCCCATTTTATCCATCTTATTAGCAAAGATAATTCTAGGTACACCATATTCATTTGCTTGTCTCCATACTGTTTCACTTTGAGGTTCAACACCTGCTTGAGCATCAATTAATAAAACAGCACCATCAAGTACTCTAAGACTTCTTTGAACTTCAATAGTAAAGTCAACGTGTCCTGGAGTATCAATTATATTAAATCTATAACCCTTCCAGAATGCAGTAGTAGCGGCACTAGTAATAGTAATACCTCTCTCTTGTTCTTGTTCCATCCAGTCCATTTGTGATGCACCATCGTGTGTTTCACCGATTTTATGTATCTTATGAGTATGGAATAGAATTCTTTCAGTACAAGTAGTTTTACCTGCATCGATATGGGCCATGATTCCAATATTTCTTGTATGTTCTAAGCTTATTTCACGAGCCATAATTCATTTTCCTTTCATTTTTTATTTAATTAATTAGTAATTGTTTACCTGATGCTTTATATTCTTTCATAATTTTCTTTTTTTCAAAAAATGAACAATATATTAACCTAAGTTGTCATTGAATAAACAAAGATTGTATTTTAAAATTATTATCATTTGTTTATTAATATCTTTAAATAATTACTAGATGGGTGATAACAATTACCATCTATAATGAGCAAATGCTTTATTAGCTTCTGCCATTTTATGAGTATCATCTTTCTTCTTAACTGAAGCACCTGTTCCGTTAGATGCATCAATTAGTTCGTTGGCAAGATTTTCTGCCATTGAATGACCATTTCTAAGTCTTGCATATTGAGCTAGCCATCTGAATGCTAAAGCTTGAGCTCTATCTGGTTTAACTTCAACTGGTACTTGATATGTGGCTCCACCAACTCTTCTTGATTTAACTTCAAGAGCAGGCTTGATATTATTCATTGCTTTTTCGAATACTATCATAGCATCTTCACCAGTTTTTTCTTTAACTATATCAAAAGCATCATATATAATGTTTTGAGCAGTACCTTTTTTACCATCTTTCATAATGTGGTTAACTAATTTAGTAACTACTTTTGAATTGTATATAGGATCTGCTAATACGTCTCTTTTTGTTGCTCTTTTTTTACGCATTTGTATTCACTCCTTTCTTTTTTTCTACGTCTTCCATATTTTTTTCATGTATGCAAACCCTTTTACCAGTTTTTTTAAATACTAATGGACATCCGCCCCAACACATAGGTAAATATTTGCATACTGAACAATTATCATCTTCAAAAAAACTATAATTATTCCAATCATGTGAATTGTTATTAAAGATAATTTCACCATTCTTATTTATATTTCCAATGTATGAATTCTCATACGACATATCATTAATACATTTATATACTTTTAAATCAGGCAAAATATGTAATTGTTCCTCTGCACCATCACCTTCACAATGATAGAATGAAAAACTTTTATTATAATTTATAATAAATTTCTTTCTTTTTGCCATTTCATAAAACTCTTTCAAGTCAATTTGATTTTTGTTTTCTTTTTTGAATTCTTTAGTGTTATAAATGTAGCGAAAATATATTAAGAACTTATTTTTTTCTTTATCTGAAAATTCATTTAAGAATTCTTCAACCTCACTAAGTGTATTGTTAAACAGGTTAACACGTAACACAATATTTAACTTATTGTCTTTATTGTATTTCAATAAGGCTTTAAAATTATTAATTACTTTATCATAAGTTGAACTTCCATTTGTCAAACAGCGTAATGTATTTTGCGTTCTTTGACAACCATCAATTGTAATTTGAAATGTTTGACAATTACATACTTCTATTAAATTTGCAATTTTTTCTTCGTCTAAAAGATAAGCATTTGTAGCAATACTTGAACTATATGTTTGACCACTATTTTCAAACTTTTTCTTTAAGTACTTAAAAAAATCTAATGTTTTTTTATAACACAATAATGGTTCTCCACCGAAAAGTGTTATATGAATATGTTTATATTTAGCAAAATTTAAATTTGCATATTTTTTTAATATATCATAATCAATTATTGTTTGATTTGATTTTGCATCACTGCCTTCAAAACAATAAGGACATCTAAAATTACACATAAATGTAGGAATAAGGGTAATTAATAGAGTATCTTTTGTATTTCTATATTTAATATAATTTTCCTTAATAGTTTGAAATTCATCGACAGTATTTGGGACTATCATTCCTAGGTTTAACAATTCTTTTACAATTTCTGGTTCAATTTCTTCAATTTTATTTTCTTTGATGCGATTAAATAATTTATCTTCAAAAATTACATTTGCTTTTGTAAAAGAATTAAAAATTTCTTTTTTTTCATTGTCGCTTTTATATATATTGTAAAAACTACTTTTATATTTGCTTTTTATCATAATACTATTATACTCCTTAATTAATTATTTCGCATAGATATGTATATTACATACAACCACAATAAGTGTCTGTGCAAGTGCATTGATTTTGTGAATCATTTATTTTATTTTCACTAACTTCTGAGATGTTGTTAACTGTTACTACAGCTTCTGAAATTATTTTTACCATAGTCTAATATCCTCCTCTCATTTATTTTTTAATTATTATTTTTTTTCTCTTTTAGCACCGTATTTACTTCTACCTTGTTTTCTATTTTGAACTCCAGCAGTATCTAAAGTACCTCTAATGATGTGATATCTAACACCGATTAGGTCTTTTACTCTACCGCCTCTAATTAAAACAACGCTGTGCTCTTGTAAATTATGTCCAATTCCTGGAATATAGCAAGTAACTTCCATACCATTAGATAATCTAACTCTGGCATATTTTCTTAATGCTGAGTTTGGTTTCTTAGGTGTTGTAGTACCAACTCTTGTACATACTCCTCTTTTTTGAGGTGATACTTGTACAGTTTGTTTCTTTTGAATACTATTTTTTCCTACTAATAATACTGGAGATTTACTCTTTCTTACTTTCTTACTTCTAGGTTTCTTAGTTAATTGGTTAATTGTAGGCATTTTCTCACTCCTTTCTTACACATATCCTGGTGTTTCATTTTTTATATTTAATATAAGTTTTGCCCATGACAAAACCTAAAAATACCAGCATCATTAATATATCATTTTTAAAAATATTAGTCAAGTATTTTTTAAACATTTCCTCTCTATTCTATGTAAATTTATTAAAATAATACTACCTTTCATGAAAATCCAAGGTATTTTCATGTCATTCCTAGCCTATTTTATAGTCTAGGAATAAACAATAATAAGATATCATATTCGCAGTGAAATACTTTCTAACCAAGATAATTCCAAATAAAAAGAAAGATAACTAGTATCTTCTTAACCTACTATTACATTATCAGAAATGATATTTTTTATAGTATTTATAATAAATTCTTTTTCAGTATCGTTTTTAACATACACTACAACATTACTATTAACTGCATTAAAAACACTAGTATTTTTACTAACTGAAGACAAACTAGCATTTCTAATATCTAAACTTTTTAAAGATGAACAAGTATCAAACATATACATAATAGTAGTAGCACCATCAGTAGTAAATGTACTTAAATCCAACATTTCAATACTTTTGCAAAGAAGAAACATACTCTGCATGGTAGTTACTTTACTAGTATCAAAAGAAGTTAAATTAATTGCTTTCAAACTAGTACAATAAGCAAACATACAATACATATTAGTAACCTTATTAGTTTTAAATGAACTTAAATCTAATGATTCTAAATTTTCACACTTATAAAACATACTCTGCATAGTAGTTACATTTGATGTATCAAAATTAGATAAATCTACCCGTTTTAAACTAGAACAAGAGGCAAACATTGCTAACATAGTAGTTACTTTATTAGTTTTAAAGTTATCTCCAAACTTAATTTCCTTTAGATTAGTATCATTTTGAAATACACCCTCCATATATATAACATTTGACGTATTAAAATTAGATAAATCTACATTCTCTAAATTACTACATCCATCAAATATATGAGACATATTAACCACTTTACTGGTATCAAACTCAGATACATCTATATTAGTTACACTTGTGCTCTTATAAAACATTCTACTCATACTAGTCATGTTACTAGTGTCTAGTCCACTTAAATCTAAAGTAGATACATTATCTAAGTATGCAAACATACCACTTCCGTTGGTGTTAGCTTCAACTGAACCATTCTCACTACCTATTGATATTTCATATAAACTATTATTATCTTTATCTGTATACCATAGCATAACACTACCATCTTGTTTTGAAGATATATCTTTACTATATTTGGCATCATTTGGTACGACATTAGTCTTTTCTATGGTTATAGATTCTATTTGATTTCTAAGTACTTCAGTATTTAGAAATGTTGAAGTAGAACTAGATGGTGTTGTTGTTTCATTTTGGATTACATTTTCTTTATATATAGCTCCAGTTCCTTCTCCATAAATATTAAATCTAAAGTTTTGATTAGTCATAGTAATAGGATTATCTCTATTACCATCTATATAAATATATAAAGTATATATAGATACATCACTAGTTACTATTTCATTTTCAGCTAGTGTTACAGTATCACCTTGTTTCTTATCACTAAAGTTACCACTTGATATTCTTTCATTATTACCATTATATAATTCATATACAAAAGTATTTTCTTGTAAGGCTACTGGTAATAAATCTAAACTTAAATATAAATTCATTACTGCTGTATCATTATTACAAGTCTTATGTAAGTTTACTTCTATTTCTTTAATTAATCCTTCTTCTTTACTAGATACTGGTTTTAATTTACTATTAATCGTAGCTCCTCCAGTAAAATATA
>CAKPRO010000007.1 GCA_934182615.1 uncultured Bacilli bacterium | reverse complement strand
ATTAATTAAATATATACATTTTGTAACAAATAAGAGAAAAAAATTATATATAGAGTTATAGTTTATTAATCATACAAATTACAATTTGTAGAAAAGCAAAGAATCTTTGCTAAAAACAATAATATTGTAAAGAATCTTTGATAGATTATTTAAGCCTTTATTAATAAAATATTTTTGGAAGGAGGAAAATTATGGATCTGGGTAAAAAAATATTAGATATAAGAAAGGATAACAAAATGTCTCAAGAAGATTTTGCAGAGATTTTTAATGTAACTAGACAGACTATATCTAGTTGGGAAAACTCTAAAAGTTATCCAGATATTGAAACACTTATAAAGATGAGTGATAAATTTAATGTTTCTCTAGATATTTTGTTAAAAGGTGATAAAAAAATGATAAAGAACATTGATGAAAATGTTAAAAATAACAAGAGAAATAAGAAAATAATAATTATTTTAATAACAATTATTATTGCACTTGCAATTGCCTTTGGAATTGTTTATAAATTTAGTTTATTTGGTTTCAATAATACAAAGAGTGATGCTAAAGGAAGTTTATATGTAGCTTGTTCTCTAAAGGATAATAAATACTTTTATAATGTAAACTATGGAGATAATTATAGAATATTATCTGTTGATGGAGATGAATACATTATGAAGAATGTGGATACAGAAAAAGCAACAAATGCTAAAGAAGTGATAGATATAATCAAAGATTATTTTGAATTACATAATGGCAGTTGTGAATAAATTACAATTTATTAATAAGATCAGCTAAAATGGCTGGTCTTTTTATTTTATACAAAAGGAGGAATGTTATTGAATAAAATTGGAAAAAGATTAAAACAAGAAAGATTAAAAAACAATTTAACTTTGGAAACACTATCTAATATGACTAACATTTCTATATCTACTTTAAGTAATATAGAAAACGATAAAATAGAAAATATTAGTGGTGTTTTTTTATATAGGTTAAGTAAAGTATTTAATATAGATTATGATTATTTACTTAGGTTAAGGTGGGATATATTTCCTACCTTTTTATTTGAAAGGAAATCTTCTATTGGAAACAAATAAAATATTCAATGAAGATTGTCTATTAGGTATAAAAAAAATACCAGATAACTCTATTGATTTAGTAATTATCGATCCACCTTATGATATTTGCACCAAAGGTGGAAAAACTGGTGACTCAAGAGTTGCTAAAGATGTTAAAAGTTTAGAAAAAGAATTAATAGATAATAATTTAACTGATGGATTTGATATTTCCATTCTAGACGAGTTAATTAGAGTTATGAAAAATATAAATATTTATATATGGTGTAATGGTAGACAAATACCACTTTATATAAAATATTTTATTGAACAACTTGATTGTAAATTAGAAATTATTATTTGGGGTAAAACTAATCCTATGCCCCTTTATAGTAATAAGTATTTAGGCGATAAAGAATATTGCTTATATTTTAGAAAAAAAGGTTTTTGTCAGCCTAAAAACTATGAAGATGCTAAAACAATATATTTATCTACTCTTAATATAAAAGATAAGCAAAAATATGGTCATCCTACAATAAAACCACTTCCACTTATAAGGAAGTTAATAAGAAACAGTTCTAACGAAAATGATGTTGTTCTAGATTGCTTTATTGGAAGTGGTACAACAGCTGTTGCAAGTATTTTGGAAAACAGAAAATTTATAGGATTTGAAATTAATAAAAAGTATTATGATATTGCATTAAAAAGAATATCAGAAACAAATAAGGAGGATGATAATTAATGGAAAATAAATACAATGAAATAAAAGAAAAACATCAACAAAGAGTAAATAACTTTCCAATGATGTTTGCTTTTTCTCAAGAACAGTTATACGATGTCATGAAAAAACTAGGCTTAAAATCAACCGATACTGATAAAATTTATGATATGGGTATGGGTTGTTTTATAAAAAAGACAGATATCGATGACTATAATAAAATGTGGTCGGAAATAAGAAAAGAACATAATGATTTAATTAATGCTGATAAAACTGGTGATGGTTATATTAAGGATATGTTTGTAAGTGAACTTGAAAATCATGAGTATAGTTATACCTATGATTTAGATGAAACATTAAATGCCTTAGAACTAACTAGGGAGCAAGTTTTTAATAGTCCTACTTTAAGTCATGGATTAGAACTTGCTAAAAAAGAAGTCTTGCAAAAAGAATCAGAGGTTGATTATGAATATGAATAATATTGAAGAAAAATTTGATGATTTGCAAACAATTTTAAATTCATCTAAAGAATTTAATTTTAAGGATGATTCAATTTTAAAACTAAAACAATATTATGGTAATAAAGAAATTTATTTAGATTTATCTAAAATAGATATTAATATGTTTGAAGATTTATATTATGATCCAGAAAAAGAACTAGATGACATGGAGGATTATGATTTATAGAAGTAATTTAGTGAGGGATAGACTATGAGTTTATCCCTTATTATCTTACTTACTATACTAATAATTTTTATAATATGCTTTATTTATATAGAGCCTATTATTGCAAAGCATAAAATTAAAAATAATAATGAGTATGGTTCGGCTAGATTTTCTACATTTAATGAAATAAATAAGAATTTTACAAAAGAAAAAATTAGTAATATTAATGAAGTCGGTTTCCCAGTTTATTATGATAAAAATATATCTCATGTATGGTTTGATAAAGAAACTCCTCATTATGTTTATTTAGGATCAAGTGGTTCTGGTAAAAGTGTAACAGCAGTTATTCCTATGATTAGTTTTATTGCAAATGCTAAAGTTAAAAGAAGTATTTTTGTAACCGATCCTAAAGGAGAAATTTATCATACCACTTCTAAAATGTTGCATGATAAAGGTTATAAAGTTTTAACAATAGATTTTAGACATCCTGAACTTTCTAATCATATTAATATATTAGAACCTATTATATGTGAATATGAAAATTATATAAAGTATGACAAACTAGTTAATGAAACCGATAATGCTGAGTTAAAACTTGATAATCGAAATAAATCTATATCTAGTTATGCCGAAACTAATAGATTAATAACTTCTTTAGCATCAATGATTACCTATGATAAAACACAAGGCAAAGATCCCTTTTGGAATAATAGTGCTAAAAATTTATTAGAGGGATTAATTGGCTTTTTCTTAGAAGAATATAAAGATGGAAAAATTAAAAGAGAACAAATAACAATGACATCTATTCGTAAGTTTCAAAATTCTACTATGGAAGATAAAAATGCTAAAAAGTTTAAATTTTATATAGAACAAAAGCCTTATGGAAGTAAATCCAAAGATAGTTTAATACCAATATTATCATCTAGTGAAAATACATATAAATCAATTACTAGTGTTTTTAGTGAGAAAATGGCAATATTTGATGATGTTAATGTCGCTAATGTAACTAGTAAATCCGATTTTGATTTTGATATTTTAGGTAAAGAACAATCAGTTTTATTTGTCATAGTTCCAGATGAAGATAAAATTTACTACACTCTTGTAACTATCATTCTAGGACTTCTATATAAAGAACTAGTAAAACTTGCTAACTCCACTGAAAACAAAAAATGTCCTATTGAAATCGACTGGATATGTGATGAATTTTCTAATTGTCCACCACTAGTAGAGCCAAGTATAGAATCAATAATTTCTGTTGCTCGTTCAAGAGGACTTAGATACCATCTTTTTATTCAAAGTTTAAGTCAATTAGACAATGTTTATGGTAAAGAAGTTGCACAAATAATACTTGATAATTCTGGAATGGCTTACTTGAAAACGAACACTATGGAAACGGCTGAAGCAATAAGTAAACGCTTAGGTCGTATGACCCTAGAATCTTCATCTATAAGTCAATCTGTAAGTTTAACTAATTATAATGGCAACAAATCAACATCATTAATAGGCCGTGATTTATTAACACCAGATGAAGTTAAAAACTTGCACTATAAAACTATTATATTTCCAAATATAGGTTATCCAATATTTAGAGATACTGTTATATATAAAAAGTTATCTTGTTATTCAAGTGGCGAATTAAAAAGAAAAATAACTCCACTTGAGGATTTAAGTTATACATATTTTACAGTTGAAGATATACAAACAAAATATGATAGATTATATAGGAATAGAAATAACAAAGATATAAATAAAGAAGAATTTTCATTTTATGACAAATTTAAAACTGAAGAAATTAATAAGTTAAATAATATTGTTAATATCGTTAATGATTTATTAAAAGATAAAATAAAGATATTTGAGTTTAAAGAAAATAATAATCGTACATTTGCTAGTTTTGAGTTAAAAGAACCATTAAGTACCAAAGAATCAATATTTCTAAAAGGAAAAATAAACAAAGAAGTTTATCATTTAGAAATTGATAACGGAGATAATACAAAATCAACTATTGAAATACATTTAAAGAATCCTTTAGAGAAAGATTTAACTTTAATGAAAGGAAATAAAAATGTCTAATTTTGTTTCTAATTCATTAAATAAAATTACCTTTCATACACTTCTACTAGTTGGAGGTGTTTTTTTGAAAAAAAATAAAAAAAATTACAAATATGCTCATAATGATTTGACAATCCTTTTCAAGAGAGCTACCATGCAATCAACAAAAAAATTAAATGATGATTTTTCTCTTATTTTTGGAGGCTTTTTCTATTGAAAACTCCAAGAATAACAATCCTTGAATATGAATTGATAATAAATAAAAAATTATATGATCAAGGTGTAATTACTGAACAACAATATGATGAAGTTTGTAAAATTATTTATGAGAAAATTAGTCGTTGTAGTAAAGAGGTAAAAAGTTGCTAAGGAGGTAGATTATGAGATTCTATAAAGTCAGAGAAGAAATCTTAAAAGGCAAAAACATTGCCGAACTACCTTTAAGGGTTACTTTTTATGCCCGTGTTTCTACTGAAACTGATGAACAATTAAATTCTTTAGATAATCAAATATCTTTTTTTGAAAATTTTATAAAGTCAAATAAAAATTGGACTTATGTTAATGGTTACATAGATGAAGGTATTAGTGGTAGCACTGTTAAAAAGAGAAAAAAATTTTTAAAAATGATTGATGATGCAAAATCTGGTTATTTTGATTTAATAGTTACAAAAGAAGTTTCTAGATTTTCTAGAAATCTATCTGATAGTATTAAATATACTCAAGAATTACTTGCTAATGATGTTGGAGTGTATTTTCAGTCTAATGGGATAAATACTTATGATCCTAACTCTGAATTTATACTTAATATGATGGGAAGCGTTGCTCAAGAAGAAGTCAAAAGGCTTTCATCTCGTGTTAAATGGGGACATAAAGAAGCAATAAAAAAAGGTAGAGTTTTAGGCTCTAATACAATCACTGGCTATAAAAAAGATGATGCCAAATTAGTGATTGTAGAAGAAGAAGCCAAAAAAATAAGGAAAATTTTTGAGTTATATGCTACTGGGAAGTATGGTTTTTATAAATTAGCAATGGAATTACATAGACAAGGCATAAATAATTATAAAGGAAATATTTATGATAAGGATACATTAAAAAGAATTATACAGAACCCTAAATATAAAGGCTTTTATCGTGGACATACTACTGAAACGATTGATTATAGAACTAAACAAAGAGTTTATATACCAGTAGAAGAACAAGTAATATATAAAGATGAAAGTATACCAGCCATAGTTAGTGAAGAATTATGGAATCGTGCAAATGAGATATTAGATAGTAGAAGTACACTAATGAAAGCAAGTAATGGTAATGCCAAAAAAACAGAAAGAAAATATTGTTATACAACAAAAATATTTTGTAGCGATCATAATGTTTCTTATCAAAGAATGACAAATAAAAGAAAACAGACAAAGCCAAGATGGGCTTGTGGTAATTATGTAAAATATAGATTGGATGCTTGTGAAAGTCCAATAATTGCAGAGATGGATTTGAATAATATATTTACAATTATAATGGAGCAAGTATTTGATAATAAAAAAGAAATAATAAAAGAAATGTTAAGTTACTATTCTAATTTGAAAATAGATAATAATTATCAATTTGAAATTTCAAAATTAAAAAACGAAATCAAAACTATTGAAACCAAAAAAGAAAAGTTATTAGAATTAAATATTGATGGTAGTATTAATAACCTTGAATTTAAAGAAAGAAATGATAAGTACAATGAAGATATATCATCTTTAAATATAAGAATTGGCAAAATAGAACAAGAAAGAAAAATTATGTCAGATAGTTTTGGCAATATCAAAGTTATTGAAGATGCTATAAAAAAACAGGTTGATTCTAAAAAAAATGTTAGTGAATTTGTAGATAAGTTTTTAGAAGAAATTATAGTTTATAAAGAAGATAATGATAGACATAAATTAATGTTAAAAATTTATCTGAATTTATTGAAAAAACCAATTCCTACTGGAAAAGGTGCTAGACATATAGATGATGATAAATATTCCCCAATATTTACTAAAGAAGTTGAAACTTTAGATTTAGGTAGAGCCGATTTTCAAAGAAATACTTTTAGAATAAATGTGTATTTAAGTTATGATATAGACTAGGTTATCGTATATAAATTATATATGGTAATCTAGTCTTTTTTTGAATTTGTTTAGGTATCGTTTTCGGGTGTTACTTTCAAAATATTAACAGTGAGTGCAGCAGTTAATGAAGGTAAAGTAGATTTACTTAAAGATACTTTTTATGATGGTGGTTCTGTTAATGTTGATGGTGCTAGGATTAAGTGCTGGAAGGCTGGTGGACATGGAGCCCAAACTTTCTTAGAGGTTGTCCAAAATTCATGTAACCCTGGCTTTGTAGAATTAGGCCGAAGATTAGGAAAAGAAACATTATTTGATTATATAAATAAATTTGGATATGGTAAAAAAACAGGTATAGATTTAAATGGAGAAAGTTCAGGAATACTATTCAATTTAGATAAAGTAGGGCCAGTAGAACTAGCTACTACTGCCTTTGGTCAAGGAGTTAGTGTTACCGCTATTCAGCAAGTAGCAGCAGTCTCCGCAGCAATTAATGGAGGTACATTATATAAGCCTTATATTGTTAAGAGAATTACTGAACATGAAACAGGCCAAATTATTAAAGAAATAGAACCTACTAAAGTAAGAGAAAATATTGTTACTAAAGAAACTAGTGAAAAAGTAAGAATGACACTTGAATCAGTAGTATCACTAGGTACTGGTAGGAATGCCTATATAGATGGTTACCGAGTAGGAGGAAAGACAGGTACTGCTCAAAAGGTTAATAATGGTGTTTATATGCATGGTAATTATATAGTATCCTTTATTGGCTTTATGCCTGCTAATGATCCTAAAGTAGTAGTATATCTAGCCATAGATAATCCTAAGGGTGTAACTCAGTATGGAGGTACAGTTAGTGCTCCTATAGTAAAAAATATCCTAGAAGATGCTATATCAGCCTTAAATATTAAAAAACAAGAAGGTGGAACCGATAAAAAGTATCAATGGTATGACCAAAAATATTATACCGTAGAAGATGTTGTAGGCTTAACTAAAAAAGAAGCAGCTAGTAAACTAAAATCTTTTACTATAGAGTATAGTGGCAGTGGAGATAAAGTAATTAATCAGTCTCCAGAAGCAGGAAGTAGAATACCAGAATATTCTAGTATTAGATTATACTTAAATTAATTTGCATTTTTATTACTTTTGTGCTATAATAGCGGCATCAAAAGAGGGGGAATATTTATGCAAATAATTAATATGTCTAAGACTAAATTAAATAGTTTAGAACCACTTATATTACCAAAAAATGTAACTAGCACAGAGTGTGAATTATTTAAATATCCTTATTATGGTAAAGAAAAATTACTAAAGAAATTACATCGTACTGATGGAATAATATTTGCTAATAAATTATATACAATAGAAGCATTAAATGCTAATAAAGATAGTATGCCTAGTAATTTTGTATTACCCGAATCTTTAGTATCTATTAATAAAAAAATAGAAGCTTTCACTATGAAGTATATAAAAGGAATAAACTTAAGTGTTATATTAAATAATCCTGATATTACTTATGAAGAGAAGATTCATTACCTAAAGAGTATTGGTAGAATACTAGAACAGATGTAAAATATTCGTAAATATACTAATTTAAATAACTTCTATCTAGGAGATATTCATGAAGATAACTTTCTAGTAGAAAGAGATAAACAAGAAATATATATAGTAGACTTAGATAGTTGTAAAATAGCAGGTAATAAATCATTTCCTGGTAGATATTTAACTAATTCTTCATTAATTAAATATAATAACACTAAGTATCAAACATTATCACAGACTGATGATTTAGCAGATTATAAGATTGATGAAAATACTGATATATATTGTTATATAATTATGATATTAAATTATTTATATGATGGCAGAGTAGATAGATTATCACTAGATAAGTTTTATGATTTTATAAATTATCTAGAAGATATTAAAGTAAATATAGAGTTAATAGAGTGTTTTAATAAGATAGTAGTAGGAGGAAACAATATTAATCCTTGTAATTATCTTGATACATTAACTCCTAAACAAGTAGCGGGTGCTAGAAGACTATATAAAAAGAAGTAAATATCTTTACACTACTAATGTAAAATAAAATAAAAAGATATATTTATTTAAATATATATGTGATATAATATATCTAGAAGAGGAGTGGGATAATGTTAACATTAACTAAATCATTATTTGCCTTAATGTTAGGTTTTATAGGAGCTACAATATTTGGATTAATCATTATACCATTTTTAAAAAAGTTAAAAGCAGGACAAAATATCAATATATATGTAGAAGCTCATAGGAATAAAGCAGGAACACCTACTATGGGGGGATTAATCTTTATAATTCCTACATTTGCTATAACATTATTTCTATTATTAACTGGTAAGATAGAATATTCAGTAAACTTAGTTATAGTATTATTCGTATTCTTATCATATGGATTAATAGGATTCTTAGATGATTTTATAAGTTTAAGAAGAAAGACAAATAAAGGACTTACACAATTTCAAAAGATATTACTTCAGTTAATAGTAGCTTTAGTATTCTATGTATTATTTAGACAATATACAGCTGGAGATTCTTATTTAAGAATATCAGCTTTAGGTATTGATTGGAACTTAGGTTGGTTCTATGGAGTATTCATATTATTCTTATTAGTAGGATCTTCTAATGCTGTTAACTTAACTGATGGATTAGATGGTTTAGCAGGAGGGTTATCAGCGATTGCTTTCTTAGCCTTTGGTTTAATTGCTATGGGTAGTTGGTGGATTGAAGGTAATAGCGATATGGGTATCTTTTGCTTTATATTAATGGGAAGTATTATTGGATTTCTGGTATATAATTCTAATCCTGCTAAAGTATTTATGGGCGATACTGGTAGTTTAACCCTTGGTGCTACAATGGCTACGATAGCTATCTTAACATCGCATGAATTATCACTAGCGGTAATAGGAGGAGTATTTGTAATAGAAACATTAACTGTTATTATTCAGATATCTTCAGTTGTATTATTAAAAAGAAGAGTATTTTTAATGACTCCTATCCATCATCATTTTGAAAGATTAGGATGGAGAGAAAATGATATTGTTAAATTATTCTGGATAGTAGGTTTTATATTAAGTTTATGTGCTTTAATATATGGAGTATGGTTATAATAAGATTACTTTTTAGTAGTCTTTTCTTTTTGCTATTTCAACCATAAACAAGTTTATGTTTTCCATGGTATGATAGAGCCTATATAATAGTCTCTATCATAAACAATTGTATATATATAAATTAAAATAAATAGTCATATTATATTGACTATTAAGTATAAATATAGGAGAGTTTCTAGGTAACACCAATAAGATGCATCTATCAAATTTCCTGGGGGTTGGAGATTTAAGTAATGGATTACATTGTAGCACTTGCTATGATAGTCTTTTTCTTTGCTGTCTATATAGATAATGATACATAGAAGTCAATACTTTAAAAAAATGATACTAGTTTATCTTCTTTTTATTTGGAATTATCTAAGTTAGAAAGTACTTCACTGTGAATGTGATATCTTACTAATTATTTCTAGACTATGGCTAGAAATAACACTTTAAGACAACAAGACTTAAAGTGAATAGAATAAATATTAAGTATTATTAATAATATATAATAAGGTGATATCTTGAAAAAAGAAAGAACATTTTTATTAATAGGAATAATATTACTTAGTATATTTGGATTAATAATGATATATTCAGCCTCCAATGTATGGTCAGAATATAAATTTAATGATCCATATAAATATATAAAATCACAAGGTCTATTCTTAATAGTAGGTTATATAGCATTATTTATAATATCTAAAATATCTTATTTAGAGTATAAAAAGAAATCTAATATAATATTTATAATATGTACAGTATTATTATCCTTAGTATTAATACCAGGAATAGGTACAGTAAGAAATGGAAGTAGAAGTTGGTTCGGAATAGGTAGCCTTGGTATTCAACCATCAGAATTTACTAAGTTAGGTTTAATTATATTTACTTCTAAGTATTTATCTAATAATCAAAAAGAAATAAAAAATATAAAAAAAGGAGTATTACCCATATTAGGAGTACTCTTATTAGTATTTGGTCTAATAATGTTAGAACCAGACTTTGGTACAGGAGTAGTTATAGTTATGACTATAATAGTATTATTATTTATAAGTGGAGTAAAAATGAATTTCTTTATTAAGATAGGAATACTTGGTTTATTAGGAGTTACTTCTCTTATTATAATAGCTCCCTATAGAATGCAAAGAATAGTATCATTTCTAAACCCATGGAATGATCCATTAGGTAGTGGTTTCCAAATAATACAATCATTATATGCTATTGGACCAGGAGGATTACTAGGATTAGGCTTTGGTAACTCAATACAAAAACACTTCTATTTACCAGAACCACAGACAGATTTTATTTTTTCAATAATAAGTGAAGAATTTGGCTTTATGGGAGTATTATTAGTTACAACCTTATTTCTAATGATCATTATATCAGGATTTAAAATAGCTATGAAATGTGAAGACTTGTTTGGTAAATACCTAGCTTTTGGTATTACTTTTGGTTTATCATTTCAGACTATGCTTAATCTAATGGTAGTAGTAGGACTAATTCCAGTAACTGGTGTAACTCTTCCTTTTCTATCATATGGGGGTAGTAGCTTACTTATAACAATGTGTAGTATGGGTATTTTATTAAATATTAGTAGCCAAAATGAATAAATTGTGCTATAATAGTAAACTACAAAAAGGAGGTATACTATGATGTACTTAAATGAACTTTTAACTAAAAAGGATGTAGTAAAGACAATTAATCAAAATATGGATGCTTTATTATATTATGTACCGGAAGTTAATTATATGATTGGATTTGATCAAAAAGATCCTCAGCAAAATTATGATTTATGGAATCATGTTTTATTATCGTTATATAGGGCTGAAGAAATTAAATGTGATGATGTTGATGTTAGATTAGCACTTTTACTTCATGATATTGCTAAACCAATGTGTTTTGTTGAGGGAAAAGTTAGAACTTATCCTGATTATGCTGATGAGTCTGCTAAAACATCATATAAGATTTTACGAAGACTAAATTATAGTGATAAAGAAATTAATAAAATTTTATATTTAGTTAGGAATCATAATAGGGCTATTTCTGATACTTTGATTAATAGAAAACCAGAGTTAGCATTTAAATTATATGAGGTTCAGTATTGTGATGCGTTGGCTCAAAATCAAAAATATTTAAGTAGAAGAATGAATTATTTATCTTTGACTAAGAAGAAAATAATAAAAAGAAGTAATATTACTAAGTAGTTTACTTCTTTTTTTCAAATTTTGATATGACTTTAGCGGTCATATATACTATTTTATGATTGTTATCCATAGCTATTCTTTTACAGAAGGCTTTACCTCCAATTGTTAGAGCCGCTATTAAGGCCGTTACAATTAGACCAGTATAAAAAATATTTAAATTAAATGTACTAGCAAGCCCTTTAGCTACTGATACACCAGCTGAACCTGATATGATACCACAGATATCTCCAATTACATCATTACAAAATGAAGATACTTTATCAGCATTCTTTTTAAATGATACGGCTTTTTTAGCTCCTTTAATTTTTTTAGAACTCATAGCATGAAGAGGTTCTTCGTTACTAGAAGTTACTGCTACTCCAATCATATCAAAAATAATACCTATAAAAATAAATAATATTAATATCATTATACCTACAATAATACCTACTTTAGGCATAACTGATTCTGATATAAAAGAGAAGAATAGGGATATAGTAAATGCAAGTATAGTTACAATAAGAGGCCAATTATTTCTTTTTTTCTTTTTCATAAATTTCCTTTCTAATATAATAAAAAGGCCCGAAGGCCTTACTTCATAAAATGGCAATTTCTAAAGTTAACTTTATGTCTTAGGTCAAGTAGGATTTCCCTATCTTCTACTAATTCGTTACCAAATTAGTGGTTACCCTTTAAAGAAGATAATATACTGTCACCAAATATATGACTTGATTACCACTTAGTACATACTGTAATCCCATAGAAATGTCACTCTAGGAGATTTCCTCAAGCAATTATCTTACTATTAATTCTTTTTTGCAAATATAGTTTCAAATCGCAATATTAGATAAAGTTAGCTACGCTATATCTAACTGATCAATTATTCCCTATATTCACTCAAGACAAGCTACGCTACTCGTAAGTTTCCCCACATAGTAGGTTCAAGCCTAGTTCGTATTCTTGTTCTTATCACAAAAAACACAAAGATAGGTCTCCACGGAGATTGGGGTAGTATCATATGCCATTATGACCGCCCAAAAACCTTACCTTCCAGCATCCACCCTAAGCTGGGCGCATAAAGCAAACACCAGAAGTTTCACAGATATGCTCTTTAGTGAGCTTTTAGGTTCACCTTCATAGTAAGTTAAATTGACTAGAATAATGTGCCATCACATGTACTAGATTATAGCAGATTTTCTCTAAAATGTCAAATTTTAATAGTATCTACTTATTATATAATATGCAAGTATAATAAAAATACTAATCATTTTTGACTAGTATTTTTTCTATATAACTAACTATTATATACATAAGGTAAGAGACTATCATTAATATAATAATACCTGAAATAACCAAATTTAAATTAAATACCTGAGAACCATAATTTATTAAATAACCAATACCACTTTTTGATACAAGAAATTCTCCCATAATTACTCCTATTAAAGTCATACTAATATTTATCTTAAGACTACTTATAATAGTAGAGTAACTACTAGGTAAAATAACATACTTAAATATTTGTCCTTTAGTAGCAGAAAAAGATTTAAGTAAATTAATTCTATTTTTATCAGTAGATATAAAGCCATTATATACAGTTATAATAGTAACAATAACAGATATAAGTAAAGCCATTATAATAATAGAATTAATATTAGCCCCAAAGAAGATAATAATTATTGGACCTAAAGCTATCTTAGGCAAACTATTTAAAATAGTAAGATAAGGATCTAATACTTTATAGATAAAATTAAAGTACCATAATATAGTAGCAGTAATTATACCAATTATAGTTCCTAAACTAAAACTAATTAAAGTCTCGTAAATAGTAGTCCATATATTATTAAATAGATTGTTATCATTATATAGAGATATAATAGTACTTAGAACTTTGCTAGGAGAAGAAGTAATAAAAGTATTAATAATTTTATATTTAGCAAGTAATTCCCATATAGTAATTAAAAGTACCGCTAATAAAATTTGAGTAAATATAACTAATATTTTTCTTATTTTCTTTTTTCTTAGATATAATTTGTGTTCTCTGCTATACATGAATATCAATATCCTTCCATATATCATTATAGAAGAATCTAAATTCTTTTAAATTTCTATTATGTGTAGGATTACCTTTATCTTCCATATCAATAGTATAAATTTTTTTTACTTTAGCAGGTCTATCAGATAAAACAATAACACGGTCAGCCATAGAGATGGCCTCAGCTATATCATGAGTTATCATAATAGTGGTTTTTTTCTCATTCTTAATAATTTTCCATACATCATCTGATACCGCTAATCTTGTTTGATAATCGAGAGCACTAAAAGGTTCATCTAGTAATAGAATATCAGGATTAATAGCAAGAGTTCTAATAAGAGCAGCTCTTTGTTTCATACCTCCGGATAAATTACTAGGATATTTATAGATAAAGTCCTTTAAACCATAAGTATTAAGCATAGATATTACCTTATCTTTATTTTCTTTAGTAATTTTTTTTTGTACTTTTAGACCTAACAAAGAATTATCTAAGATATTAAGCCAAGGAAAAAGAGTATCATTTTGCAGCATATATCCCATTTTAGCTTTACCTTTAGGGAATAATATATTGCCACTAGATTTATTTTCTAATCCACACAAAATAGAGAGTAGAGTAGTCTTACCACAACCAGAAGGACCGACAATAGCTACAAATTCACCATCTTTAATATTTAAATTTAAATCTTTAATAGCGGTTATTTCACTATTATTAGTATGATATATCTTTGATAAATTATCAATTACTAATATATCATTTGAACTCATTGAAGTATTTTCCATATATTAATTTATCATATGGAGCATATTCATCTAATTCACCTGCTGCTATCATAATATCTTGAATATGTTTCCATTCTTCTTCATTAATACTAATAGTCTCTCTATATGCATCACTTTTCTTATATCTATCTATCATAGTAATTAGATCATTTAATGCAGTATCTGGAAAGAAACTAATAATACTTTTAGCTATTGTTTCTGCATCATTATCAGATACAAATTTTAATCCTTTATTTATAGCTCTAGAAAAGCCTTTAATAATATCTGGATTATTATCTATATAACTTCTTTTAGCATTGTAGGCAGTATAAGGAACAGCTCCTCCTAATTCACCTACATAAGCTACAATATAACCTAAACCTTCTTTTTCTACTGAAGTAGCATTTGGTTCAAATAGAGTAACAAAGTCTCCTGTTCCACCTATAAAGGCTCCTTGCATAGCAGCAAAGGCTATTGATGTATCAATATTTAAATCTTTTTTAGGATCAATACCATTTTCTCTAAGAGCCCATTCAAATGTCATTTCTGGCATACCACCAGTTCTTCCTCCGATAACAGTTTTACCTTTTAAGTCATTTAAAGTAAAATTATCTATTTTTTCTCTAGATACTAGAAAGGCACCATCTCTTTTAGTAAGAGCTGCAAATGTTACTGGATAATCTTCTTCACCACCATTGTAGACATAGATAGTAGCTTCAGTACCAGAAAAGCCTATGTTTACATCTCCAGATAATACTGAAGACATAACAGCATCTGCTCCTGGCGTTAGAATTAATTCTATATCTAATCCTTCTTCTTCAAAATAACCATTACTAATAGCAGCATACTGAGGAGCATAGAAGATACTATGAGCTACTTCTGCTACTTTTACTTTAGTAAGATTTGAATTATCATTATTTCTTTTCATAGCAGCACCCACTATAACAGCAGCTATTACAATTAAAAATAATATAATACTAACTAATGTTCTTTTCATATAAACCTCCTTAATCATAAATATTCTATTCGATAATATAATTAAGGTGTAGGCTTATTGTTACTTCCAAGCCTCAGGTCTTGCAAGTGTTTTTGAAGCCATTTGTCTTCAAAAAGAATTTGTAAGCCATATTGTCTTACAAATTTAGTTTTATTTATTATAAAAAAGCATAAAATAAAAATAGGATAGTTAATCCTATTAATTATTAAAATGGTGCGCCCAGTAGGAGTCGAACCCACAGCCTTTTGGTCCGTAGCCAAACGCTCTATCCAGTTGAGCTATGGGCGCATTTTTCCGAGATACAATGATATTATATACTAAAAAATGAAAAAATACAATATTTTTGCATATTTTTAATAAAAATTACAAAAAAAAGGTTGTCAAACTGAAAAAAATGTTATATAATTAAGAAGTCAACAGCAAAAAGACATGAATGCCTGAGTGGCGGAATAGGTAGACGCACAGGACTTAAAATCCTGCGAGATTTAACCCTCGTGTCGGTTCAAGTCCGACCTCAGGCACCAATTTATTGGAGGAATACCCAAGTCTGGTTGAAGGGACTGGTCTTGAAAACCAGGAGGTCGCGAAAGTGGCGCAGGGGTTCGAATCCCTTTTCCTCCGCCATATTTGTTTATTAATTTTATCGCGGGATGGAGCAGCTCGGTAGCTCGTTGGGCTCATAACCCAAAGGTCGTTGGTTCAAATCCAGCTCCCGCAACCATGGTTCCGTGGTGTAGTGGTTATCACGTCTGCCTGTCACGCAGAAGATCGCGGGTTCAACTCCCGTCGGAACCGCCATTTGTTTTGGCTTCATAGCTCAGTCGGTAGAGCAGAGGACTGAAAATCCTTGTGTCGCTGGTTCAATTCCCGCTGGAGCCACCAGTTGAATAATAAATCCTTACATTGTAAGGGTTTTATTTTTTATATGTTGAAGATGTAGTTTTTAGTACATCTTTTTTTTGCGTAGAAAAAGTAGAGTAAATAATTATACTCTACTATAGAATTCAACGATTAATGATTCATTGATATCTGCGTTTAATTCGCTTCTTTCAGGATATCTAACATAAGTACCAATTCTCTTAGATTCGTCATAGTTAATGAAATCAGGTCTTTTTACTTTATTAGCAAGTGCTATTTCAATTCCTTTGTGATCGCTTGAATTTTCTTTAATAGCGATTACATCACCAGGTTTAACTCTGTATGAAGGAATATCTACTTTCTTACCATTAACAGTAATATGACCGTGGTTAACAAGTTGTCTTGCTCCTCTTCTAGTAGTAGCAAAGCCAATTCTATAAACGATATTGTCTAATCTACTTTCTAATAAGATAAGTAAGTTTTCACCATGTACACCTTTCATTTTAGCTGAGTCATTAACTAATTTTTTGAATTGTTTTTCAGAAATACCATACATAAATCTAGCTTTTTGTTTTTCATTTAACTGAATAGCATAGTTAGAAGGTTTTCTTTTTCTGTCTTTACCATGTTGTCCTGGACCATAAGGTCTTTTTGCAATATCTTTACCATTTTCTAATATAGAGAATGATACTCTTCTTGCTTTTTTGTTATTTGGGCCTGTATATCTAGCCATCTTCATTTCCTCCTTCTCTTAGAGAAGTATACTACATTTTTATAGGGTGTCTTTAGCATACTTTCGCTATGCAGCTATAGTTACTTATAAATGACACATTACAAAAAAATAGTATCCGCTGCTAAGCAATAATATTATATAATTAATCATATTTTAAGTCAAGAAAAAAATAACAATTGTTATGTAAATATCACATATTTGGTAATAATTAGGAGAAAAAAGTATTAAAATAATAAGAAATTTCTAAAAAAATGTAAAAAAAGTGTAAAGTATAAGAAAAAAGTCGTTTTATGTGCTATAATTATTGTGAAAATGATAGAAGAGGTAAGTCTCTAGTATCATTATCATTGGAGGTGTTTAATAGTCAGGGGTACTCATTACACAATTACAAGATAATAAAATTAAGAAAGGAATGATAAAAATGAAGAAAATAACAAAGATAAGTAAAATATTTTTAGTTCTTACAATGATATTTTCACAATTATCTTCAGTGGTTACTGTTTTAGCGGATGAAATTATATCTAAACCATTAGATGTTTCTTTAACAGCAGTTACTGATGAAGAGTTAGGCTATGTTGAAAAATATACTTTAACATATAAGAGTGAAAAGCAAGATTATGACGAAGAAAAAGAATATACAATAGAATTAGAATCAAGTTTTGAATATTTAAATGGTACAATAGAAAATGGTACTGATGTAATAGTTACTAAAACTGGTTCTGAATTAAATAATGAAGTTAATAGTAGTGATTTAGATCCTATATCAACTTATTATAATGGTGTATATAATTTAAAAATAACTGTTAAAGATAATGCAGCGGTTATCTATGAAGAAAGTATTCCATATGTAGTTAATACTGTTAAAAGTGGATTAGTTGGTACTTTAAATAATGGAGAAGTTGAACCTACTAATGAGACTTTAGGTATAGTGTCAACTGGAGAATACACAGTAAATGAAGAAAAAGAATATACGCAAAATTTAATGATAGTACCTGGCAATTTATCTCCTGATAGTAATTATAAAGTTACAATTGGTGAAAATGAAATGTTAATGACTGGTGAAGATATAGCTCAGAGTACATTTGATGGGTCTAAGATTAATACTACTTCTTCACTTGGTGGATTATATAATACAAACGATATAATTACTATTGAAGAATTAGATAATAATGATGTAGTAATTAATACTATAGATTATACATATAATGCAAGTATTAATTATGATAAAAATAATGATAAAGTATTATCTGAATTAACTGGTTTAAATCTTAATAATGGTTATTTATACGAAGAGGCTATAGGATATAATAATTCTGATAGTGTTACTTCTATTAAAGAAATAGTAGATAGTTTAGTTAATACTGATATTGAATTATCTATCTATGATGAAAATAATACGTTATTAGATTTAACTAATGAGGAAGTGTTAAATAGTCAGTTAAAAAATAATTATAGAGTGGTATTTACTAGAGGTACTGAAGTTACTTATACAGTAGTAGTAATTGGTGATAATACTAGTGATAATAATTTTGATAGTGACGATATGAAAGCTACTATGAATGATTATTTAGAAGGAAATAAAGTATTATCTATGGATGTTGTTAAGGGTGAAGAGGATGAAGAAGGACTATTAACTTTTGACGATATTATGAAGTTAAATACTGAACTTAATCCTATTACTAGTGGAGATGTTAATACTAATTTGAGTTTAGTATATGGTAGTATTCCAAAACAAGTATTTGTTGGAGATACCTTTAAAGTACAAGTATTAGTAAATTCTGATAATATAAGTGATTATATTAATGGTATTAATGCTTTAGTTACTACAAATGATAATTTAAAATTAACTAATATTGAATATAATAATAAATTAATCGGTGTATCTAAAGATAATACTTTAGTAGCTGCTGGTAGTGATATGGTAACTGGAGATGTTTTATTAACATTAGAGTTTACTGCAGTTCTTACTGGTAAAGCATCTATATCTTTAGATGGTACTATTGCTAAAAATGATAGTATTAGTGAATTTAATACTTTAGTAGCGGAAATTAATGTTATTAGAAATATTAGTACTAATAATAATTTAAGTTCTTTAAATGCTAGTGTTGGTACATTTGATGTAGCATTTGATAAAGATGTAACTGTTTATACATTAACAGTACCATATGATACTAAGAGTGTAGTATTATCTGGTAGTTTGGCTGATGTAAATAGTACTGTTGATGGATTAATTGAATATACATTAGATGGTGATAAAACTGTTGCTAATATTACTGTAATAGCAGAAGATGGTACTATTAAAGTATATACTGTATATATAGTTAGAGAAGCAAAACCAGAAGAAACTGTAGTTACTCCTGTTGCATATCAGTATTCATCTAATAATTATTTGAAATCATTGGAAATAGATGGTTATGAAATAGAGTTTGATAAAGATACTAATGAATATAAAATAACTGTTAAAAGTGATGTTACTTCTCTTGATATAAAAGCAACTCCAGAAGATAGTAGATCTAGAGTAGAAATTACTGGTAATGAAAAATTTAAAAAAGGTAATAATATTGTAACTATTACTGTAACAGCAGAAGATGGAAGTACTAGAGAATATAAAATAACAGTTAATAAAGAGTCTGAGAAAAAAGATGCTTTGACAGAAATAGAAGGAAGTAATAATACTGCTGAAAAAGTAGTAATAATAGTATTAATAATATTAGTAGTGCTTGGTTTATTATATCTTATATTTAAAAAAGATGATGAAGAAGTTGCTACTGTTGAGTTGAAAAATGATAATAAGTCAAATTATAAAAACAATGCATCTAATAATAAGACTAAGAAGAAAAATTAAAAAGAAAGTAAAAAATCTTTCTTTTTTTTATATTATTTGGTATAATTAAATAGAAAATAGGGAGAGTGAGTAGTTCTATGAATAGAAAGGGTCAAGCATTGGTAGAATTTGTTCTTATTTTGCCTATATTTATTATGATATTATTTGTAATTGTTGATTTTGGTATGATTTTAAATAAGAAAAATGAATTAGAAAATATTAGTGTTGATGTGGTGTTTTTATTAAAAGAAGATGTTTCATTAGAGGAAATTAAAAGTAAGTATTCTGATATAGATATAATTACTAAAGAAGAGGATAAATATACTGATGTTGAAATAAGTGAAAAAATTAATATTATAACACCAGGATTGAATAGAATATTGGGTAATCCATATGTAGTTAAGGTAGAAAGGAAAATACCAAATGTTTAAATTGAATAATCGTGGTCAAAGTTTAGTTATGTTTGTTATAATTATACCGATATTTTTACTTATAATAACTTTAGTATATGATGTTGGAAATGCTATTTATGAAAAGAACAGAATAGAAAATGTTGTATATATGACTATAGATTATGGATTAGATAATGTGGATAAAGTTAGTAAGAATGACTTAACAGAACTTATTATGGAAAATATTAATAATATCAAGTATATTTCGGTTGATATTGATGATAAGAAGATTGATATTAAAGTGACTAAGGATGTTAAGGGTATTGTTGGAAAAATATTTAAATTTAATTTAATAACGATAGAGACTCATTATGTTGGAAATATAGTTGATGGAAAAAGTAGTATAGAGAGGATAGTGTGATGCAATGGCAGGTAAAGTAATAACTGTATCATCTGTAAAGGGTGGTGTTGGTAAAACTACTATGGCACTTAATTTAGCAGGTATTTATTGCGAATTGGGTAAAAAAGTTTTAATAATTGATTTAGATTTGTTTTCTGGTGGAGTGGCCGCTAGTCTTGCTGTTAAAAATAAAAAAGATATTTATATGATGATTGATAGTATGACTAATAATAGGTTTACAGAACTTAAAAAATATGTTACAACGTATAATAATAATATAGATGTTTTAGCTTGTCCTAAAGATCCACGTATGGCAATGAAAGTTGAAAGTCGCTATATACCACTTATTTTTGATCTTGCTAAAAAGGATTATGATGTTGTTTTAGTTGATACTTCACACGTATTAAATGAAATTAATTTAACTGCTTTAGATTATTCTTATATGTCGTTGTTTATAATTTCTAATGATATAGTTGATCTTAAAAATATGAAGAGTTTAATAAGTATATTTAAAGATACAGATAAAAAGAATTATTTGGTATTATTAAATAATTCTAGGGATACTGGTAAAGATTATTTGAGTTTATATGATATTAGAACTATGATTAAAAATAATATTGATTATACAATATCTAAAAATTATTATATTAAAAATATAGATAAATATGTAATGGCAGGAGAGATATTAACTTTAAATAATAGTATTAATGTATTTCATTCGAATGATGTTAATAATATGAAAAAAATGGCTCTTGATCTTATTGATGATAGACATAGTAGGGAGGCAAAATAATGAGTAAATCTAGTTTGACTGAGGCTTTTGAAGTAAAGCCTAAAACTATTATATCTGATGACAAAATAAGAGACTATGATGTCTTTGGTGACAAGGGGTTATTAGAAGAAATAAGAGTAAAAATCGTTCAGAATTTAATAGAAGAAAATATTCCAGAAGATACTTTACCTGAGGATTATATCAATAATGAAATTGATTCTGTTTTAGTAGGATATGATTTAAGTAATTTAGAGAGAAATCATGTATTTAATTTGATTCAAAATGAAATAACAGGTTATGGTCCTATTACTCCATTACTTGAGGATACTGCGATTACGGAAATAATGGTAAATGCTCCTAATGAAATATATGTTGAAATTGATGGAAAAATTGTTAAAGATGAAACTGTTTCATTTATAAATGATAAACATATTATAAGAACTATTCAGAGAATAGTTCAACCACTTGGTAGGACAATAGATTCTGCTAATCCGATGGTTGATGCTAGATTAAGAGATGGTTCAAGATTGAATGCTATTATACCACCGTTAAGTTTACGTGGGCCTATTTTAACAATTAGAAAGTTTAATAAAAAATTACAAACTATTGATGATCTTCTTAGAAATGGTAGTTTAACTGTTAATATGGCAAGATTTTTAGAGGCAGCAGTTGAAGCAAAATTAAACATAATTATTTCAGGAGGTACTGGAACTGGTAAAACAACGTTATTAAATATTCTATCTGGTTTTTTGGGAGAAGATGAGCGTATAATTACTATAGAAGATGCTGCAGAACTAAAATTACATCAAAATCATGTTATATCATTAGAAACACGTCTTACTAATTATGAGGGGGAAGGAGAAGTTACGATTCGTGATTTGGTTCGTAATTCTTTAAGAATGCGTCCTGATAGAATTATTGTTGGTGAAGTTAGGGGTAAGGAAGCCTTTGATATGATGCAGGCTATGAATACCGGTCATGAGGGCTCTTTAACAACACTCCATGCTAATAATCCTGTTGATGCATTAAATAGACTTGAAACAATGATTTTAATGAATGAAATGGAAATACCTGTTTCTGCTGTTCGTGGATATATTGAAAATGCTATTGATATTATTGTTCAAATTGATAGATTTTCTGATGGTAAAAGAAAAATTACTTCTATTAGTGAACTTGCTGGAATAAAAGATGGTGATATTGTAGTTAAAGATATTTTTACATACAAGCAAAAAGGTTTATCTGATGAAGGAAATGTAGTTGGTGAGTTTGGTTTATATAAAAGAAAACCCATTGTATATGATAAGATGTTAAGAAAGGGTCTTACTAAAATAAAAGATATATTTGAATAGAGGAGTGTGATAATTATGAATATAAATTTAATAGTAAAAATTTTAATAATGATGATTATATTTATAATTGTTACTATGCTTATAAGACAAAATATAGCGGATAAGAAGGCTAGAAGGATTGCTTATTATTCTTTAGAACCACTAAAAGATGATACAATATCTTTAAGTGAATATATTACAAAATTTTATTTTAATTTATTAGGAAAGAATAGAAAAATTTTAAAGAAAATAAGTTATTTTAATAAAAAAGCTAAAAAATATGAAAAATTTATAAAATATAAACATAGAGATATGTTTGTGGCTATTGATTTTATTAGTAACAAAATTATGATAATGTTATTATTCCTTTTGTTAACTATAATTTCTGGTGTTTTTACTACGGGGATAAGTATATTTTCATTGTTTATTAGTGCTGTATTAGGATATTATTTATTAGATATATTTTTATTCTTTTATTATAAAAGACAGACTAAGCTTATTGAAAATGAATTATTACGTTCAATTATTATTATGAATAATGCATTTAAATCTGGTAAAAGTACACTTCAAGCATTAAAAATTGCCGCTGACGATTTACCTGAACCTATAAGTGATGAGTTTAAGAAAATGTATTTGGATATGAAATATGGTTTATCTGTTGATACTGTTTTTGATAGATTTGCTAAAAGAGTTAATTTGGAGGAGGCTGTTTATTTGTCTTCTTCGCTTACAATTTTGAATAAAACTGGTGGTAATATTGTTGAAGTTTTTTCTTCGATTGAGAGAACTTTATTTGATAAGAAAAAATTAAATGAAGAACTTAAAAATATTTCTGCTAGTCCTAAAATGGTAACAAGAGTATTATTTATCATTCCAATTGTTTTTACACTTATAATATATATATTAAATCCAGCATATTTTGCTCCTTTATTTGAATCTACACTTGGTTATATGATTATTGGTATTATTCTATTAATGTTTATAATATATATATTAGTTTTAAATAGAATTATGAAAATTGATGTATAGAGTAGGAGGGATATTGTATGCAAAGTGGTAATAATAAATCTAAAAAAATTTATAGTAAAAAGCAAATAGAAAGAATTAATAATAAAATTAATTTATTAGGTGTGTCTTCTAAATATAATACAATTACATTTTTAAATTTGAGACTTATTACATCAGTATTAATATTCCTTTTTATTTTGGTGAATTATAGGTATGGTTATTTATTTTCTATAATAATAGTTTTAATTTATTATAGTTTGTTTGAAAAAATATTGTTGGATGCTAAAATTAAAAAAAGAGAAAAAAAATTAAATATTGAGGCAATATATTTTTTTGAGGTATTAACTTTATCACTTCAAACTGGTAGAAATTTAGCAGAGGCTATTTTGATAACTACTAATAGTGTTGATAATGAGTTGTCTTTGGAATTTAAAGAGGCTTTACGTGAAACTAAATTTGGTAAAAGTTTGACTGAAAGTTTGAATGATATGCAATCTAGAATACCTTCAGATAGTATTAATAATATTATTTTAGCTTTAACGCAAGCTAATATTTATGGTAGTAGTATTATTGATACTATGTATAATCAAGTTGATTATTTAAGAGAAAAGAGAAAGATGGAAGTAAAGGCAGTTATCTCTAAGGTGCCTACTAAGATAAGTATTATATCTGTTTTCTTCTTTATTCCACTTATTTTACTTATTATACTTGGACCTGCTTTGCTTAGTTATATAAAGTAAAATTATTTAATATACTTGACAAATAGGATATAAAAAGGTTATTATAAAGAAGTATTATGTAAGGAGGAAAAATTATGTCAGGACATAGTAAATGGTCTACGATTAAAAGAAAAAAAGGTGCTATTGATAGTGAGAGAAGTAAAGTTTTTCAAAAGTTAGCAAAAGAATTATATGTTGCCGCTAAAAGTGGTGATCCTAATCCAGAAAATAATCCTTCACTTAGAATGGTAGTAGAAAAAGCTAAGGCTGAAAATATGCCTAAAACTAATATTGAATCTGCTATTAACAAGGCTAAGAATCAAGGTGTTGGAGAAAATTATGAACATATTAGATATGAAGGTTATGGGCCTGGTGGAATAGCTATAATGATAGATTGTCTTACAGATAATAAGAATAGAACTGCTGGATTTGTAAGAAGTACTTTAACTAAAAGAGGTGGAAACCTTGGTACTGATGGTTCTGTTAGTTATTTGTTTGAGAGAAAGGGTGTAATTGTTTTAGATAAAATTTATGATGAAGATAAATTAATGGAAGATATTCTTGAACTAGATATATTAGATTTTATTTCTGATGATGATAGTTTTATTATTTATACTGATTCTAATAATTTTATTGAAATAAAAGATGCACTTAGTAAAAAAGGTTATGATAGTTTTATTGTTAGTGAAGTTACATTTGTTCCTAATAATTATATTAAGTTAGATGAGGAAATGACTGAGAAAGTAATTGGTTTGATTGAGGCTTTAACTGATTTGGATGACGTTCAATCTGTTTATCATAATTTAGAAATGTAAAAATATATTGATAATAATCACAAAATATGTTATTATAATAATAGAGAATAATAGATAGGAGTGGTGAGAATGAAATTTAGTAAAATGATTTTTGTTTTAACTATTGCCATGTCTATTATTTTTTCTTGTATGCTTGGGACTTCATATGCTTATTATACTTTTAGTGATGGTACTAATGTTAATGTGACCACTGGTAACTTTGATGCCGATGTAGCAGTTGTGTTTAATCAAAGTCAATATATTAATATGAGATCTGGGGTACCTATTAGTACTTCTGATGTTGATAAATATGCTAATAAATCTGTTTTTACATTGGTTCCAGATAGTACTAAATTGAGTGGTTATGATGTGGCTGTTAATATTAAATTGGTTGATATATCGATTGATGATGAGTTAAAAATAAGTGACTTTAAGTATGATTTAAATTGTAATAATGGAAGTACTACTACTACATTGAAAAGTGGTACAGGTGTTGATTTTACTAGTAGTGATATTACGCTTGGAACACTTAGTACTTCTGATAATACTTTTAATGTTAATAATTCTTATACATGCACACTAAGAATATGGTTAAATGAGAGTGGTGCTGATCAAAATAGTCTTATGAATAAACATTTTTCTAGTTTAATTAAAGTTGAATCGATGTATAGAAAATAGAGGTGTTATTTTATGAATAAAACGGCAAAAGTAGTTGGAACAATATTGGGTGTAGTATTATTTTGTGCTTTAATAGCGGGGCTTACATATGCTTATCTGATTTCTAGAACAGAGAAGGAATTAACTACTGGTTCTGGTAAATTTAGTATAGATTATGTTATAGTTCAAGATATTACTGCTACTGGTTTATCTCCTTCTAAAACTAAAGAAGAAGGATTGAAAGGTATAGTAAAGGCTAAACTTAGTGATGCTAGTGTGGCAGGAAAATTTAATATATATTTAACACCTAAAACTATTGATGGGTTAAACACTAGTGATGCTTTAAAATATGAAGTATATATAAATGATAGTACAACACCATATAAGACGGGAAACTTTAATGGTGCTAGTGTTGGTAATGCGATAAAAGTTGTTGATTCATATGATCTTACTAGTAATAGTACATATACGGTATTTAATATTTATATATGGCTAGATAATGATTTGGTTACAAATGCAATGTTTGGTAAGGTATTTAATGCCACGATTACTGCTGATTCTACAACAATTACAGGAGAATTTTAAAAAGAAAGTAAACTAATGGTTTATTTTCTTTCTTTTTTTCGATCATTATAGTATAATTAAAATGGTGATAATATGAGTGGTGTGCTAGCAGTAGATAATAGAGAAGTGATAAATAAAATTGATAATAATACAAGATATATAAATATACCTATTGATAAGATTGATACGGATATAGTTGATTTCTTTTTGAATGATGGAGATAATTATTTATATTCAGAAATTTTAAATAAAAAAAATGGTTTTATTTATGTTGATTATGCTATGTTTAAGCAAGGGGAGAAAGTACTTAATGATATTATTGGTAGTATACCAAATGGTTTATCTGATATAGAGAAAGTTAGATATATATATATTTATTTGGGTCGTATACTTAGTTTTGATATAAACACATTGGCTTCTAAAAATGAAATTCTTTCACTTGGTACTTTGACAAATTTAAATAGTGTATGGGGAGCATTATATAAAAAGAGAGTAACAGCTATTTCAATAGTAAAAATATTTTTATATTTGTGTTCAAAATTAGGTATTAAATGTGAAATAGTAAATACAAGTATTAATGGTGAACTTGCTAATAAAGTGTATATTAATAACACTTTCATATTGGTTAATTTGTATAAGGATATGCCAAATATTAAGGCTGGATTTATTACAGAATATTTTGATAAGTATAATAATGATAAAGAAATGGATAAAAGGATATTTTATATATCTGAAGAATATACAGATTATTATTTAGATAGAGAATTAAAAAAAATAAATTATAATAGTTCTAATATATTGTTTCAGATACTTTCTATTACTGAAAAAATTATTGATGTTAAAAGTATAAGTTCTTATGAATTATTAATAATTTATCAAAAAATATTTAGTAAGTATTGTCCTAATTGTGATATTAAAATTAATAATTTTTATTTAAGAAATGCTGGTGAAAAAGAACATTTTATAGTATTTAGTTGTAATGATAAATTTTATAGTTATAACTATAGTAGGGGACATTTTGTTGAACTTAAGTATAATTATTTGATTGAGAATATTAAAAATAAGAAAGTGTTTTTATATCAAAATGAAAATTTTAATGTAACCAAGGAAGGGATTGTTTTATGATTGTTGTAATTATATTTTTATTATTTTGTTTAGCATTATTATCTATTCTTGAAGTATCTTTTACTAGTTTAAATATTATTCGTATAAAAAGGCTTGCGGATTCGGATAATAAGTCTGCTAAAATGGTATACAGGTTATATTCAAATTATTCTGAAACTTTGACGACTATTTTAGTAATTAATTGTATATGTAGTATTTTAGTAAGTTCACTTACTACTTATTACTTTTCTAATTTATATGGTGATAAAATAATACCAATAGTAACAATACTTCTTACGGTTATAATACTTGCTTTTACTGAAGTAACTCCTAAGATAATTGGAAGAGAATATGCTGAAGATTTTGCTTTAAAATTATGTGGCTTGTTGAAATGGATGGTTAAGTTGTTATTACCTATAACTAAGATAATAGGTAAATTTGAAAAAAAGGTAAAAAATAATCATAAAGTTACTGCTACTAAAGATGAACTGGTAGAAATTGTAAAAACGATTAAAGAGGAGGGGGTTATTGAAGAAAAAGAAAGTATTTTTATTCAAAAAGCAGTTCTTTTGAAGAAGTTAAAAGTTAATAATGTTATGGTTGATAGAGAAGATGTTTCTTTTTTATATGATACGGATTCTTCAGAGAAAGTTAAGAATTGTATCTTTAGAGATAAACATGATCGTATACCAATAATAAATAGGGAATGTAAGGTAATGGGAATATTATATGAAGTTGATTTATTAGATGAGATTTTAAATAATAGACCTATTAGTATTAAAAGAAATATGAAAGAACCAGTTATCGTTAGTAAATCAACTAATTTGGCATCTTGTTTGGAGATACTTGAGGCAGCTAGGGCACATATGGCAATTGTTACTGATAGAGAAAATAATTTCTTAGGTATTATCACAATGGAAGATATTATTACAGAATTAATGAAGTCATAGACTTCTCTTTCTTTTTATGTTATACTTATTTTGTGATGTATTATGATAGTAAAGATTGATAGATTATCTCATGATATGAGAGGAATAACAAAAATAGATAATAAAATAACTTTTGTAGATAAAGTTTTACCTGATGAGGTGGTTAATATTAGATTAACAAAACAAAAGAAAAATATAAATGAAGCTAGGTTAGTAAATGTTATTGAAAGCAGTCAAGATAGAATACAACCAAAGTGTCCTTATTATGATGTTTGTGGCGGCTGTAATATAGCACATATTAATTATAATAAAAGTTTGATGTATAAAAAAGAAATAGTAAAGGATATTATTAAACGATATAGTGATATAGATGTTAATCCTGATATAGTATTTAGTGATAATATTTATAATTATAGAAATAAAATTACTTTAAAGGTTTCTGATAATAAATTATCCTTAGTAGGAGATAATTTTGTTAATATTGATTATTGTTATTTGGTTAATGATAGAATTAATAAAATTATTAAAATAGTAAATACTATGGATTTATCTAATGTTAAAGAAGTAGTAATAAAAGGTACTAATGAAATTATGGTAATCATAAGTGGTATGATTGATAAAAGTGAGGTAATAAATAAACTTAGTAATGAAGTTACTACTATTATGATTAATGGTGAAAAGATATATGGTAAAGATTATATAACTATAAATGTAAATGATTATGTTTATGCTATATATGCATCTTCTTTTTTTCAAGTAAATACTGGTATGATTGATAAATTATATGATAAGGTATTAGAGTATGCTGGTAGTGGACGCTCTCTACTTGATTTATATTGTGGTGCTGGGACAATTGGAATTTATTTAGCAAAAAGATTTGATTATGTAAAGGGAGTAGAGTTAAATAAAGATGCTGTTGTTAGTGCTAATAAAAATAAGGAGATAAATGGTATTAATAATATAGAGTTTATATGTGAAGAAGTTAGTAATATTGAAAAGATTGCAGAAGATGTTGTGGTAGTAGATCCTCCGAGGCATGGTTTAGATAAAATTACAAGAGAGAAAATTATGCTTTCTGATGTTAGTAGAATTGTTTATGTTTCGTGTAATCCAATGACTTTGGCTAGAGATTTAAATGTTTTAAAAGATAAATATGATGTAGAAGAGATAACTCTTTTTGATATGTTTCCTAATACTAGTCATGTAGAAAGTGTTGTTAAACTAGTATTAAAAAAGTAAATTTATATATAGGAATAGTGTGATAATATGATTAAAAGATATATTAAATATGTAATTTTGGTACTTTGTTTGATAATTGTTGCTATTATTACTTATAAAATTGGTGATAATAAAACAATATATATTGATGATATTGTATATAATTATATGGCTGATAATATAATTAATGAAAAGAGAACTAATATTGTAAAAATAGTTACAAATATTGCTTCTCCATTAATGGTAATTATCACGGCAATGGTACTTATAATTTTTATTAAAAATAAAAAGATTAAACTTTCTTTAGCAGTAAATTTGATTGGTATTACTTTAATTAATAATTTAATTAAGGTGATAATTGCTAGACCTAGACCTAATGTTAATAGATTAGTTTCTGAAACGGGATATAGTTTTCCATCTGGACATTCTATAACTAGTATGGTTTTTTATGGTTATTTGATATATTTAATTTATAAGTATGTAGATAATAGAAAAATTAAAATACCTCTTATAATTATTTTAACTATATTAATACCATTAATAGGAGTGTCTAGAATATATTTAGGTGTACATTATGCAAGTGATGTATTATGTGGATTTTTACTTGGATGGATATATTTGATAATATTTATATCTATTTCTAATAAATACATTATCAAAAATAGAAATATTAAAATTTAGTATTTCTATTTTTATTGTTATTTTTAAAAAAAGTGGTAAAAATTTATAAGGATGTTGTATTAATAATATGAGGTGAAAAGATATGAATTTAAAAAGATTACCTGATGAAGAAAAGCCAAGAGAAAGATTACTAAAATATGGAAAAGAAAATATGTCTAATGAAGAACTTATAGAAATTATTTTAAAATCTGGGACTAGGTATAAAGGAATTAAAGAAATTTCTCATAATATATTATCATCTGTTAATAATATTAATGAACTAAAAAATATGAATATTTCTACTTTAAGTAAAATTGATGGTATGAGTAAAATTAAAGCAATTGAATTAATGGCCGCTATTGAACTAGGTAGAAGGGTATATGATAATAATAGGTATGAGGAAATGGTTAAATTTACTAATCCTAAAACAATAATAAATTATTTTCATAGTGAATATAAAGATGCAAAGCAAGAAATGTTTTATGTCGTTTATTTGGATAATCAAAAGAATTATATTGATAAAAAGTTATTATTTAAGGGTACTGTAAATTATTCTTTTGTTCATCCACGAGAAGTATTTAAAGAAGCTTATTTATTGTCTGCAAGTTATATGGTTTGTATTCATAACCATCCATCTGGAAATTCTTTACCTAGTAAAAATGATATTGAGTTAACTAAAAGAATAAAAGAGATTGGTGTTTTACATGGTATAATGTTAATTGATCATATAATAATTGGGGATAATAATTATTATAGTTTTTTTGAGGATAATAATTTGTAATAAAGATAAATTTGTGATAAATATGTCTTTTAATTTGATTAAAAATATTATATAATAAAGAGTGATAGGAAAGTGATATTATGTTTGGTAGAAATAAAAAAAATATTCCTAAGAAATATGTTTTGATAATTGTAATAGTACTAATAATTATTTTATTAGTAGTGTTTTCATTTACTTTAAGAGAAGATAGAAAATTAAGTAAGGTAGAGTCATTGTTAAGAGATGGTCTTTTATATACTAATAAGATTATAGCATATCCATTTAATTATATTGATAATACTTTTAAGGAATATAAAAAATTAAAAAATGTTCAGAAAGAAAATGATGCTTTGGAAATGTCAATTGATAGAATTAATTCTATTGAGGCTGAAAATATAGAACTTCGTAGACAATTAGATGAATTAAAAGAAGAACTTAGTATTAATTATACACTTGCTGATTATGAATATTTAAATGCTACGGTTATAAGTAGAAATGTTGGATATTGGTATAATAAAATTACTATTGATAAGGGAACTTACAATGGAGTAGAGAAAGATATGGTAGTAATAAGTGCTAAGGGGTTAGTGGGAAAAGTTATTAAGACAACAACTTTTACTTCAGATATAAGACTTATAACTACTAGTGATACTAGTAATAAGATATCTGTTCATATTACTAATGGTGATAATGATCTTTATGGTGTAATAAATGGTTATGATTATAATGATGCGGTTTTAGAACTAGAGGGTATTAGTAATACTAAGGATGTTAATATAGGTGATTATGTATATACTTCTGGTTTAGGTGGAATATTTCCTTCTGGTATATTGATAGGTACTGTTACTGATATAACAACGGATTCATATGATTTGGCAAAAATAATTAAAGTTAAACCTACTGTTGATTTTAATGATATTAATTATGTTAGTATTTTGAAAAGAAAAAGTGATAATAATGATAGTTAGTATTATTTATTTAATTATTTCATTTTTGCTTGAAAATATTATGGCTAATATTTTTACTTCAACACTTGGAAATCCTAGTTATTTTACTACAATGTATACTATAATTGCCTTGGTTGTTATTTATCCGTATTTTTCTAATGATAAAAAATATTTGATATTAGTAGTAGTATTTGGAGCTTTATTTGATATTTTATATTCTTCTACTATATTGATTAATTTAGTTATATTTTTTATGGTTGCAGTAGTTATAAAAATTTTAAATAATATTATTTCTGATAATATTATTATGATAAATATTATTAGTATAATTAGTGTTACTGTATATCATTTATTGACTTTTATTATATTAAATATTGCTACTAGTAGTGTATATAGTATTTCTTTATTTTTTGGTATTATTACACATAGTGTTTTGATGACTATTGTTTATACTAGTATTAGTTATCTTATTATAAAATTAATATATAATAAAATTGATGTTAAACAAATAAAATAAAAAAATTTCTTATAAAAAGAAATTTGGCTCATTTTGATTATTGAACATACCATTATTATTTGTAGTAGTGGTATTTTTTATATTCTTATTTTCAGGTTGATTAATATTTGTATTATCAGTTTCGTCTTTGAATATAGAAGCAACTTTTAACATTGAACGCATGTTATTAAACATTGGTTTAACTTCCTTTACAATGGGAATGGCTTCTTTAACTACTCCTATTGTTTTTGAGGTGTTATTAAGAAGTGATGACCAATTGATACTTCGAGTAGGCAAGATATTTCTTGCACCGCCTAGGCCTAATAATGATCTTAACCCTGATGCTCTAGTCATTGTTTGAGGAATACTACTCATTCTTAAACCGGTATTTAACATTTGATTATAGGGTATATTTGACATCATAAATGGATTATTTATATAACTTCCATACATAATAATAATACTCCTTTCTAAAATAATATATGAAATTAATAAAAAAGTGTTAAAAAAGTTTAGAAAATATGATATAATTATTCATAGAATAGGTGATATGTTATGAACGATAAAACTGTTAAAAGTAATTTTGTATCTAACAGTGGAACTGTTTCTGGAAGTGCTGTCGTTTCTAAAGAAAAGACTAGATATAAATATGTAGCTTTTGATAAAAATGGTAAACAAATAAAGGGCTATTTTGATGCTTTTAGGAGAAATGATGTTGAATCTTTTTTAACGGCACAAGGATATAAGATAGCAGAGATTAAACCTAAGAAGATAAGTAAAATAGGGACGTTCTTTACTTTTTCAAATGAAATGCGTTATAAAGATTTGGTTTTTCTTTTAACACAATTATCTACTTATATTAAGTCTGGTATTCCTCTTGCGGATGCTATTGTGATATTAGAGGAGCAAACTAATAAAAAAAATAAAAAAGATTTGTTTAAAAGAATTAGTTATGAATTGAATACTGGAGCTAATTTTAGTGAGGCTTTGGCTAGACAAGGTAATGTATTTCCTAAATTATTGATAAATATGCTTAAAGCATCGGAACTTACTGGTAATCTAACTGAAACTTTAGATGATATGGCAGCTTATTATAAAACAGCGGATTCTAATAGAAAACAAATTATATCAGCATTAACTTATCCTAGTGTTGTTCTTGTAGTAGCAATAATAGTATTGACGTTTTTATTGATATTTGTTGTTCCACAATTTGAAGGAATATTTGAACAACTTGGTGCTGATCTTCCTGGAATAACTGTCTTTTTGATAGCACTTAGTGGCTTTGTTAAAAAGAATATTATTAAAATTGTTTTAGCTTTGGTAGCGGTTATTATTATTATTATATCTATGTATAAAAATATTAGGAAATTTAGATATTTAATTCAATATATTGCTATGCATATTCCTGTAATTAAGGATGTTTTGATTGATAATGAGGTAATAATGTTTACTAAGACTTTCTCTTCTTTAGTTAAACATGATGTTTTTATTACTGATAGTATTGAGATGCTTGGTAAAGTTACAAATAATGAAATATATAAAGGAATAATAAAAGAAGCTGTTACTAATTTGAGTACTGGAGCTGGACTTTCTAAAGCATTTGAAAATAAATGGGCTTTTCCTAGAATTGCTTATGAGATGTTGTTGACTGGTGAAAAAACTGGTAGATTAGGAATTATGATGGAGAATGTTGCTAATTATTATGAAGAAGAACAAAAAAATCTAGTTCAAAGATTGAAAAGTTTGATTGAGCCGGTTATGATAATATTACTTGCAGTAATAGTTGGTGTTATTCTTATGGCAATATTTATTCCAATGTTTAGTATGTATAGTAATATATTATAGGTGATATTATGGAATTTTATATTTATACAATTATATTTATATTTGGTACTATAATGGGAAGTTTTTTAAATGTATTAGCGGTTCGTTTATCGAATGATGAGTCAATTTTATATCCACGTAGTCATTGTTGTAATTGCAATCATAAATTAAAATGGTATGAGTTGATACCAATAGTATCTTATGTTATTCAAAAGGGAAAAAGTAGATGTTGTCATACTATTATACCGATTAGTTATTTAGTAGTAGAAGTAGTAACTGGAATATTATATTGTACGGCTTATCATTCTTTTGGGTTTAGTAGTGAGCTTATTATCAGTTTAATTTTTATATCTTCTCTTATAGTTATTATAATAAGCGATATAGAATATATGATAATTCTTGATGAGATAATAGCTTTGTCTTGTATATTGATAATAATATTAAATTGGATATTATTTGGTTTAGAAGTTACTGTTAATAGTGTTATAAGTGGTATACTTGCTTTTGTAACGATGTATATGATAAAGATAATTGGTGATAAACTTTTTAAGAGAGAAAGTATGGGCGGTGGAGATATTAAACTTATGTTTTTATCTGGATTAGTGATTGGCTATCCTTTATCTATATGTTCAATATTTTTGGCGACATTTATAGCTTTTCCTATAGCAATATATTTGCTTATTAGTAGAAAAGATAATCTAATACCATTTGGGCCGTTTTTAGCGATGGCTGCAATTTTAATACATATATCAAAAATTGATATTAATAGTATAATAAGTTTTATTATAAAATAGGAGGTTAACTATGAAGAAAAAAATATCATTAAAAACATTTTATTTAATTGGTGTAATCAGTATAGGTTTGGTTGGACTAGCAGTAGGTTCTACTTATGCGATGTTTACTACTTCTGCTGAAATAGATAATCCAATATCACTATCTTCTACATTAACTAGTGATAGCGATATTATTGATACTATTGATGTTACTATTGGTCCATATGATGTTGTTACTAAAACAATTAAAGTGACAAATAGTTCTGGTGGTTCTGCTAATTACACTATATGGTATTTGAATAATGTGGATGAAAGTATTTTTGACTTGGGTATTAGTGGTAAACCTACTGGTTCAATTGCTTCTTCTGGTAGTACTAGTGCTAATGTTAGTATTAGGAATAAAAGTAATAAAAGTATAACGATTACTATTGGTGTTGCTACTAGTAAAGAAAGTATTGTTTTAGCAGAAGGTATGACTGTATTTCCTAGTAGTGCTTTACCGGAAAATGTTATCAATCAAAATGCTGCTACTTATATAACTAATTTATATAATAGTACTTCTAAAACTACTGTTACTAATAATAGTATTTCGTATAATTATGCTATTTCTAAATCACTTATGAATGATAGAAAAGGTAGTAGTTCTACTGGCATTAATGCTGGTAATATTAGATATTATGGAGCAAGTCCTAATAATTATGTTTATTTTAATTGTAGTAATTATGCTAGTCCTAGTTCTTCTACTTGTGAAAAGTGGAGAATAATAGGATTATTTGATGGAAAATTAAAAATTGTTAGAAATGCTAGTATTGGTAGTTATTCTTGGGATACTAGTTTATCTACTAATAATAATGGTTATGGTTTTAGTAAATGGGATGATGCTTTTTTAATGTTTACACTTAATAAAGGGTATGAGACTTCTTTCAATAGTAGTATATATGGTAGTTTATATTATAATTCTAAAAGTGGTATTTGCTTTAATGGACAATCACATGGTAATACTAGTTGTAGTTTTACTAGTACTGGATTAAAAAACCTTGATACTAGAAATATGATATCTAGTACTAATTGGAATTTAGGTGGATGGAATAGTAATTCTGTTTATCCTAATCAAATATATGGCTACGAAAGAGGAACTACGGTATATTCTGAACATCCTACAGTATGGCAGGGTAAAGTAGCACTTCCATATCCTTCTGATTATGCTTATGCTGCTGCTTTTGGAAATGGTACTAGTACTCTTTGTAATTCTACAATTGGTAATTATAATAGTACTAGTTGTAAGAATAATAATTGGATAAGTTCACTAGTTGGTTCTAATACTACTTGGTTACTTACGCCTTATTCTGGTAATTCTTATGATCCATATGTTATAGAATCTAAAGGTAGTTCTACATTTGGACCGGTTGCTTATAATGCTAATGCAGTATATCCAACAGTATATTTAAATCCTAATGTTAATTTTACAAAAGGAACAGGTACTAGCAGTGATCCTTATTGTGTTAGCTATAGTGATACACAATCTGGTGAATATTTTAATGGATATAAGGAATATAGAGGCGTTGATTTTGCTAATTATGATTTTGGAAAAAATATTACTGTTGTAGCAAGATTTAAAATTGATGATTATCCTCCTAAATTTTCTGATATTGTTGCAAATTGGGAGAGTGGTGGTTTTGGATTGGCTGTAGATACTGATAAGAAGATAAAGTTTGGAGTACATACTTCAACTGATAGTGGATATATATATGCAACTTCTAATTCTAATGTTTCATTGAATGAATGGCATACAGCGGTTGGTACTTATGATGGTACTACTATTAAGTTATATTTGGATGGTACATTAGTTGGTAGTACTACAAGTTCTGGTACTATTAAAGTTTCACCGGCTCCAATTGCTGTAGCAGCAGATCCTAATACTGATGGAGTTGGTAATGGAGAATTCTTTCCAGGGTATATATCAAATGTAGCGGTTATTAATGATACTTTATCTGCTAGTTCTATATCGACTAGTTTTGGAAAGGGCTTTAGTGAAACATATACTAATTCTAAGATGCTTATTGAGTTAAATTATTCAGCTTCTTCTGATGCGACACTTGTTAAGAGTAAGACATATCGTGGTAAGTATTTTGATGGTTCTAGTGTTACAGTAAGCAAGGGTTATGCAAATACTTCATTGGGTTCTAAATTATCTGTTATAGCAAGATTTAAGATTCAGTCATTTCCATCTGATTATATGGAAATAGTTGCTAATACTGAAGGTGCTGGATTTGATATTTATGTTAATAATGATAAAAAGATTTATTTTGATGTACTTACTGAGAATAATTCTTCTTATACTACATTAACATCATCTGCTATATCTACTAATACATGGTATACAGTAGTTGGTACTTATGATGGCTCAACACTTAAATTATATTTAAATGGTAGTCTTGTTGCTAGTACATCAGTAAGTGGTGCTATTAAGACATCTGTTACACCAATTGTAATAGGAGCAGATCCAGGTGTATCTGGTGGGGTATCAAATTTATTTAAAGGTATAATTAGTGATGTTATAGTAATTAAGGATTCTATATCACAAAGTCTTATATCTTCTAACTATTCATCGAATGTAACTTATTCTACTAATTCTAATACAATAATTAGAGAATCATGGTAGATATTTACTCATAAAATAAGTTGATTATTTTATGGGTTTTTTCTTAATAATTAAGAAATTAGTTTTTGGGTTTTGAATTTATATAGAAGTCTGACTGTATTGTCTATTAAATTAAAAATTAGGTAATGGAAAAGTAAATTTTATTTGATTTTTGTTCTATAAATTGTTATAAATCCTTGAAAAATAAGGAAAAATACTATATAATTAGTATGGTGATATGTAAATGGAAGATATTATAAAGAAAATATATGATTATTCTCTTGAAGATATAATGGGACAGAGCTTTGGGAGATATTCTAAATATATAATTCAGGATAGAGCTATTCCTGATGTTAGAGATGGTTTGAAACCAGTTCAAAGAAGAATACTTTATTCGATGTATAAAGAAAGAAATACTTATGATAAACCAACTAAAAAAAGTGCTAATGCTGTTGGGTTGGTTATGGCTAATTATCATCCTCATGGTGATAGTTCAATATATGAAGCGATAGTCAGAATGAGTCAGTGGTGGAAAAATGAAGCTCCACTTATTGAGATGCAAGGTAATAATGGTTCAATTGATGGTGATAGTCCTGCTGCTAGTCGTTATACGGAAGCAAGATTATCTAAAATAGCTGGAGAGCTTCTTCGTGATATTGATAAAACTGGTATTGTGCCAATGGCTCCTAATTATGACGATAGATTACTAGAACCGACAGTATTACCGAGTCGTTTTCCTAATTTACTTGTTAATGGTACTACAGGTATTAGTGCTGGTTATGCTACAAATATGCCTCCACATAATTTAGGGGAGGTTATTGATGCCACTGTATTTAGAATAGATAACCCTAATTCTAGATTAGATACAGTTATGAATTATATTAAAGGACCTGATTTTCCTACAGGTGGTATTGCTCTTGGTGTAGATGGTATTAAGAAAGCTTATGAAACTGGTAGAGGTAAAATATTTATTAGGGCTAAAGCTAAGATAGAGAAGAATAAAATAATTATAGATGAAATACCTTATGAAGTAAACAAGCAACTTCTTGTAAAAAAGATGGATGAAATAAGACTCGATAAAAAGATAGATGGTATTGTTGAAGTAAGAGATGAATCGGATAAAGATGGTCTTCAAATAGCGGTGGATCTTAAGAAGGATGCTGATGCTAATAATATTTTGAATTATTTTTATAAGAATACTGATCTTCAAGTGTCTTATAATTTTAATAATGTTGTTATTGTTAATCGTAGACCTATGCAACTTGGATTACTTGGAATATTAGATGCTTATATTGCTCATCAGAGGGAGATTGTATATAAGGGTACGGAATATGATTTGAAGACTGCTAGAGCAAGTTATCATATTATGGAAGGTTTAGTTAAAGCTATATCTATATTAGATGAGGTTATTGCTTTAATTAGAAGAAGTAAGAATAAGGCTGACGCAATTGTTAATTTGGTTAAGGAATATGATTTTACTGATAAACAAGCTGAAGCTATTGTTAATTTACAATTATATAGACTTACTAATACAGATGTTGTTTTACTTGAAGAAGAAATGAAAAAGTTAGAGGAAAAGATTAAATTGTATGAAGAGATTCTTACTAATCCTGATAAACTTAATTCAGTAATTAAGGATGATTTGAGAAAAATAAAGAAAGAATATGGTATTCCTAGAAGAACAGAAATAAGAGAGGAAATAGAAGAAATAAAGGTTGATACTACTAGGATGATTCCTAAAGAGCAGGTAGTAGTGGTTGTTACTAGTGAAGGCTATATTAAGAAAGTTCCACAGAGAAGTTATAGTACTGCTAAAGAAGAAGATACTATGCTTAAGGAAAATGATTATGTAATTGGTTTATATAATATTACTACTACTGATACTTTGTTATTATTTACTAATTTAGGTAATTATTTGTATTTACCTGTATATGATATTCCTGAAGTAAAATGGAAAGAATTGGGTAAACATATTAGTAATATAATTGGTTTGAGTCCTGAGGAAAAGATTATTGGTTCTATACCGGTATATAATTTTGAGGAAGAAAGATATATTACTAGTTTTACTAAGAATGGTATGATTAAGAGGACTTTAATTAGTGAGTTTAAAGTACAAAGATATAGTAAGGCTATTAAGATGATGAATCTTAAAGGTGATGATGAAGTTATATCTGTAACTGATTCTTCACTATCTAATGTATTTATTGCAACTTCTAATGGTTATGGATTGTGGTATGATATTAGTGAAGTTCCAGTAGTGGGTATTAAGGCGGCAGGAGTTAAGTCAATTAGTTTAAAAGATGATTATGTTGTTAGTGGTATATTATTTGATATTGCTAATGAATATTTAACTATACTTACTGATAAGGGGACTGCTAAAAGAATGCGTTTAACGGAGCTTGAAAAAACATCAAGGGCTAAAAGAGGAATTTTACTTATGAAAGTTATTAAGAGTAATCCTAGTAAGATTATTAAGGCTTATATTGAAAATAGTAAAAATACTATTGGTATTATAAGTGATAATTATACTAAAATAATTAAATTAACTGAGATATCTATTATGGATAGGTATAGTAATGGTTCATATATTATTAAGGATAGAATTGTTGATTCTTATGAAGAATGTCAAATGATTTCTAAAGATGATAAGGAACAAATTATTGAGGAGATTAATGTTGAAAAAAAACAGATTTCTCTTAGTGAAATTGATGATAAATTATTAAATATTGATAGTATTATTAATGATATTAAATAGTTTAAAAGTTGACAAATTGAATATATTAGGGTATATTATAACTGTACTAATTATAGTACAGTTTTTAGGTGGTAGAATGAAAAAAATTAATTTAAAAAAATATATAATTTTATTTATTGCTAATGCTATTATTGTTTTTGCCTTTTATTTAAGTCAAAATATTTATAATGCTAGTTTTGATCAATATATTTATAGTTTGATAAAGGTTGCAGGTATGAATGGAGCATCAGTTGTTTCTATAGCTATTATTATTTTATATGGTTTTACTTTGTTTACTTTTTTGAATACTGTATTAATACTTCCTACACGAGATTTTGGTCGGAAGATTACTATTGATATTAAAAGAAAGGGTAATAAGAAAGAGTTTACTATTTTACCTATTAAAAATATTAAGAGATATAGTTTGGTGATATTAATAATTTCTATTGGGTATTTAGGAACAGTAGTAGGATTTTTTGATTATGTTTTTAATAGTTTTAGGAATACTGATTTATTTAAGAATTATTATGTTAATCCTGAAGAGGTTGATATAGAGTTTCCTGATAAGAAACAAAATTTGATATATATTTTTATGGAATCGACGGAAATGACTAATGTTAGTAAGAAAAATGGGGGAGTATTTGATATATCAATAACTCCTAATTTAGAGAATATTGCTTTAAATAATATTAATTTTTCTAATACTGAATTATTAGGAGGAGCTAGAGAGTCTTATGGTACTAGTTGGACAGTGGCGGCAATGATTGCACAGACAGCTGGTATTCCACTTAAGGTTAAATTAGATGATGTAAGTAGTAATAATAGTACTAGTTTTAATAACATTACTACTTTAGGGGATATTTTATCTTCTAATGGATATAATAATTATTTGCTTATGGGTTCTGATGCTAATTTTGGTGGTAGAAGGGCATATTTTAGTAACCATAATTATATTATTAGTGATTATTATACGGCTGTTGAAGATGGTAAGATTGATAGTGATTATCATGAGTGGTGGGGATATGAAGATAGTAAATTATTTACTTATGCTAAAGAATATTTGATTAAACTAGCTAATGATGGGAAACCGTTTAATTTTACGATGTTAACAGCGGATACTCATTTTACTGATGGTTATCTTGATAAAAGTTGTAGTAATGTATTTAGTGAGGCGTATGCGAATTCTTTTTACTGTTCTGATAGTATGATAGCGGATTTTATTTCTTGGATACAAGAACAGGATTTTTATGAAAATACTACGATTGTTTTAACTGGAGATCATCCAACGATGCAAGATAATTTTTATAATGTTATTGGTGATTATGATAGAACTGTTTATAATGCTTTTATTAATTCTCGTGTTTTACCAGTTAATAATAAAAATAGAGTTTTTACAACTATGGATATGTTTCCAACGACTCTTGCATCACTGGGAGTTACTATTGATGGAGATAGGTTAGGACTTGGAACTAATTTATTTTCTAGTAAAAAAACTATTCCAGAAGAGATTGGCATTGATACTTTTAATAAAGAATTAAAAAAGAATTCTAATTATTATTATAAATATATAAGAAAATAGAGAGAAATTAAATTCTCTCTATTTTATTTTAACTGTTCTAATTACATTATCTGATTTACCATTGTAAGTAGCAGTATATCTTATTGTGTGATTACCAGATTCTAATTTATTAATAGCGTCTTCTAATTCTGATTCGCTTTGATATTCTTTATCACCATCTATAGTAAATGTTACTTTAGCAGAGTTATTACTTACTGTGTAACCTTTTTCGACATATTCGCCTTTATTAATGGTTATGCTTGTATCTCCTTTTAAGCGAATACTTAAGCTGGCAGTGGAACCATCGCTTTTTATTGTAACTTCGGCTTCATTACTTGCATTGGCTTTAAATGATTTGTATTCAGCTTTTACTACTATTTGGGAACTTCCAGCACTACTTGGAACATATGTATATTCTGTATCAGTAGTGAAGGCTATTCTTTCCAATGTTCCAGAAGAACTTTTAGCATATATACCGAAACCTATACCACCAAGAGTATTATTATTATAATTTATTCTTGCTTGCAAATAGCTTCCTGATTGTTTTCCAAATACTGATTGACTGAAATATTTACTTAAATAAGCATCATCTAATACATCTGGTTTTTTCCAATTCCAAGTTAATTTATATCCACCCGAAGTTTTTTCACTTGTTAAATTAGTTACTTCTGGTAATTTAGCATATCTTTCAGATACTTCAGTAGGTTGGGTACCTTTCTTAAAGTATTCAGTTATCTTCATATCATCAGGTGTGTATTCACTTGGTAATTTTGCAGGCCATGTTTCTTTTTCAACAGTAACCGCTACTACTGAGGAAGGCATTTCCCAAGTTTTAGTAGTTTTTGGTACATATTGCATTACAGAACGCATAACAGCATCTTTAGGAGCACTTGCTCCAGATAAGTAATGATCTTTATCTACTTTTTCATAACCATACCATAAAGCTATGGAATATTCTGGTGTATAAGCAACGGTCCATAAATCATTTACTGATCCTACTGGAATTCCTTTTGCTCTACATACTTCATCTGATAGGTTAGAAGTACCTGTTTTAGCGGCAACTGTAGAACCATATACTCTGGCACCACCATTGAAGCCATGTTCAACGGCATATTGTAAAACATTATTCATTAGGTAAGCAGTGGAATCTGACATTACTTTTTCTTTTTCTTCATTGAAATCTACTGTTTTACCGGTAGAACGGTATTCTATTTTTGTAACGGCATGAGTTTCAATATGATATCCGCCATTAGCGAAGGCAGCGTATGCTTCAGCCATATCAAGTGGAGTAATACCGTATGACATACCACCTATAGAGTAGGCTTCATTGATTAAGTTGTCTGATCCTGTTGTTTCGTTTTTCTTATAATTTTCTGATTTGGTACTATATGCAACATCAATTCCTAAGCCATTAACAAAGGTAACAATATTTTTCTTGTCTACTTGTTGGAAGGCTTTTAATGCTGGAATATTTCTTGATACACTAAGAGCTTGTCTTAATGTAATTAATCCTTGATATGATCCATCCCAGTTACCTATTTCAGGACCATTGGTATATGTCCAAGGTTCGTCATTGAATAGGGTATAGGTAGAAAAATCATTATATTCAAAACCAGGGCCATAATCGAATATTGGTTTAGCGGTACTTCCTGGCTGCCTTAATGATTGTGTTGCATAGTTCCAATCACCAGCAGTTCTATTTCTACCGGCACCAATGGCTACGATTGTACCATCATTAACATTAGTAATAGCAATACCTGCTTGTACTGAATCATCTGCCCAAGTATGAGATTCACCACTAAGGACTTTATTGATTCCATCTTGAATACTTCTATCTAAAGCTGTGTATATTTTCATTGACACTAGCGAAGGATCATCACCAGTTTTATCTTTAACTTCTTGTATTACAGTGTCTAAATATCCTTCATATTCTCCTAAACCACTGCCTCCTGCTAGCATGCTTTCGATGCTTACATCAGTGGCCATTTCTTTTTCTTCTTCAGTGATATAACCATGTCTTACCATAAGAGAAAGAACGGTGTTTCTTCTTTTTTCAGCAGCTTCGGGATGTTTATATGGGTCATATTTGTTAGGAGCTTGGTACATTCCTGCTAGTAATGATGCTTCAGGTAAACTAAGTTCGGAAACGGTTTTACCAAAGTAATATTTACTTGCTTCTCCAACACCATATATTCTTCCACCTAAACAACTATCATTAACATACATTTCTAATATTTCATTTTTACTATATTTCTTTTCCATAAAGAATACTGATAGGTATACGTCTTGGAACTTTCTTATTATTTTTTGTATTTTATTTGTTTCTTGACTATCTTTCTTTGTTAAATTATTTTTAACTGTTTGCATAGTTAGAGTAGATGCCCCACCAGCATCATCTTTGCCTATTAAGTTAAGTGCAGTAGCTTTTAAGAATCTGGCCATATCAACACCATTATGTTCGTAGAATCTGGAATCTTCGGTAGCTATTAGGGCATCTATTAATACTTGTGGTAATTCGTCATAAGTAACTGATTCTCTTTTTTCTGCACCTAATGTTGCAAATACATTACCATCTTTATCATAGACAGTAGTTTGATCTTGATTTTTTAGTGCTTCTGGATCAAAATTACCTGTACTGATAACTATATAAATCATAAATGCCATAGCGGCAAAGATACAGAAAATAGCAAAACCTAATATAATAGTAAGTATCTTTCGTAAAAGACCTTTTTTATCTTTAGTGCTATCCTTTTTATCTCTACTGCAAGTTGGTTTGGTATTTATTTTTATTTTCCTTTTCTTTTCATTATTAATGTTTTTATTGTTAGCATTGTTTTTTTTCTTTTTTTCAACCTTAACCCCTTTTTTTCTATCTCTAGAGCTCACAAATTCAACTTCCTTTCTTTCTGATAAATTTATTTTATCATTTTTTGTCCTTTCTTTCTTTTTTAATAAATTGGTTATATCATTTGCTTTAAAGTAGATTATAACTAGTGGTATACTAATTATTAGGAGAATTAATCCTTTGACTTTAAATTCTATGATACTTAAAATTGTTATAATTATAAACATTGTTCCTATTAACAAGATGATAACTCTTTAATCATTTTATCTACATATTTTATATAGTCTAGTCTAGGAGCATATTTTATATCTAATTTATAACAATTTTCTTCAAAGTAAGATAGGGGAATAGACTTTCTATCGTTGTTATCTATGAAGTTTATTAAGTCTTTTCCTTTTAGTATGTAGTTTTTATCTAACAGTGTAAATCTTACTATTAAAAAAACTATACCACCTTGTTTTATTACTTTCTTTATATATTCTATTTGATGATTATGAACATTATTGATAGTAAAACTTGTTTTACTTCTTGTTTCTTTGGCATCAAATTCTATGTAATAGCCTTTATATACTCCATTATAATCTAGTGTAGATGGGCTTTCAAAAAAGCCATCGGTTATTCGCATATTTTGATAGTTTGTTTTTGTTATTCTTATTGGTGTTGGCTTCTTATATATTAAAGCTATATCATATTCTCGATAATATTTATTGGTTTCATTGAGGTCATTTTCAAGAGCCATACCACGATTGGCAAAACTACTATTGAAATTAGTTCTGTAATTCACAAATATCACCTACTTAATTATACTATAAAAATTTAAAAAAATCTATATAAATAGATTAATATGTTAAAATTGACATTTATTTTATTGCATCTTCAGCCTGTAGTCTTCCGAGGTATTTTCGAATCTATAGTTTCGAAAATAACATTTAGGTATAAAAAAAGACTATGAATTTTATTCATAATCTTAATTAATCTAAATCTTTAGTATAGATACCAATCTCTATAAGACCAGATATAAATACTAATACATAAACTATTTTAGTAAGTAGGCTACCATCTCCAAATAAATATTCAACTAAATTGAAATTGAATAAACCTACTAAGCCCCAATTAAGACAGCCTATGATACCAATAGTTAGAGCTATTTTATATAATGTATTCATTTTCTTCCTCCTTTTTATTTTTATTTTGTCCCAAAAAAGAATAATTATTCATCATATAAGAAATTTAAACTAATATAATTTATCAGAAAGCAAAAAGAGGTGAAAAATGAAAAAAAAATTATTGTTTCTTTTAGTGGGAGGATTATTTCTTTTAGGAGGATGTGGTAAAGCTACCGAGTCAGATATTATTAAAGATTTAACTAAAAAGATTAATAATGCTAATTCTTATTATATAGAAGGTACATTAGAAATAGTTAATAATGAGGATATTTATACATATGATGTTGAAGTATCATATGCTAAGAAAGATAACTATAAAGTAAGATTAGTTAATAATGTTAATAATCATGAACAAATAATTCTTCGTAATTCAGAAGGTGTATATGTTGTTACTCCTAGAATTAATAAGAGTTTTAAATTTCAAAGTGATTGGCCATATAATAATTCTCAAGTATATTTATTAGCACCACTTCTTGAAGATATAACTAGTGATGATAATAGAGTGTTTGAAGAAACTAAAGATGGTTATAAGTTAACAGTGGCTGCTAATTATCCTAATAATCCTAAACTAGTAAAGCAAGAGATATTACTTGATAAGAATAGTAATATTAAATCAGTAACTGTAATTGATAAAGATGGTAATAAACAAATATCAATGAATTATAAAAAGATTGATTTAAATAGTAAGTTTAAAGATAGTTATTTTGATTTAAAAGAAATTATTGATGTTAAAGAAGATAATACTCCTAGTGAAGAGAATAATACTACTACTGAAAATAAGAATACTAATGATAATACTAATGTTAATGAAAATAAAAATACTAATACTAATGATAATAAAGAACAAAAAGAAAATACTAAGACAGAAGAAACTAGTAGTATAGAAGATGTTATTTATCCTATGTATCTTCCTTCTAATACACATTTATCTAATAAAGAGAAGGTAACTAAAGAAAGTGGAGAAAGATTAATATTAACATTTGATGGTGATAATCCATTTATGTTAATTGAAGAGACTATTGCTAAAGAAAAAGAACATTTAATAGTACCTACTTATGGTGACTTAGAATTAATGGCATCTACTGTAGCAATAGTAAATGAAAATTCTGTTAATTGGATTGATAATAATATTGAATACTATGTAGTTAGTGATAAATTATCTAAGCAAGAATTATTAAATATAGCTAGAAGTATATCAGTACTTCCAGTAAGCAAGTAGTTCTTGCTTTTTTCTTTTTCCCTCTATATAATGATGATAGGAATAGGTGGAACAATTTATTTGTCATTAGATAATAAAATTGTTGGTTCTATATTATTTGCTATAGGATTATTTGTAATAGTAGTATATAGTTTTAATCTATATACTGGTAAGATAGGTTATTTAATTAATAATTTTAATAAAAAATATATTAGAGAATTAATAATAACTTTGATAGGTAATTTTATTGGAACTTTTTTTGTTGGTTTTATTTTAAAGTATACTAGAATATATACTATGATTAGTGAAAAGGCTAAGATGTTAGCAGAAATAAAATTAAATGATACTTTAATTAGTATATTAATATTATCATTCTTTTGTGGAATACTTATGTATTTAGCAGTAAATACATATAAAGAAGTAAAAGATATTGGTAAGTATCTAGCAGTATTTCTAGGAGTAATAGTATTTATATTATGTGGATTTGAACACTGTATTGCTAATATGTATTACTTTTCAGTATCATCTACATGGAGTTTAAATACATTATTATATTTATTAGTAATGATACTAGGTAATAGTTTAGGTGGAATATTAATTCCATTATGTAATAAGGTAATAAAAAATAAGTAAAATTTCTACTTATTTTTTTAGTATATCTAGTACATGAGAAGATGCTCCTAGTAGTTCTTCTCTTTCACATATAGATAAATGATATTTATAATATATTTCAAATGTTTCATTATCCATTTTGTTAATAATTTTTCTTAAGTAGTCAGTAGGACCATCTTGCGATAGTATTTTAATTCTTTTTAGATTTAAAGTATCTTTATAATAATTGATATCCTCTAATCTAACCATACTATATAAATCATCTTCTTTAGGAGTAATATGAAAATTATGATCAATAAGATTATTTTTGATATCTTCTTTAATAGTATTTTCCATAAAACCATGAGTAATAATAGCATATTCATTCATATAATAACTAATAAAAATCAAACCATTTTCTTTAACAATTCTTTTAGCTTCACTAAGAGCTTTTATTTTATCTTCATTACTAATCAAATGATACATAGGACCAAATAGTAAGACAATATCAAAAGTATTATCTTTAAATTTATGTAAGTCTATAGCATTACCTAAATAAGTTTTTACTTTATCACTATTTTTCTTTAATGTCATTAAATTATGCTTTATTAATTCTACTGCTGTTACATCATAACCTTCGTTAGCAAGAGGAATAGAGTAGGCACCAGTACCTGCTCCTATATCAATTATTTTAGGATTATTCATAGTATTTAAATATTCATGAATATATTTAGTAGCGGTCCTATATTCAATAATACCATGTCTTCTAGTTAATCTTTTATCTTCATTAAATTTATTATAATAAGTAATTAGATTTTTTTCGTTCATAAAAATCACCTGTAAATATCATAAACTAATATTTTAAATAAGTAAATAAATTTACTTTAAAAAAAATAATATCTGTGGTAAAATACTAAGAGAAAGAAGGAATATTATGATTTATTTTGATAATAGTGCTACTACATTTGTTGATCCTAAAGTATTAGAAACTTTTAATAAAGTATGTACTGAATATCCAGGAAACTCTAATTCTATTCATAGTCTTGGAGTTAAATCTAAGGAGTTAGAAGAGTATGCTACTGAGAAAATTGCTAAATTATTAAATGTTAAACCTAGTGAGATTATTTATACATCAGGAGCATCAGAATCTAATAATACTGTTTTAAAAGGAGTTGCTTCTAGATATAAGAATCGTGGTAATCATATAATTACTACTCATTTAGAACATTCTAGTACTATAGAAACAGTTAAATACTTAGAAAGTAAAGGCTTTATAATTGATTATGTTAAAATAAATAAAGATGGATTAATAGATTTAGATAATTTAAAAGAATTAATAAATGATAAAACTATATTAGTAGCTATTTCTTATGTAGATAGTGAACTTGGTATTAAACAAAATGTTAAAGAAATTAGAAAGATTATAAATAATTATCCTAAATGTTATTTTCATGTTGATGCTACTCAGGCTATAGGTAAAATTAAAGTAGATTTTAATGATATGGATTTTATGAGTATGTCAGGTCATAAGATATTTGGTATGAAAGGAATAGGCTTACTTATAAAGAAAGATAATATTGTTATTGATAATTTAATTCATGGAGGAAAGAGTACTACTGTTTATAGAAGTGGGACACCGGCTTTACCTTTAATATGTAGTTTAATGAAAGCATTAGAATTAATTATTCCTAATGTTGAAGATAATTATAAATATGTAGAAGAATTAAATAATAAAATACTTAGTAATTTAAAGAAATATGATAATATTCATATTAATAGTACTTTTAATAGTATACCTTATGTAATTAATTTTAGTATATTAAATATTAAACCAGAGACATTTATTCATGCTATGGAAGAAGAGGATATTTATATATCTACTAAAAGTGCTTGCTCTACTAGTGATTTATCTAGTAGTGTATATAGTTTATATCCAGATAATAATATAGCAACTCATAGCATTAGAATAAGTTTATCTTGTAAGAATACCATAGAAGAAGTAAATAAATTTAATGAAATATTTGATAAAGTTATTAATAAATTATTATTAAAATAATGTTTAAAATATATAATATTAGTACATAATATAGATGAAGTAAGAAGTTTTTAATAAGGGAATTCTTGTTAATACTTCTTTTTTCATTGTAATTATTGACAAAAAGATAAAATCTGATATAATAGTAAACCATCTAATGGGGGTATTATGAAAAATAAAAAAAGAGTAATAATTTATATTACAAGTACTATTTTAATATTAAGTATTGCTTTGATGTTAGTAGAATTACCTACTAGTAAAAAGAAGGATTATCAACTTAATATTGATATAGAAAGTAATGATAACATAACAAATCCTATTAACTATAGTGATGTTATTACTAAAGTTAGAGAAGAATATAATAATAATAATGATATAAAAGGTATTTTAGAAATAGAAAATACTGATTATATAGTACCTGTATTACAGGGGAGTGATAATGACTACTATTTAAATCATGATGCATATGGTAATAGTAACTATATGGGTAGTATTTACTTAGATTATAGAGTGGATATAGATAGTAGTAAAAAATTATTAATTTATGGTCATAATTCTTCTAAAATTGATATGCCATTTAAGATATTAGAAGAGTTTTATGATAAAGATTATTATGATAATCATAAGTATGTAGATTTAACTACTAGTACTACTAAAAAGAGGTATGAAATATTCTCTGTGTATGTAGAACCTACTGATTATTCATATATGAATATTAATTTTAATAGTGAAGAAGAATATTTAAATCACTTAAAGAAATTAAAAAGTAAGTCTATGTATGATACAGGAGTAGAAGTAACTAAAGATGATGAAATATTAATACTTCAAACTTGTAGTACACATAAAGATTATCATAATTATCAAAAAAAATATTTATTAATTATATTGAGGAGGGTTTAAATGAAAAAAAATTTTATGAAGTTTACTAAAATATTAGTACTTACTGCAATGATTGTATCAGATTTGATGACTCCTATTAAGGTATTTGCTAATGAAATATCTAATAGAGAACCAGTTAAAGGTGATGTTGGTATTAATAATAAAGTAGTAAATGATGGCAATAATGCAACTATATATTCTGGTGATTATGAAACTGATGAAGCACTAGTTACCAAGACAGTTACTAAATTAGATGCTGAAAATGGAATATATAATGTTGAACTAAGAGTGAAAGGAAAGAACAAGGAAGATTCTACTACAGTTACAAAACCAGTATATGTAGTAGTTGTATTTGATACTTCTGGTAGTATGATTTGTGATAGTGATAAAAATGGATATTCTTACATATCTAAAGATAATTGGAATGTTCATTACACTGCTGCTGATGGTACAAAAATTACTTGTAGAGGTAATTATAATAGAGGCGAAATGCCTAATGCTTTAACACAAGATAAATGGGAAAGTGCTGTTAATGGTGCAATTAGTTTTTCTGATAGTTTATCTAAAGTAGAAAATACTAATATTTCTTTGGTTACTTTTTCAGGAAGTGCTAGTATTGCTACTGAGTTTAGTCATACTGCATTAACAGCTCGTGATTTCGGGCATCCTGAAGGAAATACAAACTTACAAGCAGGATTAAGTAATGCTATTGATAAATTAAAAGAGATAACTGATCCAAATGCTCAAAAGTATATTGTTGTAATTGGTGATGGTCAACCTACTAGTGGTGGTAGTAATGGCAAGAGTGCCACTGATAGAGCAATGGATAGAGCATATGAAGCTAAGAATGACAATAAAATAACAGTGTTCTCTATTGGTTATGGTATCGAAAATGATGCTACTGCTAAAGATGTCCTTAAAAAAATATCTTCTGATACTACTATGACTAAAGTTTATGGCTACAGAGATTATTATTATGAGTATAACAAAGAAGAAAAAGGATTTTATAAAGAAGCAAATTCAACAGGTATAGCAGATAGCTTTAAGACTATATTTGAGGATATAAAAACTTCTATTGCTGCTACCAATGGTGTATTAACAGATGTAATTGGAAATAACTTTAAGTATGTTGAAGGTACTAAAGATAGTCAAGATATTACTGTTAATGGTAAAGATGTAACTATTAAAGTTGGTGATATTACTGAAGAAGAAAAAGTATATTCATTTAATATTGAAATAAAAGATAAAGATAGTGCTACTGGTTGGTATAGAACTAATGGTAATGATAATAATAATTCATTTACATTAACTGGTGATGGATTAACAAATCCTATTACAAGTAGTGAAAGTGCCGAAGTATATTGGGTACAAAATACATATAATTATGTTATTAATTATTATAAAGATGAAATAACTAATCCTAATGATAGAAATTATTTAGGCTCTAGTGATACAAGAAATGCTCATAAAAATGATGCTATCACTCTAAATGATAATGATAAGAATGCTTATCTTGCTGATGCAGGAAATGGTTATGAATTTAATAGCGCAAATCCAGAAAGTCTTGTTATTTCAACGGATATTTCTAAGAATGTTATAAATGTTTTATATACTGCTAAAAAATTTAGTTATACTGATGAAGCTATTACTAAAAAAGCAAATATGAATACAGTAACAAGTTTAGATAATAAAGTTGGTTACACAATAAATTATAATACAACACTTAATAATGTTAGAGAAGGTGATGTAGTAAGAGTTACTATTACTGATACATTACCACAAAGTATAGATGTTAATAATAGTGTTTTAAATAACGGTATATATAATGAAGAAAATAATACTATTACTTGGACTAATACTTATAATATAGATAAATATATGAGTACTTATCCTATTAATGTTACTATTGAATATATGGTAAAATATAATGACTATATAAGTGTTAATGGTGATAAGTTAACTAATATAGCTAGTGGTGTTACAATTGTTAATAATACTACTACTGATGGAACTGAAGATTCTGAAGATGTTAATGTAGAAATTAAAGGTACTGTAGAAGTATTATTTAAAGATGAAAATACTAATAATGAAATTGCTCCAAAAGAAGAATTAGGAGAAAAACTAGCAGGTACTAATTATACCACTAGTCCTAAAGAAATATTAGGATATACATTAAATGAAAATAAATTACCTGAAAATAAAGATGGTAAATATACTGAAGGTAAAATAACAGTAACATATTACTATACTAAGAGTGATGGTACTGTAGAAGAACCTAAAGTAGAGAAAACAGGACCTAATACTATTAATAGTATTGATGGAGTATTTAATTATACTATAAGTGGTTCTGCTAAAATAAAAGATTATGTAGGAAATGCTAAATTAATAGTTAAAGATATGCTACCTTATACTATTAATATTAATAAATCTAAATTACCTAGTACTTGTACATATGATGGTAATAAAACTATTACTTGTATTAAAGAGTATAATAATATAACAGAGGAAGACTATATAAATGGCGTATTTGAAGTTAATGCATCATTTAACTTAGAGTTAGTATTTATAGGAATTGACTCTGATAAAATTATTAATAAAGCTCAAACAGTGGTAGATTTAGATGGAAATAAAATTCCATCAGAAGAGACTGAAACTGAAACTGAAGTATTAAAAGGAAATTTAGTAGTAAAACATATAAGTGGTAACACAGTGTTAGAAGTAGAAGATACTAAAACTAATTTAGGTGGAGTAAGCTATGAGACTAGTGCTAAATCATTCTATGGATATACATTAGATACTAAAACTTTGCCTGATAATGCTAGTGGTAAGTTTGTAGCAGGTTCTACTATTACAGTTATTTATAATTATATTAAAAATAACGGTGAAATAACTGAAAATGATGTAACTAAATTACAAAAGAATCAAATTACTGATATTAATTCAGAATATAATTATGTATTAAATTATAATGGTAAAATAGAAAATTATGTTGGAGAAGTTACTTTAGAACTTACTGATATATTATCATATAATGTAGTTATTACTTCTATGGATAAGAGATGTACTTTAGATGGAAAAGTAATTACATGTAAAGAAACATATAATATAGATGAAAATAATCAAGTAATAAATGAATCATTTGATATTAAATTAAGATATACAAATGTAGGTAGTGAAGTTACTAATAAAGTTGAATCGAGATTAATTTATGGTAATAATGAAATTACTGATGAAGACAAAGTTACTGATAAAGTACCTTATGGTGTAGTAATTGCTACTTATAAGGATACTGATGGTAACGAACTTACTACTGAAGTTAAAACTATTGATTTAGTAGGTAAAGAATATAATACTGAAGAAAAAGATTTCTTTGGTTATAGTTTAAAAGAAATTAATGGCAATGAAAATGGTACTTATATTGATGGTACTATATATGTAGAATATATTTATACTAATACTATGGGTACTGGTGATATTGAAGAATTACCTCCTCAAACTGGAGTAGAACAAAGTAATTTATATAATTATCTAATAATTATTAGTATGTTAGTATTATCAGTAAGAGGATATAAAAAAGTAAAAGAGACCTTATAATGAGTCTCTTTTCTTATATCTTTTTTTGTATTTTCTTATTACTAGGTATCGTTTTAAAGAATTTAATAATTAAACCCTTTACTTCTTCATATCTATCATTCATAAATAAATCATGAGTTAAAGTCTTTAATTCAATTAAAGTAACACTCTTAGATTTAATATTATCATAAACATATAATACAGAATCATATGGTACAATATCATCTTTATCACCATGTAATATTAAAGTAGGGCAAGTAATATTTTTAACGTCTCCAGTATGTTCTTCAACTAACTTCATAAATTCCCTAATCGTAGGAGCAGGTACTTTAAATAACCTAGATAATACTTCTTCAGGATTATAATTCTTAAATAAATTAGGAAGTTTTTTAATACTTTCTAAAACATCAACTTTATCTCCTTTAAAAGCTAAGTAATGAAAGGCAGGAGCAGCAAGTACTAGCTTTTTAACTTGTTTATATTTACTTGCTAAATATGAAGCAATAACACCACCCATACTATGACCAATTATATATACATCACTATAACCAGCATTTATTATTTTTTCTAATTCATCTTCAGCCTTTTTAATCCAATCTTTTCTAGTTACCTTATCAATAATCATTCTTTCATGTCCTGGTAAAGTAAAAGTAAATACATCAAAACTATTATATAATTCTAAATCATTATTTAGACTATTATAATCATAACTACCACCAGCAAAACCATGTATTAAAAGAATAGCTTTCTTAAATAATTTTATATTCATTTTATCAATTCTCCTTTATTTAATTTTATCATATAAATAAAATATTTCAAATACTTAAATTTAAATAATTATAAGGAATAGTAATACTATAATCCCCATAGTAGTATGGAGCTATTTGATATCTATTAAAATATATAATTAAACCATCACTAGTAATATTAAAATATTTATAATTATCTTTAATACTCTTAGTACCATCAATCATCATATCAAATACAACTTTATCATTAAACATATCATTATTACTAAAATATTCTCTAGAATATATAGATAATTTATTTAATATATCTTTATCCCTATTAATAAGATCATCTATATCAATAAATTTATTAGTACTTTTATTATAATTAATAGTTTTAATCTCATAATTAGGATGAGCTCCTCCAGTAAAATAAGATATATATAATACTATAGATATATATTCCTTATATTCATAATCTTTATAATCAATATAAAGAAAATAATAATTATCTGTATTATCTTTTAAATAATAATTAATATTCTCAGTAATAACTTTATTTAATTTATAATATTCATATATAGGATATTTAACTTTAATATCAGTATCCTCTTTATTATTATTATTATTTCTATATATTAAACAAATAGAAATAATAATAATTAATAATAACATTAATAATAAAATATATTTCTTTTTCATACTAAATTATATTCTAAATAAAATAAAAAAATAATATTGTAATTAACTTAAATATATGATATGATTTATACATAGGTAAGAGATAAAAGATTTACGAAAAAGATTCCAAATAATTTGCAAATCAGAAAGGAGGCCCTTCTTATGAAAAAAGTGTTATTTTCAAAAGTTAACTACAAGTTAATTAGGGGGGGGGCAAAAGTCTAACCTAAATAAATTAAATAATAATAAATATAAAGGCTATGAAATAACTAATAGAAATATTAGTGATTTTTCATAGTCTTTTTTGTGTGGAGGAAAGAATGAAAAAGACTAAAATAATATTATTAATACTAGGAATCTTGATAATTGTATTAGGAGCTACATATGCAATATATACTTGGTCTGGATTAGTAACTGTTAAAGGTACTGCTGAATGTTTTGATGTTACTTATGTAAAGGGAAGAAATATCGGTAGTAATGAAAATAAGGCAACATTAGAACTTGGTAATAGTGCTAAAGATGGATTATCTTCAACAGCAATGCTTAGTTTAAATAATAAATGTACTATTACAGTGGGAAGTGGAACTGTTTACTTAGATGTTGATAATACTACTTCAGATATTTTAATAACTAGTGGTATATTAAAATATCAAGTTGTATATGGTAATACTTTTTTAGTAGATGGTACTGTTACTAGTAAAGGAAGAATTACATTATATAATGATGTAAGAATTACTGATAGAGAGTTACCTTTAACAGTAGTAGTATGGTTAGATAGTTCTAAAATAACAGATAGTAATAAAGAACAAATATTATCTTCCACTTTTAGTGGAAAGATAAATGTTAAAGTAGAAAGTAGGCGAGCATAATGAAAAATATATCTAAAATATATATGATATTTGGAATAACATTATTAGTAGTAGCAGTAGTAGGATCTACACTTGCTTATTATGTATGGAATACTAGTTCAGAAGAAGAAACTAAAATAGTAACAAGTATAGGTAGTGCGACAGTATATTTTGATGGTGGAAGTGCAATAGCGGATGCTAAGTTAAGGCCTGTAGAAAGTAAAGAATATGGTATGATAAAAAATATTAAAGTTAGTGCTAATAAAACAGGATTAAAATTTAATATGTATCTAGATATTACTAGTATCGATGAAAAGTTAAAGAATGAAAGCTTTAGATATGCTTTTTATAAAAGTGATACATTAGTAAAAGAAGGTAACTTTAGTACTGATTATTTAACTAATAACACTGTTAGTTGTAGTTATAATAATACTAAGCATATTGAATTATTAATTAATGAAGAAGTATTAACAACAGTATCTAATTATACATTATATGTATGGATAGATGGAGCAAATTATGATAATGATATTGAAATGATGAATAAAACATTTAATTTTAAATTACATGCTGAAGGAACAGATGCTCTAGTAAAAGAAGGAACAATACCTGATATAACACAAATATCTGACGAAATGAAAAGCGAAAATAATTTATCATATAAAATATTAAGTGATTATTATTATGCTGATAAGACTGATGTATTAAATAATGGTATTACATATCATTATGATCCGGAACATAGTTTAATGGCGGATATAGGAAGTAATGTAAGATATTATGGAGCAAGTCCAAATAACTATGTATATTTTAATTGTTCTGATTATGCAAATCAAACTTCTTCAACTTGTGAACTATGGAGAATAATTGGAGTATTTGATGGTAAAGTAAAATTAGTAAGAGGTACTACAATAGGAAGTTATTCTTGGGATAATAAAGATACAACAACTGGAGCAGAAAATGGTTATGGTAAAAATGACTGGACCGATGCTAGATTAATGAAATTACTAAACCCAGGTTATGATAGTGAAACAGTTGGTGGAAGCTTATATTATAACGCCAAAAGTGGAACTTGTTATAACAACGCTAATAATGCTACGATTGCTTGTGATTTTACCTCTATTGGTATTAAAAATAGTGCAACAAGAAATTTAATTCAAGAGGTAATATATAATCTTGGTGGTTGGAATACTGGTGTTGTTTACTCTGACTTTATCTATGAAAAAGAAAGGGGTACTACTGTATATAGTGGAAGGCCAACAACATGGACGGGTAAAATAGGATTAATGTATCCAAGCGATTATGGATATGCTGCTGATTTTACAAAGTGTAAAGATGCAAGTGGTAATGATCTTAATATAGGTAGTTATAATAGTGATGTTAATGATTATCAATGTCGAAAAAATAACTATTTATACAAGGGTGCATGGGAATGGTTATTAAACCCTCATTCTGGCGACTCGAGCGACGTGTGGGTTGTGATTTCGCCCGGCTATGTCACTCCTAGCTATTATGCGTATCGTAGCTACGGTGTGCGCCCAGTCGTTTTTCTGAGTACTACACAAGAAATAGAGTCGGGGGAAGGTACAAAAAATAGTCCATATCAATTGACGGTAGGATAAACTAGTTTGAGGGCCGGCTAAGCCAGACTTGGTCTGGCAGACAGCATGGACTGCAAACATCGTGCGTCGTCCTTGGTTTTTGGTTTGGATAAGTAATTGGTATTAACACTTATATAATTATAGTTATAAGTATGGTAATAAATATTAAATCTAATTAAAGAGAATCTGGAATGTTAATTAAAATCAGATTCTTTATTTTATCATAATAAATATCCGGCAAAATACTAGGCAAATCATAAAAAATAGAATTAGTTTAACTAAACTAGTTCTTTTTCTTTTAGTTTCCACTGTGAATATAATAGATATGGTTGATATATAGTTTATAGAATTTGGCTATAAACTACTATGTAAGATGATATTACAATATAAATATAAAAAAATAAAAAAATTAGCAATTTTATGTTGACATTGCTAAAAAATAGTAATATAATGATATTAGCAATGGAAATAAAGAATTGCTAAAGGAAGTGATATAATGATCACCAAGAGACAAAATGAAATACTAAAAGTAATAGTAGAAGAATATATTAGAACTGCTAAACCAGTAAGTTCAAATCATATTTGTAAGAAATTAAAATGTTCTAGTGCTACAATTAGAAATGAAATGGTAGCCTTAGAAGAATTACATCTACTAGAAAAAAATCATTTTGCATCAGGAAGAATACCTAGTGAAGAAGGTTATAAGTATTATGTAGATAATTTAATGAAACCTAAAAATATGACAGGAGAAGATATGTTAAAACTTCAAACTATTTTTAGAAATAATACATTAGATTTAAATGATACAATTAAGAAAAGTATAGAAATAATTAGTGAAATAACTAACTATACAGCAGTTGTACTAGGAGGTGCTTCTAAAGAAAATAGACTTAAGAAAGTAGAAGTAGTTCCACTAGAAGATAATAAAATATTATCTATAGTAATAACAGATAAAGGAGTAGTACAACATAAAACATTATACTTGCCAAATACTGTTCCTAAAGAAGATGTAAAGAAAACAGTAGAATTAATAAATAAATTAGTAATAGGTACTCCTATTAACGAGGTAAGTGAAAAACTAGAGTATGAAGTAAAACCAATTATAAAAGATTATGTTGGCCAATATGAAGTACTTTATAATACCTTCTATGATGCATTTCATGAATTTACTTCTGCTCAAAGAGAAAATGCTTACTTTGGTGGAAGAACTAATATGTTAAAGCAACCAGAATTTACTAATATCGATAAAGTAAAAGAAATACTTAGTAAATTTGAAGATATAGATAGTATTTCTAAAATGAAAGAAGAAGATAATGGAATAAATATTTATGTTGGTAGTGAAACAGAACTTACAGATGATGTTTCAGTTATTAAAACTAAATATAATATAGATGGAACCGAAGGAACAATAGCAATAATTGGACCAAAGAGAATGGAGTATGATAGAGTGGTAACACTACTAGATTACATTAAAAATAATTTAGGAGGTCAAAGTGGAAAAGAAGAATAATAAACATAAAAAAGAAGAAAAAGAAATAAAGAAAGAACATTGCAGTAATGAAGAATGTAACTGCAAAGAGGCTAAAGAAGAGTGTACTTGTAGTGAAGAATGCTCTTGTGGTGATAATAAACTAGAAGATAAAATAAAGAATCTAGAGGAGGCACTTCTAAGAAGTCAAGCTGAACTTATTAATTATAAAAGAAGAAAAGATGAAGAAACTAATAGAATAATAAAATATGCTGAAGAAGATATTTTAAAAGGTTTTCTTCCTATCTTAGATAACTTTGAAAGAGCAATAAGTATGGATGATGATAACTTAGAAGATGAAGTATCTAAGTTTCTAGAAGGCTTTAAACTTATGTATAAACAAATAAAAGATTTACTTGAAAAGTTTGAAGTAAAAGAAATAGATTGTTTAGGTAAAGAATTTGATCCAGCACTAGAACAAGCTGTTGTTGTTGATCATGATGAAACTAAAGAATCAGGAGTTGTAACAGTAGTGTTACAAAAAGGTTATATGTATAAAGATAGAGTACTTAGAACTGCTATGGTGAAAGTAAATGAATAAAGATACCATAAAAGAAATAATATATATAATAGTATCAATATTACTAGCAGTTCTAGCAGTTAAGTTTGTTATTTGGCTATTACCAGTAATATTAATTGCTTTAGTTAGTTATCTATTATACATGAATATAAAAAAGAATAAAAAAGAGGAAAATATAAATAAAGAAAAAAATATTAAAGTCATTCATGACTTTGATGATGATAAATAAGAAAGGAAATGATAAATATGAGTAAAATTATAGGAATAGATTTAGGAACAACTAATAGTTGTGTTGCTGTATACGATGGAGGTGAAGCAAAAGTTATAACAAACCCTGAGGGTATGAGAACAACTCCATCAGTAGTAGCATTTAAAAATGGAGATATAATTGTAGGTCAAAAGGCTAAAAACCAAATGGTAACTAATAAAGATACAATATCTTCAATTAAAAGAAAAATGGGTACTAGTGAAAAAGTATCTGCAAATGGAAAAGAATATTCTCCAGAAGAAGTATCCGCTATGATACTAGGAGATCTTAAGAAGACTGCTGAAGCATACTTAGGAGAAACTGTTAATAAAGCAGTTATTACGGTACCTGCATACTTTAATGATGCTCAAAGACAAGCTACTAAGAATGCTGGTAAAATTGCTGGTTTAGAGGTAGAAAGAATTATCAATGAACCAACAGCAGCAGCTCTTGCTTATGGTCTAGATAAACAAGATAAAAACCAAACAGTACTTGTATATGACTTAGGTGGTGGTACATTTGATGTATCTATCCTAGAGTTAGGTGATGGTGTATTTGAAGTTAAATCTACTAGTGGTAATAACCATTTAGGTGGTGATGACTTTGATGAAAGAGTTATGGATTACATCGTAAGTGAATTTAAGAAAGAAACTAGTGTAGACTTAACTAAAGATAAAATGGCTATGCAAAGAGTTAAAGATGCTGCTGAAAAAGCTAAAAAAGATCTTAGTGGTATGACTACTACTGAAATATCATTACCATTTATATCACAAGGTACTGATGGTCCAATTCATTTAAATATGAGTTTAACTAGAGCTAAATTTGAAGACTTAATTAGTGATTTAGTAGAATCTACTACTGAACCAGTAAGAAAAGCTTTAAAAGATGCTAACTTATCTGCTAAAGATATTGATAAAGTATTATTAGTAGGAGGTTCTACTAGAATACCTTGTGTACAAGAACTAGTTAAGAAAGAATTAAATAAAGAACCTTCTAAAGAAGTTAACCCTGATGAAGTAGTAGCTATGGGAGCCGCTATTCAAGGTGGAGTATTAACAGGAGATGTTAATGATATCGTACTTCTAGATGTAACACCATTATCACTTGGTATTGAAACATTAGGAGGAGTAATGACAGTATTAATACCTAGAAATACTACAATTCCTACTAGTAAGAGTCAAGTGTTCTCAACTGCTGCTGATAATCAACCTGCTGTTGATATCCATGTATTACAAGGTGAGAGACCAATGGCTAATGATAATAAGACACTTGGTAACTTCCAATTAACTAACATTCCACCTGCACCTAGAGGAGTACCACAAATTGAGGTTACATTTGATATAGATGCTAATGGTATTGTTAATGTTAAAGCAAAAGATTTAGGTACTAAGAAAGAACAATCAATTACTATTACTGCTACTAACACATTAAGTGATGAAGAAATCGATAAAATGATGAAAGAAGCAGAAAAGAATAAAGAAGCAGATGCTAAGAAGAAAGAATTAGCAGATGCTAAGAATGAAGCAGAACAAATTATTAATATGACTGAAAAGGCTATTAAAGATCTTGGTGATAAAGTAACTGATAGTGATAAGAAAGAAGCTGAAGAGTTAATTGAAAAGACTAAGAAAGCTATGGAAGGCGAAGATGCTAAAGAAATCACTGAGGCTAAAGATAAATTATTAGAGAAGGCTAATGCTCTTGCTACTAAGGTTTATGAAAGTGCTGCTAAAGAAGGACAAGAAAGTAATACTACTGAAGAAGCACCAAAAGAAGATAAAAAAGACGACAATGTAATGGATGCTGAATTCGAAGAAAAATAATTAAGTAAAAGCTCTAGCTTTCTAGAGCTTTATACTTGTACTTGGAGGAAAATATGGATAAAAAAGATTATTATGAGGTACTGGGAGTACCAAAGACCGCTACCCAAGATGAAATAAAATCAGCATTTAGAAAATTAGCCAAGAAGTATCACCCTGATGTTTCTAAAGAAGAAAATGCTGCTGAAAAGTTTAAAGAGTGTCAGGAGGCTTATGCTGTACTATCTGACGAAAATAAGAGGAAACAGTACGACCAATTTGGTCATAGTGCATTTACTAATTCTCAAGGTGGCTTTTCAGGATTTGATGGCTTTGACTTTAGTGACTATGGCGATATTATGGAAGAAGTACTTAAAAACTTTGGTTTTAGAACAAGTTCATCTAGAGGTGGAAAGAGAAAACAAGCCGGTAGTGATTTACTATACAGAATGACTGTTACTTTTGAAGAAGCAGTTCATGGTAGTAAGAGAGATATCGAAGTAGAATGTGAAGACGAGTGTAGTGAATGTCATGGCGAAGGTGGCTTTGGTAAACATACTTGTCCTGAATGTAAAGGTTCGGGAACAGTAACTCGTCAGCAGAGTACGATGTTTGGTTCTTTCTTATCGAGAACTACTTGTCCACATTGTGGTGGAACAGGTTCGTCATTTGATAAACTATGTACATCTTGTAAAGGAACAGGTAAAGTAGTTAAAAAGAAAACCCTTACTGTAACTATTCCTAAAGGAGTAGATACAGGTAATAGACTAAGATTAGCGGGTAAAGGAGAAGCCGGTACTAATGGTGGTGAGCCAGGAGACTTATATATCGAATTTGCTGTAAAAGAAGATTCCTTCTATAAAAGAGATGGCAATGACATTTATATAGAAGTACCACTTACTATAACTGAAGCAGTCTTAGGATGTAAGAAAGAAATACCAACATTATATGGTAATGCTTATGTAACAATACCTGATGGTACTAAGAATGGTACTAAATTAAGATTAAAAGGTAAAGGAATAGATAGTGATATTAATAATAAGAAAGGTGATATGTATGTTATCATTAATGTCGTAATACCTTCAAAGATTAATAGAAAACAAAAAGAACTATTCAAATTATTATCAGAAACAGAATTAGATGATGATAGTGAATTTACTAAATATAATAAAAAGTTAAAGGACTAAGAAATTAGTCTTTTTATTTGGAATTATCTAAGTTAGAAAGTATTTCACCCCAAATATGATAGTTTATTATGAATAGACTATAGGCTATTCATAACCATTAAAGACTATTATATATATAGGCTTTAATGGCTATAATAAACAATAAAATAACTATAAAACTAACTATAAAACATTTACATTTATATCTAGAAATGTTATAATTAATACGAGTAGAGGATTGATAAGATGGCTAAGAAAAAAAAGAAAAAAGATGATGGAAAAAAGAAATTTGAATATAGTAATGAAGTAATAGGTATTATATTAATATTAGCTTCAATTATAGGAATTGGAGCATATGGACCTGCGGGTAATTTTATTAGAGCATTTGCTATCTTTTTAGTAGGAAATATTTATATATTCTTATTAATGGGTTTATTATTACTAGGAGGATATCTAATATTAAAAAGAAAGATGCCTGATTTTAGTAGTTTAAGATGGATTGGTTTTTATATAATAGTTATTTCATTCTTAGTATTATTACATGTAAAATATATAACATTAAATAGTCAAGAAGGAGTAAAAATTATTACAGATACTTTTGATAATTTATTAAAAGCATTTGATGCTTCTTCAAATAAAGGATTAGTAGATAGTTTTAGTTATTATATCTCTAATAGTGGTGGAGGTATGATAGGAGCTTTATTTACTTATTTATTCTATAGTTTATTTAGAGATGGTACTAAGATAGTAGTTATTACTTTAATAGTTATAGGTACAATATTATTATTTAATACTAGTATTATAGATTTAATTAAGAAAATTAAAGTACCTAAGATTAAGCATGAAAAGAAAGAAAAAGTACATGGTGAAGAAGAAGATAAAAGAATTATATTGTCTTCTAAAGACATAGATAAAGTTAGTGAAAAAGAAGTAGTTAGTGAACCAGATATTCCAATAAAATCCGCTAGTAGCGAAGTAGTGGCTCCTGCTAATGAAGATAATGTAATGGAAAAACCAGAAATTAATCTAAATTATAAACTACCACCTCTTAGTTTACTTAAAGTAGCTAAGGCTGGTAATGATAAAGAAAATATTGAAGCAGTTAAACAAAATATTGCAACTTTAGAAAAAGTATTAGCCGACTTTGATATTCCTGGTAAGATTAAAGAGTGTCATATTGGACCATCAGTTACCCAATATGAACTTGAATTAAAGGCTGGTACTAAAGTAAATAAATTACTTTCTATTCAGAAAGAAATAGCTCTTAATTTAGCCGCTAAAGATGTTAGAATACAGGCTCCTATTCCAGGAAAGAGTACTATTGGTATAGAACTTCCTAATAAAGTAAACTCTGCTGTTTCATTTAGAGAGATACTATCTAAATTACCTGCTCCTAGTGAGAAGAGTATTCTTGCTGTTGGACTTGGTAAAGATATAATGGGTACTGTTAAATGGGCTGAAATTAATGCAACACCACACCTTTTAATAGCCGGTGCTACTGGTAGTGGTAAATCAGTATGTATTAACTGTGTTATAGCTTCTATTCTTATGAGAGCTAGACCAGATGAAGTAAAATTAGTAATGGTTGACCCTAAAAAGGTAGAATTATCAATGTATAATGGTGTTCCACACTTACTTACGCCAGTTGTTACTGATCCTAAGAAAGCTTCTATTGCTTTAAAGAATATTGTTGTAGAAATGGAAAGAAGATACCAAGTATTTGAAGATACTAAGTGTAAAAACATTACAGCATATAATAAAATGTGTGAAACTAATACAGATTATGTTAAGATGCCATATATAGTATTTATTATCGATGAGTTAGCAGATCTTATGTTAGTAGCCGCTAAAGATGTTGAAGACTCAATCATGAGAATTACGCAAATGGCTAGAGCTGCGGGTATTCACTTAATCGTAGCAACACAGAGACCTTCTACTGATGTTATTACTGGTGTTGTTAAGGCTAATATTCCATCTAGAATATCATTTGCTGTATCATCATCAATAGATTCTAGAACAATACTAGACCAAACTGGAGCAGAAAAATTACTTGGTAAAGGTGATATGTTATTTAAGCCAATGGGTGAGAATGTTCCAATAAGAATACAAGGTGCTTTTGTAAGTGATGAAGAACTTCAAAAAATAGTAGATTATACAATATCACAACAAAAAGCTAATTATGATCACTCACTTACGGAAGATAAGAGTGGTAGTGAGAATGGAGATAATGCTAAGTATGATGATGGTTATGAATCAAAAGAAGAATATGATGACCCATTATATAATGATATCGTAGATTTCGCTATGGAATTTGGTAAAATATCGGCTTCTCTTATTCAAAGAAAATATCGTATTGGATATAATAGAGCTGCTAGAATAGTAGATTTACTAGAAGAAAGAGGTATAATAGGGCCACAAAATGGTTCTAAGCCAAGAGAAGTATTAATAAAGAAAGAAGTAAAAGATGATAGTGATGAATAATTACTATCTTTCTTTTGGAGGTGTGATTTGATAGACATAAAGAAACATTATTACAGTATGGGTAATGAAGATATAAATATGATGGTATTTGGAGACTTACATTATTCAGATAAATTTAATGATAAAAAATTAGACTTAATATATAATGAATTAAAGGATATAGATTATGTTTTTATAGCAGGAGATTTATTAGATAGTACTGATTTAGTTAGAAATATAAAAAAGAAAAATAATTTAATTAGATTTTTAAAGAAGGTAAGTAAAAGAAGTAAAATATTTATAACTTTAGGAAATCATGATTTAGCTAATAGAAGTAATCATAAAATAATTAAAGATAATAATGAAAAGTTTTGGTTAGAAATATCAAAAATAAATGGAGTATATTTATCTAGATATAATAATTACTATGAAGACAATAAAATTATAGTATATTTATTAGAGTTAGAATTTGATTATTATTATAATAAAGAAGAATCAATAAAAATATTATTAGATAAAATTAGAACTGATAAAGAAGAATTTAAAAATATGAATAATAATAAAGTTAAAATAGTACTTAGTCATTCTCCTACTGACATGGTTAATGAAGAAGTGTTAAGAGAACTTAAAAGATTTGATTTTATCTTTTGTGGACATATGCATAATGGTCTAGTCCCATACTTATTTGATAAAGTTATTAAAAATAATAAGGGATTTGTATCTCCTGATAAGAAGTTATTTATTGATAATGCAAGAGGTGTAACAGATATAAATAATACACATTTAATTATAAGTGGAGGTATTACTAAACTATCTAAAACATCAGGAATATTTAGGTATTTTAACTTTATTTATCCCATGAGTATGGATAATATCGTTATAAAAAAAGGAAAAATCAAGAAAAAGGTTGATATTTTGTAAAAAATATTATATAATTATTAGGCAGGTGAAATTTTATGGTAATTGAATTATTTAATCTTGTTGTTAATAATAAAAAGATTATTATTGATAATGATGTTATTATTAATGACGAACTATTAAAAACTAGTACAATTAGAAGATTAAATAATGTTCATTTTAATGGATATCTGGATAGGTTAATAGATGATACTTATGAATTATCTGGTACTATTAGTGGTACAATGATATTACCTGATGATATAACATTAGAGGACTATGAATATAATTTTACTAGTGATATTGAAGAAAAAATAGACGAAACAAGAATAAATTTTCAAAAAACTATTGATATTACGGAAGATTTATGGCAAAATATTCTTGTGGAGATTCCTCTTAAGTGTGTTAATGATAAAAATAAAGATTTAACACTTGAGGGTGATGGTTGGAGACTAATTAGTGAAGATGATGTTAAATTAGAAAATAATCCACTAAGTAGTTTAAAAGATCTATTATAGGGAAGGAGTGAAGAAGATGGCAGTTCCATTTAGAAAAGTAAGTAAAACTAGAAGAGATATGAGAAGAACTCATTATAAAATTACCGCTAACGGACTAGTAGAATGTACTAACTGTGGTGCTAAAATTAGACCTCACAGAGCATGTCCAAAATGTGGATTTTATAAAGGAGCAGATACTTCTAAAAAAGTAGTAGAAACTAAAGTAACTGAGGAAAAAGCTCCTAAAAAAGCAAAAGCTTCTAAAAAAACTGAAGAATAATAATTAAGGATAACATAGTGTTATTCTTTTTTTCTTGTAAAAAATAGGGTTTTGTGATAAAATAAAAACACTTTGTGGGAAAAGTAATGATTTAAAAAATCGATGTTTGATAATATTTTTGCAGATAATGTCAAAAAAACTATAAAAAAGTTAAAATTTATGATACAATTAGTATGAAAAGAAAATCAGAGGGAGATGGTTTTATGAAAGATTTTACAATTTATTCAGCGTTGCCTAGTGATATGAAACTTGATAGAGAAAGAAGTAAAGAAATAACAGGATATGCTTCGATTGATAAGCCTTGGCTTAAATATTATACTGAGGAGGCTGCTACTAAAGAATTACCAAAGAAAACTTTTTATAGATATGCTAAAGATAATAATAAATATAATATGGAAATGAATGTTTTCAGATATTATGGCTTTAAAACAACTTATAGAAAATTCTTTGATATGATAGATAAAGCCGCTAATTCATTTGCTGCTTTAGGGGTAAAGAAAGGTGATATTGTTACTATATGTTCTCCAACATTTCCTGAGACAATTATTGCTAACTATGCTTTAAATAAAATTGGGGCAGTTGCTAATAATATAGATCCTAGGACTAATGCTAAAAGAATAGAAGAAAATTTAAACAAAGTTAATTCTAAATATCTAATAGCACTAGATATAGCTTTTCCTAAAATAAATAGTATTATTAGACATACTAATGTTAAAATGGTTGTATGCAATTCATATACTGATTCTATACCAGCATTATTTAGGCCTATTTTTAAGAAAAAGGTAGATGAAATGCTTACTAAAAAGGGACTTCCAATACCTAATATTGCTTTTGATTGTTACGATGGTTTGTATATTTCTTGGAAAAAGTTCATGACTATTGGAGAAAATACTGTAGCAAAAGAAGTAGAATATACTCCTAATATGCCTGCTGGTATGGTGTTAACCGGAGGAACTACTGGTCTTCCTAAGAGTGTTGTATTAACTAATGATACTGTTATAGCCTTAATCGAACAATATAAAGATACTGATTTAGGATTAGAAAAGGGCCAATCACTTCTTAATATTATGCCTGGCTTTATTGCTTATGGTTGGTCATTTGGGGTAGTAATGGCTCCTGCTCTTGGAATTGAAGACATTATAATACCACAATTTGATCAAGATGAATTTGCTGATTATATTATAAAATATAAACCAAACCATATAGTTGGAGTACCAACACATTATACTTCACTTATGAAAGACAAGAGAATGGAAAAGGTGAATTTTTCAAAATTTCTTAAATCTATTTCTGCTGGTGGTGATTATTTCTTAGAGGGTAGTGAACAAGAGTTTAATGAGTTTTTACATAGTCATGGCTATGATAAAAATGTAATAGTAGGTTTTGGACTTACTGAATGTAATTCAAGTGTTTCTACTAGACTTAATAAATGTAATGTTATTGGTAGTGCGGGATTACCTCTTGCCAAAAATACTATTTCTATATTTGCGTTACCAGAAGATGAGAGTGTAGAATATACTGATAAGGAACTTAAGTATGGTGAATATGGAGAGATATGTATAACTGGTCCTACTCAAATGTTAGGCTATTACAAAGATAAAGAAAAAACTGCTGAAGTTCAAATAAGACATAGTGATGGTTTAATATGGACACATACAAAAGATAGAGGTTACATGAACGAAGATGGTGTTTTATTTCCATCAGGTCGTATAAAAAGAATGATTATTAGACCAGATGGGCACAATGTATGGCCAATGGAAATGGAAAATATAATTAAAAAACATCCTTTGGTTGAAAATTGTTGTGTTGTTGGCATTCCTAGTAGTACTACTACACAAGGTGAATTTCCAATGGCAATAGTAATTTTAAAAGAAGATTGTCAATTAAGCCCTGATGTAGTAGAAGAACAATTAAGAGAATTATGTTCGACATACTTACCAGAAAGAGATGTACCATATGAGTATACCTTTGAAAAGGAATTACCACTTACTGGTGTTGGAAAAGTAGATTTTGTTAAAGTTCAAGAAAATGTAAAGAAAAAAATAAAGAAAAGATAAAAAGGTTGTGATTAAATATGAATATGTTTACTGTATATAGTTTATTTTACAGTGTATTACTTAATATAGTTTATTTTGCAAGGAAAAGACTTGTTACTTTTGAAAATAAAGTTTTTGAGAAAATAATGGTTACCAATTTAATTGGAGTAATCTTGGCTATAGGCAGTTATTTTACAATAGTAAATATAGATAAATATCCTATTTTTAATGTTATAGTATCTAAAGGTTATATAGTTTATTTACTTACTTGGATTACTTTATTTTCGGTATATATATTTGCTATATCAGTAGATGAAAATAAAAATAAAAAAAAGAGACTAAATAGAATAATAAAATGCTTTTCAATATTATATATTATATTTTTAATAATCATAATTATAAAACCATTGTATTATCACAATGTAGGAGGATCAGTATATTCATATGGACCTAGTGCAAATGTTATGTATGTTGTTTCTAGTGTGTATATTGCTATTTGGATAATTAGACTTATTATAAATTATAAGAAAATTAGAGATAAAAAGTACTTACCGATTTTTGCATTTATGTTGTTAGGAGTTGTTGTTATTATTATTCAAAAAAATCACCCTGAATTATTACTTATGACTTCAATGGAAACATTTATCGTATTTTTAATGTATCATACTATTGAAAATCCTGATATGAAAATTCTAGAAGAAGTACATAGAGCAAAAGAAATTAGTGATAATGCTAATGAAGAGAAGACAATGTTCTTATATAATATGACTAATGAGATAAGAAATATTACTAAGGATATTGATTATTCTGCTGACGACATATTAAATGAAACTAGTAATAAAAAAGTAGATGTAGAGGTTATTAATGATGCTGCTAGAGAGATAAAGGGTAGTACTGCTAAATTTACTACTATGACTAATGAGATACTAGATATAAATAGTATTGATAGTGCTAGTATTAAAGTATATAATGATAAATATAATGTTAAATTAATTATTAAAGAATTAGTTACTGTATATAGTAAAAAATGTATTAGTAAGAATATTGATTTTCGTCCTAGTATAGCTAGTGATATACCAGAATATTTATATGGTGATAGTGTAGGACTTAAACAAGCATTAGATATTATTTTAGATAATAGTATTAAATACACTGATAGTGGTTATATTGAATTTAATGTTAATACTATTATTAAAAATGATATAGCTAGACTTATTATTACTATTGAAGATTCTGGTACTGGTATGAAAGCTGAAGATATAATTAAAGTATTTAATAAAAAGAATGATTGTAATGAAGATTCTCTTAACTTAAATAATAATTTATATAATGCTAAAGCCTTGATTACTTTAATGGGTGGTACTATTATTCCTAGTAGTATATATGGTACTGGTACTACTATGAAGATAGTACTTGATCAAAAGATAGTAAATGCGTTAGATAATAAATTAGATAAATATGAAGAAGTATATGATAAAAAGAAAATCTTATTAGTAGATGATAATATTTCTACTGAGAAGATTGTTAGTAAATTACTTAAAGATACTAATATAATATTAGATTATGTTAGTTTAGGTAAAGAAGCATTAGATAAAATTAGAGGTAAAGAGAAATATGATTTAATATTACTTGACGAAGTTATGGATCCATTAGATGGAGTAACTGTTATGAAGAAGTTTAAAGATATTAGAAACTTTAAAACTAATGTTATATTATTAACCAGAAATAATGAATATGAATATAATGAAGAATATTTAAAATATGGTTTTAGTGGTTATTTACTTAAACCTATTAGTAAGGATAAATTATTTGAAATAATAGATAAGTACTTAAAATAAGATTTTTATGAGGGAAACTTTAGGTTCACTCATACCCTGGAAGACTACAGGCTGAAAGGAATAGTAAAATAAGCAAACATAAATTTGCTTTTTTTTAGTTTATATGCTATAATATTCGGCATCGAGGTGATGTATAATGAATTTTATTAATAGAGAGCATTTTGATATGTTTTTAAAAAATTTAAAATTTTTAGGGGGTTGGTTCACAAGGTGTTTGTTATTTAGATGAAAAACATAAAGTAGTATATAAAGTATTTCATACATATTTTGACGAAGAAAAAAGTGATTATAGAGTTGAAGAAATATTAAGATTTAGCGATATTGTTAATGATACATTTATATGGCCTAGTGATGTTATTAGTGTAAGTGGAGAAATAGTTGGATATACAATGCCTTATGTTAGAGCTAAAAGTTTATATGAAAATGATCCTTTATTAGTGGATTTAAATACTTTAGAGAGAGCTTCGGTTAAATGTACTGAAGATATAGAATTAGTTACAAATAAAGGTGTTGCTATATATGATCTTATGTATAATATCTTATATGGTAATGGTAAAATTAATATTATTGATACTATGGAGTATGGTAATAGTAAAGTAACACTTAGTAAAAATATGAAAGCTTTTGATTATGAAGTTAAATTATTCTTGGTTGATAATTATTTTAATGAGTTTGTTAATGATAATAAAATGCTTAGAGAAATGTATTTATCTGATGCTAGTGCTTTGGAGTTTTTAAAATTATTTAGAAGTAAACTTAGTGAATATGTGGGTCATGATGTTGATAAACTAGGAAAAGCTAAATTTTTAGTAAAGAGAAATAGTAAACCTAAATATATTAGAGATGTAGAAGAAAATGATAAGTATGAATAAAGAAACTGCTATATTGAAATATTATGATGGTAATAGAAAAATTTATTTATGAAAAAAAATAATACTAAAGTATTGACAAAATGATAAAATGGTAATAAAATTTAATCAAGAAGGAGAGATAGACTATGAGAACAAGTATGACTATGGTTAAATTAAATAGTTGGCAATTAGGCTTATTTGTGGATAAGTCTATTTACTCGTGGAATTAAATTAATATAAATATTATTAATGTAATTTATAGACTTATCTTTATTAGATAGGTCTTTTTTGTATTTGATAGGAGGATGTTATGTGTATACTAAGTAAACGGTGGTGTTTAATTAAATAATTTATAAATAGAGAAAGAGAGGAAAATAAGAATGAAAAATATAATTTTAACAGGAGATAGACCAACAGGAAGATTACATATAGGACATTATGTTGGGTCTTTAAAAAGAAGATATAAATTACAAGAAGAAGGTAATTATGATGAGTTCTATATTATGATAGCGGATTCACAAGCTTTAACTGATAATTTTGATAATCCAGAAAAAGTAAGAAAAAATGTTATGGAAGTAATGCTTGATTATTTGGCAGTAGGACTTGATCCTAATAAGATTACTTTCTTTGTTCAGTCAGGAGTTAATGCTTTGACAGAACTTACATATTATTATATGAATTTAGTAACTTTACCTAGAGTACTTAGAAACCCTACGGTTAAAAGTGAAATTAATAGTAAGAATTTTAATGAAAGTATTCCAGTTGGTTTTGCTACATATCCTATTAGTCAAGCCGCTGATATAACAGCTTTTAAGGCTAATATTGTACCAGTAGGAGATGATCAAGAACCAATGATAGAACAGACAAGAGAAATTGTTAAGAGCTTTAATAGAATTTATGATACTGATACTTTAGTGCTATGTGAATCATTACTTCCAGATAATATTTATCAAAGAAGATTAGTGGGTACTGATGGTAATGCTAAGATGAGTAAGTCTTTAAATAATTGTATATATTTATCTGACGATAAAGAAACTATTAAAGAAAAAGTTTTTAGTATTAAAACTACTTCAAGAACAATAGAAGAACCAGGAATAATTGAAGGTAATATTTTATTTATGTATTTAGAAGCATTTTGTGAAGATAGTCATTTTAAGAAATATTATCCAGAATTTAATAATTTAGATGAATTAAAAATAGCTTATCAAAAGGGTGGTATTGGAGATGCTTCTGTTAAAAGATTTTTGACTGAGGTTATTAATGATGAACTAACTCCTATTAGGGAGAGAAGAAGAGAGTATGCTAAGGACTTAGGAAAGGTATATAATATTTTAAAAGAAGGTACTGATAGAGCTAAGAAGACTGCTGATAAGACAGTTATGGAAGTGAAGAAAGCTATGAAATTGAATTATTTTGAAGATAATGAATATTTAAATGAACTATTAAATAGTAGATAATATATTATTATAATTTATTGATTACTAACTAAAAATATGTTATATTAATATTGGTTATATAAAAATATAAAGAATAGTTAGGGATGATAATAATGAATATAATAGATATTATAACTAAAAAGAAGAATAAAGATGAACTTAATGAAGAAGAAATTAAATATGTAGTAAATGGTTTTGTCGGTGGAGAGATTAAAGATTATCAAATGTCTGCTTTACTTATGGCAATAGTAATTAATGATATGACTGATAATGAGGTTATATATTTAACTAAATATATGATGTTATCGGGTAGTATACTTGATTTAAGTACTTTAAGTAATGTTGTTGATAAGCATTCTACTGGTGGAGTAGGAGATAAGACAACTTTAATAATATCTCCGATTGTGGCTTCACTTGGTTGTAAGGTTGCTAAGATGAGTGGTAGAGGACTTGGTTATACTGGTGGTACTATTGATAAATTAGAATCAATATCTGGATTTAATGTTAATTTATCTACTAAACAATTTATTAAAGAAATAGAAGATGTTGGTATGGCTATTACTAGTCAAACTGCTGATATTGCTGTGGCAGATAAAAAAATATATGCTTTAAGAGATGTTACTGGTACTACTGAGAGTATACCTCTTATTGCTTCTTCAATTATGAGTAAGAAGATTGCATCAGGTTCTAAAAACTTAGTACTTGATATTAAGGTAGGAGAAGGCGCTTTAGTAAAAAATATAGAGGCTGCAAGACGTTTAGCTAATTTAATGATAAAGATAGGTAAAGAAAATGGAATGAAGGTTATCTGTTTACTTACTAATATGAATATGCCTTTAGGTAGTAATGTTGGTAATTCATTAGAAGTATTAGAGGCTTTAAATACATTATATTATGGTTATGATAATAACTTAATGAGATTATGTATAGAACTTGCTAGTTATATGGTTAAATTGGGTCTTAATATTTCTTATGAAGAAGCTCATGGTAAAGTAATTGAAGTTATTAAAGATAAGAGGGCTTATAATAAATTATTGGAGTTTATTAAATATCAGGGTGGGGATATTAATAGTCTTCCTAAGAGTAAATATATGTATGAGATAAAGAGTGTAAGTAGTGGATACTTATATGATATTCATTCTTTAGAAGTAGCTAAATTATCTAGTAGTTTAGGGGCTGGAAGAAGAACTAAAGAAGATAAGATTGATTATTCTGCTGGTATTATTATTAATAAAAATATTAACGATATAGTAAAGGTAGGAGATACTATTATGACTTTATATACTAATAAAGAAGTGCCTAGTATTGATATTAATAAGTTATTTGTTATTAGTAGTAGTAAGAATGAAGATAATAAATTAATATATGAAGTAATAGAATAATATTTACAAAATTAATAATTTATAGTATTATATATAAGACAAGAAAGAAGGAAAAATATGAATGATTTAAATATGGATAAATTAGTAAATTTCTGCAAGCAATATGGATTTATATTTCAAGGAAGTGAAATATATGGTGGACTTGCTAATACTTGGGATTTTGGACCAGTAGGATCACTTCTTAAAGAAAATGTAAAAAAGGCTTGGCTTAAGAAATTTGTTCAAGAAAATGAATATAATGTTGGACTAGATAGTGCTATTTTAATGAATCCTAAAACATGGGAGGCATCAGGACACTTAAAGACTTTTTCTGATCCTTTAATAGACTGCAGGGAATGTAAAACGAGACATAGAGCGGATAAACTTATTGATGAATATGCACATTCAGAAATTGGGGATGCTATGACTCAAGATGAAATGATGAATTATATTAGAGAAAATAAGATTCCTTGTCCTAAATGTGGTAAGAGTAATTTTACTGATATTAGACAATTTAATTTGATGTTTAAAACATTCCAAGGTGTAACTGAAGATGCTAAGGCTACTATTTACTTGAGACCTGAAACAGCTCAAGGTATATTTGTTAATTTTCAAAATGTACAAAGAAGTATGAGACTTAAAGTACCTTTTGGTATTGGTCAAGTAGGAAAGTCATTTAGAAATGAGATTACTCCTGGTAACTTTATTTTTAGAGTAAGAGAATTTGAACAAATGGAATTAGAATTTTTCTGTAAACCTGGTACAGAACTTGAATGGCATAAATTTTATAAAGATTACTGCTATAATTATTTATTATCTCTTGGTATTAATAAGGATAAGTTAAGACTTAGAGATCATTCTAAAGAAGAACTTAGTTTTTATAGTAATGCTACTACGGATATTGAATATTTATTCCCATTTGGATGGGGAGAACTTTGGGGTATTGCTTCAAGAACTGATTATGATTTAACTAGTCATCAAAAGGTATCTGGTAAAAGTATGGAATATATTGATCCAGAAACTAATGAAAGATATATTCCTTATGTAATAGAACCATCAGTAGGTGTTGAGAGATCAATACTTACAGTATTATGTGATGCTTATCATGAGGAGACATTAGAGGATGGTACAACTAGAGAAGTAATGAAGTTACATCCATTCTTAGCACCTTACAAGGCTTGTGTTTTACCTTTAGTTAAGAAGTATCATAGTGATAAGGCTATGGAGATATATAGAAATTTATCTAAAAAGTTTATGATTACTTATGATGAATCTGGTAGTATTGGTAAAAGATATAGAAGAGAAGATGCTCTTGGTACACCATTTTGTATAACTATTGATGATGAAACTATTAATAATGGTACTGTTACTATTAGAAATAGGGATACTATGAAACAAGAAGTGGTAAAAATAGAAGAAATGGAAAAATATATCGAAGAAAGAATAGATTTCTAAAAAAATCTGTTCTTTTTTCTTTACTTCTTTACTTTTTGTATGCTATAATTAGTATGATAATAGTAGGTGACGCAAGTGGAAGAAAAAAATAAAATTATAACTTCTTATATAGAAGATAAGATTATAGAATTAGAATCAATGTCTATGTATGTTCCTAATGAGAATAAAGAAAAGTTACTTATGGCTTTTATGAATAGGAATGAAGATATTGATGTAATAAAGACAAGAATTGATACTATTTTTAATAATAGTGTAGCGGCTTATAAAGAAAATTTAGAGAAGATAGGATTTCCTTTTGAAGATATTGTTAAAGTATATGAAAAAGTTTGTAAAATGAATAAGACGACTGCTAGGACATATTTAAGAGGGGGAATTGTACCTTATCTTTTACTAGGAGAATCTTCTAATAGAAAACATGGTAATTTGGATTTGATTTGTAATAAAAAGGATATTTCTATGATAAGAGAAGTATTTAGAAAGAATGATTTATATGATCCTAAAAGAGATAGTCTTACGTATACTATTAATAATATTGACTATGGATTTCAAGTAATCGTAGATGGTGTTAAGGTTAATATTGGGGTATATGAAGTAAAAGATGATGGTATTGTTGAATATACTTTTGATTGTCATAATAGAATTGGTATTATAAAGAATATTAATGCTAAAGAGAGTGAGTATATAGTACCATATGTTTCTTCGGATAATAAGAAATATATGACTATATCGTTAGAGTTTATGGTAGCGGATAAACTTATGTTAAATAGAGATAAAGATAAACAAGATATAGAGAAGATTAAAGAATGTAATGGTATTAGTGAGGAGAAGATAAAGAAGATTCCTTTACCAATAGTTAAGAAGTTAAAGTTAGTAGGAGATAATCTTGAGTTTACTACTACTATGCCAAGAATTAAATTGGAAGTTCCTAAAAGACAGAAGAGTATGGGATTTGTTAATATAGGGACAATACTTTTATTAATATCTATAGTTGTTTGTATTATATTAGGTAATAGATAGACTTTACAAAGTCTATTTTTTGTTATAAAATATTTTTTGTGATGTTATGGAAGAGTTATTAAATAGATGTGAATTATGTCCTAGAAGATGTAAAGTAAATAGAAATAAGGGAGAAATAGGTTACTGTGGGGCTTCTGATAAGATTAGAATAGGTGGATATCACCTTCATATGTGGGAAGAACCAGTTATTACTGGAGATAAGGGATCGGGTACGATATTTTTTTCTTATTGTAATTTAAGATGTGTTTATTGTCAGAATTATGATATTAGTTTTAATTGTAGTGGAGAAGATATTTCGATTGATAGACTTACTGCTATAATGTTAGAATTACAAGAGATGGGAGCCGCTAATATTAATTTGGTTACTCCAACGCATTATATTCCGCAGATTAGAAGGGCAATTATTTCTGCTAAAGAAAAGGGATTATTTATACCAATAGTTTATAATACTTCTGGTTATGAGAGGGTAGAGAGTTTGAAGTTATTAGAGGGGTTAATTGATATTTATTTACCTGATTTTAAGTATTATGATAATAGATTGGGGAAGTATTCTAATGTTAAGGATTATTTTGATATTACTAGATGTGCTTTAAAAGAGATGTATAGACAAGTAGGAGAACTTAAGTATAATAAAGAAGGATTGCTGGAGAAGGGAGTAATTGTAAGACATTTGGTATTACCTAATAATTATGCTGATTCTAAGAAGATTATTAAATACTTATATGATGAGTATAAGGATAATATTATTTTAAGTATAATGAATCAATATACTATAGTTAGAAGAACTGATTATGAAGAACTTAATAGTTTAGTTGATAATAATGAGTATGATAATATTATTGATTATGCTTATGATCTTGGAGTTAGAAACTGTTTTATTCAGGATGGTAGTAGTCAGAGTGAGAGTTTTATACCGAGGTTTGAGGGGGATAAAATTATTTGATTTAAGTATTCTAGATGTAGATGGAATAAGGGTTTGGGAGAAAAAAGTGATTGACAAGTATTATAAATTATGATATAATCTTAATGCATTTCGTTTGAAATCTAGGGGGAGTAGGTTGAGATGAAAAATAGTTTTGTTATAGAATATTTAAATGAAAATGAATTTAGAAAGAAAGAACGTGCTGTTAAGAAATATAATATGTTAGCATATAAGAAATTAGCTTTTGATTTTTATCCTTCATTTAGAGATGGTAATTTTAAGGGAATAGTGGTATCTAAGAATACTAAAGATGGTATTACTAAGTATGAATTAAAATTACCTACTGATAGGATGTTTGCTGCTGTTCATGGTGATGTTGTACTTCATTATACTGTTTATGAGAATCAAAAGTTAGTAATGCTTGATACATTAACTCCTGATGATATTCTTTTAGAAGGACATCAAAAGGAATTATCTACTTATAAGGGAGTAATGGTATCTAAATCGCATGCTGATAGGGATATGTTTAAGATTAATTTATTAAATATGTTAGATAAATAGAAGTATATACTTCTTTTTAACTTATTAGATTTTGCTACTAATAATAAAATATTATGAGGTGGAAAATGAAAATTGATATTAATAATTATGAATATAATGAGATAATTAAAGATATTCTTAATAATAGAGAATTTAAAAAGATAGAAGCGTGTCCGCATCATAAGAGTAATAGATTAGAACATTCTAAGAGGGTATCTTATTTTGCATATAAGATTTGTAAGGGTTTGAATTGGAATTATGTGGAGGCTGCTAGAGGTGGATTACTTCATGATTTCTTTTTGAATAAGTATAATACTAAGGGAAGTTGTAAATTACTTACTAGCCATCCGTTAATTGCTTCAAATAATGCAAAAAAACATTTTGTTCTTTCTGATATGGAAGTTAATATTATTGAGAGTCATATGTTTCCAGTAAATATTAGAATTCTTCCTAAATATAAAGAAAGTATAGTGGTTAGTTTAGTTGATAAAGCTTGTTGGTTATATGAGAAAGTAGTGGGATATTCTAAAGAAATTAATTATAATTTAGGTAAGACTGCTATCTATGTATTTTTATTTTTGAATAGTTAACTTAAATATAATATTTATATTTGAGTTTTTTTTGTAAATTTGTTTATTTTTGTGGTATACTATATCTAGGTGGTAGAAGTGGAAAAAAGAAGAAGAAAAAGGAAAATTAAAGTGGGGAGAGTATTAGTAGCAGTACTTATTTTTATTGCTATAGTTGGTATCTTGGTTTTTATTTTTAGTAAAGGGAAGAAGATTATTATTAATAAAAATATTATGTTTTTAGCGGGAGATAGGAATATTATTGATATATATACTATGGATGATGAGAATAAGATTGTTAAAGATAAAGAGGTTAATCGTGGTACTAAGGTTACTGCTTATAATGATAAGTTAAAGGATAATGATATAGAATATACTAAGATTGAGTATGATAATAATAATTATTATGTTAATACTAATGCTTTGGTTAAGAATATTAAAGATGTTGTATTAGAGAAAGAGAGATATATTAGGACTTCGGTTACTGTATATGAGAATGAGAATGATTCTAAGATTAAATCTTTTATTAAAAAGGGAAATAGAGTAGAAGTACTTGGATATGATAAATTACTTGAAGATGGTAATGTTAATATGTATAAGATTAAATATAATGATAGTGATGGATGGGTATATAGTAAATATTTAGTTGATAGTGAAGATAGTGCTAAAGAAGTTTATAATGTTGATGGTATATATGATATTCATAAGGATAGAAAATTTAAGGGGAGAGAATTATATGGGGGTAAGGCTTCTACTTTGGATTATTATCCTTATGAGAGAGTAGAGTTTGATAATAATAAATTACTTAGAAATGCTAAAAGTATGTATTTGAATGCAGGAGTAATTGGTTCTATTGATAGTTATTTGAAGATAGCTAAAGAAAGTGGAGTTAATGCTATAGTAGTGGATATTAAAGATGGGGCACTAGCTTATTCTTCTGATGTGGCTAAAGAGTTATCTCCTACAGCATATGATACCGCTATTAATGATAATGATGTTTATAAAGCAGCTATTGATAAGATTAAGGATGCTGGTATATATGTTATTGGTAGAATAGTTGTATTTAATGATACGCATTATGGTAAAGATCATCCTGAGGATTGTATTAGTTCTTCGGCTTCTAATAGATTATGGCCTTCGGCTTATAGTAGAGGGGCTTGGTATTATAATGTTGAGTTAGCTAAAGAGGCTGTTTTGAAAATGGGATTTAATGAGATTCAGTTTGATTATGTTAGATTTCCTGAAGATGCTTATAATATGTCTATAAGTGGTAATAGTGATTTTAAAAATAAATATGATGAAGAGAAGGCTGAGGCTGTACAAAACTTTTTGTTTTATGCTACTGATCAAATACATAAAGTAGGAGCTTACTTATCAGTAGATGTATTTGGGGAATGTTCTGGAGAATATGTTACAGCATATGGTCAATATTGGCCTGCGATATCTAATGTTGTTGATGCTATTAGTTCGATGCCTTATACTGATCATTTTGGTAGAAGTGTTGATACTTGGACTAATGCTTATCAGACTGTAAATAATTGGGCTAAAGGAGCTGCTGCTAGACAGAAAGAGATACCTACACCTGCTGTTGCACGTACATGGATTACGGCTTATGATACTCCTTATTGGAAACCTACTGTTATATATGGGGCTAGTAAGATTGAAGATCAAGTGAGGGCTTTATATGATGCTGGATTAGATGGGGGATTTATTACTTGGAATTCGGGATCTAGTTTGGATAAATATGAACAGATTAAGAGTGCTTTTAGTAAGAATTATGAATAGGAGAGGAATGGTTATGAAGAATATTGTTGTAGATAATAATGAATATGAGTTAATTAAGAATTATAGAGAGGCTTTTGATTTGGATAATTTTATTCTTTATTATACTGATTATTTTTATGATTATGATTATATTGTTGGAGATATTGCTTATGGTAAACTTAGGTTAAAAGGCTTCTATGATAATAATAATAAGAAAGTTAAATCTATTAATAATTATGATTATGTTAATAAATATTTAGAAGAAGATTGTGCTTTTGATTGTAAATATTTTATATTAAAGAAGATATAATATTATATTATTATATATTATACCCTCTAAGTCTTAGGTCTTAGAGGGTATTTTAAACCTTATTCTAAGTTTTAAAATAGATATCAACCATATATATAATATTCGGGGTTAATACTTATTTTATTAAAAATATCTTCAAATATATTGAATTTATTTTTTATTTATGATATTATTTATTCATAAGTAAGAGAATTGATTTGTAATTGAGATCTCAAATAATTTGAGAGCTTTTGATCCCAATTAATTCGCAAATCAACAGTGAGGAGGTAATAAATATGAACTTATCAGGTAACATACATTCGTTTGTAGAAAATGGGGGGGGTGTATTTATTACCAACTTTATATCTAAAATCTAACTTAAGTATAAATAAAAATAATAATATAGATAAAGAC
>CAKPRO010000006.1 GCA_934182615.1 uncultured Bacilli bacterium | reverse complement strand
TAGGATTAACAAGTGGATGTTTTACTATAGATTATACTAAAGGACAAGATATAAGTGGTAATTTAAAATTACTTAATATTAACGAACAGTTTGATAACGACGGTAATTTTGTTATAGAAGAAGGTATGGGATTATCTTATGCAAATTTAGGTATAAAATCTTCATGTACCATTGAAGGATATGGTTCATTATATTTAAATGTGACTACTTTATCTGATTCATTTAAAGAAGGCGGAGATAGTAATGGTGCTTTAGGCTATGCATTATTAAGAAATACAAGTAATCTTAGCAATGATAAATTAACAATAGAAAATTTAAAAGGGCAATCATTTGAAATGATTGATTCTAAGCCAATTACTAATACAGGTACAATAAAATTAGTAACAGAGCAATTATCAAATACTGAATTAAATAAATATTTAATTGTAATATTTGTAGATAGTTACTCAGCAGGTAATAGTATAACATCAGCATCATTTAGTGGTAATATTAGTGCTGATGCGGAACAATTAGTGCCAACACCTAGTTATTGCTTTACACTTACAAATAGAGATGAAACTAATAAAACTGCATCCATAGAAGATTACAAATGTGGAGTAGGTAATAAAAACGGATACGAAGAAATAACTGATGTAATTATACCTTCTGTAATTAATGGATATAAAATAGTAAGAATTGGAAATAAACAACAATATCCATGTTCCTCATATGATGTCACATGTTCTTTTAGTGGCTGGGATTTAGAAAATGTAATCATACCAAATTCAGTAACAGAAATAGGGACTAATGCATTTGCAAATAATCAATTAGCAAGTATAATAATACCTGATTCAGTAACAACAATAGGAGCTTCTGCTTTTGCAAATAATCAATTAGCAAGTATAATAATACCTGATTCAGTAACAACAATAGGAGCTTCTGCTTTTGAATATAATAATTTAAATTATGTATTAATAAATGTTGCTTCAAATTTAACAAGTATAGGTAATTATTCTTTTGAATCTTCTAATTATAGCTTTAATTCAAATGGCATAACATATGTAGATAATCCTAATTTAAAAATATACAATAATTCTGGTAAAGCATTTGACTGGAATCTTGCAGTAAATGGAACTTCAGGCACTTCATTTGTAACGGGTACTACTAATGCTATAACAGATGGAAACAGAACATACAATGCAGTAACAGTAACTACAGGACAGTCAAGGGATAGATAGATATGAAAAATAATAAAGGATTAATAATAGGAATAATAGGGTTAATTGTTGTTATGATCGGGGGTACTTATGCTTATTATAGATGGAGTAGTAGTGATAATATAAATATTAATATCAGTATTGAAGGTAGTACTGTTACTTTTAATGGAGGTACTAATATAACTGGAGTATTAATACCTACTTCTAGTAAAGAAGAAGGTATTAAGAAAGATATAACAGTTATAGCAAGTGAAGAAGGTAGTACTATGAGTTTATATATGGATTTAACTACTATGCCAAGTGAATTAAAAGAAGAATCATTTATATATGAATTATATTATAATGATAGTACTTTAGTTACTAAAGGTAATTTTAAAGATATAACTTATGCTAGTAGTGGAGTAACTACTTTAACATTATTTACTGATAGAGTAGTTAATACTACTACGGATAAATATACTTTATATTTATGGTTTAATGGTAAAGATTATACTAATCCAAATACTATGCAAAATAAAACATTGTCATTTGATTTATATGCTACTGGTAAGAATGCTACATTAAGGAGTTAGTTTAACTAAACTAATTCTTTTTCTTTTGTTTATAACTGTGAATATAATATGTCTACTGAGACTCTGGTATAGACTAAGAATTAGGCTATATCAGACATGAAAATACCTTGGATTTTCATGAAAGGAGAGGTTATCTTTTAGTTAACTTGGGTATGTTTAGAGTCTAGATATTTAGTTCTGATGTTTAAATGTTAATTAATGTTAATAATGTGGTATTCTAGTAACTACTTGGAGAGAAGGCATATAGTATGAAAAAGGATATTGATAAAAAGAAGAAAAGAATAACTGAAGTAGTTTTAAATAGTAGGACTTTAATAAATAAATTTTTGATATTAGATCTATTGTATAATAATCATTTAGATGGGTATATTTATGATCTTAATGAAGATAAGATATATATTACGGTTCCTACGATTATTAAGAAAAAATATTTGACTGGTTATGAACAATTTTTATGTATACTAGATAATTTTATTATTTATTTTTTAAATATATTTAATAATGTAGAATTATCTTATACGGTATTACCTTTATGTATTAAGAATGATAAGAATAATGTATTATTAACTAAAAAGTATTTTTATGATAATAGTTATATTAAGTATTTTAATACTGAATTTAATACTATGATAGTTAGTAATTTTTATAATAATTGTCTTATTCTTAGAGAATACTTAGTTGATTTCTTTAAGATGGTTGATATTGATATAGAAAATATTAATATTGATAATAGGGATGATATGGAAAAAATTATTAGATTACTTGAAGAAGTGTGTTTTGTTAATAGGAATAGATATGGAATAATGGCTTTATTTGAAAAGATTAATGATGCTAATTATAAGATGTTTTTGATGCAATATGAATTGTTATTTAGTATTTATAAGAAGAATATTAAGTTTATAAGAGAGTATCATAAGTTTAGGGATGATAATGATATGTATATACCTATATAGAAATAAAAAAAGTTAACTTATAAAAGTTAACTTGTTTTTTTATAATGGTGCCTCGTTGGAGATTCGAACTCCAGACCCTTTGATTAAAAGTCAAATGCTCTACCGACTGAGCTAACGAAGCATTATGTAAATAATTTGGTTGCCCCGGCTAGATTCGAACTAACGAGTGCCACAGTCAAAGTGTGGTGCCTTACCGCTTGGCTACGGGGCATTCAATAACCAAACAAAAAAGTGGTGGAGGGACATGGATTTGAACCATGGAACCCGAAGGAACAGATTTACAGTCTGCCGCGTTTGACCACTTCGCTATCCCTCCAACAACTGGTGCCGAAAACAGGAATTGAACCCGTAACCTACTGATTACAAGTCAGTTGCTCTACCAATTGAGCTATTTCGGCAAAAATAAATGGTGGGCGATATAGGACTCGAACCTATGACCCCCTGCTTGTAAGGCAGGTGCTCTAACCAACTGAGCTAATCGCCCATTGTCTCATGACATTTAATACTATACCATCTATTAGTACTTCTTGTCAAGAGTTTTAATGAAAAAAATTATTTTTTTTTTACATTTTATCTGTTATCTCTTTTATTTTTTCATTTATCCACATTTCTAAGTTATCTTTTAATGGAGTAAAACCACTTTTGGTTTCGGCCATTCTTTTTAATCTTGTACCATCTTTTTTATAATCAATATCTTTGATACTTAGTTTTAGTTGATTATTATCATTATTTATATCTACTACTTCTGCATATATAGTATCTCCAATTTTTAAATAATCATTTACATTTTTTACATAACCATATGATATTTCTGATATATGTATTAAACCATCATAATCTTCGTCTTCACTATTAACAAAAGCTCCATATTTTTGTACTCCGGTTACAGTTACTTTGATTATATCATTTCTTTTTAATTTTTCCATATTTCTTCTCACCACATGTATTATATCATTTTTTTGATTAGTTGGGAAGTTATTTTATTAAATATTACTTGTACTATTGATAAAAAAAATATATAATATTAATGGGTGATGAAAATGAATAATGAAGAAATTACTAAGAAGGTTAATGAAGTGCTTGATAAGATTAGACCTTATCTTGAGAATGATGGAGGTTCAGTAAAGTTTAATAGATATGAAAATGGTGTTGTATATGTTACTCTAGTAGGAGCATGTGCTGGGTGTCCAATGGCGGCTTCTACATTAGAAGATGGGATTGAGACAGCATTAGTTAATGAGATACCAGAAGTAATTAAAGTTGTAAACGAGAATTAATATCTCGTTTTTTTAACCATTCTATTTCGGGAATATTATAATACTTTCTTAGATATAAATAGATATTATTTAGGTATGTTTCGTATTCTGGCAATTTAGTTATAATATTATTTAGGGCTTTTTCTTCTATTTTGGTATTTAATATGGAGTCATATAATTTGAAATAGAAACTGGGATATATTATTCTAGCAAATAATACTCTTATACCATATAGGGAATAGTTATTATAATAGAAATATTCGTCTAGTTCTTTAAAGATGTTTTGATTATTTTTGAAGAATGATAGTTTTATGTATTCTGATAGATCTCTAGATTTATGATCAATAATGATATTAGTGGGATCATAAAGGGAACTATTTAATGAATTATGAGATATAACTTTTTTATCTAATTCATTTGGCTTGGTTTCTTTTTTGGTATTTACTAAATATGATATGGCGTTTTCGGTTAGTCCTACAAAATAGTCAAAACTTTCTCTAATAAGGGGATACTTTTTTTCATTTTGACCTATTTGAGTTTCATAGTAGTCAATCATATTTCCCCATAATATTTCCCAGTTATTTCTTTCTAATTCTTTTATTTGGGGTATATTTATATTGGATAGGTTTGATATGGTAGGGAGATTTATTTGATTACTTGTATTTATTAGTAATAGTATATATATGGTATCATTTATTTTTGTTAGGGGATTGTTATCTTTATTTAGTATTATTTTGTTTATGGGTATTAAGTTATTTAGATAAGTGTTTAAGTTATAGATACTATTTATTATATTAGGATTTTGAGTGAATTTTTTGAAACAATAATTGCCACTGGTGATATTGAAATAGTATGCTGAGTTATGTTCTTCTAGTGTGGTTAAAGATATATTGTAATAAAATTCTATTATATTTTTCATAGTATCCCTCACCATAATTTTATTAATTATAAATTAAATATAGACTAATAAATTTAATTATGTTAAAATTATATTTAGGAGAGATGAGTAATGAAAAGAACGATTAAGGATTTTGATTTAGAAGGAAAAAAAGTATTAATAAGATGTGATTTAAATGTACCTATTGAAGATGGAATAATAACAGATGATACTAGGATAGTAGCTAGTCTTAGGACAATTAAATATGCATTAAGAAATAAGGCTAAGATAATACTTTTATCTCATTTGGGTAAGGTTAAATGTGAAGAAGATAAAAAGAAGAATAGTCTTTATCCTGTTGCTATTAAACTATCTGAATATTTGAATAAGGATGTTTTATTTTCTCCGGATACTTGTAGTGAGAAATTAACTGATATGGTTAATAATATGAATGATGGAGATGTTATTTTGATAGAGAATACTAGGTATGAGGATGTTCCGGGAAAGAGAGAATCTAATTGTGATAATGAACTAGCTAAGTATTGGGCTAGTTTAGGGGATATTTTTATTAATGATGCTTATGGTACTTGTCATAGAAATCATGCTTCTGTTACTGGTATTCCTAAATATATACCTAGTGGAGTTGGCTTTTTAGTTGAGAAAGAAATTCAAAAGATAGATGGTATTCTTCTATCTAAAACACATCCATTTGTGGCTATTTTAGGGGGAAAGAAGGTTGATGATAAGATTACTTTGATTGAATCGTTAGTTAAGCAGAGCGATAAGTTAATAATTGGTGGGGCAATGTCTTTTACTTTTTTATCAGCAATGGGATATGATATTGGTAATTCTATATTTAGTAGTGGACATATTGATTTTGCTAAGAGGATGTTAGAAGAAAATAAGGATAAGATTATTTTACCACTTGATTTTGTTACGGAAGATGGAGTTAAAAATATAGAAGACTTTACGGATAATGATATTGGTTATGATATTGGACCTAAAAGTATTAAGTTGTTTGAAAGAGAATTAGATGGCGCTAAAAGGGTAATATTGAATGGACCAATGGGTTTATTTGAAGATAAAAGATTTGCTAATGGCACTAAGAGAATATTTAAGTATTTAGATAAGAATAAGATAAAGACTGTTATTGGTGGTGGAGATTCGGCTTTTGCTGTTAATAAATTGGGTTTTGAAGATTCTTTTTATCATGTTTCTACTGGTGGAGGAGCCACTATGAAATATTTGGAAAATAGATCTTTAGTGGGAATTGAAGCTATTGAAGATAAGAAATAATAGTTAACTACTGGTAATCTAAAAGGTATAGAGAATATATAAATATAATAATAGTTATTAAATTGTGAAAATAGATAATTTAAATATATAATTATATTTGTCCGATAAAATATAATTATATATACTAGAAAGAGGGTATAGAATGAAAAAGTTAGTTGTTTTTAATCATAAAATGAGTTTATTATATGATGATTTATATAATTATATTGAAAGAGTTAATAATATAGATACGGATAATGATATTATAATATGTCCTTCAAATATTTATTTAGAGGCTTTTATTAATAATTGTGATTGGTCTATTGGATGTCAAAATTTAAATTATAATATGGATACTAAACATACTGGTGAGATATCAACAGATCAACTTAAGTCTTTGGGTATTGAATATAGTATAGTAGGTCACTATGAAAGAATAAGAGATTTTGGTGAAAGTGCAATGGTTGTTAATAATAAGTTGTTAGCGGCTTTAGATGCTAATATATTTCCTATTTTGTGTTTTGGTGATGGTATTGATGAGGATTATCATGATGTTTTACCAAAAATGTTAGATAGGTATTTGAGGGAAGTAGAGAATATTGAATTTATTATTTTTGCTTATGAACCTATCTATGCTGTTGGTACGGGAACACTTCCTACTATTGATAAGATTAAGGAAGTAACTAAGTTTATTAATGATTATTTGGAAGATAAATATCATAAAAAGCCTGTTCTTTTATATGGTGGTTCTGTTGATAGTAGTAATATAGATAGTATTATTAATATTGATACTTTAGCGGGTGTTTTAGTAGGAGATATTTCTTCTAATATTAAAGAAGTAGAGAGAATGATAGAAAAAATATAATAAATATAGAGAAGTACATAGTTATTTCTCTTTTTATTTATAGAGGAGGTTGTTATTTAGAAGAAAAAATAATATGAGGTATAATTCGACATATTTTGCTTTATTTATGTATTATAATCATGTTGTAAGAAAGAAGGGTAAATGAAATGGAAAAGATTAAAGTTTTAATGATTGATGATAATGAGAGTTTAATTGAGATGGTTGAGGATTACTTTGAAAGTAATACTAGGATTGATATTGTTGGTAAAGCATATAATGGTGAAGAGGGATTAAAAATTATTAGAGATAAGGAAATTGAATATGATCTAATTATACTTGATTTGATTATGCCAAAGAAGGATGGTATGGGTGTACTAAAAGAACTTAAGAAGGATAATATTCATCCTAATATAATAGTAGCTACTTCTTATAATGCTCCTGATACGATAAGAAAGGTTAGTGAGTATGGGGTTAATTATTATATATTGAAGCCTTTTGATTTGACGGAATTAGAGGATAAGATACTTGATACTTTTAATACTTCGGAGAAGAAGACAATTAATTTACTTAATAATAATCTTCAGATATCAATTAGTAGGATGTTACATGAACTTGGTATGCCTTCACATATTAAGGGGTATCAATATATAAGAGAAGCTATATCAATGGTTTATGATAATCCAGAGATTGTTGGAGGAATAACTAAAGAGTTATATCCTGAATTAGCCGCTAAATTTGATACTACTGTTTCTAGGGTTGAAAGGGCTATAAGACACGCTATTGAAGTATCTTGGAATCGTGGTGATTGGGATTTGATGGAAGATATTTTTGGTCATAGTGTAGATATTGATAAAGCTAAACCTACTAACTCGGAATTTATTGTTACAGTAGCGGATAAATTAAGATTAGAATTTATTAAACAAAGGGTATAATTTGTATTGTTCACTCTAAGATTACTTAGGGTGTTTTTTGGTATAATGGAATAATTTTGACATATTATATAGAGATACTACTATTATTTTTTGGTTATTTATGATATATTATATTTAGTAGGAGGAATGATATGAGAAAGAGAAATATTGAAATTAATAAAAAGATTTATATGTATATAGCTAGTGGTATTGTTGTTTTAATTTTAGTAGGAGCAATTATTTATTTGGTATTAATAAATAAAGATAATGATAATAATACTAATAATAAAATAGATAATGATATTCAAGATAATAATAGTAATAGTAGTGATAGTTTTGCATATGTTTCTTGTGATGCTAATACGGCATTACTTAATGTAAGAAATAGTACATCTGGGGATATTATTGATGGTTTGTCTTGTTATAAGATGGTTAATATTGAACAAGAATTAGAGGGTAATGATGCTTGTGATAATTGGTATAAGATTAGTTATGTTAAAAGGGGAAATAATTATACTGGTTATGCTTGTGGAACTTATATTAAGAAGAGTAATATTAGTGAAGATGTGATAAATAAGATTAGAGGGTTAATTGATAAGGCTAATAGTTTTTATGTTGATACGACGGTTAAGCCTTATTGTGGTAATACTTCTGATAGTAGGGAAGTTACAGTTAGAGATACTGATGGTAATTTGGTTAATTTGGAATATGTTAAATCTGAATATAAGACAATAGAGGATCTTAAGAGGTATGTTTCTTCATTTATTGAACCTACATTATTTAAAAATGAATTTAAAGTAGGAGATATTAATAGTCCTAAGATATATGATAATTATTATGATATTGATGGTGAACTTTATTGTAGGGATTATGATAGTAAGAATGAAAAGAGTAAATATACTAATAATTATGATATAGAAGTTGTTAGTGATAGTGATAATAAGTATGTTATTAATATTTCTTATGAATATTTAAATGATGATAGTAAGTGTGATATTGATAATTTAGAGAAATGTTCTAATGGTAATTTTAGATATGAATTAGGTAAGATTACTATTGAGAATAATGTTATTACTAAGATGGATTTTCATAAATAAAAACAGGCAAGTGCCTGTTTTTTTAACCTAATGTTACATCTAAAATCATCATTATGGAAAAGCCTATTAGAGTGAATAAGGCCATTACTTCTTTTCTTTTGTTTGCTTGGGATTCTGGTATTAATTCTTCGATTACAACATAAATCATAGCTCCTGCCGCAAAGGATAGTAGGAAGGGAAGTAGAATTCTTATTTTTAATACTAAGAGGGCTCCTAAGACACCGGATATTGGTTCTACGATACCACTTAATTGTCCATAGAAGAAGGCTTTTTTTCTACTTAATCCTTCTCTTCTTAGAGGAACACTGACAGCAGTACCTTCTGGAAAGTTTTGGATACCTATTCCTAAGGCAATCATAATAGCGGATGATAGGGTAGCTCCTTCGATACCATAGGCTATACCTCCAAAGGCCACTCCGACGGCTAATCCTTCTGGTATATTATGTAGGGTTATTGAAAGGATAAGCATGATACTTCTTTTTAGACTTTTTCTTTGAAGGTTAGTTTCTTTGCTTTTGGTTAATTTTTTATCAATTTTGGTAAAAATACGGTCACCAGCGAACAATAATGCACCACCAGACATAAAGCCTATGAAGGCTACTAACCAAGGTATTAGTTTAAGATTAGCGGCCATTTTTAGGGAAGGCTCTAATAATGAAAAGAAAGAGGCTGCTATCATGATACCAGCGGCTACACCTAACATGGCATCCATGATATTTTTGTTTACTTTCTTGAAAAGAAATACTATTGAGGCTCCTAATAGGGTTATACTATAAGTAAATATGGTTGCTAAAAGGGCTAAAAGAATAGGACTTTGTTGTTCTAAATATGTTAACATTGTTATCAACTCCACACTAATATAATATGTTTTTTATATGATATGGAGTAGGCTTATTAATTATTTTTAAATAAAGAAGAGGTTACATAATTATGTAGCCTCTATATCTAAACAGTAATTTATCTTACTGTATTATTATTTTATGTTGTTTTTTCTTTTTTATACATAAAAATATGAATATTATGATAAATAGTATGATATTGATAATAAGTATATATGGATAGATATTATCTAGGTAATTATTGAAGGTAGTATTGTTTTTGAATATTTTGATAGGAGTGATAGTTATGATAGTAGTTATGAAAAGATTTATTAACTTGTTATTGGTTTTATTTATGTTACTTTTTATGTAGTAGGAGGTTAATGATAGGAGGATAAAGGAACTTAATATCCACTGAATAGAGAGGAAATTTTCTATTCTATCAATAAAACCGAAGATAGATATTTTTTTTAGGGTGATATAGACTGGATACTGGTAGGTTTTTAATAGATATCTACCTAGACATGATGATGTTATGATAGATATTAGGATAATCATTATTGCTACGATTAGATAGGTTATGATTATATATTTGGTTGTTTTTTTATTGTTTTCAATGTTGTTTTTGGGTATTAGTAGAATACTGTTTATAGGAGTTGTTAGTATTAAACTATATACTATTCCGGAAATAAGGGGATTTTTTATTCCTTCGGTTAGAAGAGGTTTTAAGTTTTCTAGTTTTATTTCTGGTACTAAGCCAATAATACCGAGAATAAATAGTACTAATATTATTATGACATAGATTAGACTTGTTTTACATATGGGGATAATACCTTTATTTATGGCATGATATACGGTTAGAGAAAAGATTGCCGCTACTAATATGATGGGGGTATCTGTTAGATATTGTGATATTATGAAATTACTTATATCGTATAGGGTTGTTATAGCTAGAATAAAGTATATTAGGATGATGATAATATTGATAATTGTACCAAGGAGATTACCGAAAATTATTTTTGTTTTGATATGGAGAGGTTTATCTATTTCATAGTTAAATATGTATATAAATATAAATAGTGGAATAAGACCAATAAAGAAGCCAAATATAACACCAAAGTAAGCATCAATAGAAGCTAGATTGATAGTTATATAAGGGGCTATACCTAGGGTACAAGAGAACATAAGAAGAAATAGGGTACTGGATAATTCTAGGTTATTTATTTTTTCTTTCATAGTTTAATCCTCCTAGTGTATTTCCTTTTTCATATAGTTTTATATTTGATTCTACTTCTAATTCTAGATGGGGATAGATATCTTGATACCAATTATGGCAATATTTTTTAAAGTATTGATAATCGGTACGATAATATAGTTCTTGGAAACTAAAGATATCGGTATTATAGTTATCTCTTATACTAGTAAAGGTTTTTATTACTTGTTTTTCTAGTTCTTTATTGAAATAGTTTTCTAGTTCTTCTACTTCTTTATAATCTTTGATATTAATACTAGCATTTATTTCTTTTGTTTTGACATAGCCAGATATTTTTAGTTTTACTTTATTGTTTTTAGGGGTGGCTTTTTGTTCTACTTTGATTCTATTTGGTTCAAAGACTATGTATTCTTCTTCATTTTTATAGGGTATTTTGATAATGAATTCTTTGGCTTTACTATTTATTAGACTTACTATTTTGGAGTCTTCTTCAGTTAGATAACCTAGTATTTTGTTATCTTTTGTAATAGTAGTACCACTTATTTTTATTTTTGCTTTAGGAGAAGAGGTAGTAATATTTTCTTTTTCATCTCCAATATCGGGATCACCATATAGTATTATAGAGGGAAGTGTTATTTCTAGATGGGGGTTTATATACATATTTAATAGTTCGTTTAGGGTTACTGGGTAGGAGACACCAAGTACTTTATTTTGTAGTTCTAATGATTTTAATATATTTGAAGAAGAGAAACTTGTTAGAAGGGATTGAAGAGTGATACTTTTGATGCTTTCTTCTGTTTGGGCTACGATTATTTTGATTTCGGTTCTGGTTTCAGGACTTCGGGAGAAATATTCTAGTACTTCACCAATGTGATTGTCTACTATTTCTTCGCTTAGAATTATTATTTCTAATTGGGCGGCATATAGTTGTCTAGGAGATTCAAGAACAACTTTACGAAAGGCTTCTTGGAGAGTAGAGGCTGAGCTGTTATATATTACGAAGGGAGAATTGTTACTACTTGAAGCATCTTGTTGTTTGATGGGGTTTACTACTTCGGCGGTTATTTGGAAGTTATTATCTTGATAGTCAATACTGACAGCGGTAGTTATACCTAATTCGTTTAATTCACGATAGTTATAACAACCACTTAGTAGAGGAAGTAATAGTATTAAATATTTAATTTTTTTCATGTGATACCTCCCTTATGATATTGTTTGTTAAGTATTTATTTCTTTTATTTCTTTTTAATAGAGGAAATTTTATGATACTATTTTTTATTTCTTCTGATATTGGGGCATATGGCATGGTATAGGATTTGGTAAATGATTTTATACTACATAGATTGGTAATAAAGATAATGAAGACAATGAAGATACCATATATTCCGATAGTAGTTCCTCCAAGCATAAAGAATATTCTATACCATTTGATAGCATTTGCTAATTCTGGTTCTACTACTACTAGGGCACAGATAGCGGTAATGGCTACGATTATGATCATGATAGGGGATACTATGCCAGCGTTAACAGCGGCTTCTCCTAATATTAGGGCTCCTACTATGGATAGGGCTGAGTTTGAAATGTTGGGGATACGATAATCGCTTTCTCTTAGTATTTCAAATGATATAAACATAAGAAGGGCTTCAAAGAAGGCAGGAAATGGTACACTACTTCTTTGGGAGGCAAAACTTGTTAGGAGATCTAAAGGGATCATTTCTTGATTGAAGGTAGTTAGGGCTATATATACACCAGGAGTTAGGACTGTTATAAAGAAGGCTAAGTATCTTAGTACTCTTGTTAGAGAATTGTTTATATAGTTAGAATCTTTGTCATCTTGTGATAGAAAGAAATCGTTTATATCTACGGGCATTATTAAAGCAAAGGGGCAATTATCTATTATGATAGCTGTTTTACCTTGGAGAAGGGCGGAGGCTACTTTGTCTGGTCTTTCGGTTGTGATAGTGGTGGGAAAGATGGTTTTTGTTTCTTTACTGATTACATGTTTTAATGTACCTGTATCGGTAACACTATCTATTTCGATGTTATTTAATTTGTTTATGATACTATTTTTTATTTCTTGATTTGTTATTCCTTCGATTGTTAGGATACTTATTTTATTTTGGGTATATTTTCCTAGTTCTAAGTCTTCATTCCATAAACTATTGGTTTTTATTCTTCTTTTTATTAGGCCTATATTGGTTTCGATATTTTCGGTAAAGGCATCCATTGATCCTCTGATGGTGGTTTCGGTCATTGGCTTTTCAATACTTCTAGTTAGATTCTTTTTTACTTCTAAGGCTAGTGAGTAGTCATCTTCAATTAAGAGGATGGCAAAACCGTTATTTAGGTATTTGCAGATATCTTGATAGTTGTTTATGTCTTTTATTTTGATATTACTGATGTTATTTTTGATAACATCATATAGTAATTCTTTTTTGTTATAGGTTTTTTCAATATGATCTAGACTTCGATAAATAAAATCAGACATTTTATTTTGATCAGTTAATGTTTCGTTATAGATGATATCTATCTTGATATTGTTTATGTATTTTTCTCGATATATGATATATGAACTATTGTTGGTTTCTTTTTTTAGTTTATTTATTATTTTATTATTCATATTGCACCTCTTTATTATTATGGTAAATATTTGTAATTTTATTTATTATTTTTTATCACTTCAAGCTTGTAATCTTGAAGTGTTGTTGTTAGCTTAGATCTAACAACAAGATATCAACCATATCTATTATATATAAGCATAATATATATACTTAGAGGGAGTTTAATACATATAATATATTTTTTTCTTAAAGACTAATATTAGGCTTTAAGAAACTTCTTAAGATTTTAGCTTAAGAAGAAAATAAATAATGTAAAATAATGTATATTAATTGACAAAAAGATTAAAAAAAATTATAATTATACTAGAGGTGGTTTAGTGTGAACTATACAAGTAGAGAAGTAGTAAGAAGATTAAAGCAATATGATATGTTTTTAAATAGTCTTAAGTTAACAAAGGATGATATTCAGAAAGAAAGAATATGTGATCAACTAGATAAGATTGAAAAACAAATATTATTGGATACTAATTCAGAATATGAAGAAGAATATTTAATGCTTCTTAGTAAAAAGACAAGATATATAGAGGAAGAGAAGACTAGACTTAGAAATATTATAACTTTAATTAATGATAGAAAAGATTATCTTAATAAAAGAAAGAATGATCATAAGAAGATAACTGGTTCACTAGTTGAACTTACTTCTTTTTTGGGTGAAGATAAATTAGATACTTATGAAAAGAGATTATCTATTATAGAAAAATATGAGGAGAATAAGGCTAAACAAGAAAAAATTATTAGAGAAATGAAAATTCTTGATGTTAAGATTAGTGAAGCTTCTAGAAATGTTAAGGCTAATACTAGACTTAATGAGAGTTTAGAGAAGAAAATGATTACATTAGTGGGTTCTTCTTTAGAAAAACAAGGTCTATATAGACTTATGGATAAGAAAGAGGATATTTTAAGAAAACATGCTGAATTTAAATATGCTGTTTCTTTAGCTAAAGAGAATTTGAAGACCGCTAATGAATTATCTGATTCAGAATATATTTTAGAGTGTAATAATATTCTTAATGATGTTAATATGTTATATACTAGATATAATGAAGATGTTAATATTATTAATTTAATTAATATATATGATAAGAAGACTGCTAATTATGATGAATTATTAGATAAGAGAAATACTATTGATAATATATTAAAGAATATTACTGGTACTGAGTTATATAAAAATATAAGTAGTGAATTGTTTAAACAATATAATACTATTAAGTTAGAGAGTAATGATATTAAGAATTATGAATACTTAAAAGAAGAAAGGGAAAAGAGAAATAAACTTTTATATGAGATAGATGAAGAGAATAATTCTAAGGAATTTAAAAATGTATTAGAAGAACTTATTAAGAATGAAAATAGACAAAAAGAAGAACAGATTAAGAAGGCTAGACATGAAGAACAAGTTGAAAGACAAAAGAAGATAGCAGAAGAGCAAAAGATTGAAGCTGCTAGAGTAAGAAGACAAAAACTTATTGAAGAGGCTAAACTTAAAGAGCAGTTAGAAGTAGCAGAGAAAATGAAGAAATTACAAGATGAGACTGTTATTAAGAAGAATAATGATAAAAAGATAAATACTTCTAGTGAATATGATAATATTTTACCTAAAGAGAGTGATGTTAAGGAAGATAGAGTTGATATTAAGAATCCTCTTAAGAATAAGACATTAGATGAGGTTATGTCTTTTAGTAGTGATTTTGATACTGATGAATTATTTGAGAATACTAGGATAACTCCTAATAAGCCATTAGAGAATAGTTTACTTAAGGAAGCAGAGAGTAGTATAGCAGAGGATACGGAATTTCCTTTATGGGAAGAGACTAAAGTAGAAGAGAAAAAGATAGATCCTCCTAAGATAGAAAAAGAAATTCCTATTAAGAAAGAGATTTCTCCTAAGAAGGAAGAGACTTTGTTTAAAGAAGAAGATACTACTAAGAAGATGGAAGTTTCTGATAATAAGAAAGATAATACACCTTCTAAAAAAGAATCTAGTATTTATGATTTGTTAGAGAATAATAGTAATATTATCTGGAAGACTACTGATAGTAGTAATAATAAGAAAGGTATACCTGTTATTGAGAATAATAAGTTGAAACCGGAGATTATTAGTAGTGATAATATGTCATTTCCAGATTTGAATAAGAAGGATGGTGAAGTGTTATGGAAGGAAACTCTATAAGTTCTTTTGAAAATTTGTGTAAAATTTTTGAAATGAGAATTAAACTTGATAAAGAGAAGGGTGTTAAGACTCCTAGTGATGTTATTGATAATTATGAAAAATATTCTAAGAAGATTGATGCTGTATATAATAAAGAGTTTGAGAAGGAAATTAGAAGTTTGATTTCACCAGAGGTTACTTTAGAGAAAGAAGAAGGTAGATTAAAGAAGCTTATTAAATTACTTGAAGATAGACTTGATAAAAGAAGAGAGTTAGAAGATAAGTTTTATGAATCTACTGGTAGATATATTGATGGATTTCAACTTGTTGTATCTGATGAAGAATTAGAAGAAAAGAAAAATAGACTTGATCTTATTGAGAGATATTTAACTACGAAGAATGAAATTGATGAGATTACTTCTAGTAATGGTAAACTTAAGGATTCTTTGATAGAACTTGAGAATGAAAAAGATGAATATGTTAAAAAGAATAAGATTATGGAAGATATTCTATATTCTGAACTTGTTAAATGTATAAAGAATGATGAATACTTTAATAAGATTAATGAAGATAATTATAATGAAGAACTTAAGGCTGCTAGTGAGAGGGTTAAAGAGAATGAAGAAACTTTAGAGGTTACTTTAGATAGTGTTAAGAGTCTTGTTAGTAATGGTGCTGATGATGATTATTCTTCTTATGTTGAAGATGCTGAGAAGAGTTATTATATATGGAAGAATAGGGAGATTATTTTAGAAATATATGAACTTGTTATTTCTTTTGAAGAAGATTTTGAACAGATGTGTTGTAAGAGAGATAAGATAAGAGATTTACTTGAGGATAGGAATCATATTAAGAATAAACTTCATATTGAAGATAGTGATGAGTTATTAAGTTTTGAAAGTTTAGTAGAAGAACAAAAGAGTACTTTGAATAAAGAGAAAGAAGTACTTGATAATATTATTAATTATAATAGTAGAATTAAGTTTAAAGAAGAGAGACTTGAAGAACTTGAAGAGGTTATTAATTCTTATGATATTCTTACTATATTAAGAGAGTATGGTATTATAGAGTCTTATGATAATTTAGAAGAAGATATACCAGAAGAAGTAAAAGAAGAAGTACAAGAGGAAGAGGAACCTCCTAAAGAGGAAGAAGCAGTACTTGAGGATATTGTTAATGATACGGTTGATCCTTATTGTATTAAAGAGGTTATTGATTATCCAAGAACACTTAATTTAGGACTTGCTAAACTTAAGGGTGAGAGTGTTAGGGAGAATGTTAATAAGAAATTGAATCCTAAGCCTAGAATGAATATTTTTGATGATTTTACTAAGAATGTATCTTTAGAACCTAAGAATATAGAAGTGGCTTCTGATGCAGAGGATAAAGAGATTGCTACTAAAGTGGATACTGTTAAGGAAGATAATGTTAAAGAGGATACTCCTAAGGTAGAAGAAAATAGGGTAGAAGAAAGTAAGATAGAGGAAGCGGTAGAACCAATATGGGAAGTTCCTACTTCTGATACTGATATTAAAGTAGTAGAGGATAATGTACCTGTATGGGGAGTTACGGATAATATTAATAGTGGTGTAGTTGTTAATATGGATAACGATAGTAATTCTATTAGAGGACCTACTGATAAGGAAGATAAGGATATTAATAAGATTGATATTGAACCTACTCTGGATAATAATGCTTTTTGGATACCTGTATCTGATTCTAAACTAGATACTAAGGATTTTCCTAATATTAATATTCCTCTTAATAGTGGTAATTTTTCAGATATGAAAGATAATTTTGGTTTTCCAGATATTAATAGTTAGGAGTGACGATATGATAGATATTGATAAAGTTATAGTATTAGAAAATGAAGAAGAGTATTTAGTTTTAGATAAAGTTTATTATGAGGATAAGGAATATTATTATATTGCTAAACTTAATGATACTAGAACAGATATTGAAAATAATTATAAACTTATTTATATTATTGATTTAGATAATAATAGAAGAATTATTAAAGAAGTTACTGGGGTAGATGCTTTGAAAAAGATATTACCTTTGTTTGAGAATCATTTATAATAAAAAGGGTTTTTCTATAATGAGGGGATTTGAGGATACTATATTTGGGGTTCTTTGAAATTAAGGGGACCTAGATAAAAACTAGTTCAAAATGATGTGATGTGAACTAGTTTTTTGTTACAAAAAAATAAAGACATTAACACACATTTCTGGTACAATATATATAGTCAAAATAGAAAGTACGGGTGTGTAATTAATGTCTTTATCTAATTGTATAACAAATTTACTAAATTTTAAAGAGGAAAACTTAATTTTTAATGAAAATTTTTTTGAAAGTAGAATTATTAATGGTGTAAGGTGTACAATTATAAAGGTATTCTCTTTTTTGATATATTTATAATTTTTGAAACGAAAAAAAGACCACTGGGGTCTTTTTATCTATATCTAGTTAGTTTAAATGGATGATCATTGATATCATAGCCTAATTCACTTATTCTTCTTACGATGAAGGTAAGTAACCTTGGGTTATGATATTGTTCTTTTTTATCCATTTTAGTTAGAACATCTTCATATGCTGGCATCCAATTTAAATTATTTGGATTTTCATATTTGATTAGTTCATGAGTTACTGCATTTACTTCTTCAAAAATATCGTCTGGTATAATACGCGACTTTGGTTCAATCATAATTTTCCTCCTGTAAGATTATTATACTACTTCTTTTTGATAAAATATGTAACTTATTTGGTTACAAATACGGCAGTGTATCATTTACTGCATTATATATGATACTATATATTTTATATAAAAGCAATAGTTTTGGGAGTAATTCTTTATTTACTAATGGTTAAATACATGATATAATTAGGTAGGATGGTGGATATATGGATTATATATCAATAGATAATTTTGAAGGACCTTTAGATTTACTTTTACATTTAGTAAAAGAGTCTAATATAGATATTTTTGATATTAAAGTAGAAGAGATTACGGATAAATATTTGGATTATATTAATCATGAAGAGAATCTTAATATTAATATTTCTTCTTCGTATTTAGTTATGGCGGCGGAACTTATGTATTTGAAGTCTAAACTATTACTTCCTAGTAATAAGAAAGAAGAAGATAATAGTGAAGAAGATGAAGAGATTACGAGAGAGAATCTTATTAATAAATTACTTGAATATAAGAAATATAAAGAGATGACACCGGTATTTAAAGAGTTAGAGGAAGAAAGAAAGAAGATATATATTAAGGCTCCGGAGAAGGTTAGTAATTATACTGAGAGTACTCTTAGTGGCGAAGATACGATTGATAATTTACTTGAGGCTTTTAAGAAGTTTTTAGAGAGAAAAGAACTTGATAAACCTTTAGAAACTACTGTTACTAAAAGAGAGTATTCGGTTAGGGAGAGAAAGAATAATATTAAGAAGATTCTTATAACTAAGAAGAAGGCTTATTTAGATGATTTATTTGAAGAGTATAATAGACCGATAGTGGTTGTTACTTTTTTATCAATATTAGAAATGGTTAAAGAGAAAGATGTTGTTATTAATCAAGATAAGAATTTTGATAAGATATTAATAGAATTGAGGAATTAAGATGGAAAGTGTAGTAGAAGGACTTTTATATGTTCAAGGTGATATGGGTATTACTTTGAATGATATTGAGAGAATATTAGAAATTGATGAGGAAGAGGCTAAGAGGATTGTTCTTAGTTTAAAGAATTATTATGATGATAATAAGAGGGGTCTTAGAATTAATTTTTTAGGTAATACGATTAAACTTACGACTAGAGAAGAACATAAGGAATATTATCAGAAGTTACTTGAAGAGCCTACTTCGAATAGTTTGTCACAGTCGGCTTTAGAGACACTTGCTATTATTGCCTACAATGAACCTATTACTAGGGGTAATGTTGATTCTTTAAGAGGAGTAGATTCGGCTTATGTTATGAGAAGGTTACTGGCTAAAGGGCTTATTAAAGAGTGTGGTAAGGCTGATACTATTGGTAGACCTACTTTATATAAGACTACTGATGAGTTTTTGGATTATTTTGGGCTTGGTAGTAAGGATGATTTACCTAAAATTGAATTAGATATGGAAGAAAAGGGGACTAAAGATTTATATAATACTATATACAAGGAGGGGGAATAGATGAATGATAGAATAATGAGTAGTGAAGAATTTAAAGAGGATAAGGATATGACTATTAGACCAGTATCTTTAAATGAGTATGTTGGTCAAAGTGAGATTAAAGAGAATTTAGGGGTATTTATTAAGTCTTCAGTTATGAGAGGAGAGACTTTAGATCATATTTTATTATATGGTCCTCCTGGGCTTGGTAAGACTACTCTTGCTTATATTATTGCTAATGAACTTGGTACTAATATTAAGACTGCTAGTGGGCCTTCGATTGAGAAGAGTGGGGACTTAGCTGCAATACTATCTACTTTAGAAGAAGGGGATGTTCTATTTATTGATGAGATTCATAGAATTCCTAGATATATTGAAGAGATTTTATATCCAGCGATGGAGGATTTTTACTTAGATATAATAGTAGGTAGTGAGGGTTCTTCAAGAAATATTAAGATTAATTTACCACATTTTACTTTAGTAGGAGCTACTACTAGAGCAGGTGATTTATCTAGTCCTTTAAGAGATAGATTTGGTATTATTTCTAAACTTAATTTTTATACTGAGGATGAATTATATCAGATTATTAAGAGAACTTCTAGGGTACTTGATACTCCTATTACTGATGATGCTGCTAGAGAACTAGCTAAGAGAAGTAGGGGTACTCCGAGAATTGCTAATAGGTTATTTAAGAGAGTTAGGGATTTTGCTTTGGTATATGGTGATGGTATTATTAATAAAGAGATTCTTGATAATTCTTTGGATAGATTAAAAGTAGATAAGACTGGACTTGATGATACTGATTATAATTTACTTTTAGCTATTGTAGAAAGATTTAATGGGGGACCAGTAGGACTTGAGGCTCTTGCTTCTTCAATTGGAGAAGAAGCTTCTACTATTGAAGATGTATATGAACCTTATTTATTACAACAGGGTTATTTAAAGAGAACTGCTAGAGGTAGAGTTGTTACTGATAAGACTTATGAATATTTAGGTATTAAGAAAGATTAATATATTATGCCCTACAAGTCTAAGGTCTTGTAGGGTATTTCAAAGCCATTAAGTCTTTGAAATAAAGCTTTTGGTGGTATATGCAAATTTTGGGATAACCACTGAGTAAAGAAATTAATTTCAGTTATTGTAAAAAATGCAACAACTGAAAGAGATGGTTAATTGAATATGTTATTATAATTTGAATGATGGAAAATTTGATAGAATTTTAACTTGTCAGAAATACTGATAAATTGAAGAGTTAAAATAATGATATGTTTATTTAGATAGGAGTGTGTTATGAGAAAATTTAGTTATATTACTGATTACGCTTTAATTAATTCTAGTGTAAGAGGTTATATTACAGAGTTAGAGAAAAAACTTGCTATGCTTATTGATATGGAAGTTAACAATGATATTTATATAGATACTTATAGGAAATTAAAAGAATTTAAAAGTAAATATTCTGATTTATATGGTATTTATAATAGAATACTAAATGATTTAACTAGTAGTGATAATGTAGAGTATTGTTTTAAGTATGGTAAATATAAAGATGATGCTTCACTAGTAGGATTAGAATTTGAAAAGGATTTAAAAGAGATATTTGATTTAGAAGAGAAATGCAGAGACTATTCTGTTAAGTTATGGGAAAGAGATATTACTAATTATGATAATATTACTAATGGAGAAGACTTTATGACAGTAATTCATGCTAGTTATTTAGAACCTGGTGTAAAGGGAGAATTAAATTATCATGATAATGAGTATAGTAAACAATACTTATCTTGCTCTTTAATATCAGGTAGAGAACTTAATACTTTTAGAGATGTTAAAGCATTATTTGTTATGGATGTTAATGGTGATAGTTATATTGCTTCTTCTTTTGTTGATTCTGTTACTAGAGAAACTACTGAGGCTGATTTTAATACTTTAAAAGAAATTGATGTTAATGGAAATAAACATTATATTAAGGTTGGTTATACTAATGATATGGAAAGTTCTGTTACTTCAATTAGTAGTCCTAAAATGATAGAAGAATTAAGTATTCAAAGGGAATTAAAAGATAGTGGAGAGTTATATAGATATAATAGTCAAACTAATGAAGTAGTATTAGATAGAACTAAAACAAGAGCTGTAGGAGCTTTACTTCTTAGTAATGGATGTGATATGTTACTAGGAGAGTATATTAGTCTTAAACGAATGGGAATAAGATTTAAATGTATTAATAAGGGGTTATATAGACAAAAAAATAATATTCCTCCATATAATGAAGAAGAATATAATAAATTTCTTATTAATTTAGATAGTTTAGATGAAGTTATTTCTAGATATAATGTTTCAGATGATATACTTAGAGAATATTATTATGAAGTAGTATTACCTATGAAATATGATAGTAATGTTATGAAAGTAATTAATAAAAAGTTTTCTTTATATTTACCAGATATTGCAAGTGGAAAGGGCAAATAAATGGTTAACTTATAGTAAACTTATGTCATTTTACGAACTGAAAAAATGTACACAAATGGTACATTTTTTTTAGCTTTTGATTATGGTATAATATTAGTGTTTTAGAGGGGAAATTTTGTAAAGGGTGGTTTAGATGGAATTACTAAAAAGAATAGAAGAATTAAAAAGGGAAATACAGAATAATCCTAGTGATAGTTTTGATATTATTCTTAATAATATTCCTAAATATACTATGTATGGATATATTAGGGAGTGTAATAAGAATAATTTAGATAGATATGCACTTAGATTTGGAAGAAAAAGGTATACTTATGGGGAATTTATTGATTTAATAGATAGGTATGCTAAGGGATTTGCCGCTATGGGGATTAGAAAAGGTGATAGAGTAGCACTTTTACTTCCTAATTTACCAGAGTCTACTATTATTATATATGCTTTAAATAAGATTGGGGCTATTTCAGATAATATTGATCCTACTAGTAAGGAAGATAGAATGAAATATTTTTTAGAGAAAGAAAAAGTAAATGCTATTGTATGCTTTGATAAGGTATATGAAACTTCAATTAAACCTATTGAGGATTATATTTATAATGAATTAAATATTGATAAAGTATTAATTACTAAGATTACTGATTCTTTACCTATGATTGAAAGTGTTATGTATAGAATGAAATTTAGGGATGAAGATATTGTTAAGAGAGTAAGTACTTCGTATGGTAATATTAATATATTTGGAGTAGATAGATTTCTTAAGGATTCAAGATATCAAGTATGTTATACTAACCCATATGTAGAAAATGAAGTAGCTACAATATGCCATTCTTCTGGTACAACAGGAGTACCTAAGACTATTCCTTCAACTAATGAAAATGTTAATTTTATTGCTTTTCAACATCAAATATCAAATATAGATTATAGTAGAGTTAAAACATTTTTACATGTACTTCCTGGTTTTGCTCAGTTTGGTTTTTCTGATTCGATGCATTTGGGTCATAGTTTAGGATTAGAAATGATAGAAATACCAATATTTTCACAGGAAAATATTATTGATATTTTACTTAAGACTAAGGCTAATTGTTTATTTGGTACACCTTCTTTTTGGCTTAGACTTATAGGTAGTGATAAATATAATAATGCTGATTTATCTTTTCTTGAAGAAGCGGTATATGGCGGTGGTACACTTACTATTATGCAACTAGCTAATATTAATAGATTTTTAATATCACATAATGCTAAGTGTTTACTTAGAACTGGTTATGGTATGAGTGAATTTAATGGTACTTGTATACTAGAAGATCCTTTTATGTCTACTCCTGGTAGTTGTGGAATTGATTTACCTGGTGGAAATGGTATTATTATTGATCCTGACACTATGAAAGAATTGAGTCGTGGAGAACTTGGTCATTTATATTATAGTAAGGGTAGTAATCCAGTATGCGAATTTGATGGAGAAGTATTACATAAAACAATTAATATTGATGGAAGAGAGTATATTGATACTGGAGATATAATGAAAAAAAATGCTAGAGGGGAATACTTTTTTGAAGGAAGAGCAAGTGGTATGATATCTAGATATGATGGTTATAAGATATATCCTAATGCTTTAGAAAATGCTGTTACTAGTTCTTCTTATGTAGAAGATGTTATGATATCTGAATATTATGATGAAAATAACTTTGGTGCTATGCCTCTTATATATGTTGTTTTATCTAAAGAGAGTAAAGGTATTGATATAAAAGATATTATAAAGAGTATTATTGATAATTATATTTTAAGTAATAATAATATGTCGTTTCGTGATATACCTGCTAAATGGAAAGTAGTGGACGAGTTACCATATACAACGGCTTTAAAGAAAGACTATAAGAAGATAAAAGAAGATGGTATTGATGGAAGTGAGATTAGTATTGTTTGTCATGAGACTAATATGGGACTTGGTTATTATGATATAGTTATGCCTAGTAAGGGTAAAAAATTGATAAAGAAATAAAAAGGTGGTAGTAGTATGAATTTTAATTTAGGTTTAACATTTTCAGGGATGGTTTATATATTACTTATAATTATTATATATTTTAAGAGAAAAAGAATTAAATCTAAAGAAAATAAGATATATAGTTTACTTCTTATATCTACATTTGTAGAGTTATTATTAGGAATGGTTAGTTATATATTTATTATTAATATAGATAGTATGGCTTATATTACAAGAATAATTAATGTATTATATTTAATATCTTTAGATAGTTGGATATTATTCTTTATGTTATATGTTATTTCAATATCTTCAGATTTTAAGTCTAAAAAATTATATAAAATATTTTGGGTAGTATATGTTTTGATTGCATTTTTGATATCAATATTACCAATTAATTATTATTATAAAAATAATATTATGTATACTAGTGGTTTAGCAGTTAATTTTACTTATTTAATTGCTATAATTGCTATTTTAGTAATTGTTATTAATTCAGTTATTAATATTAAAAAACTTGGTAATAAGAAGTATATACCTATGTTTATATTCCTTTTATTTGGAGGAGTTGCTTTGCTTCTTCAGATAAAATATCCAGAATTATTTTTAGTTAGTCCTTTAGAAGTATTAGTTACTGTTGTTATGTATTTTACAATAGAGAATCCTGATATGAAGACAATTGAAGAGATACATAGGGCTAAGGAAATTAGTGATAATGCTAATGAAGAGAAGACTTTATTCTTATATAATATGACTAATGAGATAAGGGGTATTACTAAAGATATTAATAAAGAAGCTGATAATATCTTGGATGAGACTGATAATAAGAAAGTTAATGTAGAAGTTATTGAAGATTCTGCTAGAGAGATAAAGGGTAGTACTGCTAAGTTTACTACTATAACTAATGAAATATTAGATGTTTCTAATATGGATGGGGCTAGTATTAGAGTGTATGATGAAAAATATAATATTAAGTTGATACTTAAGAGTTTGATTAATACTTATAAGAAGAGATGTAATGATAAGAATATTGTTTTTAGAAGTAATATTAATAGTGATATGCCAGAATTTTTATATGGTGATGGTATTAATTTGAAGAAAGTTATTGATATTTTGTTAGATAATAGTGTTAAGTATACTAATAATGGTTATATAGAGTTAGATGTTAATACTATTATTAAGAATGATATAGTTAGACTTATTATAACTGTAGAGGATTCTGGTATTGGTATTGAAAGTGATAAGTTAGGTAGTTTATTTGTTAATGAGAAGGATTATAAAGAAGAGAATTATGATTTAAATGATACTTTATATAATGTTAAGAAGATTATTACTTTAATGAATGGTACTATTGTTCCTAGTAGTATATATGGAATTGGTACTAAGATGAAGATTATATTAGATCAGAGATTGGTAGTTAGTGATAATAAGTTAAATGAATATGAAAAGGTAATTGATAAGAAAGATGTATTATTAATTGGTAATTTAAATAGTAAGATAATTAAAGATATTGTTAAAGATAAGAATATTAATTTAGAAATAATAGAACTTGGTAAAGAGGCTTTAGATAAGATTAGGGGTAAAAAGAAATATGATTTAATATTAATTGAAGATAATATTAAGCCACTTAGTGGGATAATTATTATGAAGAAGCTATTAATGATTAAGTCTTTTAATACTAAGGTTATATTACTTAGTAGTAATAATGAGTATATTGATAGTTATGATAAATATGGTTTTAGTGATGTTATATCAGAACCTATTGATGAAGATATTTTTATTAATAAGATTAATAAATACTTGGAAAGATGAGAAAATTCATAAAAACTATTTACAAATCGTAAAATATAGTGTATTATTAATATGTTCCTTGAACTTTGTTATTGGTACCTCTTACCATAACTAGGTTAAAGGTGAAAATAAGATAAGGAGGAAAATATAATGGCTTTAAATAAAGATAAGAAAGCACAAATCATTAAAGAGTTTGCTAGAGATAGTAAAGATACAGGATCTCCTGAAGTACAAATAGCTATTCTTACCAATGAGATTAATGCTTTAACTGAACATCTTAAGAATAATAAACAAGATAAAGCTTCTAAGAGAGGACTTTTAATTAAAGTTGGTAAAAGAAGAAGTTTATTAAACTATCTTGTTAAGACTGATGTTAAGAGATACAGAGATGTAGTTGCAAAATTAGGATTAAGAAAATAATTAATAAAGTAGGCACTCTTTTTTGAGTGTCTTTATATTTATTGGGAGGTTTTTATGAATATAAATGATTTGTATTTTGCTAATATAAGTATGATAACTAAAAAAGAGTATAGAAGAAATGGAGAAACTGCTTACTATCATGAGGCTATTAGACAAACGATAGTTAAACCCACAAAAAGTAATAGGTATATTGATTTATTAACTGGGAAAAAATATAAAGTTTTTGGTGCTTTAACAAGTTGTGAAAATGAAATAGGATGTCTATTTATTAATGGCCCATTTATACCTTTTAGTGATATTATATCTGTTGAAAAACAAAATATGAGTAAAAGAAGAATACTTAAAAAATTTAATGATTATAAGAATCAAGTAAAAGAAAAGGAGTAGAGATATGGATAAGAAAGTATTTGAGTTAGATTTTTATGGAAGAAAGATAGTAGTAGAACATGGACAAGTTGCTAAACAAGCAGATGGAGCAGTACTTGTTAGATATGGAGATACTGTAGTACTATCAACTGCTGTTGTTAGTAAGAGTGCTAATCTATTATCTGATTTCTTTCCACTTATGGTTTTATACCAAGAAAAGTTATATTCTGTAGGTAAGATACCTGGAGGATTTATTAAGAGAGAGGGTAGACCTACTGATGCGGCAACACTTGCGGCTCGTATGATTGATAGACCTCTTAGACCATTATTTCCAGAGGATTTTAAGAATGAAGTACAAATTGTTAATACAGTGTTATCAGTAGACCAAGACAATTCACCTGAACTTACAGCATTATTTGGATCTTCACTTGCTACTTGTATTAGTAAGATACCTTTTAATGGTCCAGTAGCAGCGGTTAAAGTTGGTAGAGTTGATGGGGAGTTTGTTATTAATCCTACTGTAGAACAAAGTGAGAAGTCTGATATTGACCTTACAGTAGCGGGAACAAAAGACGCTATTAATATGGTTGAGGCTGGAGCTAGAGAGGCCTTAGAAGATGATATGCTTGAAGCATTAATGTTTGGACATGAGGCTATTAAGAAGTTAATTGCTTTTGAGGAAGAAGTTATTAGTGCTATTGGCGTAGAGAAGATGGAATATGAGAAGTTAGAAATATCTTCAGAACTTAGAAGTGAAGTAGATAGTATTGTTAGAGAGAGACTTGATAAGGCTCTTAGAATTAAAGATAAGTTAGAGAAATATGGTGCTATTGATGACTTAGAAGAAGAAGTAATAGAAAAGTATAAGAGTGAAAATGAAGATACGATGAAACCTGAAGAATTAAAGGAATTACTTACTAAGGTGGCTTTAATATTCCATGGTATTGAGTATGAACTATTTAGAAATATTGTTGTTAAAGAGAAGACTAGAGCAGATGGTAGAAGAATGGATGAGATTAGACCATTATCTACAGATATTGATTTATTACCTAGATGTCATGGTAGTGCTTTATTTACTAGAGGACAAACTCAAAGTTTAGCAACAGTAACTCTTGGAGCACTTGGAGAACATCAAATCCTTGATGGACTTGGAATTGAAGATGCTAAGAGATTTATGTTACATTATAACTTCCCACCATTCTCAGTAGGTGAAACTGGTAGATATGGGGCTCCTGGTAGAAGAGAAATTGGTCATGGTGCATTAGGAGAGAGAGCACTTTCTTATGTTATTCCTAGTGAAGAAGAATTTCCTTATACGATAAGAGTTGTTAGTGAGATACTAGAGAGTAATGGTTCTAGTAGTCAGGCTACTATTTGTGCGGGTACGATGGCTCTTATGGCAGCGGGTGTTCCTATTAAGAAGCCAGTAGCGGGTATTGCTATGGGACTTATTACTCATGAGAATGATTATACTATTCTTACTGATATTCAAGGTATGGAAGATCATCTTGGTGATATGGACTTTAAGGTAGCGGGAACTCGTGATGGTATTACTGCTCTTCAAATGGATATTAAGATTGATGGTATTAATAGAGAAATATTAAAAGAGGCTTTAGCACAAGCTAAGAAAGCTAGATTTGAGATATTAGATGTTATTGAGAAACAAATATCTAAACCTAGAGAAGATGTATCTAAGTATGCTCCTAAGACTGAAGTATTTATGATTAATCCAGATAAGATTAAAGATGTTATTGGTCGTGGTGGAGAAATGATTACGAAGATTATCTTGGAATGTAGTAATGTTAATACTGTTAATGATATTAATGCTGTTAAAGTTGATCTTGAAGATGATGGTAGAGTTATTATTTATCATACTGATAGGGATGTTATTAATAGAACTGCCGATAGAATTAAGAATATTGCTAGAGAAGTAGAGATTGGTAAGACTTATACTTGTAAGGTTGTATCTATTCAAGATTTTGGTATCTTTGTTGAGTTATGGCCTGGATGTGAAGGACTTATTCATGTATCGCAATTAGATACTAAGAGAGTTGATAAACCTAGTGATTTATTTAAAGTAGGAGATGAAGTTATTGCTATTGCTACTGGATATGATAAGAAGGGTAAACTTAATTTATCAAGAAAGGACTTACTTAAATAAGTTCTTTTTCTTTATCCACTTCAACCTTAAGTAAACTTAAGTTTTATGTTGTATAATAGAGCCTATATAATAGTCTCTATTATAAATTATTTTAAGTGTTGGATATATTTAAGAAATAGATAGATATTAATATATTGATGGAATAATTATTTGTTTTGATTTAGAAATTGAAAAAGAAGATAAATAAATGTTGCTTTATTTTGAAAAATATAGTACAATTATGTTAAGAATACGAAAGGACGATAGTATGAAGTTGAATAGAAAAGGTCAAACATTAGTAGAATATGTACTTATTATATCTTTAATTACAGTAGTAGCAATAGGATTAGTAAAAATCTTTGGAGGATATTTACAAGATGCTGTTACTAAGATGGGATGTAATATTTCTGGTAAGGAATATGTTGAAGGTGCTAAAGTAGGCGGTGGCTATTGCTCTGGAGATGAGAATAAATTATTTGAATAGTGGAATATAAATCGACAAGATATTTATATTCTTTTTTTTATAATCAATATATGAGAATATATATTGATTTATTTTTTTTGTTTAATACTATTATGGATTTTATGATTATACTTGGTACTTCAATTATATTAAAGAGAAATAGTAATCTTATTAGAATTATAATTTCATCTTTGATAGGAGGTATTTCTTCAGTATTATTATTTAATAATATTAATAAGATATTAATTGAAGTTATAAGTATTATTATTATGGTACTTATATCTTTTGGATATAAGGGAGTTAAATATGTACTTAGAAATATATTTTATATGTATTTACTTAGTACTTTGATAGGGGGTATTATATATTTATTTAATGTTAAGGTATCTAATAATATATTTATTAATTATTTTATTATAATTGTTATTAGTAGTTTAGTTTTAATATTATATATTAAAGAAAGTAGAAAGATTAAAAATATTTATAATAATTATTATAAGGTAGACATATATTTTAAAGATAAAAGTAAGATATCAGTAGTAGGTTTTGTAGATACGGGGAATAATTTATATGATCCTTATAAAAAGAGACCTATTATATTATTATCTAATAAATATATTAGAGAAGATAATTATATATTAGTTCCTTATTATACTATGAGTGGAGAAGGATTACTTAAATGTATTAAACCAGATATTATATTTATTGATGGAATAGGGTATAAGGGAAATATTTTAATAGGTTTTTCTGATAGTCCTAAACTTATTGATGGAGTAGATGTTATATTACATAAAGATATTATGAAAGGGTGAAGAGAATGCTTAAATTACTTAGAAGAATATTTAGTAAACTTAATTATTTGTTTTTTGTAGGAAGTACAGATATATTACCAGAACCTTTTAGTAAAGAAGAAGAAGAAAAATATGTTAATATGTTTTTAAATGGTGATATGAATGCGAGGGATAAACTTATAGAACATAATCTTAGATTAGTAGTATTTTTAGCTAAGAAATATGAAAATACTAAGATAGATTTAGAAGATTTAGTATCTATTGGGACAATAGGATTAATTAAGGGAGTTAATACTTATCAGAATGATAAGAATATTAAACTTGCTACTTATGCTTCTAGATGTATAGATAATGAGATACTTATGTATCTTAGGAAAACAAAGAAAAAAAGAACTGAAGTATCATTTGAGGATTCTTTATCTTTTGATTCAGAAGGTAATGAACTTCATTTAGAAGATGTTCTTGGTACTAAAGAAGATATTGTTACTAAGCCTATTGAAGATGAACTTGATAAATATTTGATGTATAAAGAAGTAGATAAGTTAGGTAAAAGGGATAAAGAAATTATTGAACTTAGATATGGACTTAATGGTAAAAAGGAAATGACACAGAAGGAAGTAGCTAATTTACTTGGAATATCACAGTCTTATATATCTAGAATTGAAAAGAAAGTTATTAAAAAATTATCTAATATAATAAAATTATAGAGATTACTTTTGTAATCTCTATAATTCTTCTTCTTCAAATAAAAATCTTTTATCTTTTTTATTTAAACTTATGGATATTACTTCTTTTTTATTTAATAATCTTTGCATCATTTCATTAGATAGATTATCATTATCAGAATCAACAGTAACGCATAAGTCTATTTTAATATTACCATTTTCGGTATCATTTATTTCTAAATTAGTAATAGTACTATTATTTTCTTTAACGATATCTTTGATTATTCTAGTTATTTCTTTTTCTTTATGTTCTTCTGCAATTACACTGAAATTATATAAGTTATAATTGATATTGCCACTTAAATGATTTATTTTACTATTTACTGTTCTTAGTATTATATTAGTAAATAATATGAATAGGGTACCAGTTATGGCTTCTACTAGAAGGTTGGCAGAACATAATATTCCGATAGCAGCAGAACACCACAAAGTGGCTGCGGTGGTTAATCCTTTAACAGCTTTACCATCTTTTATTATTACTCCTGCTCCTAGAAAACCGATACCTGCGACTACTTGAGATGCTATTCTATTCATATCTGAATTAGGAAATGAATAGGAGTATCTAGTAAAAAGAAAGGCTCCTAGGCTTACTAATATTATTGTTCTTAATCCTACTGATCTTCTTCGGTATTGTCTTTCAATACCGATACAAGCACTAAGTAAGAAACAGACTATTATTTGCATTAGAAATTCTATATAATTACTCATAATGTTCCTCCTTATTCTCTATATATAGTATAACAAAAATGATATTTATTGTAAATAAATAATTTAAAAATTAATATTGCATTTTAAAATTAATTATGATATTATTGATATGTAAGATAGAAAAGATATTGATAATTGATTTGCAAAATTTTACCAAAAAGATTCTAAATAATTCGAGAGTTTTGATCTCAATTAATTCGCAAATCAGAAAGGAGGCCCCTCTTATGGAAAAAGTATTATTTATAAAAGTTAACCACAAGTTAATTGGGGGGGGGGTCAAAAATCTAATCTAAGTATAATAAATAATAATATAAATAAAGACTATGAAATAACTAATAGAAGTATTAGTGCTTTTTCATAGTCTTTTTTTGTGGAGGCAAAAATGAAAAAGAGAGTAATTATTATATTGACAATTGTTATATTAGTTCTAATAGGATTTTTATATCAAACTTTTGCAATTTCCAGTGTTGCTAGTGGTGAAAATGATACTTATATAATAGATGTTAATGATAGTACTAGTATAGAATTACCTGCTAGAACATCAAAAAAAGTATATTATAAAGTGAATAATGCTAATAAAGGGATTGTAAAATATGGAGTTGGATACTCTGGAACTAATATAGATGTCAAAGTATATGAAGATACTAAAGATGCAGAAACTGGATTAATAAATTATGGGGAAAATAAATTTGTTAAATTAAAATTAATAAATAATGGAACTACAAGTAGTACTGTTACTTTAAGTACGATATTGGGTTATGAAAATGGTGGAGACTTAATAGTGCCAAGTGGTGTTACTTTAGTAAAAAATAAAGTTAAACAAATAAATACATTAAGAAATGCTGAAAGTGGTGTTAGTGCAACTTCTAACTTTCTTGGCACAACTTTAGTTAGAAATACTATAGAAACACTTACAATAGCTAATGATAATATTGTACCAGCTGATGCTATAGGAAATTTTGATGTATCACAAAATGGCGATGGTAGTGTCATGTTATGGTACACAAAGGGAAGCAGTGATAATTTATATAATGTATATATAGGCGGCGAGAGTGGAAAGGTATATGCTCCTAGTAATTGTTATTCACTTTTTAGTTATTTAACTAATACTATTTCTATGGATTTTACTGGCTTTGATACATCAAATACTACATATATGGTAAAAATGTTTAAAAAAAGTGAATCAGTAGTTAGTTTGGATCTAAGTATGTTTGATACAAGTAAAGTAACCAGTATGGAAGAATTATTTAATGGTTGTGCAAAATTAACCTCTGTAAATGTAAGTAGTTTTAATACTTCTAAAGTTAAAAATATATATTATATGTTTAATGATTGTGTTAGTTTGGGAAACATAGATTTATCTAGTTTTGATACATCAAGTGTAATAGATATGAAGTATATGTTTGCAAATTGTATTTCAATAAAAAGTTTGAATTTATCTAATTTTGATACATCAAATGTAACGAATATGCAATACCTTTTCAAATATTGTACTTCACTTACAGACTTAAATATAAGTAGTTTTAATACATTAAGTGTAATTAATATGGAAGGTATGTTTTCACATTGTGAATCATTAACGAATTTGAATTTAAGCAATTTCAATACATCAAATGTAGCTAATATGACTGTTATGTTTGCTCATTGTTATAAATTAACAAGTATAAATTTATCTAGCTTTAATACATCCAAAATCACAAGTATGTATCAAATGTTTTATAATTGTAATTCGTTAGAAAGTATAGACTTATCTAATTTTGATACATCAAATGTGACTAATATGAATGCAGTATTTGTAAAATGTAATGCACTTAAAGAGTTAGACTTAAGTAACTTTAATACTTCTAAAGTTACGACAATGCTTAATATGTTTCAGTATTGTACATCACTTACTAAACTGAATATAAGTGGCTTTGATACATCAAATGTAACTAATATGAGTTCAATGTTTAGTTATGATAGTAAACTAATGCTTATCGATATGCGAAATATGACTTTTGGAAGTGCTCTGACTAATGTTAGTATGATGTTTTATATGATACCAAATAATGCTGCAATATATGTAAAAAGTAATACTGAGAAACAATGGATTAATACTAATTTTAGTAATTTGACTAATGTTATAGTTGTTAGTTAATAATATGATTATTTCTGATTAAAGTGTTTATTTGATATTGATAAATGTTTAATTTTGTGATACTATTGATATGTAGGGTAAGATGAGTTTGATTTACGAAAATATATCAATTAATTCGCAAATCAACAGAGAGGAGGTGCCCCTATGAACGAGAGAAAAATAACGAAAGTTAGCCACTTGTTAACTAGTACCTTTGTACGTGTTGGGGGGATTCAAAAATCTAATCTAAGTATAATAAATAATAATATAAATAAAGACTATGAAATAACTAATAGAAGTATTAGTATTTTTTCATAGTCTTTTTTGTGTGGAGAAAAGAATGAATAAATATAAAATATATATGATATTTGGAATTACTGTATTAATTATTTCGATAGTTGGAAGTACTTATGCTTATTATAAATATGTACTTGCTTCGGTTAATGTTAATACTATTACTAAGGGTTTGGATTATTATATTAATTATACAAAAGGAACTGATATTACATCGAGTATTTTAAATCCAAGTACTGAATATACTGGTGGAAATAGTATAGATATATCTTTGTATAAAAAAGATAATACTTATGATATATATGGCCATATATATTTAGATATTACAAAAATTAGTTCTGCTCTTAGTGGTAGTAATGCTTTAAAGTATGTTGTAGTAGAGGGGACTAGTAAAATATCGGAAGGTACTTTAGGTGGTGTTTCTTCAAATGAATCTTATTTATTAGCAGTTAATATTCCTTTGAAAGCTACTACTACTATGTATACTGTATACTTGTGGTTTGATGAAACTGTTGAAAATGCTTCTTCAGCAGAGGATGCTACTATTAGTGCTACTGTTAGGTGTGAGGCTTCAATGAAAGTTATAGATGATGAAATATATTCTAATTCTATTATTTATAAGATTAAAAGATTAAATAAGAATGATTCTAAAAAAATTGTTATTAATAATAATATTAATTATCAATATACTGAATCTAATGGTCTAATGACAGATGCAAGTGGTAATATTAGGTATTATGGTGCTAATCCTAATAATTATGTTTATTTTAATTGTGATAATTATGGTAATCAATCTTCAAGTACTTGTGAATTATGGAGAATTATTGGTATTGTTGATGGTAAAGTAAAAATTGTAAGAAAAGATAATATTGGAATTTATTCTTGGGATAATAGTGGTAATGTTGCTACTACTGGAAATAGTAATTGGCCATCTTCTAGACTTATGAAATTATTAAATCCAAATTATGAAAGTGAATATGGTGGCAGTTTATATTGGAATAGGCAAGATGGTAGTTGCTATTCTGGTGCGACTTCAGTTGATAATATTAGTACGTGTAATATGGGTAACATTGGTTTAAAAAATGACACTACTAGAAATATGATAAGTGAAAGTACTTGGTACTTAAGAGGCACAACTTCTATTGATATGTTTCCTAATGTTTATTATAATACTGAGAGAGTATCTGGTAACGTTTATGCAGGAAATGATACTGAATGGAATGGTTACGTTGCTTTAGCATCTCCAAGTGATTATGGTTATGCAGCAGATCTTAGTAAATGTAATGGTCTTACTATTTATAATTATAATAGTAGTAATAATAATTATGAGTGTAGGAGTAATAATTGGCTTTATACTGGTGATTATAAGTGGTTATTAGCTATACTTGCTTATGATAAAACTTCTCTTTTTCGCTTGGCTTCAGATGGACAATTAAGATCTGCTTATGCATATTCAAACGGAACTTATGTATATCCAACAGTATATTTAGATAAAGATGTATCTATAAGTAGTGGTGATGGTACTAGTGGTAGTCCATATAATTTACATATATCCTAGTTAGAAAGTACTTAACCCCGACTATGATATCTTATAACTATTTATTTATAGACTCATAAGAGGCTATAAATAATATAAAAACTACATAACTTGTGTAAAGTTAGGTAGTTTTTTCTTTTAAAATAAAGAAATATATATTATAATATATGTAGAGGTGGTAGAAATGAAATTAAGTATTGGTGTAATATTTGGTGGTAATAGTCTAGAACATGAATTATCTATATTAACTGCTGTTCAAGCTATGGATAATATTGATAAAGAAAGATATGAAGTTGTTCCTATATATATTACTAAAGATTTAACTATTTATAGTGGTGGTATGCTTAGATATATAGATAGTTATAAAGATTTTAGATTAATAGAAAGATATGCTGTTAAAGTTAATTTAATAAATAGAAATGGTAAGTTTATATTACAAAGAGCTAAAGGATTAAAGAGAGATTATAAAGAAATACATCTTGCTTTTCCAATGGTACATGGTAAGAATACTGAAGATGGAGGTATAATTGGTTATCTAGAAACACTTGGTATACCATTTGTGGGTAGTGATATTTATGCTTCTAGTGTATGTCAAGAGAAAGTATTTACTAAAGAATTATTAATGGCTAATGGTATTGCAGTTACTGATTATGTTCATTTTACTGATGATGATTATAATTTAGATAAGGAAGATATTTTTAAACAAATTGATAAATTAACATATCCGCTAATTATAAAACCTGCTAGAGGTGGAAGTGGTATTGGTATTGAGATAGTTAATAGAAAAGAAGAATTGGAGTCTTCTATTGAGAAAGTTATGGAATGTGATACTCATGTTTTAGTAGAGGAATATATTAAAGATAGAAGAGAATTTAATGTGGCTATTCTTAGAAGTAAAGGTAAGCTTATTGATTCTTTAGTAGAAGAAATTGAAAAAGATGGATTCTGTAGTTATTATGATAAATATCATAAAGATGATGATAATGATGATACTTTTAAGAGAACATATCCTGCAGATATATCAAAAGCTTTAACTGAAGAAATATGTAAGACCGCTAAAAAGGCATACAGTTCTTTATCACTTGGTGGTGTTGCGAGAATTGATTATATTTATGATACTAAGAATAAAAAATTATATATTAATGAAATTAATACTATTCCTAATTTCTTTTCACATCATTTGTTTGAAGATAAAAATATTGATTATAGAGAATTACTTGGTATTATGATTAAAGAAGCAATAGATAAAATTCATAAAGAGGCTAAAATGATTCATTCTAATGATGATCAGTTATTTAAAAAAGTTACTAGTAAAGATGTAAGGAATATGAAATAATGTATGGTTATATTAAAGGTAAGATAACGGATATTGAACCTAGTTATGTTATACTTGAAAATAATGGTATTGGTTATTTAATCTATGTTCCTAATCCATATGGTTTTATGATGGAGAGGGAATATACGATATATACTTATACTAAAGTAGCTGAAGATGAATATGCTCTATATGGATTTAAAACTAAAGAAGAAAAAGAATTATTTTTAAAACTTATTTCTGTTAAAGGACTTGGGCCTAAAATGGCACTTCCAATGCTTGCTACTGGATCTATTAGTATGATTGAAGAGGCTATTGAAACAGAAAATATTAATTACTTAAAGAAATTCCCTAAAATTGGTGATAAGGTTGCTAGACAATTAGTACTTGATTTGAAGGGTAAATTAAATGTTATTAACACAGGATTATTTAAGAGAGAAGATCATTCTGGTGAGTTATTTGATGCATTAGTAGGACTTGGATATAAGCAAGCTGATGTTAAAAAGATTGTTAGTAAGGTTGATCCTACTCTTGACTTAGAGAATCAAATTAAAGAAGCACTTAAGTTATTACTTAAATAGCTTCTTTTTTAGTTTACACTTTGTTAATTGTAGTAAAAGTGTAAAGTGTTTACACTATAAAATACTAAAAATATTACAAATGTAAATTGACAACTATAGTATTCTAGGTTAAAATAGATATTGATTATTAAGGAGTATTATGAAGAAAGTAACAGTATTTATTTTAACATTTATTTTATTTATACCAATAGTTAATGGTAAGAGTATTAATGACTTATATAGTGAGTTAAATGCTTTAGAAAGTCAAAAGAATTTATATTCTTATCTAAATAGTGATGATATTAAATCTTTATCTAATAATGGATTAGATATACAAATGATTATTGATTCTTTAAATGATGAGATTAATGAACTTGATAAAGAAATTACTAGTAAGGAAGAATTTATTAATTCTTTAAAAGAAGAAATTGATAATGTTATGGTTTATAATCAAGTTAGTCAAGGAGAGAATATATATTTAGAATATATATTTGCTGCTGAAACATATTCAGATATGGTATATAGATATATGATAGCAGAACAAATTAGTAATTATAATAATACTATGATAGAAGAGATGAATAAAGGGATAGAAGAATTAAATAAGAAAAAAGAAGAATTAAATGAAAAGATTAATAAACTTGGTAAGGAGAGAAGTAAGTACCGGGAATTGGAAGTTATTCTTAAGAGTGTTAGTTACTTAGACAGTGATAGTATTAATAGTAGCATTGATGATGATATTACTAGTATTAAAAAGGAAATTGCTTTATATGAAAGTATAGGTTGTTCTAGATACATGGATATATCAGCATGTTTAAATATTAGAGATGGAGGTAATTTTATATTTCCTTTGGATAAGGGATGCGTAAGCCAAGATTATTTATCTAATCATAAAGGTATAGATTTAGCCTGTAACGGGGAGGGGACTAATGTATATAGTTCCGCTAAAGGAGTAGTTAGTTCTATTACTTATAAAGCTACTTATGGAGGAAATATAGTTTACATTTATCATATTATTGGGGGCAAACAGTATACTACTATCTATGGACACTTACTTGAGGTTAAAGTAAATGTTGGTGATGTAGTTGATACTGATACAGTAATAGGTTTAGTAGGAGGAGAATCGACAGCTTATATTAATGGTGGTTATGACAAAGGAACAAAAGGGGCACATCTTCATTATGTAGTAGTAGAGGGCTTTCATGTTAATGATTTTAGCAGTTATACATTAAATCCTAGATATTTTAATACTTATCCAGGTGTATTAAATGGTTATTTTAGAAGATAAAAGGCTTGACAAAATAAGAAAATGAGTATATTATATACGACTAACAAGGGACGAATATGATATACTCTTTTGTTATGGGTTTTTGGTTAAAATAATTCTAGATCATTTTTTAGTCAGAGATAATAATGAAAGAAGTTAATTATATTTAATAATTAGTCTTTTGAAATATTTGATGGAGGATGTTTTGGAATGAAAAAAACAAAATTATTTTTACTTGCTTTAATATCTCTATGTTTTTGTATTACTGGTGTTAAAGCAGAAGAAGTAACTGCTAAAATAGGGGATAATGAATATAATACATTAGATGCCGCTATTGAAGAGGCTAAAGATGGTGATGTTATTGAACTTATCAATGATGCTTCTATTGAAACTACTATTGCAATAAATAATAGTATTACAATTAATGGTAATAATAAAACTATTACTATTTCTAAGTTACCTAGTGATGATGGCAGACTTAGTATTTCAAGTAATGTTACTTTAAATAATGTTACTGTAGATCATGCTAATGATAATGATAATCAAAATGCTTGGAGTGTTTATATGTCTTCAACTGGTGTACTTAATTTAAATGATTCAACATATACACTAAGAATACATGGCTTATATGCTTCTCCAGAAGCTACTATTAACTTAAATAATTCTAAATTAATAGCTAAAGATATGACTTATACTGCATTTATGCAAGGTGATGTTGAAGATAAATATGCTTATATTAATTTATTTAATAATTCATTACTTAAGATAAGTGATATTAGTAATTCAAGTGCTGGTAATGGTACAAATTGGTTTGATATAACTGCAGATAACTCACATATTTCAGTTACTGATTGTGCTAGACAAGGACTTGTTGGTGGAAGATTAGAACTTAAGAATGGTAGTACTGCTGACTATAGTAGTAATGAAATTGGTTTTACTTTATATGAATTAGATTATGTTATTGTTAATGAAGGTACAACATTAAATATTAATAATAATAGTAGTGTTGGTATTTGGCAATATGGTGGTGAAGTTAGAATTAAAGATAATGGTACTTTAAATATGACTGGTAATGGTTTTGGTAGAGGACTTGATTCTGTTGGTAAATATAATGGAGCTACTATTAACATTGCTAATTACTATGGAAATGCTAAAGTAGTTTTTGAAGATAATGCTACTGTAAAAATTAATAATAATTATACAAGAGGCATTACTAATAGAGGTGAAGTTTATGTTGGTAGTATGACTGAGATTATGAATAATGGTTTAGTTACTATTGATGGAAAAATGATTCCTCAATATGGTGGTGGTATTTATAATACTGGTATTATGACAATTAGTAAGAATGTTAAATTATATAACAATCATGCTAGATTAGCTGGTGATGATATCTATAATATTGGTACTGTTACTTTTAGTAATGTAGGAGAAGATTGGATTCTTGATGATTGTGAACATAAAATAAATGGTTGGTACGATGATGCTGAAAATAGTAGATGGGAAGCACATGATAAAGAGAATCTTCATATTGATTTAATTGAAGGTGGAGAATATACTTCAGTTACTGAAGATGGAGAAATAGCTGGTGCTTTAGCTATTAAGGCTGCTCATGATAATATTGGTAAAGTAGTTATTAACTATTTAGATAGTGATAGTAATAAATTAACTGAAGAAGTTACTATTACTGGTGAAGTAGGTAGTGAATATACTACTATTAAGAAAGAATTTGATGATTATACATTCATTATGGTAGAAGGACCTACTAGTGGAGAATATGATTTTGATACAATATATGTTACTTACTATTATGATAAGAATACTGGTACTGGTGATATAATGCCTCCTCAAACTGGATTTGAGCCTAGTACTATTAATAGTAGTAGAGTAGAAGTTATTACTGTATATAAAAAAGAAGATTAATTTATGGGTTTTGGTTATAAATAGGCATTCTATTTATAACTAGTTAAAGAAAGGTGAATAGAATGAAAAAAATAAGCAGATTATTACTAGTTTTAGTAATAGGGTTAATGTTTAATTCTACTGTTTTAGCAGAATCTAAGTGGGATACAATTAATCCAGAAAAATTAGTTTCTGAATCTAATGATAATTTTATAGTAGAATATGATTTATCAAAGATAAAATTTGGTTGGTATATAGGTGGTGCTGTTACTGTTAATATAACACTTACAGAAAATTATAATGAAAAAAGTATCGTTATTGCTCCTGAAGTATTTCAAAAAATAGCAAAAGCAGTATATGATTACAATAAAAAAATAGGATATGAACGTATTGATGAAGATAATATTCAATATTCAAATCCATTTCAATCAGGGGATAAAATTAGAGTTAATATTGTTATAAATAATTATTCTAAAAATGATTATTACTTTGATGATACTTCTTTTGAAATATTTCCGACTGAACCTGTAGTATATGATAAAGTAGAAGGAAATACTGGAGATAAATTCTTTAATCAAATAGATATACCTAATGGTTTTACTTTTAGAAGAAATTATAATACAGCTCTTAAAGAACTTGTGCCTAATTCTTCAGGTAGAAATATGACTGATGAAAATATTGATGAGGCTTTAAAAGAAAATGGTTATAATGGAATAGAAGATTATGCTAAATATTTATTAGATTTTTATAATAAAAAATATAATACTAATTATAGTAGATTAGATTCTTTTTCAAAAGGTATAATTAGAGAGATACTATCTGATACTGATCCTATTTATGCATATAATTCAGCATATGCTGCGCTTGGATTAGATATGATAGATTTGAGAAGATATAATACTGCTAAAAAGGCGATTGATACTGCTATTAAAAATACTGAATTTACTAGTCCAGTACAATATTTATTATATTTCTATAATAATAATGACAAATTTAATTGTAATGGTGAATGTATAGCAAATAATTTATCTGAATTAAATGAAACAGCTGTTAACGATTTATTTGGCTTTGGTGGAACTGAAGATGGTGGTTATGATTTTGCTACTGAAACAAATAGTACTGTATTAGCACTTGCATACAATTATTTCTATAATGAAGGATTATCTTTCTACTTTGACGAAAAGGATGAGAATACTGGTGAATATAAAGAAAATAAAGATTTAAGTAATAGTAATGTTACTGGTACTGATTATTCTATAGGTTCATATATGAGAGATGAATCTAAAGGTAATAGTGAAATATCAGAACGTGCTGGTATTCTTAAGAGTAGTAGTACTTCTACTATATCAGGTGTACTAAAGAATATTGGTAGATATACCCCAAACTCTTATATTGGTTTTGACTTTATGGTTAATATGCAATTTACGTATTCTATTAAGGAAGGTACTGTAGTTATTAATTATGTAGATAGTGATGGTAATAAACTAACTGATGAAATAACTATTACTGATAAAGTAGGTAATGAATATACTACTGTTAAGAAAGAATTTGATGGATATACATTTATTATGGTAGAAGGACCTACTAGTGGAGAATATATTGATGGTACAATATATGTTACTTACTACTATGATAAGAATACTGGTACTGGTGATATAATGCCTCCTCAAACTGGATTTGAGCCTAGTACTATTAATAGTAGTAGAGTAGAAATAGTTACTTTATATAAAAAAGAAGATTAAAAAAATGTCAGAATTAACTGACATTTTTTTAGAATTTTCTATATAAACCAATTGCTTTACCTAAGATAGAAATATCTTTTAATATTATAGGTAGCATGTAATCGTTTTCGGGTTGTAATCTTATATAATCATTTTCTCTAAAGAATCTTTTAATAGTAACTTGATTTTCTTCATCCATGGCTACTACTATATCACCATTTTTAGCTGTTTTACATCTTTCTACGATAACAATATCTTTATCTAAGATACCAGCATTAATCATAGAATCTCCTTCTACTTTGATTGTAAATACTTCTTTTCTTTTAGGAAGTAAATATGCTGGCAGAGTAATAACTTCGTTAGGTACTTCAATTGCTTCAATAGGATTACCTGCAGTTACTTTTCCTAATAATGGAACAGTAACAACATCATCACTTTTGGTTTCAAATTCATTAGGTACTTGAAGTTCAAGTAAGTGATTACTTGTTTTACCTCTCTTTAAGTATCCTTTTTCAATTAGCTTTTTTACATGAACATGAGCAGTAGCAGGCGAACTTAAGTTGAAGTTAGCAGATATCTCTCTAATTGATGGAGGATATTTTTTTTGTGCAGAATATTTCTTAATATATTCTAGTATTTCCTTCTGTCTTTTTGTTAATCTTCCTTCTTTAGCCATAATACTCTCCTTTCATTTATAATATTAACACATAAAGTGTAAAATGTCAAACAATTATTCGTTAAAACATCATTTTTGTATTGACACGAACATAAGTATGTGATAGTATAAAAGCGTAAGGAGAAGTGATAGATATGGAATTTGTTAAAAATAATAAAGGGGTAATTATATTTTATCTTCTACTAATTATTATTAGTTTAGTGGTAGTTAATAATACTAAGAATAATCTTAGTATAGAAAATGATTATGTCTATCTCGAAAGATAGATTCTTTTTTTATTTACTTTTCCTTTTAATTATATTATAATTATAGGTAGGAAGAAGGTAATATGATGAAAGATAAAGTAATGAGTGAGAAGACTGCTAAAACATTAGTGGTAGTTAGTGCAGTATTTCTTTTACTCACAGGTTTTGGATTATATAAATTATTTGAATATCAGGGTATAAATAAAGATACTACTAGTAAAAAAATAGTTAATTATGATATTAAGGATTATGTAGAAACAACACCGGTAGTATTTAATGATTATAGTAATGTATATAGTAAGGTAAATGTATCAAAGGTTGTTTTGAAAAATTTAAATAATGATAGTATTAAAAGCTTTATGGATCAAGAGAATAAACTTATAGAATATATTACTTCTTATTACGATGAAATTAATACTGATAATAGTGAGTATACTCCTAATAGTGAGGTTATTAGTTCAATTAAAATGCAAATTAATAATACTATTTTATCTATATATTATGAATTGGATTTTAATTTAGATAATAGTATATTTGATGATAATATTAAAAAATATGTAATTACTACTAATATAGATTTAGGTACTGGTAAAGTTCTTAGTGATGAAGATATGCTTAAAAAATATAATTATACTAAAGAATATATAGCAGAAAAGATATTTGACGAAGATCTTATTATTGGTAATGGGCAAGTTGTTATTGATAAAAATACGAATATTTCTCTTACTAAAGAAGATATAGAAAGAAGAGAAAGTGAATATATAAATGGAATAGTAGAGGATTTTGATCATATAATTAGTATGTATATAGAGAATAAATCTTTAGTACTTGTTTATAATAAGAAAAATTTAAGAAATTTATTTTTTGATAATGATTTCAATTCAGAAATTATTACTAGATATTTAAAATAAAGGAGGGTGGTATAATGGAAAATATTGAAGTATATAATATGAAGGTAGTTCCTTTAGTAAAAAGAAAAACAATAGTAGAAAATAATAAATGCAAAAGTGTAGTAGTAGATAATTTATCAAGAGAAGAGATTAAGAATATGTCTTGTATGCCTAGAATGTTAGAGAGAAGAGAAGATAATGTTTATTTTACAGAACTTCCAATTAACTATCATGGTACAAAAATGAGGTGGTCTTTATTCTATTTATTTGATGAATTAACTGATGAAGAAAGAGAAATATTTGCTTCAAGGACTATTACAATACCAGTTACTGTTGATTCTGTTATTAAATTATATACTAATAAAGTTAGAAAAAAGGAAAAATAAATTCTTTTTTCTTTTTTTATTCATATATTTTAGTGGTGATATTTATGAATGAAATAGATAAGAAGAAGTATATGGATATTATTAATAAAAAGAATAATAATATAGATAAAGAATTTGAATTTGGTAAATATGTAAAGAAGTTTTTTCTTAAAACTTTTATTGTTTTAGTGTTATTTACTTCTTTAGCAATTACTTGTAAAAGAAGTGATTTCTTAAAAGAGAAGATTACTAATTATTTATATAGTGATGATATATCTTTTACTAAGATAAAAAATATTTATGATAAATATTTAGGAGGAATTCTTCCAGTTAAGAAAGAAGTAAATACAGAGAAAGTATTTAATGAGAAACTTAAATATAGTTCTTCTAGTGTATATTTAGATGGTGTTAAGTTAGAAGTAACTTCTAATTACTTAGTACCAGCATTAAAAGAAGGTATGGTTGTTTTTGTTGGTAATAAAGAAGGATATGGTAATACTGTTATTATTGAAGATTTGGATGGAGTATATAATTGGTATGGTAATATTGATAATACTTCTTTAAAATTATATGATTATGTTAATAAAGGTACACTAGTTGGAGAAGTAAATGATAAATTATATTTAGTATTTAGTAAAGGTGATAAATATTTAGATTATGAAGAATATCTTAAATAAAATAGAATTTCATTATACTTATATAATTATAGCATTTGGTCTTGTTATTACGGGGCATTTTATTAACTTGATTATTTTTACATCACTTATTATTATTCATGAATTAGGTCATGTAATAATGGCTATTATAATGAAGTATAAAGTGAATAAAATTATTATTTATCCATATGGGGGAATTACTAATATTGATACAAAGATTAATACTAAGATAGAAAATGATTTATTAGTAGCTATTTCAGGAGTGGTTATACAAAGTATTTATTTTGGTATTATCTTTTTTTTATATAGAAATGGTATTGTAAGAGAATATATCTATGATTTATTTTTTTTATATCATAAGAGTATGCTTATTTTTAATTTACTTCCTATATATCCATTAGATGGTGCTAAGATAGTTAATTTAATATTATCGAAATATTTTAGCTTTAATACTTCTAATTATATTAGTGTAGTTATTTCACTTATTATGATAGTGGTATTTTTATATAGTGATATATATGAAAATAATTATAGTATTATCTTAGTAGTAGGAGTTCTTATGCAAAATATATATAAGTTTTATAAAGATATTTCTTATATATATAATAGATTTATATTAGAAAGATATTTATTTAAATTTAATTATAAAGATAAAAAAGTTATTAAAAATATAAATAAAATGTATAAAAATAAAGAACATTCATTTAATGACAAGGGTAAATTAATAAATGAAAAAGAATATATTAGTACTTTTTTTGAGAAAAAGCCTTAATTTATTTGACTTTAGTATTTATTTATGGTAGAATTAAATTGTTTTGAAAGACGCCAAGTTGAATATCTCAACCACATTGAAAAGGTTATAAGATCATTATGACACCTTAAGAGTGAGTCTTACAAATATATAAAGGAGGGAATGAGATGAAAGCAATTATTGAAACTGGTGGAAAACAATATTATGTATCTGAAGGAACAGTTATCTATGTTGAAAAACTAGATGGTAACGAAGGAGATAAAGTTGTTTTTGACAAGGTTCTTATGGCAAATGGTGTAGTAGGTAATCCTTATGTTTCTTCTAAAATAGAAGGTGTTATCTTAAAACAAGGTAAACAAAAGAAATTAACTATATTTAGATACAAACCTAATAAGAGATCTACTAGAGTTAAAAAAGGACACAGACAACCATATACTAAAGTAGAGATTAAAAAGATCAAATAAGGTGGTTTTATGATTAAAGTAAAACTTACTAAGAATAATAATTATTATAAAAGAATTATTATTACGGGACATGCTAATTATGATGATTTTGGTAAAGATATTGTATGTGCTGCGGTTAGTAGTACAGTAATTACTTCAGTTAATTCTTGTTTAGCTATTGATAATGAATCGATTAGTTATGAAGATAAGAACGGACTTGATATTAAAGTTTTAAAAGATGATGAAGTGACTACTAAAATTATTAATGTTATGGTAACTAATTTATATGAATTAGAAAAAGCATATCCTAAGAATATAAAAATTAAGGAGGAAAATAATGAATAGATTAATGGAATTTAATATACAATTATTTGCCCACAAAAAAGGTCAATCATCTACTAGTAATGGAAGAGATTCTGCTGGTAGAAGACTTGGAGCAAAAGCTTCTGATGGTGAATATGTAACTGCAGGTTCTATTATATATCGTCAAAGAGGAACTAAAATTCATCCTGGAACTAATGTAGGTAGAGGCACAGATGATACTTTATTTGCTAAGATTTCTGGATATGTTAAATACTCTAGACTTGGTAGAGATAGAAAACAAGTTAGTGTATATGAGACTAAATAATTAAAACTTATAAAAAAGTATTGACAACAATATAAATTACTGATATAATTTATATTGTCCGTGGGGAATTAGCTCAGTTGGCTAGAGCATCTGCCTTGCACGCAGAGGGTCAAGGGTTCGAGTCCCTCATTCTCCACCATTTTTTTCGGGAAGTAGCTTAGCTTGGTAGAGCGCTACGCTTGGGACGTAGAGGTCGCAGGTTCAAATCCTGTCTTCCCGACCATTTGACTTTGAAAGCCTTACACTTTGTAAGTCTTTTCTTTTTGCCTGAAAAAAGTGGATAATGATTTTAGTCATTACTACTTATTTTATTATATAGTTTAGGTAGATGCTTTACTTAATATCAAAAGAAGTTCCATGATTAGCAGGTAATCCACGCTTGTATTCTCCTCGGGAAGTACCTTGGTACTGTCAATATTACAAAGTAGTGAATATCATTTAAATTTATTGATTTTTCTTTGGATATGTGATAGTATATTTTATATGAAAAAAGGGAGGGTTTTATGAGTATGCCACTAGATTACATAATATTAGATATTATGCTTACATTAAAAGAAAATAAAAAAGAAACGAAAATTAGTAAAGATAAACTAGTTATGTATTTAAAAAGATTAATAAATTTACTTGAATTTGAACCAGAAGCATTAGAAGATATGATATTTGAATTTGATTTTGTAAGTGAACTAGCTTTCTTTTTAGAAGACAATGAAGACTATTTTGAAATGGACGATAATGGGAATATTATTTTTGACGAAAATGCTTCACTTGAAGAATTAAAAGACTTAATAAAAAAAGCAGGGGCTAAGAATTTTTATGATATGGAATTCATTTATGATATACATGATATAATTAATAGTAATTCTTGTTTTTTAAATATTTTAGATATAAAAATAAATACAGATATTTATGATACTATATTAAGAATAGAAGAAGAATTAGAAAGTGAATATTTAGAACTTAGTTATAGAGATGCTTTTTCTGAAATGAGAAGTTTTATTTCAAGTAAAAGAGTAAAGATATTAAAAACACTTATTAATACTATGTATATAAATATTGATAATAATCTTAATGAAACAGAACAAAGAAATTTAATATTATATGCTACGGATAACGCTAAAAGTATGCAAGGAGAAATGGGACAAATAAAATTATTCTATTCTCCAGAATTTGATTATAGCTTTCTACTAGATGATCCAATGAATAGAGCACTATTTTTAAATGAATCAGTTTCAAAATATGCATTAAAAGATAGAATGAAAAATAATTTAAAGAAAAAGAAAAAAGTATTTAGTATTAATGATATATCAAAAATTAATTTTTGTTTAGAATTATTAAGATTATTAGATAAAGAAATAGATAATGTTAGAAATGAAGAATTAAGAGATGAACTTATTTTTAGTAAATATAGATTTATGTATGCACTTGATTCTACATATGATTTAATGAATTATGATCAGGAAGAAGAAGCTATTAATATAAATGGGAATTATGAGTTGATGGCTTCAATATCTTATTTCTTTGTTAAAGAAATACTTAGTTATAATGATGAAGAATATAAATTAGAAGGAACTAATCAAAAAGATATTGTAACTTATTATTTTAATATAATAAAAAAATTATATATAGAAGCATATTATAATTTAACTAAAGATGAAAAATTAATTAATATGATTAAGAAAAATGGTTTTTATATGAGAAATAGAATTAGTACTAAATTATTTAATAGTTTTGTTCCTTTAAATGAAGAAGAAAAAAGAAAGATAAAGAAAAGAAGATATATATAAGAAGAGTAATAATACTCTTTTTTCATGGGAGTGAATAATTTATGAATAAGAAAACATTAATTGAAGGGGGTAGTCTTTTAACTATTATTATTTTATTTATAATAATAATAGTTATTAGTTATAAGAGTATAACTACTGGTAGTGGTACTTTTAGTAATGATATTAATATTAAAAGTAATATAGATGTTGAACTTATGAGTAATGTTTTAGATATTAGTGATATATTGGGGTATCCTCTTGGTAATACTTTAATTAAATATTATGATAATGGAAAAGAAATTAAATTTGATACTAAGTATAATAAATTAGGTAAGTATGATATAGTTATTAAATATAGAGACAAAGAATATAAAAGTATTTTAAATGTTACTGATACTAAGAGTCCTGATTTAGTATTAAAAGAATTAGTTATTAATGAGGGAGAAGAATATAATATTAAAGATTTTATTACTAGTTGTAGTGATAATAGTGAAGAGGATTGTATTCTTTCATTTCAAGATAAATATACATATAAAGAAGTAGGTACTTATAATATAACTATTATTGCTAAAGACGAAAGTGATAATCAAACAGAAATGACTACGAAGCTTACAATAGTATCTTCTACTGAAGATATAAATACTTATACAGATAATACTGATATTACAGTAACTGGTATAAAATATAATAGTAATATGTCTACGAATGATATGGTAGAAGAAGCAATACAAAATAAAGATAGATATTCTTCATTAGTAAACGAAGTATATGAAACAACAAATAGATATCGTTCTATGGTAAATGAATCTTCTTTGACATTAGATTCACAATTAGAAACTGCTGCGATGGTACGAGCAATAGAAATTGCAGGTAGTGGTAAGTTTTCTCATGATCGACCTAATGGAACAAGTTGTTTTACTGTTTTATCTGATTTAGGAATATCTTATGGTGCTGCGGGAGAAAATATAGCTTATGGTTATAAAAGTGCTTCAAGTGTTATGGAAGGTTGGCGTTCTTCAAGTGGCCACTACCAAAATATAATTTCTTCTAAATTTAAAAAAATAGGAATAGGAGTTCAAAAAATTAATAATCAATATTATTGGGTTCAAATATTTTCTAGTTAAATTTAAATTTTTATATTGTAATTTATTTAAACTTATGGTATTATTTATTCATAAGTAAGAGAATTGATTTGCAATTGAGATCCCAAATAATTCGATAGTTTTCGATCCCAATTAATTCGCAAATCAACAGTGAAAGGAGGCCTCCCACCATGAATAAAGAACTATGCAAAAACGTTAACCAGAAGTTAATTAGGGGGGGGGCACAAAACTAACTTAAATAAATTAAATAATAATATAGATAAAGACTATGAAGTAACTAGTAGTAATACTAGTCTTTCATAGTCTTTTTACTATGTCAGAAAGGAAGATATCATGGAAAAGAAAAAGAAATTAATAATACTAGGAGTAATAATATTAATACTAGCTATATCGGGATTAACATACGCTATACTAACATGGACGAGTAGTAAAATAAATATAGGATTAACAAGTGGATGTTTTACTATAGATTATACTAAAGGACAAGATATAAGTGGTAATTTAAAATTACTTAATGAATCAGATCTAATTAGTAGTAATAAATTTACTATTAAGAATGGAATAGGTATATCAGCGGTTAATATAGGTATTAAGTCTACTTGTACTATTGAAGGATATGGTTCTATATATTTAAATGTAACTAATATATCAGATGCATTTACTACTGGAGATAGTAAAGGAGCACTTAAGTATGTAGTGTTAGATAATACTAGTACAATAACAACGCCATCTTCGGTAACAGTAGATTCTTTACTTAATCAATCATTTGATATAGTATCTACTGGTAGTATTACAAGTAGTGATACTATAACACTACTTACCAAACAATTATCTAATACAGAAATATATAAATATTTAGTAGTAATCTATGTAGATAATGCCCTAGCAGGTAATAGTATAACATCAGCAACATTTATTGGTAATATAAGTGCTGATGCAGAACAAGGTAAATATGTAGAACCTACACCTGAATATTGTTTCAATATCACTGATAAAGATGAAACAAATAAAACGGCATCACTATCTTCAGTTGGTTATAATTGTTATGAAGGAAATAGTAATGGATATAAAGTAGTTAATGATATAGTTATTCCTGATACTATTGCTGGGTATAAAATAACAAAAATAAAAGAAGGATTTGCATGTGCTGAATATAGTTATAGTTCTATGATTGGAGGTAATAGTTGCAGTCAATCCACTAATATTTCAAGTGTTATAATGCCTAACACAATATTATCTATTGGAGAACAATCTTTTACGTCAAATAATTTGGTGAGTGTTACACTATCAAATTCATTGACCACAATAGATAGTTACGCATTTGCTTATAACAAATTAACAGATGTTATTATACCGGCTCCAGTAATTGATATAGGCTATGGTGCATTTATGAATAACAATTTGGATTATGTATTAATAGATTATGGTTCTAATTTATCAAGTATATCCGGTAGTGCTTTTGAAACTTCGAATGACACTGGATCTTCTTTTGCTGGTGTAGAATATATAAATAATCCCAATTTAAAAATCATATATAATAATTCTGGTAAGGCGTTTGACTGGAATAAAGCAGTAAATGGAAGTTCAGGTACAACATTTGTAACAGGTACTACTAATGCTAAAACAATAGGAAGTACTACATACAATGCAGTAACAGTAACTACAGGACAACCAAGTTAGTGAGAGGATAGATATGAAAAATAATAAAGGATTAATAATAGGAATAATAGGGTTAATTATATTAATGATTGGTGGTACTTATGCTTATTATAGATGGAATAGTGCTTCTAATATTAATGTTAGTGTAGGTATTGAAGGCAGTACTGTTACTTTTAATGGAGGAAGTAATGTTACTGGTACTTTAATACCAGTAGACAGTAAAGAAGAAGGTATTAAGAAAGATATAACAGTTATAGCAAGTGAAGAAGGTAGTACTATGAGTTTATATATGGATTTAACTACTATGCCAAGTGAATTAAAAGAAGAATCATTTATATATGAATTATATTATAATGATAGTACTTTAGTTACTAAAGGTAATTTTAAAGATATAACTTATGCTAGTAGTGGCACTACTACTTTAACATTATTTACTGATAGAGTAGTTAATACTACTACAGATAAATATACTTTATATTTATGGTTTAATGGTAAAGATTATACTAATCCAAATACTATGCAAAATAAAACATTATCATTTGATTTATATGCTACTGGTAAGAATGCTACATTAAATGGCTAGTTATTATGACTAGCTTTTTTCTTTTGGTTTTAACTTATATATGATAGGTCTAATGAGACACTGATATAGACTAAGAATTAGGCTATGTCAGACATGAAAATACCTTGGATTTTCATGGAAGGTGAAAATATTAGATAAGTTTACATCTTTTTTTGTCAAATTAGAAGAAAGATATTTACAAAGATAATACTTTATAGTAGAATATAATCATAGAGTGGCACGAAGTGGAAGAAAGTGGGGGATATTATGTTAATTGGAGAATATCATCATAATCTTGATGAAAAGGGAAGATTAATTATACCTTCTAAATTTAGAGAAGATATTGGTAATGAGTTTATTGTTACTAGAGGATTAGATGGATGTCTATTTGTCTATAGTAAGATAGAATGGGATAATATTGTATCTAAATTAAAAACACTTCCATTTACTAAGCAAGATGCCAGAACATTTAACAGATTTTTCTTATCTGGTGCTACTGTATGTGAATTTGATAAGCAAGGTAGAATAAACTTGCCATCTTCATTAATTTGTTATGCGGGTATTAAAAAGGAATGTACAATAATTGGGGTTAATGATCGCCTAGAAATATGGGCTACGGATAAGTTTGATAATCTTATTGATAGTAATATGGATAAGATATCTGAAGTAGCAGAGAATTTATTTGAAGGATTTGATATTGATGCATAAGACAGTACTTTTAAATGAAGCCATTGATAATCTTAATGTAAAAGAAGATGGAATTTATGTAGATGCTACACTTGGCTTTGGGGGACATAGTGGTTTAATTTTAAAGAGAGTTAAAAGGGGCTTTCTTTTCGCCTTTGATCAAGATGAAATGGCGATAGAATATAGTAATAAGAAATTATCAGAAATTGGTAATAACTATGAGATAATTAAATCTAATTTTGTTAATCTTAAAGAAGAATTAAATAAAAGGGGTATTAATAAAATAGATGGAATTGTCTTTGACTTAGGTGTTTCTTCACCACAACTTGATATTCCTGAGCGAGGTTTTAGTTATCATAATGATGCTCCTCTTGATATGAGAATGGATAGAGATAAAGAGTTTTCAGCATACGATGTGGTTAATACTTATTCTTATAATGATTTAGTTAGAATATTAAGAGAATATGGTGAAGAAAAATATGCTAGTAGTATTGCAAATAATATTATTAAGACTAGAGAAAATAAAAAGATTGAAACGACACTAGAGTTAGTTGAAGTAATTAAAAAGAGTATGCCATATAAGGCTATGAAAGATAGTCATCCAGCGAGAAAGACTTTTCAAGCTATTAGAATAGAAGTAAATAATGAACTTGGTGTTCTAAGGGATGCTTTAGAAGAAGCAATAGAGATGTTAAATGTTGGAGGAAGAATATCTGTAATTACTTTTCATTCTTTAGAAGATAAGATTGTTAAAGAGATATTTAATAAATATTCTAAGGTTGATAGTAGTCTATCTAAGCTACCATTTATACCTAAAGAATATTTACCTAAGTTTAAATTAATAGCAAATATTACTCCTAGTAAAGAGGAGTTAGAGGAAAATAATAGAGCAAGGTCATCTAGACTTAGAGTTATTGAAAGAATAGAGGATTGATTTTATGAAAAAGAAGAAAAAGAAAGGGTTTACTAAGGTAGAGAGATTTCTATATAAGAGTTCTCTTGTAATTATAGTATTCTTAGTAGTAGGTATTGTATTTACTAGTACTGCTGTTAGTAAGATGAATATTGAATTACAAGATATGAATAAAAAAGTAGAAAAGGCTTTGGATACTAATGAGAGTTTAGCTATGAAGATTAATGAGATGGCTTCACTTGATAATATTCAGAGTATTAGTAGAAATCTTGGTCTTGCTTATAATAATGAAAATATTAAGACTATAGAATAAGGTGATTATAATGAAAAAAGGTAATGTTAATAATGACAAATTTAAAGTTAGTAAATTAGTTATTATTGGTACCTTTTTTTTGTTTTTAATACTTATTGGTAGATTATGTTATTTATGTTTAGTTGACTATAAAGTAGGTAATTCTACAATAGCGGCTTTTATTAAGAATAGGAATACTAAAGAAGATATTATTATGCCTAAGAGAGGTACTATATATGATATTAATGGTAATGTACTAGCTAATGATGTTGTTAGTTATACGCTTATTGCTTATTTATCTAATGAAAGGGTAGATGCTAAGGGTAATAAGAATTATGTTGAAGATATTGATGATACTAGTACTAAATTAGCTGGCGTATTAGGTGTTACTAGTGAAGAGATTAAAGATGTATTAGTTAAGGGTAAAGAGAGTAATAAATATCAAGTAGAATTTGGTACTATTGGTAAAGGTCTTAGTGAACTTACTAAAGAAGAAATTGATAAGTTAAAATTACAGGGAATTGATTTTCTTAAAGATATTAAGAGATATTATCCTAATGGAGATTTTGCTAGTTATATACTTGGATATACTGTTCTTAAAGAAGATGATGATAAGAATAAATGGATTACTGGTGAGTTAGGATTAGAGGAATATTATAATGATGAACTTAAAGGTAAGAGTGGGTATATTACTTATGAGAGAGATAAATATGGTTATAAGATAGCTAATGGTAGGGAATATACAGAACCTGCGGATAATGGGGATGATGTTTATCTTACTATTGATAATAATATTCAGTTATTTATTGAGTCCGCTGTTAAGACTGCTCAAAATGATTCGGAGGCTGAATGGGTTGTGATGGCGGCGATGGATGCTAAGACGGGTAAGATACTTGGATATTCTAGTACTCCTAGTTTTGATCCTAATCTTAGAAATATGACTTCTTATATTGATCCTATTGCTACTTTAACTTATGAACCAGGATCGACGATGAAGATATTTAGTTATATGTGTGCAGTTGATTCGGGTAATTATGATGGTAATACGAAGTATATGTCTGGTAGTAAGACTTATACAGGAGAAGATGGTAAAGAGACTACGATTAATGACTGGAAAAAAGAAGGATGGGGAGAATTAACTTATGATCAAGGTTTTGCTTTATCCTCTAATATAGCGGTTGCTAATATTGTTGAGTCTACTATTAATAAGGATGATTTGAAAGCCTGCTACTTAAAGTATGGTTTTGGTAGTAAGACTGGTTTTACGATGAATAGAGAAGAAGCTGGTAGTATAGATTATACTTATCAGATAGAGGCTGCTACTGCAGGTTATGGTCAGGGTATTACGACTACTCCTATACAGCACTTGCAGGCACTTACTATTATTAGTAATAATGGTACGATGTTAAAGCCTTATATTGTTGATAAGATAGTGGATACGGATACTGGTAAGACTATATATAAGGGTAAGAGTAAGAAAGTTGGTACTGTTGTAAGTAGTACTACTGTTACGAAGATGAAAGAATTAATGACTAGTGTTATTAATGGTGATAATACTAATTCTACTGGTTATTTATATCATATGGATGGTTATAGTTTGATTGGTAAGACTGGTACTGCACAGATATATGATTATACTAAGGGTAGGTATATGAGTGGAGAATCTGATTATATTTATTCTTTCTCTGGTATGTTTCCTGGAGATAATCCTGAGGTTATTTTATATGCTGCGATTAAGAGACCTAAGGATACTACTAATTATGTTGCTCCGATGATTAAAGAGGTAGAGAAGAATATTACTAAGTATCTTAATATTGAAAAGTCTAATAAGGATAAAGATAAGTATGTTATGGAATCTTTCTATAATATGGATATTGGTACTTCTAAAGGATATTTAGAAGGTAAGAATATTAGAGTTCTTGTACTAGGAGATGGTAATAAGGTTACTAGTCAGTATCCTAGTACTAATAGTACTATATATGAAGATGATTTGGTTATATTAAAGACTAATGGTAATACTAAGAAGATGATTGATTTAACTGGTTATTCTTATAAAGAAGCTAATAATATTCTTAAGATGATGGATGTTAGTTTTATACTGGAGGGTAATGGTTATGTATATGAACAGAGTGTTCCTGTAGGAGAAGATGTTACTGATACTGTTACTATTAAATTAAAAGATAAATATTAGGTGGTGTTATTATATGGATGAAGATACTAATGAGATATCTAAGATTTTATATACAATACTTATTATTCTTATATGTATTGTACTTGGTGTATATCTTGGTAAGATGATTATTAGTTAAAGAAGAAGTATTCTTCTTTTTCTTTTTAGTTCGAGCCTACATAAGTAGTCTTGAAATTAATTTATTTTTTGTAAAATATACTTTACAAAATTGTTATTATTAAAATGATGTAGTATAATAATAACAAAGGAGAATAGTATGTGGAGTGCTGATGTAGATAAAACAAGAGATAGGTGTAAAAAATTATTGGAGTATTATAAAAGAGAAGGATTAAATGCAGATGATTTCCATTGTAGTCATTATGAAGAGTGTTTGAATTCTCAAACAAAATGCAATGTTGTAAAACAATATTCAGGAGGAACAGTAGGAGTTACACCTTTTTATGATTTGAGTTATAATGGAAAACCTATTAGAATTTTAATAGTTGGTAAAGAGAATGCTTATATGAAAAATATGGAATATGGTACTTCTCCAAACTTTAAAGAGAATTGTTTAAACATATTAAACTGTATTAATTGGGAAAATAAAAATAATCATATAAAAGGTACTTTAATGATTCTTGAAAATATTTTAGGTGTAAAAAGTGATTATGCTTATGCAAGTTATGCATTAACGAATCTGATGCGATGTTCATTTCAGAATGAGGATAAATTAAAAAATGTTTCTAATGTTAATAGTACTAGTATTATGAAGGAAAATTGTTTAAGACATTTAATTAAAGAAATAGAAATACTAGAACCAACACTAATAATATTTCAAGGAGAATGGGCAATTAGTGGTAAGAATACGATAGTTGATAAAATATATAAATATTATGGTGAAAATAAAGAATGTCTTCTTTCTAATGCCAATGGGAAATATGGTTTATATAAATTTAAAAAGTTTATGTTAATAACTTGTCACCATCCCGCTATTCTGGGAAATTGGATTAAAAATTTGGCTCCTGATTCAGTATGGCCTTCACTTGATTATTTAAGAAAAATAGATTATTTACCTACTGTTGATCCTTCTAGTGAGATAGATTTTTTGAATTTGGTAAAAGATAAAGTTGATAAAATACTTAAGGATTTAGATTCTAATGATAAATTAAGAAAATAAGTGAATTTTAATGATTCACTTTTAATATGCTAAAATATATGAGCAAGACTTTAGGCTTGCTCATACCCCGGAAGACTACAGGCTGAAGGGGAAATATACTAAAATATATATAAATGTTTGCTTTTTTGATAAAAATGTTATATAATACTTACATATGAAAAAGGGAGTGGTTTTATATGAAAAAATTAACAGGTTATCCATCTATAGATAATATACATAATAGTGATTATAGTTTTTTTAGTAGAAATCCTATAATACCTAATATGAGTATTTATAATACTATTAATTTAATTAGTAATTTCTATAGAAAAGAAGAAGCTATTGATTGTTTAGATTTAAAAGTAAATTATGATGAAATGTTAAAAGATGCAATTACTTTATCTAAGACATTGAAAGAATTAGGAATAAAGAAGGGAAGTATAGTATCTGCTGCTATGCCTAATTATTATCAAGGAGTTATTATTTATTTAGCCTGCAACAGAATAGGGGCTATTACTACTTTTATTAATTCAATGTCTTCAATTGAAGAAGTATTAGGATATTTGAATGAATTTGAATCTAGTTTATTTATTAATTTTGATAAAGATAAAGAATATAATAAAAAGATTAAAGATGGTAGTAAGGTAAGAAATATTATTACTTTACATAGTAATGAAATTAGTACTAAGAATTATAGTAGTATAGAAACAGGTGCTAATGGATATAATGATGATTTATCTTTTAGTGATATTGGTAGTATTGCTAAATATTATAAAAAACCTATATATACTTTATATGGTGGTAAGGAAGACTCTTTAATTTTATTTACTAGTGGTTCTACTGGTAATCCTAAGAGTGTAGTATTAACTAATGAGAATTTACTTGCTTCTGGTATTTATATGAAAAATACTGGTAAGATTAAAGCAAAAGTAGGAGAAAGATGTTTAGTATGTGTACCATTTTCTTATCCTTATGGTTTTGCTACTTCTACTATTATGAGTTTAATATGTGGTAGAGTAGCGGTACTTGCTCCTACTTTAAGTAAAGATAATATTAGATATTATCTAAGTAAAAATCCTAACTATGTATTTGGTAGTCCTGCTCTTCTTGAACTTATTAAAAGAAATGTTAAAGATAGTGATGATTTATCTAGTATTCATACCTTTGTATCAGGAGGGGATTTCTTATCACCAATGCAAAATGTTGATGGAGTAGAATTTTTTAGAAAACATGGAGCTAATACTGTTATATGTAATGGTTCTGGTAATGCTGAAACAGTTGGTACTAATACAATGGCAGTTGGCTCACTCAATAGACCTGAAACAGTAGGTAGAGTGCTTGTTGGTACTAAGGCTATTATTGTTGATCCTGATACTTTAGAAGAACTTAAATATGGCGAAGAAGGAATGCTTTGTATAGCAGGTAAACATATTTATAAAGGATATTATAAGAATGAAGAAATGACTAAAAATACTAAATTTATGTATAAAGGAGTAGAGTATTATAAGACTGGTAATATGGGTACTTTAGATAATGAAGGATACTTTACTTTAACTGGAAGAAGTAGTAGATATTATATTAGATCAGACTTAAATAAAGTATATTTAGAACATATTCAAAATGTTATAGCTTTAATTGATGTAGTAGATAGTGTAGTAGTAGTTCCTAAACCTGATAAAGATTTATTATTTACTAATAAGGCATATGTAGTATTAAAAGATGGTGTTATGCCTACGAAAGAAATAAGTGATTATATACTAGATATGTGTTATAAACCAATTATTAATAATATTACAGGAGAGACTATTCAATTAAAACCATATGAAGTACCAGAATCTATTACATTCTTAGATACTATTCCTAGAACTAAAGCTGATAAAGCTGATTATAAATTATTAGAAGAACTTGCTAAAGAAGAAGCTGAACATAAAACTAAGAAGAGAGAACTTAAATAGTTTTTTCTTCTTTTTCTATTGTGAAAAAAATGAAAAAATTGTATACTTGAAATAGATGGAAACGATTAATTATGAAAGTTGGTGACTATAATGAAACTAATAAGAAAAGCAAATGAGGATGAAATGATTCTTGAATTTTTAAAAGGAGAATTAAATTCAAAAAGATTTAATGGGAGTTTAGATAATATTATTAATGATTTAGGATTAGATTCAAGTATAATTTTTAATGGAAATATTAAAAATAAAAAAGAAAATCTTGATAGATTAAACATTATGAAAAAATTTAGAGGTTATCCAGATAATGGATTATTTGAAAATTTTCCCAAAATTAGCGAATGGAAATATTTAGAATTAGATGAAAAAGATATTGATAATATCTATTATATTGATTATGACTATTGGAATGAATTATCTAATGGAACATCTAAACCAGTAGAAGCTGCAAAAGTCATAAATAGTGGAAGAGAAATATATAATGTATCTAATCAACCATTTTTTGATGGTTTTGAGTATAACAAAGCAAATAAATTTCCACCTATTATTTTAATTACTTGTAACAATGAAAAATTCTTAATAATTGAAGGTCATTCGAGAATGACTATATATGGCTTTAATCCAAGTAAACTTAATGGAACATATGCATATGTTGGCTATACAACAGAAAATGAAATGAGAAAATATGATCAAAGAATGTTGGTTGGAGAAAATGTTAAAACAAGAAAATTTTAAGAAATTATGAACTGTAAATTGTAAAAAAATAAACTATAGTTATCAATTGCAATAGTTAGTATAAAACTTAAAAGGATAATTTATGAAAATTGTCTTTTTTTTCTTGTAAAAAAAGTAAAAAAATTGTATACTTAATATAGATAATAGATAGGAGTTGTTTATATGTATACTGGTATTTATTTTTTAATTGAAGCAATAGTATATTCTATGTTACTTATGACTGTATACTTTAGAAAGAAAGTATTTAAAAGTAAAGAAAATAAAGTATATTCTATATTAGTAGTAGTATCATTCTTTGAACTTATTATAGAACTTATTTTGGATTTTGTTGGACCTATGTATAAAGAAATACCTAATGTTAGTTATTTTGTAGCAAGATTATTTTCTTTTGGAGTAGAACTTTGGATTACTATATTACTCTGCTACGTACTATTTGTATGTCTTAGTATTAAAAAGAAAGAAAGATATATACCAGTAGTTAGAAATATAGCTATTGTATTAATGATTATCTTTACTACTTTGAATTTTATCTTACCACTTAACTTTAAATATGATGGATATATTGCTTATACTTATGGCCCTAGTGTTAATATTATATATCTTTCAGCTTTCTTATATTCTTTTATAGGTATTATTGCATTAATTAGAAATATTAAAAATATTAAAGATAAGAGATTTTTTCCAATACTTATATTTTTAATTGTTGGTGGTATTGCATCTTATATTCAATATATGAATCCGGGATTATTACTTGCTACTCCTATTCATGCTTTTATTACTTTCCTTATGTATTTTACAATAGAGAATCCTGATGTTAAGATGATTGAAGAATATCATAAGGCTAAAGAGATTAGTGATAATGCTAATGAAGATAAGACTATGTTTTTATATAATATGACTAATGATATTAGACTTATTACTAAGGATATTAATTATAATACTGATGCTGCGATTAATGAAATGAGTAATAAGAAAGTAGATAAAGATTTAGTTAATGATTATTTGAGGGCTATTAAAGAAAATACTGCTAGATTTACTACGATGACTAATGAGATACTTGATGTAGATAGTATTGATAGTGCTAGTATTAAAGTATATGATGATAAATATAATATTAAATTATTATTAAAAAAGATAGTTACTTTATATAGTGATGAATGTAGTAAGAAAGGTCTTACTTTTAGAAGTGATATTGCTAGTGATTTACCTGAATATTTATATGGAGATAATTTAGGACTTAAAAATGTTTTAACTAGTATTTTAGATAATAGTATTAAGTATACTAAAGAAGGTTATATTGAACTTAATGTTAATACGATTATTAAGAATAATATAGCAAGACTTATTATTACTATTGAAGATTCGGGAGTAGGAATATCTCCTGATGAGATGGATAGTATCTTCTATAAAAGAAAAGAAGAAATAGATGGAAGTAATATGAAGAGTAATTTATTTACTGCTAGAAAACTAATTACTTTAATGGGTGGTACTATTATTCCTAGTAGTAATTATGGTAATGGTACTACTATGAAGATAGTACTTGATCAAAAGATAGTAGAAGAAGCTAATGAAAAATATAATAAGTACGAAAGTTTTTATGATGAAAAGAAAATACTTTTAGTAGATGATAATATTTCTACTGAGAAGATTATTAGTAAGTTAATTCGTGATACTAATATTAAACTTGATTATGTTAGTTTAGGTAAAGAAGCACTAGATAAAATTAGAGGTAAAGAGAAATATGATTTAATATTACTAGATGAAGTTATGGATCCATTAGATGGAGTAACTGTTATGAAGAAATTTAAAGATATTAGAAACTTTAAAACTAATGTTATCTTACTTACTAGAAATAATGAATATGAATATAATGAAGAATATTTAAAATATGGTTTTAGTGGCTATTTACTTAAACCTATTAGCAAAGATAAATTATTTGAAATAATTGATAAGTACTTGAAATAGTACTTATTTTCTTTAAAAAACAATATATTATTGCCTTTGGCTATTTTATATGATATATTGACATTAACCAAAAAAATATTATGAGGAAGACTAGAATAGGCTTCATCATACCTCGGAAGACTACAGGTTGAAGAGGTTAAAGAAAATATTATGGAGGATATAGTGAATAATAATATTAAATTAGAAAAAGTTAGATTAGAAGATAGAAATAAATTAGAAAGATTACTACAATTATATTTACATGATTTAAGTTTATATTTTCCTATTACTTTTAATTCTGATATATGTCAGTATGAATATGATTTAGATAAATATTTTATAGATAATTATGCTTATTTTATTAAGAGTGATAAAGATATATTAGGCTTTGTACTTATAGATGATAATGGAAATAATAATTATGAAATAAGTGAAATATTTGTTTTAAATAATTATAAAAGAAATAAAATAGGTAAAGAAGTAGCAATTAAAGTATTTGATATGTATAAAGGTAATTGGACTATTAAAGCTGTACCTAATTCTAAAGTGGCAGAGTCTTTTTGGAAGATGGTAGTAAATGATTATACTAATAAAAATTATATAGAAAAGTATACTGGTAAATATAATAGATTAGAAATATATTTTAGTAATGGTAATTTAGATGATTAGAGAAGCTAATACAAGTGATGCTGCAAGAATAGTTAGAATACATTTAAATTCTTGGCGAAGTACTTATAGTAATGTTTTCCCAAAAGAAGTATTTGATAAACAAGAAAGTGAATATAATACTAGAGTAGAAAATATTAAGAATGCTATAAGGAAAGGTAGTTCTAATTATGCTCTTCTAGAAGAAGATAATATGGTTAAGGCATTTATCTGCTACGGAGACGCAAGAGGAGATAAGTATAAGGACTATAAAGAAATATATTCTATCTATATAGAAGATAATAATCAGAAAAAGGGTTATGGAACTAAACTTATTAAATATTGTTTTGACATATTTAAAAAAGATGGATATAAAAGGGTTATTATTAGATGTCTAAAAGAGAATACTGCTAATGAATTTTATCAAAAGATAGGTGGTAAAGTAGTAGAGTTAGAGCATTCTAATATACATGGTATTGATATAACTGAATGTGTATATGAATTTATTTTAGGAAATAAGTACTCATAGAGTACTTTTTCTTTTTGGTAAAAATATTACCAAGAAATGTATTAAAATTCATTGACTTAGATATTTTATATGTGTTATATTGGGAATGTAAGAAAAGAGGAGGGTTATATGGAAAAAGACAAATTATATTTGATTAACAAAATATTTAATGATAAGAAAGTTAGAACTGTTTGGAATAAAGAAAGTGAGAAATATTATGTTAGTATTATTGATATTATTGAAGTATTAACTGGAAGTGCTAGACCCAGAAAATACTGGAGTGACTTAAAGAAACAATTAACTTCGGAAGGAAGTGAAGTGTCCGAAAAAATCGGACAGTTGAAACTTAAGGCTACTGATGGTAAATATCGTATGACGGATGTTACTGATATTGAAGGAATGTTTAGAATAATAGAATCTATTCCTAGTAAGAATGCTGAGCCTATAAAGCAATGGTTAGCTAAGTTAGGTAGTGAGAGAATTGATGAGGTATTTGATCCATCAATTGCTATGCAAAGATCTATAGATTTATATAGGTCAAAAGGCTATGATGAAAACTGGATAGCAAAGAGAATGAAAGCTATTCAAAATAGAAAACAATTAACTGATGTTTGGAAAGAAAATGGTAGATATTTAGGTAATGGTAAATATCGTGAATATGAAACTGAACCTATGGATAAGGAAATAATAAGATTAACAGGTAAAGAAAACCCTAATTATTTATTTGTGGTTCATGCACAACCATTTAATAATGCTATCGAAGAGGGTTATTTTGAAACGATGAAAAAAATATATGGTGATATGTTTGGCTGTAGGTGTAGAAATTTAAAAAGTACTGAACTAGATGATATGGAAGTAGTAAAGGAAAAAATAGCATGGGCTGATATTATTTATGAAGGTGGCGGTGATACTTTAGAGATGATTAATTTATGGAAGAAAACAGGATTTGATAAATTATTACTTGATGCATATAATGATGGTAAAGTATTATGTGGAGTATCTGCTGGAGCAGTGTGCTGGTTTAATTCTTGTAATTCAGACTCGGTAACTAGTGATAATGATGTAACTTTTAGTAGTGTAGATTGTCTAAATTTTATTGATGCTTACATTACCCCTCATACTGATGAAAATGGAAGATATGAATCTACTAAAGAAGAATTAAAAAATAAAGATAAAGTAGGTATAATGTTAAGTAATTGTTCTTGTATTGAGATAGTAGATAATGAATATAGAATAATTACTAGTGAAGTAAAGGCTCATAATATTAAAGAAGCATATGCTTTGAGAGGCTTCTACCAAGATGGTAAATATTATGAAGAAAAATTAGAAGAATCTACTGAGTTTAAACCATTAGAAAAACTATTAAGTAAAAATTAATATAAAACCATTGACAAAGTATTTTAAATATTATATATTTATTATGACATTTGCGAAGAAAAAAACATATATTTAATTGCACGATGAAACTACATATTTGAAATATGTGGCTTTTTTGCGTTGTCAGAAAGGATGTGATATTAAAATGTCATTCATCAAAGTTGATAACATAACAAAAACTTTTAAAGTAGCCAAAAGAAATAGTGGACTAAAAGCTGCTTTAAAATCATTTTTCAAAAGAGAATACAAAATAGTAGAAGCAGTAAAAAATGTATCTTTTGAAATAAAGAAAGGAGAAGTAATTGGTTATATTGGTCCAAATGGTGCCGGAAAGAGTACCACAATTAAGATGCTTTCAGGAATACTTCTTCCTACTAGTGGAAGCATTAAAATAAATAATTTAGATCCTATTAAAGATAGAAAAAAATATGTATCTAAGATAGGAGTAGTCTTTGGTCAAAGAAGTCAGCTTGCTTTTGATATCCCAGCGGAAGACACTTTTGACTTGTTAAGAGATATCTATAAAATAGATAATAATGAATATCAAAAGACAAAGAAATATTTAGTAGAACTTTTAGGTATTGAAGAAATAATAAAAAAACCGGTTAGAACGCTTTCTTTAGGAGAGAGAATGAGGTGTGAAATAGCATCATCTCTTCTACATAAACCAGAAATATTATTCTTAGATGAACCTACAATAGGATTAGATGCTATATCCAAAAAGATAGTAAGAGACTTTATTAAAAAGATAAATAAAGAAAATAAAGTAACAGTAATTCTTACTACTCATGATATGAATGATATTGAAGCACTGGCTAAGAGAATTATCTTAATTGGTAATGGAAAGATACTATATGATGGAAATATTAAAACATTAAAAGTTAAATATGGTAGTTATAAAAATATTAAGATATTTACTAAGGATAAAATTGATAATATTAAAGTAAAAGGTGTTATAAAGAAATGTAAGAAGGAAGATAGTTATAATTTTATAATTGATTCTAATATAATAAGTATATCTAATTTCTTAAGTAAACTTACTACTAAATATAATATTGAAGATATTGAAATAGATAATGAAAGTATTGATGATGTAATACTTAAATTATATGAGGACTATGAATTATGAAATCATATTTAAGTTATTTTAGATTAAGATTTATAACTAATCTTCAATATCGAATGGAAGCAATAGCGGGTATATGTACTCAAATATTCTTTGCTTTAATATTTATTATGGTATATTTAGCCTTCTACGAAAGTGGTGGTAATGTACCAATGAACTGGCAAGAACTTGTTAATTACTTATGGCTTCAGCAATCATTTTTTGCCCTAATATATCCCTTTGATAGAGAAAACGAATTACTTGATATGATTAAAAATGGTAATTTAGCTTATGAATTAGTAAGACCTCAAGATTTTTATTTTAAATGGTATGTTAAGATGCTAGCTAAAAGGTTAGTAGCAGTTTTACTTAGATTTGTTCCTTTAATAATTCTTGCTATATCATTACCAGAACCATTTCATTTATCTGGTCCTTATTCGATAAATAATTTTATAATATTTATAGTAGCATTAGTATTAGGATTATTCTTAGTTACAGCTTTAAATTTATTTATGCATATTTTAACAATGTTTACTTTAGATGAAAAGGGGTCTATGACTGCTTATAGTGTAATTGCAGATATATTTATGGGTGGAACGGTTCCGATACCATTTTTTCCAACATGGTTAAAACATATAGCGGAATTTCTTCCTTTTAGGTTTATTGGAGACTTTCCCTTTAGAATATATTCTAATAGTATACCATTAGAAGAAGGATATATCCTTATTATTGGTTCTATTATTTGGATAATTATTACAATATCATTAGGATACTTAATATCAAGAGTATCACTTAGAAAGGCTGTGATACAAGGTGGTTAAGTTATATATAGAATCAATGAAACTTAAATTAAAATCACAGTTAGAATATCGTCTATCATTTATCTTGACTTTTATTAGCCAAATAGGAGTATTTTTTACTTATTATTTTATGACAGTAGCTTTATTTCAAAGATTTGATAATATTAAAGGTTTTACTTTATATGAAGTACTATTATGTTTTTCTATTATTCATTTTGGCTTTGCTTTTAATGAAACATTCTTTAGAGGAGTAGATAAGTTTGAAAAGTTTATTATTGATGGTTCTTTAGATAGACTATTAGTAAGACCTAGAGGGGTATTATATCAAGTAATATGTAGTGAAATGGATTTTGTAAAAGTAGCTAGAATTATTCAATCGTTAATAATATTCTTTATTGCTATAATTCATTTAAATATAGAATGGAATATTATAAATATATTATTAATAATAGCAATGTTTCTATCTTCAATAATATTATTCTTTGGAATATTCTTGTTAATGGCTTCATACTGTTTTATTACTATTCATGGCTTAGAAGTAAGAAATTTATTAACTGATGGTGGTAAACAAATGGCTCAGTATCCAATAGGAATATTTAGAAAAGGTTTTATATTTATATTTACTTTTATTATTCCATATGCTTCAGTTAATTATTATCCTTTACTTTATTTATTAGGAAAATCTAATAATACATTATATTTATTATCACCATTATTAATAGTAGTATATTTAATACCATGTTTTCTATCTTTTAAAATAGGTTTAAAACATTATAGTAGTACAGGTTCATAGGAGGTGTTTATGAAAGATGTATTAGTAGATACTGATGGATTTAATCAGTATTATGAAGAATTAAATAGATTAAAAGATATAAGTTTATCTATTGCCAGCATAGGAAGTGAATCCTATGCTGATGCAGTAGGAGATGGATGGCATGATAATTTTGCTTTTGAAGATACAATGAGGGAAAGTAGAAAGATTGCTTCAAGAATAAATAAAATGTTAGAGGATGAAAAATATTTAAAAATAGTAGATAAAAAAAGTAATTTTGATGATATAATAGATGTAGGAGATATTCTTAAAATAAAAGTTATATATGATATAGATGATATCGAAGAATATACTATTAAATTAACTGGTAAATATATGATAGATAATAATGTTAAAATTAAAGAGGTATCTTTAAATAGTCCAATAGGAAGAAGTATATATTTGAAGAATATTAATGATAATGATATTCATTATTATGTTAATGATAAAAAGATAAGTATAAAAATAATAAATAAGATTTTATGATAGAGACTAGAATAGGCTTTATCATACCACGGAAGACTACTGGCTGAAGTGGAAAAGGAGGTATAATGAAAATAATTGAATATGAAGATAGATATTTAGAAGATGTAAAAGATTTACTAGTAGAACTAGAAGAATATATTCTTAGTATTGATGAAGATAATCTAGATCAGTTACATCCTGAATATCGTGATAAGATGGCTATGTTAGATTTAGAAGAAATAAAAAATAATAATGGCAAATGTTATCTAGCAATAGATAATGATGAAGTAGTAGGTTTAATAATGGGATGTTTAAGGTGTTATGATGAATATGATTATTTAGATTATAAATGTCCTAAATGTGGTGAAGTAACAGAGTTAGTAGTATCTAAGAAAGTAAGAAGTAGTGGTATTGGTACTTTACTTATAAATAGGATAGAAAAGTATTTTAAAAGTATAGGATGTGAATATATTTCTATTGAAGTATTTGCCTACAATAAAATGGGAATTAACTTCTACGAAAAACATGGTTATCATACTAGAGGTTTAATTGATATTAAGAAAATAAATTGAGGTAATGTTATGAAGTTAGAAGATTTAAAGTGTGTAGATAATAATATTAATTTAGATAAATATATAGAATATCGTGAATATACTAAAAGTAATATGCAGTATCCTGAGTGGTTAGGAGACTTTACTAAGGAAGATTTAAAAGAATTACTTGATAATGGAACCAAAATATGGTTATATTATTTAAATAATGACTTTGTATGTTCTATGATGAGTATTCCTTCTAATGAAGAAGATATGATAAAATTTGATTTAGATTTAGATTATAAAGAAGTTATTGATTATGGACCAATGTTTGTTAATCCTAAGTATGTTGGTAATAATCTTCAGTATCAAATGTTAAAATATCTAGATGAATATGTTAAAAGTAAAGGTTATAAGATTGCTATTGGGACTATTCATCCAGATAATATATATTCTATTAATAATTTAATTAAAGATGGTTTTATTTTAACTGGTAGTAGAAGTTTTAAAAGGGGTCCAAGGAATATTTATGTAAAGAAGTTAATTAACAAATAGTATTTTTATATTGACATCATTATGTATTTATATTATCATAAACGATAAGACAATGATAAAAGAGATATATCTTTTTAGAGATCAAAGAAAGGATGATATAATGAACAATATAATGGTAAGCAATAATATAAAGATAGAAAATATGATATATGAAATTAGAGGTAAAAAAGTAATGTTAGATTCTGATTTGGCTAAACTCTATAATGTAGAAACAAAAAGAATAAATGAAGCAGTTAAAAATAATATAGAAAAGTTTCCCGAAAGATATTGCTTTAAACTTTCCGATAACGAAAGTGATAATCTTTTGGTCGAAATTTTCGACCAAAAAATAGAAAAACATGGAGGTAAGTATAAAAATCCCAGAGTTTTTACCGAGCAAGGTGTATATATGCTTGCTACAATCTTAAAAAGTAAAGAAGCAACGAAGATAACAATTGCAATAATGGATGCATTCGTAGTAATGAAAAAGATAATAAATACTTCACTGATAGAACAAAAATATATTAACAAATTAGTATTAGAACACGATAGTAAAATTAATTTAATACTAGATAAATTAACTTCAAAAGAAAGTAATAATCATATTTTTTATGAAGGACAGATATATGATGCATATTCATTACTTATAGATATATTATCTAAAGCAAAGAAAGAAATAATTATAATAGATAATTATGCTGGTAAAAAATTATTTGATATTATTAGAAATATTAATGTTAAAGTAAAAATATATACAGAAAATATAGATAATATTTCTAAAGATAAGTATGAAAAACAATATAGTAATATAGAAATAATAAATACTAATATATTTCATGATAGGTTTGTTATAATAGATAATAAAGTGTTATATCATTCTGGTGCTTCATTTAAAGATTTAGGTAAAAAGTGTTTTGCTATTACTAAGATAGTAGATAATAATATATTAGAAGAATTATTAGATAAACTAAAAAATGTTATGATGAAGATTAAAGTAGGCTTCATCATACCACGGAAGACCATAGGCTGAAGTGGCATATAAAAAAATAAATGTAACAAGAAAAGGTTGACATACATAAAATAATATGGTATATTTAATTTGAATTTAAAGAGAGAGGAGTGAAAATCATGAAGATGATGACTTTAAGTTTAAAAGATTTTAATAGTGATAGAGTAGTTTTAAAGAAAAGTGAGATTCTTCTATGTTTTTCACATACTTTGTAATAAGTAAAAATAATTAATTATATTAAATTGGAACTACTTTATAAATAAGTAGTTCTTTTATTTGGAGGTGTAAATATGAAGAGTATAAAAGAATTTAAACCTCTATTAAAATTAGTTAAAGAAGATTTAAGTAAACTTATATTTGCAAGTATCATAATATTTATATCTGGAATATGTGAGGTCTTTACTGGTTACCTAAATGGTAAAGTAGTAGAGTTTATTACTATACTTGATATAAAGAATGCCTTAATATTCCTAGGAATATATTTTGTATTAGAAATAACAATGGATGGAATAGTACTACATTATGCTAATTCTATATTATATAAAGAAGAGAGTAAGTTAACTAGAAAGTTAGGATTTTATACTTATAAGAAAGCATTATGTTTACCCTCAGTTGCTTATGAAAAGATGTCATCAGGAGAAATAATAAACAGAATAACAAGTGATGCTGATACTTTAAGTTTTGCTTTTGGTAGATTACTTAATATGATATCATCACTAGTGGCATCAATAATTGTCATAATCTATATTTTTATCAATTCTTGGATAGTAGGAGTAGAAATACTACTTATAGTTTCAATATTATTCTTAATATTAAAGAAATATAATCCATTACTTAAAGATATACATAAAGAGAGAAGAAAAGAGCAAGATAAGTTTACTTCTTTAACTACGGAGTCTATTAGAGGTATAAGAGAAATTAAAACATTAGGTATTAAAAATAATTTAATTAGTGATATGACTAGTATTATTAAGGATATATATAATAAATCTAGTAAAGAGATTGATATTCAGAAGAGTTTTAATATAAAGACTAGATTATTAAAATCTATATTAGAATGCGGAGTATTTGCTACTTGTGTTATATTATTATATTATAAGATGATTAGTTTAACTTTTTTTATTGCTATGACTTATTATGTATATAGGTTTACTTGGTTAATAGAGAATATTAATGACTTAACTCAGACATATCAGAAGGTTAGTGTATCTATATCAAGAGTAAATGATATATTAGAGAATAGATTATATAAAGATGAAGAGTTTGGCAATAAGAAGTTAGTTAATGTTAAAGGGGTAATTGAATTTAAAGATGTTAATTTTAATTATCCTGATGAGGGTAATATATTAAATAATTTTAGTTTAAAGATTGAACCTAATAAGAAGATTGCTGTAGTAGGAGCTTCTGGTCAGGGTAAGAGTACTTTATTTAACTTAATTACTAGAATATTTGATACTACTAGTGGGGAGATATTGTTAGATGGTATTAATATTAAAGACTTAAGTGAAGATGAATTAAGAAAACATATATCAATAATTAGACAGGAACCTTTTGTTTTTAATAGAACTATTAAAGAAAATTTTAAATTAATTAATAAGAATATATCTCTTAAGAAGATAAGAGAATATTCTAAGATGGCTTATTTAGATGATTATATTATGTCTTTACCTAAAGGGTATGATACTGTATTAGGAGAGTCTGGTATTAATTTATCTGGTGGTCAAAAACAAAGACTATCTATTGCTAGAACTTTATCTAAGGGTAGTGAAGTGATTTTATTTGATGAAGCTACTTCAGCTTTAGATAATAATTCTCAAGATTATATTAAGAAGACTATTGATAATTTAGTTAATGATCATACTATTGTAATAGTGGCTCATAGATTATCTACGATTATGGATGCTGATATTATTCATGTTGTTGATGGTGGTAAGGTAATAGCAACGGGCACACATAAGGAATTATTAAATAGTTGTAAGATATATAGAAATCTTTATGAGACTGAATCTTTAAATTCATAATTGCCTATGAAGCCTTAAGTTAATCTTAAGTCTTCATTAGGTATCATAGAGCCTGTAGTCTCTATGATAAAATATATTTTAAGAAGTATTTAGAAGAATACTTTAATATAAATGTTAATCGCTTCTAGGTGGTGCGAGCAATAAATGATCCTAGTTGTGAAATGTTAATCGCTTCCGGGTGGTGCGAGCAATAAATGATCTCGGTTGTAAATGTTAGGACTTATATGAGAATATTATAATACACTAAAGAAATTATTAAATAATTTACAAAAGTTTAATAAATGATTGACAAAATATAAAATAAATTATATATTTATAACAAGTGAGGAGATATATAGAGCTATCTCGGGGTAAAGCCTACACGTATTTTATAATTAATAAAATCCGGAGTCACTATTCTTATATGGAATAGTTGTCTTCGGTTTTTTCTATATATGATATTAATAAAATAAAGGAAGTGGATAAAATGGATAAGTTTATATTACCAGAATATGATAATAGTATTGTTAGTTTAGCATCTAGTATTAGGAGATATTTTGAACTTGATGTCTATCATAATACTTTAAGTGATATTGACAAAATATTAGAAGAATATAAACCAAAAAATGTAGTAGTTATATTATTTGATGGAATGGGATCAAGATTAATAAAAAAATTATTAGGAGAAAATAGTTTTCTTTATAGAAATATGTTAAAAGAAATATCTTCAGTAGTACCAGCGACTACAACTGCTTCAACTACATCAATGCTTACTGGTCTTACACCAGTGGAACATGGATGGCTTGCTTGGGATTTATATTTTAAAAAAGAGGATAAAATAGTAACAATGTTTACTAATAAAATTAAAGATACTGATATAGATGCTGATAGTGTATCACTAGCTAGAAAATATTTTCCATATAAAGATATTTGTGAATTAATAAATGAAGATGGAAAACATTATGCTAAATTAATTGCTTCATTTAATGAAAATAAATATGAAGATATTGATGATATGATAAATAAAATTAAAAGTAGTTTAAATGTTAAAGATAAAAATTATATTTATGTATATAATCCTGAACCAGATACTACTATGCATATTACTGGTACTGATAGTAAAGAGACTAGAGATTATTTTGAGTTGATTAATAAAAAAGTAGAAGAATTATATAATACTATATCTGATGATACATTACTTATTGTAGTAGCGGATCATGGTCATATTAATTGTGATACTATTATATTAGAAGATTATAAAGATATATTTGATACTCTTGCTGGAGATACGTCTTTTGAAGGAAGACTATGTAGTTTTAAAATAAAAGATGGTAGAGAGGAAGAATTTGTTTATCTATTTAATAAATACTTTAGTAATTATTTTGTATTAATGACTAAAGAAGAACTTATTAATAGTAAGTTATTAGGTAATGGTACTGAACATAAATATTTTAGAGATTCACTAGGAGATTATTTTGCTTTAGCCTATAGTAATAAATATTTTAAATATAGGAATGTTGGTCATATTCATAAGTCAACTCATGCTGGTTTAACTGAAGATGAGATGAAGATACCATTAATAGTTTTAAATAAATGTAAGAAAAAGTAGGTGATGTTATGATAATATTATTTAGTGGCTATGATAAAGTAAAAGGGTTTAATATTAGAATAAAGGAAGTTATAAATAAAGAATTGGATAGATATAATAGGATGGCTGTTATATGTGCTAGTGATGATTATAGTAAGAATGATACTTTAATAGATGGTACTAGTGATAAAATTGGTATAAGAAGTATGTTTAATAGTATTAAAGAATTTTATTTAATAGATGGAAGGGCTTCTGTTGACGATATGATAAATATAATAAAGAAAGTAGATATTATATATTTATTTGGAGGTAATCCTTTAATACAATTAGATATAATTAAAAGAATAGATTATAAAGAATTATTTAAAGATAAAATATTACTTGGAATATCTGCGGGTAGTATGAACTTAGGTAAGATAGGGTATTATTCTAAAGATGATGATTATGATAAGACATTCTTTTATGAAGGATTAGGTTTTACTGATATAACTATTGATCCTCATTTTGATATTAATAATAGAAAGCAAGTAAATGAAATAATTGATAGTTCTTATAAATATAAAATAATAGGTTTACCTAATGATTCTTGTATAGTAATAAAAGATAGTGGTACTTATTATATTAACAATTATTTTGTAGTAAAAAATGGTAAAATTGAAGAAAGAAAAGTAGAAGATTAATATGAAGAATATAGGAACAGTAGAGTTAAAATCAAATAGGCTTCTATTTAGAAAAGCAAGTATTAGTGATTCTAATGCTATGTTTAATAATTGGGCTAATGATAAAGAGGTAACTAAGTATTTAAGATGGGATGCTTATGAAAAAGAAGAAGATACGATAAAATTTCTTAATTATTTAGAGAATAGTTATAAAGAAGATAATTTTTATAACTGGATGGTAATACCAAAAGAAGAAAGGGTTCCTATTGGAACAATTGGAGCAGTAGATATTGATGTTAATAATAATACTGTAGAAATAGGACACTGCTACGGAAGAAACTTTTGGAATAAAGGATATGGTACTGAGGCTTTAACTAGAATAATAAAGTTCTTTTTCGAAGAAGTAGGGGTGGAAACTATATATGCTTATTATGTAGAAGGAAACTCTGCTAGCGGAAAAGTATTAGAAAAAGTAGGAATGAAGTATGATGGTATTCTTAGAAAAAGAGTATATGATAAAGTTACTAAAAAACAAGTAGATTTAATTAGTTATTCTATTACTCGTGATGATTATTTTAAATAAATTATAAAACATTTACTTATATGACATATCATGATAAAATTATATTATAAATGGAGGTAAGTATGAAAATTAATTATATGTTTAGTAGAATAGATAGGGATAAAGGGTTTAATGATAATCAAAAGAAATATATAAAAGAGGATATAAAGAATAATATGTCTATTACTTTTATAGCTAGTTTATTTGATGAATATGAAAGAAATGATACTCAGGTTAAAGAAATTATTAATGTATTTAAAAATATAGATATTAATTTTAAAGAAGTACATTTAATAGATAATAGAGTATCTAAAGAAGATGTTTATAAATATATAGAAAAAACAGATATAGTTTATTTAATGGGTGGTAGTCCTGAATTAGAAATGAAATCTATTATAGAATATAATTTATTTAATATATTAAGGGATAGAAATGGTATTACAATTGGCACTAGTGCTGGTGCTATGAATCAAACAGATAGAGTAATATATAAAGATGATTTTAAGAATTATGAATTAGTAGATTATCAAGGACTTGGTTTTATTGATTTAAATATATATCCTCACTTTGATATTGATAATAAAGAATATATGGATGAAGTATTTGAAGTTAGTAAATATACTAGAATAATAGGATTACCTAATGAATCTTTTATTAGGGTAAAAGATAATGATATAGATTTTGTAGGTAAACATTATTTTATAGAGAATGGTGTAATGGAATAAAATATTATGATAGAGACTATTATAGAGGCTCTATCATACCACGGAAGACTACAGACTGAAGTGGAAAAGGAGGAAATCATGAAAGAAATAGTAGATGAAAATAATAATAAAATAATAGGTAATGTTAATTTAGATAATTCTAAAGTAAAGTTTATAGGTAGTAATAATGTTTTATATATTAATGATGAAATAACTTTAGTTAATTCTAGTATAGAATTTAGAGGGGATAATTCACTAGTATATTTATGTAAAACATCAGAAAAAATAACTGTAGATATAAAACTATATAATAATTCCACTATTTACTTTGGAAAGAATATTTGGATAAATAAAGGAGTTAAGATAGTTATATCTGAACAAACTAATTTGTTTATTGGTAAAAATTGTATGATAGCTCCTGAATGTTGTTTTAGAAGTGCAGATCCACATATAATATATGATATTAATACTAAGAAAAGAATAAATCAAAGTAAAAGTATTTTTATTGGTGATCATGTTTGGATTGGTCAAGGAATAATGGTATTAAAGAATGCTATGGTAGGATCGGGAGCAGTTATTGGAGCTAAAAGTTTAATAACTAATAAGAGATATAATTCAAATACTATATATGGTGGAAGTCCTGCGAAAAAGATAAAAGAAGGTATATTCTTTATTCATGATGATTGTCATAGATTCTTAGATGAAGATATTGAAAAATATGAGTATAATGATACCGATAAATATATTTATAATAGAGATAGTACTACTACTGAATTTGAGGATGTTGAGAATAATTTAAGAGGAGTTTCTGTTAAAGATAGAATTGACTATTTAGATAAGATTACTTTAAATAATGATAAGAATAGGTTTTATATTGGTGATTAGATAATAAATGATGGTGTTGTATTTGGTGGAAGTGCTGGTGCAATTATATTTGGTAAAGATATAGATATTTGTAAATATGAAGATGATAATAGTATTATTGGTTTAAAAGATACAAGTGGTTTTGATGTTTTATCTGGATATTCATTACTTTGTCATTATAATGATAATATTATTAAAACAAAAAATAATATAAATTATTTAAAAGAATATTCTATAGAAAAAAAGTAATTTATTTACCTGAAGAAGATACTATCTTTATAGATAGTAATGATATAGAATTAATAGGAGATAAAGAATATATAGTATTTAATAATGGTAATATGCAAGTGATAACAGTAACCGAAAATAATAGATAATGCTATCAAAATAAAAAATTAATAAATAAAGAAAAGAGGTAAGAAAAATGAAATATTTAGGATCTAAAGTGTTAGAAACAGATAGGTTACTTTTAAGACCTACTAAAGAAGAAGATTTAAAAGTTATTTGGGGTATTTTATGTGATAAGAAAGTAGCAAAAAATTATCTTGTAGGAAAATTTAATTATGATTGGGAAAAAGAAAAGGTATGGCAATATAAAAAATTAGAAAAAGCAAATAATGAAGATGTATTTCAATGGTCAATAATATTAAAATCAGAAAATAAATGTATTGGTCAGGCTAGTTGCCAAAAAAGTCATGATGAATTTGGTAATGAAAATAGTGATAATATAAGAGATGTTGGTTGGTTTTTAGATTCTAATTATCATGGTATGGGATATGGTAGTGAGGTTGCTAAGGCAGTACTTGATTATATGTTTAAAGAAGTACAAATTGATAAAATAGAAACTTGTGTTGCTACTGATAACATAGCATCTTGGAAAGTGATTGAAAAGTTAGGCTTTCATAGAACTAATAAAATTAAAAAAGTTAAGTATACTATTTTAACTGAAGAAGTAGATTGTTACTGCTACGAGATAACGAAAGAAGAATATTTGAATTTGGGTAGTAAATAAAAGTTAACAAGATTAAAAAATATAAAAATGATGGTTATATGATAAATAAACGATGATTAATGAAGAAGTAGGTTGTATTATTTATATTTTAGAGAGTTTAAGGATGGTAAAATTAAACATATAATATAACTGAATTACACATTATGAATTTATTAGTTAGTTACTTTATAACTTTTGAGTGTATGATTATTAATCATAAATTAAGGTGGTACCGCGATAATTCGTCCTTATGTATAGAGTTATTGCGGTTTTATTATTAGAGGAGGAAAAGAAAATGAATAAAAAAGAACAAATTGATTTAATATTAAGAAGAACAGTAGAAGTTTATAATAAAGATACTTTAATTGAAAAATTATCAAATGAAATTTAATTATTAAGTTAGGAAAAGATGAAAAATAGTATTTAGAATAAAAAATATTAAAAGAAAAATTAGTAGATAAGCCAAAAACATTAGTTAAAAAAATATATAATTTAAATTATAAAAATCATAATTTTAATTTAATACAAAATTTGTACTCTAACATATAGAGTACTTTTTCTTATACTCTACTGTGAATTGTTATGAGGAAGACTCTCTTTAAGAGGCTTACTCATACCCTAGAAGACTTATTTTATATAAGGCTGAAAGGGTAATAAATATATAAATATAATAAATTAACTAGATTTTTATTATAAAATTTGATAAAATAAAGAAGTAGGATGTGAAGTATATGTATTTAAAAGAAATAAAAGCATATGGATTTAAGTCTTTTGCAGATAAAACTTCGATTGAATTTGGTAAAAATATTAATGGTATAGTAGGACCTAATGGATCAGGGAAATCTAATATAGTAGATGCTGTAAGATGGGTACTAGGAGAACAATCTATGAAGAGTCTTAGAGGAGATAATTCATTAGATGTAATATTCTCTGGTAGTGATAGTAGAAGAGCTCTTAATAGTGCTTCAGTTACTTTAGTATTTGATAATACTGATAGAAGTCTTCCAATAGATTTTAATGAAGTATCAATAAAGAGAATGGCTTTTCGAACAGGAGAAAATGAATACTATATTAATAATGAAAGAGTAAGATTAAAAGATATTACTGAACTTTTAACTGATAGTGGTACTGCTAAAGAGAGTTTTAATATTATAAGTCAGGGTAAGATAGATGAAATATTATCTAATAAGCCAGAAGATCGAAGAATAATATTTGAAGAAGCAGCAGGAGTTTTAAAATACAAGAGAAGAAAAGAAGAAGCAATTAGAAAATTAGATAAGACTAATCAGAATCTTAATAGGGTTAATGATATTATTAATGAATTAAATAGTAATATTATACCTCTAGAAGAAGCAAGTAAGAAGGCTAAGAAATATATTGAATATAAAGATAGGTTATCTAATATTGAAGTAGCTGTTATTGCTAAAGAGATTAAAGACTTAAACTTTGAATATCAAGAAGGTAAGAAAAGAATAGAAGAGTTAGAGAATGAAATTACTAAGGTATCTACTGATAGTAGTACTTATGATATTGATATACTTAAATATAAAGATAAGTTAAAAGAAGTAAGAGATAATATTAATAAGAGTCAAGTATTATTAATAGATTTATCTAAGAAGGAAGAGAAGATTACTTCGGATATTAGATTATTACAAGAGAGAAATAAATATAAGGGAGAGGAATCTCTTATTAGTAATAATATTATTACTTTAAAAGAAGATATTCTTAGTATTAAGAATAAACTTACTAATTATAATAATAATATTGAAGTATTAGATAATAAGATTAGTAATATTAATAATAATATTAATGAATATAAAAGTAAGATAGATAATTTAATAGTTAGAAAGAATAATATTAATAATAATATTGTTAAGAATAATAGAGATATTGATAGTAGTACTTATAAAATTGATTATTTAGAGAATAATCTTAATAATAATTTATCAGTACCTAAACAGATTAAGAGTATTTTAGATAATCCTAAGTTTAATGGTATTCATAATGTTATATCTTCTTTAATTGAAGTACCTTCTAAATATAGTGTATGTATTAATACTGCTCTTGGAGGAGCATCTTCTTATTTAGTCGTTGATACTCCGAATACTGCTAAAGAATTAATATATTACTTAAAGAATAATAATTTAGGTAGGGCTACTTTTTATCCATTATCAGTTATTACTGGTAGATATATTGATGATAATACGATTAATAGTATTAGTAATGAAGATGGTTATATAGGTATAGCAGCTGATTTAGTTAGTTATGATAATAAATATAGTAATATTATTAGTAATGTTTTAGGTAATATTATTGTAGTGGATTCTATTGAGATGGCTAATATTATTAGTAGTAAAATTAATAAGAGATATAAGATTGTTACTTTAGATGGACAAGTTATTAATGTAGGAGGCTCTTTAACTGGTGGTAGTCAGGTAAAGAGTGTTAGTCCAATATCTATTAAATATGAGATAGAAGAGGAAGAGAAGAAGAAGAATATTCTTAGTAGTAAGAATAAGGAATTACTTAGAGAAGTTGATAATATTGATAAAGAGATTAATTCTTTAAATAGTTCTTTATATAAATATAAAGAAGAAAGAGTGGAATATTTTAGTAAGAAAGAGGCTATTACTAGTGGTATTACTAGTAGTACTAATGTTTTAGAAGAGAAAGAGAAAGAACTTAGGGATTTGACTAATATATCTAATAATGAGAGTGCGGAAGATAATTTAATTAATTCTTTATATAGTGTTAAGGAAGAAATATCTAATTTGAGTAAGAATATTGCTTTACTTAAAGAAAGTGAGAATAAATATAATGATAGTATTAATGAGTTAGAGGAGACTAGAAGTCATAGTAATAGTCTTACTAGTAAGAAAGAGAGAGAACTTAATAATCTTAATATTATGACTAATAGGATTGATGTTAAGTTAGATAGTTTATTAGAGAATCTTACTAATGATTATAATATGACTTATGAATTTGCTAGTGAGAATTATAAGTTAGATATGGATATTGATACTGCTAAAAGGGAAGTACTTAAGTTAAAAGATAATATTAGTATTCTTGGTAATGTTAATTTGGATGCTCCTGAAGAGTATGAGAAGGCTAAAGAGAGATTTGATTTTTTAAATGGTCAGAAGGAAGATTTAGTTAATGCTGAGAATACTTTATATGATATTATTAAAGAGATGGATATGGTTATGAAAGATAAGTTCTTGGAGACTTTTGAGAAAGTTAAAGTTGAATTTAAGAATGTTTATAGAGAGTTATTTAAGGGTGGTAAGGCTGAGTTATCACTTACTGATCCTGATAATATATTAGAGACTGGTATTGAGATTAAAGCTGAACCTCCTGGTAAGAAACTACAGAGTATTAGTTTATTATCGGGTGGAGAGAAGACTTTTACTGCTATTTCGTTATTATTTGCTATACTAAATATTAGACCAGTACCTTTCTGTTTATTTGATGAGGTAGAGGCTGCTCTTGATGATGCTAATGTTGAGGCTTTTGGTAGATACTTAGATAAGTATAGGGATAATACGCAGTTTATTATTATTACTCATAAGAAGAAGACGATGGAGTATGCGGATATTTTATATGGTATTACAATGGAAGAGTCTGGTGTTAGTAAGATTGTATCTGTTAAATTAGAAGATATTAAGAAAGATTAAGTTCTTTCTTTTTTTCACTATAAGCCTTACTATGTAAGTCTTATTAGTGTTAGATTAAGCCTAAGAATTAGTCTTAATCTAAGATATATACATATTTATTATATATAAGTGAGGGGTATTTGATGGTTGACTTACTTTGGTATGTATGTTATATTGAATTTGATAGGGGATTAGAATGAATGATATAGATAGAATTAGATTAGAAGTTATTAATAATAGACTTAAATATAATGAATTGTTAGAGTTATATATTAAATATTTAAGAGTTAGACAGAGTATGATTAGTAAGATTCCTAGTTATAATAAAGATTATAAATATTATATGAATAATAGGAATAATAATTGTTATTCATATGCCTTTAGATATGATTTACCAGATTATTTTGATTATGCATTTAAATATTTTGATAGTAATGGTTTTTATTTTGAACCAGGATGTTTTAGTAATATAAGTGATATTAATACTGAAGATACTTTATTAGAAGCTTTATATAGTGATCTGGATGTTATAGGTATTAAATATAATGAACGATTAGATAGTGATCATATGTATAAAGTAGCAGTATATCAAGAATATGATTTTTTATATAGAAAGGGTAGTTTATTAGATTATCATTTTAGTAGATTAAATAGTAATGGGATATGGACTAGTAAGAATGGATTAGCTGGAGATATTCAAAAAGGAAGTAGACCAGTAGCTAGTTTTAATTATAAATTAATTAAGATGTTAGATATAAATAGATAAAATAAAAAAATATCGAAAAATAGTTAAATATTTATCATTTTAGGTTGACAATCATATGTTTTTGTACTACAATTAATTGGCTAAATGAAATTTAGTAGAAAGAAAGGGTGGTAAAAATGAATAAAAATTTAAAAAAATATGAGGAAATAAGAAGAAGATTAGTGGCATTAGCCCTAGCTTCTAGTATAGGAATAACTTCATTTGGATTAACAGGATGTGGTAAAAGAAAGATAGATACACAGGGAGAGACAAATGGATATTATGATGTTTTAGAAAGGGATAATAATTTAAAAGTATATTTTACTGACGAATGGTTTTGTGATGTTTGGGCAGAAGATTATAATGATAATAAATTAAGTGGTATTATGTTTGAACTTAGAGATAGTAAGAATAATTTAGTAGATCAATGGACTAGTTCTAATGAACCACATAGAATAAAAGGATTAGATAAAGGGAAATATATATTAACAGAAATTAATGTAGTTGGAGACTATATGACTGCTAATAACAATTATACATATGAAATAGAAGCTGGTATTAATAAATATGATGTATTAGCTATTAAACATATTAAGAAAGGTAATGTTATTAATCAAAGGACTTCAAATGTTTTAACTACTGGTAAGAAAGAATATATAAATGATGAATTATTTGTATTAAAATTAAGAGATTGTTATGTAAATAGAATGAATAATAAAGATTTTATTGTAGATGATAATAATAAAAATATAGATGTAGATAGTATACCTAAATATCTTTTATTAAAGGGTAGTACTGAAGATAAAGTAGAAAATGTTTCATGTGGTTCTATACAATATAGTTTTAGAGATACTGTAACAATTAGTGATAGTGATGTATCTTCAAGTAGTGTATCAATTGTCTGCAACAAAGATGGTAGTTATCAGACAATACTTTATCGTACTTCTTTAGGTATAAGTGGAGCTATTTATAATGACGATACTTTTATGGTTCCTTTAGATAATTTATCTAAACAAGAAATAAATGAGTTATTAGAACAATATAAAGATAATGATACTATTATGGATATATTATCTTTAGAAGGATATCATTATGACGATAGTTATACTTTAAATAAAACAAAAGTATTAAAATTAAATTAAAGTACTTGAATATCTATTTAATTTATGGTATTATTTATTTGTAAGTAAGAGAGATATTGATTTGTAATTGAGATCCCAAATAATTCGAGAGTTTTCGATCTTAATTAATTTGCAAATCATGATTGAGAGGAGGTAATAGATATGAACTTAACCAGTAACATACATTCGTTTGTAGAAAATGGGGGGGGGTTATTTATTACCAACTTTATATCTAAAATCTAACTTAAGTATAAATAAAAATAAT